>JAJDCO010000135.1 GCA_029260795.1 Planctomycetota bacterium | reverse complement strand
CTTGCACGTGCATGGGGTACAGAGACCCGAACGGAGTTCGACAGGTCGCGCAACTTGATCCTCGTGGCCTGTCGGCGGGGCGATTTGCTTTCGAAGAACGTGGGAGAGAGAGCGGTGCGCGAAAAGCCCTCCCGCCCGACTAAGACGACGACGCTCGCGGGTCGACAGGCCTCCGACCCACTGGGCCGCCTCGTCGACGACGGCTTGCGCGCGACGCTCGGGGAAGTGGAAGTCCGTCGGGTTGAAACCACCGTCGCTGTCGGTGTCGTCGTCATAGACCTCGAAGCCTTGACTCAGGCCATACTGCTCATCGAGCGGATAGGCGGCGACGAACGCTCCGGTGCGAAAGCCGGCACTCTGGAAGACCTCCGCCAACGTCTCGAGCTGGCGGCTGGCGCGGTAGCGTCGATTGTCTCGCACGCCGTGAAATGGGGGATAGGTGCCGGTGAGAATCGATACATGAGAAGGAAGCGTTACCGGAGTGGTGGTGTAGGCGTGCCCGAAAAGAACCCCTCGATCGGCGAGCCCATCGAGGACCGGTGTGCCGGCTCGCTCGTATCCGGTGCGTCCGAATCGGTCGGCGCGCGTGGTATCCAACGTGATCAGGAGCACGTTGCGCGCTTCGGACGAGCCGCAGCCGGGCAAGCTTCCTAGGAGCGCCATTCCGAGCAATGACATCAGGCAGCCGACGAGACCGCCGTTGCCCGGCTGCCTCAGGAGGTTTCGCAGGTTCGAAAGCCAGCGCTCGATGATCAACTTTCCCATCCTGGCCACAAGAACTGCCGGCGATCGCCTCCGATCCGGCGGTTGGGTCGTCGAGCCCGGTTGCCACCATTCAACATCGCGCGACGAACAACCAACATCAATCTCGGACGGCCGGACCCACGGAGGCGAGCTCGCCGCTCGTCGAGGCGCGCCTACTCGAGCTCCGGGACCTCGAGCACGCTTCCTGCGAGCACCTCCGACTCCGTCACGTCCAGGTCGGTCATCAGGCCGAGACGAGGGGCGCGCACCTGGATGGCTCCGACGGCTCCCGTTTCCCAAGTACCTGCCTCGTTGCAGTAGGGCATGCGAAGCTCGTAGGCGCCGGCGCCGTCGCTGACCGTCGTCGTCGCGAACGGAAACGTCCTTCCGAGGTTGGTGCGGATCCGTGCCTGCGCCACGACCGGTTGGTCAGGGAATGTCCGACCCCGAAGTCGAGCTGCGGGGACGCGTTCCCAGAGCTTGAAGGCGGCTGCCGGCTCTTTTTCCGGAAAGCGCGTCTCGGCGAGGAGTCGCCAATCGGTGAAGAACGGCCCCTTCGGCTCTCGCCCATCGGCGTAGTGAAGCCGGAACTGAAACCGCCGCCGCTTGTCCTCGGTCAGAGCGCGTACGTAGAAGAGCGAGCTGACGACGTAGCGGACCTCGCGCCGAGTCGCGATCTCGAGCGCGACCGCTGGATCCTCGGTCCTGAAGAACTCGATCGTGTCGTGGAAGCTCTCCTGGCCGATGTCGTCACCAAAGTTGTTCGAGACGACGGGGCGTCTCCCTACCGCCGTAATGATGTGACCGACGTCCCAGGGGCCGAGCACACCGTATTCGGGTTGCTGCGTCGAGTCGTGGAAGCCGCTCGTCTCGGGGCTCCGCTCCCTGAGCGCCCGCATCAACGAGAGGAGCTCCCGCCTTTCGGCGAACACCTGCCCTTGGGCGGTCGGGTCGTCCGAGCTGCGGAGACTCCGGAGCGTCTGGAGGCTGCCGGGCAGGAGAAGCGCCGTGGCGAAGAGCACGAGGATGCCGGCTCGCACACGAATCGAGGCGCGGAGTCGGTCGCCGAAGGCGAGGACCATGTCCGAGACGGCGACCGCTCCTCCCAGCACGAGCAGCGGCCCGGCCAAGTCGCCGAATCGCCGCTGCAGGACGAGGAGGATCGAGAGCGCCGTGAACCAGATCCAGAGCGTTCGGTCCATGCGCGTGCCGTGCCAAGCCCGCAGGGTGAGCGCGATCCACGCCAGGGGCGCCAGCCAGAACCAAGAGCCCAAGAACGCCCCGACGAACTCCAAGGTCCAGGCGCCGCGATGATCGAGCACGAGGGGCAAGGACTCCAGGACTCTTGATTGGAAGTCCTCGTCTTTGGTGAGCCAGCGGCGAGCGGCTTCCCAGGCCGCACGAATCGAAGGCGTGGCGAAGGCGGCCGCCGCCAAGGAGAGCAGGATGGCGCTGATCGACACCATCGATCGCCAAGGCCTCCATTGTCGACGGTGGGCCATCGACCTCAACATCCCGAGCAGTCCCAGCAGAGCGGCGCCTCCGCACAGGAGAACGGGCTGCAAATGGGACAGCGTCGTGATCGTCCACTCTCCCCGTCGACTCCAATGAGAGGTCGCCGCGTCGGGCCACATCACGACGGCCGCGATCACGAAGCTCACCGCTGTTTCGCCTACGGGGCGAACTCCGTCTCCACCGTCCCGCGAGCCCGGAAGCCAGCTCGTCATGGCACCCAAGACCAACAGGGGTGCAAACAGGATGGCTCCCGGCCAGCAGGCGACACCCAGACCCAGCAACGCGCCCACCCCGACGCAAGGCCACCATCGGCGTGAGGAAAGTTCGTTCCGGCCTGAGCTCGCGAGCAGGGCCAAGAGGCTCATCCCCACGAGGCTGTAGGCGACGTGGTGGTCGAGAAACCCGAAGCGAGAGTAGGCGACGTGTGCCGGGAGGAGCGCAACGCCGAGCGCCGTGATCCAAGCGGCAGCCGGTCCGGCGAGCCGAGCTGCCACCCAAGCAGTCGGGAGCACCGCGAGTGCACCGAGCACGGGCGGAACGAGGCAGGCCAGTCGGGTCGCCGCCGCATCGTCTCCGGATCCGCCTGTGACCAGCGCCAGCGCTGCGACGGCTCGGTCCAGCATCGGAGGCCAGATGGGGGGAGCGCCGACCGGAAAGTTCATGTAACGGTCGAAGTCGAGGATGTGCGGGAAGTGGCGGATGCCGTCCAGGACTCGACGCAGGTGATAGTAGGCATCGCCGTCCGGGAGCATGGGTCCATTGGGAGTGTCCGTCAGCCGCCACGGGATCATCCGGACGGCGAAGGCCAAGGCTGAGCCGATGAGAAGGGCGAGACGTGATGTGCCCGCGATGCCACGAGACTCTTCCGAGTTCGCGGTCACCGGCTCAGCTCATTGGACAGCGCACGGAACCGGGGATCGTCGGGATCCAGCGCTCGGGCTCGTCGAGCCGACTCGCGCGCCGCTTCGGGCTTTCCGGCCAGGCTGAAGGCGATCGCCGCCACGGCCTGGGCCTCGGGCACGGAGGGATCGAGCTGCTCGGCCCAGGTCGTGGCTAAGCTCACATCACGCTCGAGAATCGCCCGGCGTACGGCTTGGAGCGAGTAAACTCGTGCCGAGTCACCGTCGTCGAGACGAGAGGCCGCGTCGGCGAGCAAGTACGACAGGGTGGCGATCGCCCTGCCGGAGGTCCTGTCGGGCGGGCTCTTCTCCAGTCGCCGCAGTGCTTCGGCGCAGAGCCTGGCCGCACGCTCGGGATGGCGGCGCTCGAGCTCCAGTCGGGCTCGCACGACTACGAACCGCACCGAATCGGGGAAGCGCTCGACGGCCTGATCGAGGAGCTGTGCCGCAGCCGGAATTCGATCCAACAGGACGAGAAGCTCAGTCTTGCGGACGGTCGCCTCCTCGATGAATGACTTTCTCTGCTCTTTGGGAGCGAACTCGGCCGCCTCGATCATCGAGTCGAAGCGTGAGATGGCCTTCTCGAGCGCGGCTCGGAAGAGACGGTCGAGCTCGGCGCGCAGCTCGGGGGACTCGACGGTGTCGCGGCGAGCGTCGATTTCGGCGGCCTGGCGTTGGGCGATATCACCGGCGATGTCGAAAGCGCGTGGGTACCGGCCGGCGGCCTGCTTCAATGCCCGCTCGATTCGGACGTCCGCTTCCTCGAGATCGTCGGCCTTCATCGCCCCGATGGTGTGATTGAACCAGGCCTTCGCCGAGCCTGGCCGCGCCTCCACGCTCGATTGCCAGGCGGTGATGTCGGAGCGGAGCTCGGGATATCGCGACCCTCCCAAGACGAAGCAACCGGCGAGCACCGCCACGAAGCCGATTCCGACGAGCCATCTCCCGGCGGCGCTTCGCGCCACGCAATCCGCCGCGGTACCGAGGAAGAGGCAGATGCCGATCGAGGGCAGGTACACGGTCCGTTCGCCGAAGAGCGTTCCCGTGGGGAAGAGAAGGTGGGAGACGGGCAGGTAGGCGAGTGCGAAGAAGAGCAGGCCGGCGAGGAGGCCAGGTCGCTCACGCCGAGCTCGCCAGGCGAGAGCCAGGGCGATGAGTGTGGCCGTGAGTGCAAGCAGGCCTGAGGTCGAAAGCCCCTGTGCCACACCCGGCACGGCATCGAAGGAGTAGTCGATCGACTGTGAGACTGGCCAGAGGAGGGAGGTCATGGCGAGCGCGAGGACGTTGAGAGCTCCCGCGAATCGCGTCAGCGCATCGACCTCGACCAGAGGATTGTCGATGACGGGGACGTTGTTGGCACTGGGCACGAAGTCACCGAGAACCCAGCCTCGCAGGAGGAGAATGGCCACCAGGACCCCGAGCTCGAACCCGTAGAGCCGGGCCTGGCGCTTGAGTGTCACCCAAGGACCGGCCCCGCTCAGCGCCCAATCGAGTGAGAAGGCGAGGGCGGGGAGCGGCGCGATCGCTTCCTTGGAGACGAGGCCGAGAAAGAAGGCGAGCCCGATGCCGACCCAATGCCAGGCGCGGGGCCGACCGGCGACTACGGCTCGTCGATGCATCCAGAGAGCGAGGGCGCCGAAAGCGGTGGCCAGAAGGTCGCAGCGGCCGACGACCAGGCTGATGGTCTCGATGTGCACGGGATGCACGGCAAACAGCCCGCCGCCGATCAACGCGGGCAGCCAGCCGAACGGGAGAATCAAGGCGGTGACCAGGGCGCTGGTCACCGCGTGGATCAGGAGGTTGGCCCAGTGAAAGGGGCGCGGATCGGGAGTGCCCAAAGTGATGGCCGGAAGGTCTTCGGCCGGTACCCCCAAGATGCGAGCGGACGCCTCGGGCAAGGGCACGGCCGGGGCTGAGGCCTGATACTGGATCGCGAAGCTCAGGATCGAGAGTGGGCGGTAGAGGCCGGCATCGCGCGGGTACCAATAGCTGACCGTCAAGATCTCGCCGTATCGCCCCTCGGAGACGAGGTGGTTGAGCGGGCGACCGGGGTCGTCCTGGTAGATGATGAAATCGTCGTCGAAGACGAAGCCCGAGGAGAGGGACGGCAGGGCGAACGAGGCGGCGAGGACGGCAACGCCGACGAGGAGGGCGCATTGGACTCGCAAGGTCGGCGGGGTATCGATGGGGACCTCGAACACGGGGATGAAGGGATGGTGGGCGGAATGATATCAGGGGCTTTCCCGGGAGGCAACGGTGTGCGAGGGCGGGAGAAGGTGCCAAGCCTCAGGGTGCGCCCCAAGAGGTGATGGGACAGCGAAAACGAGAAGGAATCTGAGAGCCGAATCGGGCCGAAGATCCGGTTCGCGAAGGTGGGTGGGGTGACAGGAACCACGCGGAGGAGGCGGTTACGCGAGAGTTCTCCTGTCAGAAAGCTCTCCTAAGTCGAGAAGATGATTGTCGTTGGATGGCCTGCAGGCCGTAGGGATCAATTCGTTAAGTTTGAGGTTCCATTTGCTCGAAAAGGACCTTGAGCCGCAATGCAAGGATCCACTCGGATCCGAGCGAACGGTTCGAGAGCTTTGGCGCCGGGGTGTCTCTGGCCGATAGAGACGAGGCAGAAGCCTCCGGTGTGGAAGCTAAAACGAGTGGACTCGTGTCGTGGGAACGAATGGAACGACCCGAGGCCGGCATGGAAGCCCGGGCGGCATCCTGTCGAGTGCTGAAGGTGCCCTCAAGGGAAGAGGACTCAGGCATGGCTAGCAAGAAGAAGGCGTTCACGACTGGTCAGGTTGCTGACATTTGCAGCGTGAGCCCCCAGACGGTGATCAAGTGGTTTGATTCCGGGAAGCTCAAGGGTTACAAGTTGCCCGGGTCGAAAGATCGCCGGATTCCCGTCGAAAATCTTCTGCAGTTCATGAAGGATCACGACATCCCGGTCGACGATAAATTCTTCTCATGAGACGAGTCCGCGGGCTCTCGAGCCGCTGGGACAGACTGTCCCTTCCCGAAATCCGACGACTGCAGATGACCAAGCTGCGGCGATTCCTTCGGGAACAGGTTCTGCCTTTCAGCCCGCGGTATCGTGATCTCTTCGAGCAAGAACGACTCGATCCCGCGATCCTCCGGACTCCCGAAGATCTCAGGCGAATCCCCTTGACGGAGAAGAGCGACTTTCTGCCGACGCCGGAGGATCCGTCTCGATACCGAGACATCATCCTGCAGCCGACGCCGGAGTCGTTCGAGAAGCATGCGAGCTGGTCGCAGAAGATGCGATTGGGCTGGCATGCTTTGCGTCATGGAAAAGCCGCTGCACGTGAGCTTGCCGGTCGAGAATATCGACCGACCTCGCTCATCTTCACGACGGGCCGAAGCTCGGTACCCGTCCCTTTCGCGTTGACGCTCTACGACATCGCCGTGCTGGAAGAGTCCGGCTCTCGGATGATGGATGTTCTCGAGGTCGACCCGACTCGAGACCGCGGCGTCAGCCTATTCCCGTATGCTCCGCACCTCGCCTTTTGGCAGGTCGTGTTCTCGGGGTTGGCGAAAGGCCTGCTCATCCTGAATACCGGGGGCGGCAAGATCCTCGGCTCGGATGGCATCCTGAACGCCTTTGCGAGAATCCGACCGACGGTGATCATGGGCATTCCCGGCTACTGCTATCACTTGCTGCGCAAGGCTCGGCGAGCCGGCATGGACCTCTCGTTCGTGCGGCTAGTCGCCTTGGGGGGTGAGATGGTGAGTCCGGCTCTCAAGAGCCGGCTGATCGAGCTCCTGACGGCGATGGGAGCGCAGAGCCCCCGGGTCGTGAGTGTGCTCGGTTTCACCGAAGCACGCTGCTGCTGGACCGAATGTCCGAGCGACGATTCGACCGGCTTCCACCTCTATCCCGATGTGGGTCTGGTCGAGATCGTGAATCCCGAAACGGGTGAGCCACTTCCGGATGGGGAGACGGGCGAGCTCGTGTACACGGCCTTGGAAGGTCGGGGAAGCGTTCTGATCCGGTATCGGACCGGCGACGTCGTCCAGGGAGGGCTCGTTCACGAGCCTTGTCCGGGCTGTGGTCGGACGATGCCTCGAATCGGGACCGACATTCAACGACGTTCGAACATCAAGACTCTGGCCACTTCGAAAGTGAAGGGCACCCTCGTCAATCTGCACGATCTCTCCACGATGCTCGGGAGCTACCGAGCGATCGAGGAGTGGCAGATCGTGATCCGAAAGAAGGACGAGGATCCCTTCGAGACCGACCTTCTCGAGCTCGCTCTCTCTCTCACGGCGACCGCCGATGAGGATCAAGTGCGTGAGCAGATCGAACGCGAGATGATGATGAAGCACGAGCTTCGCTTCAATCGGATCGAGTTCCTACCGCTCAACGAGATCCTCGAGCGCATGGGGATGGAGACCAAGCTCAAGGAAGAGCGCATCATCGACCGGCGACCCAAGCTCCAGAATCAGACTCCATGACGTCATCACCAGCCGGCTTCGATTCGCCGCGTCGCCTCTGCCTCGTTCTGGGTGGAGGAGGAGCCCGCGGCTTGGCGCACCTCGGTGTGCTCAAGGTCTTTCAGCGCGAAGGGCTGCCGATCCACTCGTTGGTGGGAACTTCGGCCGGCTCGATCGCGGCGGCCATGTACAGCATGCTGCCGGACGCGAACGAGATCACCCAGCGCGTCCTGGACTATCTCGACAGCCCCGAGTTTCGGAAGCTCGGCCTGAGCTCGCTGCATCAGCAGAACGGCCGCAAGCTGTCGTTCTTCGAGCAGATCTACCTCGGGCTCAAGAAGCGTTGGGCGCTCAAGTACCTCTTCACGCGTGAGGCGATCTTTCGCAACGACCTGCTCGACCGCATCGTCTCGGCCTTGGTGCCCGATGCCATGATCGAGGACGCTCAGGTCCCCCTTGCCATCACCGCGCTCGACCTCATCCACGGCGAAGAGGTCGTCATCGAGACCGGTGACCTTCACTCGGCACTGGTCGCGAGCTCCTCGATACCCGGCTACTTCCATCCCGTTCCGCGTGAGGATCGGCTGCTGGTCGATGCCGGCATCATCAACAGCGTCCCGGTCAAGGTCGCCCGTCGCCTGGGTGGAGACTTCATCCTGGCTGTGAACCTCAATCCGGCTCTGCAGCCGATGGATCAGTTCAGCTCCGGCATCGAAATCATCTTCCGTGCCGAGGAGATCGGCACCCGGCACATCAGTGAGATCAACCAGGCCGAGGCGGACTACTCGATCCACCCAGACGTCTCGCAGATCTTCTGGTTCGACTTCTCTTGTGTGCCCGAGCTCATCGCCGAAGGCGAGCGTGCCGCCGAGGCAGCATTGCCCGAGATTCGGCGGGCATTGGCCGCGCCGTCGACGTCTCCGACGCCCGGGTTTCTCGATCGTCTGAGCTGGGACGCGCCGCCTTCGCAGTAGGCGGCCTCGGAATTCCCTTGTCGCGCGCCCAGAGGCTCGGATATACGGATTCCGATCGGGTTCCGAGAAGTGCTTCCTCCGTAGACGATTGTCCGACCCGCGTTCGCCGCCGGTCGGCGTTTCCGGTTGACGCTCGGCGACCGATCAACCGAGCCGCACTCGGAGTGACGTCCCCAGCGATCGAGCGGCTCGTCCTCCGACGAAGCTAGGAGCCGATTCTCGTGATGCTGCCCGTCGCCTTCGCCGCGAGCACGTTCGACGTCGGCTTCGTGCTGTTCTTGCTCGTCGGTGCCGTGCTCCTGATGGCACTCGAGATCCTCAGCTTCGACCTCGTCGGTCTCCTGATGATCGTCGCGCTGATGCTGGGCGGCATCCTCGCTCCCGCCGACGCCCTGGACGGGCTCAGCAATCCGGCCCTGGTGACTGTCGGTGCGATGTTCGTCGTCAGTGCCGGCTTCTCCAAGACCGGTGCCATCAACTTCGTCGGCTTGCGGTTGACCAAATTCGCCGCTCGGGGTGAGGCAAGCTTGCTGCTCGCCATCATGGCGGTGGTCATGCCACTCTCGGCTTTCGTCAACAACACGCCGGTCGTGGTCGTGATGTTGCCGATCGTGATCCTCGTCTGCGATCGCGCCGGCAGGCCCGCCTCGAAGTTTCTGATTCCGATGTCCTATGCGTCGATCTTCGGCGGCACCTGCACCTTGATCGGAACCTCGACCAACCTGCTGATCTCCGAGCAGCTCCGACAGCTTCGCGGGCAACCGCTGGGCCTCTTCGAGATGGCCCCCGTCGGCCTGTTGCTCGTCGCGACCGGCGTCGTGTACCTGGTGGTCGTCGGTCGCCGGCTCTTGCCCGATCGCGCCACGGTCTCGGGCATCGCAGGCGGTGCGGGTCTTCGGGAGTACCTGACCGAGGTGCAGATCCTCGGTCGCTCGCGTTGGGTCGGCAAGAAGCTCGCCGAGCTGACGTCGGGCGAGTCCTCGGACCTCAAGATCCTGCAGCTGATTCGCGGCGACGCGATCCTGTACCCGAATCCACAAGAGGTGCTCCGCGCCAAGGACCTGCTCCTCGTCGCGGGCAACGTCAACGCGATCTACCAGCTCCATCAGCAGGATGGCGTCGAGATCCTGCCCGAGCTGCGACGAAAGGAGATGGAGGAGAGGCCCGGCGAGAAGGTGCGCGGAGTCGAGATGACGCTGGCCGAGGTCGTCCTCACGCCGACCTCGCGACTCCTGGGCCGGACGATCAACGAGATCTCGTTTCGCGCACGCTACGGCGTCGTCGTGTTCGCGATCCTTCGCCGCGGGGCGCATCTCCGCGAGAAGATCGGCGACGCACCGCTGCGGATGGGCGATACGCTCCTGGTCCAGGGAACCCCCGAAGCGATCGAGAACTTGCGCGCGGCCGAAGCCTTCATCCTGGTCGAGGGCGTGGCGCGTCGCGTGGTGCGACGGAAGAAGGCTCCCTGGGCGATTCTGGTCGGGCTCGGCGTCATCGGCGCACTCAGCTTCGAGGCACCGATCGTCGTCGTGGCCTTGGCGGGTGCGACCGCGATGGTGATCACGCGTTGCGTGACACTCAAGGAAGCCTACGAGGCCATCGACTGGACGGTGCTCTTCCTGATCGCGGGGATGTTGGCGCTCGGCAAGGCGATGAGTGAGACTCAGGCGCTCACTCTCATCGTGGACCAGCTCTTGGGTGTCGTCCAGTCCGTCGATGCTCCGCCGTTCGTGCTGATCAGTGGGCTCTACTTGCTGACCGCGATCCTCACCGAGCTGGTCTCGAACAACGCCACCGCCATTCTGATGACGCCCGTCGCTCTCGAGATCGCCGAGCGAGTCTCAGCCGATCTCGGTCGACCGGTGAGTCCCATTCCGTTCATCATGGCGGTCCTTTTCGCAGCCTCGGCTTCGTTCTCGACTCCGATCGGCTACCAGACGAACACCTTCGTCTATGGACCGGGTGGCTACAAGTTCAGCGACTACATCAAGGTCGGGTTGCCGCTCGCCATTCTGTTCTGGATCGTGGCCTCGATCTCCATTCCCTTGGTCTGGCCCATCTGAGCGACGCCCGGGCTCGCGGCCATCAGAAGCGGATCAAGAGTCCGGCTGTCGTCAGGTACAGGAGGATCGTGAGGATGTCGAGGACCGAGGTGATGAAGGGCCCGGACATCAAGGCGGGATCGAAGCCGAACCGCTTGAAGACCAAGGGGAGAGTCGCGCCCAACACGGTGGCGAAGGTGACGACCAAGATCATCGTGATGCCCAATGTCAAGGCGAGGGCGAGGACCTGATCGTTGGCCTGGGAAGCCGGGACCAGGAATCCTCGGATCATCGCGAGGCCGGCCAGGGCGACTCCGACCGTGAGACCGATGATGAGCTCCTTCTTGACGATCTGCCCGACCTGGCCGATCTGCACGTCTCCGGTCGCGAGGCCACGAATGATGGTCGTGGACGACTGAGTGGCGGCATTGCCACCCGAGCCCATCAGCATCGGGATGAAGAAAGCCAGCGCGGCCACCTGGTTCAGAATCAGCTCGAATCCGGCCAGCGCCCAGGTCGAGACGAACATCGTCAGGACGAGCAACACGAGCCAAGTGATTCGCTGACGCACGATGCTGAACGGGCTGGCCGTCGCATAGCGGACGGGCTCGCCGGCAGCGCCGTATCGGAATGTGTCCTCGGTGTGCTCCTCGATCAGAACGTCGATCACGTCATCGGCCGTGACGATGCCGACCAGCTTGTGATCGGCGTTCACGACCGGCACCGCGAGGAGGTCGTACTTCTCGATCATGTGGGCCGCCTCGACCTGCTTTTCGTCGACAGCCAAGAAGACCGGATCGGAGGTCATGATGTCGCGAATGAGCTGCTCGGGTCGTGACAGGACCAGCTCTCGCAGCGAGACAACGCCCACCAAGCGACGAGCGGTATCCGTTACGAACACGTAGTAGATGGTCTCCTTGTTCGAGGCGACCTTGCGAAGACTGTTGAGGGCCTCGATGACCGTGAGATCTGCCGAGAGTGAGGCGTACTCGGTGGTCATCACGGCGCCGACGGTGCCCTCCTCGTAGGAGAGCAAGCGTCGAATGTCGTTCCGCTCGACCTGGGCGAGCAGGGGCAGCAGGCTGTCTACGGTCCGCTCGGGAAGCGCTTTGATCAGGTCGGCCCGATCGTCGGAAGCCATCTCTTCGATCAGGGCGATGATCCGGTCGCGACCCATCATCTGGAGAACCGCGAGCTGGCGATCCTCCTGGACCTGCTCGAAGATTCGAGCCATGAACTCTGCCGACTGTGCCGCGAGCAGGCGTGCGGCGTCCTCGACCTCGAGAGTCTCCACCATGTCGGCGATGTCGGCCGGGTGGATATCGGCGAGGATCTCTCTCAGATCGGAAGGCTGATGATTCTGAATCAGCTCACGGATGTCGGGCAGAAGGAGGGCGGTCAGGCTCTTCATCTCGCTCTCCTCGGGTGACGCCCGCGCCCAGTGGACCGGTCGCCGTGAGTGGGACTCGCACCGCCATCGTCGCTCGATTCGTGTACCGGAGTTGTTTCGTGGAGCCGATCTGGCGCCTGCTCGGGGCACGCGAGGCGGGATTCTAGCGCGCTGAGGTCGGCAGCGTCAACGAACGGGGGGATGGGACAAGAGAGGCGCCGATCGCGGCTCGAGGGCGAGCCGCGGCACGGGTCGGACTCGGTGAGAGCGGAGTGCTTCTTGAGGCGAGCCTCGAGGCTGCAGAGACTCAGGGTTGCTTTACGATCATCGGGGCCGTAGCCTCCGACCAGCTTCGCCGCCCGATCACGGAGAGCGACTGTCTTGTACGAGCCAGACTTGTTCGGTGACACTGCTTCTGCCTTTCCATCGACTCGCTATCAAGGGAGCAAGGTCCGGCTCATCGACTGGATCCTCGATCGGTTGGCACCTCTCGAGTTCGAGACCGTCTTGGACGGCTTCGGAGGGACAGGGGTCGTCGGTTGGCACCTCAAGCGGCTGGGAAAGGCGGTCACGTACAACGACGCCCTCGAGTTCAATCGGCGCATCGGCGCCGCACTGATCGAGAACGATGGCGAGCGGCTCGCGGCGTCGAGCGTCGAGGCCCTCTTGGCCGGTCTGGAGTCGACCCCTGAGGGATTCATCTCGCAGACCTTTCGGGGAATCTACTTCACCGACGACGAGAACCGCTGGCTCGATGGCATCGTGCCTCGTATCGACGCCCTCGGTTCCGAGCCCCTTCGCAACCTCGCCTTTGCCGCGCTCTGTCAGGCATGCCTGATCAAGCGCCCCTACAACCTCTTCCACCGGCGCAACCTCGACCTGCGCACACGATCGGTCGCTCGCAGCTTCGGAAACAAGGCGAGCTGGGATCGACCCTTCCCGGATCACTTTCGCCGCTTTGCCGCGGAGCTCTCCGGCGCGGTGTTCGAAGGCCGTCGACTCTGCCGGTCAGTTTCGAGCGACATCGCCGAGATCTCCGGAGACTTCGATCTCGTGTACCTCGATCCACCCTATCTGCCCGCCCGAACGGCGGGCGTCGACTACCGCCGGTTTTATCATTTCCTCGAAGGGCTGACGGATCTGTCGGGTTGGCCTGAGCGCGTCGATCACCAATCTCGACATCTCGAGCTGCAACGGGTGAGATCGCCCTGGAACGATCGGAGCCGCGTTCATCGGTCCTTCGAAGGCCTGTTCGAGCGATTCGCCGGATCGACGCTGGTCGTCTCCTATCGCTCCGATGGGACGCCGACTATCGACGAGTTGATCGAGCTACTTCGAGGCACCGGGCGACGGGTGGAGGCCCATCAAACCGACCGCATTCAGTATGCGCTGTCGAAGAATCGCCGCTCACGAGAGGTGCTGCTGGTCGCGCGCTGATCGAGTACCTGCCTTGCGGCGGTCGATCCCTAAGCTCGAGGAGCCGGTCGTGGTCGTGAGGGCTCTGGCCGAGGGCCCCAGCCCGTACCGGTGAACGTCGAGGCCACGAGGCCGACGAAGGTAGTGCTCGAGCGAGTCCCCATCGACTCGACGGGGTCACTCGAGGGCAACGTTTCAGAGACTCGGGGGCAGGCCTCGTCACGTCACCGCGCGGAGAGCCTTCGGAGGAGCTCCCCGCGAGCCGCCTTCTGAACGAGCCCCTTCCGTACGGGGATTCCCCGCCGATTCACACCACAACAATGAGCGGATGGCGGGAATGTGTGATTTGAGCAAGCTGCGCTTCTCAGAGACGTCCGGGGGATGCTCCTTGGATTTCTGCTCGACTTGCTGACCCAGGACTCATGGAATACATTGAGAACGGTCGAAAGGACGGATGCCATAGCCAAAGGTAGATAACTAACTTACAGAATTCTGAGAAGCTGGGGGCATCCATGGATGCCAAAGTGGAAAAGCGTATCCGCGCTTTGATCTCCTTGCTGGGAGACGAGGATGCGGGGATCGTTCGGACGGCCCGTGAGCAACTCGAGGCGTGCCGCGCCGAAGCGGTTCCGCTCATCGAAGAGGCGCTCAATCATGCCGAGGCGAAGGTGCGGATCCAGGTGCGCGCCTTGGCCGAGGACTGGCGACTCGACGATGTGACCGACGAGTTCATCGACTGGCTGGAGCGGAGCCAAGGGGATCCCGATCTCGAAGCGGGCGCCTTTCAGCTCGCGCGTTTCGGGCCGCTCGAGTTCGACGAGCGCGCCTATCGCGAGGTGCTCGATCGCTGGGCGGAAGAGGCGGCACCGACGCTGCGACGCAAGCGTGGGGAGACCCTGCTTCGCGAGCTCAATCGCTTCCTGTTCGAGGAGAAGCGGCTCCGACCGGATCGAGAGGAGTACGAAGATCCCGACAACGGACTCCTCAACCGCGTGCTCGATCGACGCGCGGGCATCCCGGTCACGCTGTCGACGATCTATCTCCTGCTGGCCCGTCGACTCGAGCTTCCGATATCGGGAATCGGCATGCCCGGACACTTCGTCCTGCGGTACGACCAATCGGGCAAGGAGATCTATCTCGATCCTTACGACCGGGGCCGCTTTCTGAGCAAGGCCGATTGCATCGGCTACCTGATGGCATCGGGCTTCGAGTTCGAGGGTGCCTATCTCTTCCCGTCGCCGAATCGCGAGATCTTGTCCCGAATGATCGACCACCTCACCAACGTGTATCGTTCGCGTCGCAGCACGGCGCGCGAGGTGCGATTGCGGCGTTGTCGGGACGCGATGGGCTAGCCTGGCTAGCAGCGGTCGGCGAGGACGAAGCGACCGCTGCCGTTCTCATCGACCTGGTAGTCGAGCCATCGATCCCCGAGGCGCCTCAAGCTCTCACCGTCGATGAGGAGCTCACCGAACTCGAGCAGCAGTCGCACGTCGCTCGCCCGGGCGCGATCGCGGACGAAGCGAAAGCGGTCGGTCTTGTTTCGAAAGAGGTAGAGGCGCAGGCTGTCGAGGCGCGCCGCACCGCGCTCGCGCAGCGCGGTGAGCTTCGCCAGCGCGGTGGCCGACAGAATGACGGGGCTTGCAGTGTCCACCCGGGCTCCGATCAGGCGCCGACGGACGCGTCCGTCGCCAGGCGCTTCCAGAGCCGCTCGAGACGTTGCTGGACCTTGTCGGGGGTGAAGCCGTAGACCTCTTGCAGGTCCTTGTAGGGCGCCGATTGGCCGAATCGATCGATGCCGACGACGTCTCCTTCCCGACCCACCCAGCGCTCCCAGCCGAGCGTCGAACCGGCCTCGACCGCCAATCGCGCGCGCACCGCCGAGGGCAGGACCTGCTCGCGATACTCCTCGCTCTGCGCCTGGAAGAGCTCCCAGCATGGCAGGCTGACGACACGCACGCGTCGATTGTCACCATTCAGCCGCTCGGCCACCTCGAGGCACAACGAGACCTCGGAGCCGGTGCCGATGAGGATGCCGTCGAGCGGTCCATCGCCTTCCGGCTCGTGGACGACATAGCCGCCCCGGGCCGCGCCGGCGCGTTGGGACTGCTCGAGGGTGGGGACCGACTGCCGCGACAAGATGAGAGCCGTGGGCCCGTCGGTTCGCTCGAGCGCCGTGATCCAAGCCGCAGCGACCTCGTTCGGGTCGGCGGGACGGATCACCGACAGGTTGGGCATCGCTCGCAACGACGCGACGTGCTCGATCGGTTGGTGGGTGGGCCCGTCCTGTCCGAGGAAGACACTGTCGTGCGTGAAGACGAACGTTACGGCTTGCTTCATGAGCGCGGCCAAGCGCACGGCTGGGCGCATGTAGTCGGAGAACACCAAGAAGGTGCCGCCGAAGGGGCGCACGCCACCATGAAGCGCGAGACCGTTGAGCGCGGCCGCCATCGCGTGCTCTCGAACTCCGAAGTACATGTTGTGACCCGCCGGCTGATCCGCGGAGGCGAACACCTCTTCTTTGAGCTGCGTGTTGTTCGAGCCCGTCAGATCGGCGGAGCCGCCAAACAAGTTCGGGAGGCGACTTGCCAAGGCCTGGAGGACGGCGCCGCTGGCCTTGCGGGTCGCCATCGGTGCCGCGCCTGCGAAGTCGGGCAGCTCGGCGGCCAGTCCTGCCGGCAGCTTCTTCGAGAAGGCGATCTCCCACCTCTGAGCCGAGGCCGAGCTCGCGGCCCGCCAGGCATCAAACGTGCGGTCCCAGGCCGAGGCGCGCGCTCGCCAATCGGAGTGCTTCTTCGCGAAGTACTCGGTGACGTCTTCGGGCACGTAGAAGGCCTTCTCGATCGGCCAACCCATCCCCTCCTTGATGCGCCGGATCTCGTCGGCGCCGAGAGGGTCGCTGTGGATCGAGCTGGTGCCCTGCTTGGACGGGCTTCCTTCGCCGATGATGGTGCGGCAGCAGATCAGGCTCGGGCGTCGCGTCTCGGTCTGCGCGGCTTCAATGGCACTCGCGACGGCGCGAGGATCGTGGCCATCGATCGACTGGACATGCCAGCCGTAGGACTCGAAGCGCTGTGGCACGTTCTCGCTGAAGGTGAGATCGGTCGGTCCGTCGATCGTGATCTTGTTGTCGTCGTAGAGGTAAATCAGCTTGCCGAGCTTCTGGTGCCCCGCCAGGGAAGCGGCTTCGGAAGCGACGCCCTCCATGAGGTCACCGTCCGACACGATCGCGTAGACATGATGGTCGATGACCTCGTGGTCGTCCGTGTTGAACTGACTGCCCAAGAACCGCTCGGCCAACGCCATGCCCACGCCGGTTGCGAACCCTTGCCCCAGCGGTCCCGTGGTCGTCTCTACGCCGGGAGTGTCGCCGACCTCCGGATGGCCGGGCGTGTTGCTCTCGAGCGTTCGGAAGCTCTCGAGATCCTTCAACGACACTTCGAAGCCGCACAGGTGCAGCAACGAGTAGAGGAGCATCGAACCGTGCCCGGCCGACAGGACGAAACGGTCGCGATCGATCCAGTCCGGGCGCGAAGGGTCGAACTTCAAGAAGCGGGTCCACAGCACGGTCGCCGCGCTCGCCATGCCCATCGGGAGCCCGGGATGTCCGGAGGCCGCTTTCTCGACGGCATCGATGGTCAGGCCTTTGATCGTGTTGACGATCTGGTCGTGCAAGCGCGGATCGTGATCCATGAGCAAGGCTCCTCGGGAGTTTTCGGGAGTGCCGAACAGGTGAGCGATCATGCAGGATACCGACCCGGATCCAGCGCACGATCGAAGGGGCCAGTATTCTGCCGCTGGGTCGCGGTCCCGTCAACGCGCGGCGGAGGCCCGGCTTCCTCGGAGGCCAGGCTTCAGCCTGGTGGAAAGTCGTTCCCAACGCGGTGGTGCGACCGAATCGAGGCCAGGCTTCACGGGCCCGTCTCTTTCTCATCCACGTCATGCGAAAGCGAATCGCCCCGCCGTCGGGCCACGAGGATTGAGCGGCGCGACGTGCCGGACTCCGTTTGCGTCTCTGATTCACGCGCGGAGATGGGTGCCATCGAGCTGCCACACGGAGTCCGCGGTGCAGCGTGCCCTTCAACTACCAGCGGACGAAAGGCCCGCCCTCCGTTGTGATCGACTTCGCCTATCGCCCGAACGCACTCGCCGGGATCGGCCCCTCGGCCACGCCAGGACCGTTCCACTCGAGCTTCAGACCCTTGCCGCCCGTCGCGTTGAAGTAGGCGAGCCGGATGGCGTGCCAACCGCCCTCGAGTCCGATGGCGCCGCGCCGCTCGTCCATCCCGTGCAGACCGTCGTGGTCGATCACGAGGACGCGATCGATCCAGAGTCGACTGCCGTCGTCCGAGGTGAGGCCGAAGTCGAAGACGCCCGACTCGGGCAAGGCGATCCAGCCCTCGAAGACGAGCGCGAAGTGCTCGTCCCGCTCTCGGGGATCGAGGGTAGGCTCAGCACACTCCCCGCGCTTCCGGGGCTCGACCGAGTCCAGATCTTGGAGGCTCTGCCAGCCCCCTTCGTAGTAGGCGACTCGAAGACCTGGTTCCGGTGCGCGGAGCAGGTGGGTGGCGGGGAGCAAGTCCTTCTCCTGGTAGATGCGAAAGGAGGCCGAGCGTGCGCGACGAGCCGGCCTGTCGCCGAGGAAGGCAGCCGCCTTCAGCTCGGTGGACTCGGTCAGCTCGATCGACCCGTCGAAGAGCAGCCCCGTCTTCGGAGTCGGGTCGCTGCCGTCGAGGGTGTAGAAGATTCGCCCGCCCGGGACGTCGGAGCGGAGCGCGATCCGCTGCCGTTCGAAGAACGCACCACCGGGTGGATCGATGGAGACACGAGGCGGGGCGAGGTGCACGCGGACTTCGGCGAGGAGTGGGCAGGCGCGGGCGTCTTCGATCACGACTCGAATCGCCTCGGTCGTCGTGGTCGGGATCGCGAGGATCCTCTTGTGCCCGATCGTCGTTCCGTGGGCGATCTCTTGCCACGAGTCGTTCGGGTTCCGAGCCTCGATGCGAAAGGCCTTCACGCGTTGGCCGAGAGCGATCGGCTCTTGAAGCACGATGCGATTCAGTGGTCGACGACTCTCGAAGGTGAGCTCGATCGAGCCGGTGAGCTGACCCTCGTCGAGCGCCCAGTACGTGTCGAGGTCGCCGTCGAGTACACGATGGGGACCATAGCGCTCGTCGCTTCCGCGGAACTGGCTGGCCACCGCCTTCGCATTGCTGGCCAGGTCGACGCCGTAGGTGGCTTGCCGGAGCCGCGCGAACTCACGGAGCTCGGCGACGTCACGATCCGGCAGTCGACCTCGGGTGTCGGGCGGAAGATTGAGGAGCAGCACGCCGTTTCTTCCGACCGACTGCTCGTACAGATCGAGGAGCTGCTCGCCGGTCTTCACCGATTCATCTTGCGAGGTGTGGTAGAACCACCCCGGACGGATCGAGACGTCCATCTCGGGAGCGACCCAGTGCGTGCCGTCCGCCTGCCCTGCCGTCAACTCACGGTAGCGTGGCGTGCCGGGCCGATAGTCGTCTCGATTCAAGAGCGACCAGCTCGTCTCGCCTCCGATGCCCCGTTCGTTGCCCACCCAGCGCACATCGGGTCCCGCGTCGCTGAAGATGACCGCACCCGGCTGCAGCTCTCGGATGAGCGCAATCGCGGTGGGCCAGTCGTAGACCTGGCGCTTGCCGTTGGGACCTTCACCGTTGGCCCCATCGAACCAAACTTCGAAGATCTCGCCGTACTGGGTGAGCACCTCTCGAAGCTGATTGCGAAAGTGCTCGTTGTATCGATCGGTGTCGCCGTAGCTCGGCTCGTGGCGGTCCCAAGGTGAGGTGTAGACACCCAGCTTCAGCCCGAGCTCTCGACAAGCCGTCGACAGCTCCATCAGCACGTCACCCATTCCATCGCGCCAGGGACTGCTTGCGACGGTGTGGTCGGTGTAGGCCGATGGCCACAGGCAGAAGCCGTCGTGATGCTTCGCGGTAAGGATGATGCCGCCGAAGCCCACCTCGGCGCAGACGCTCGCCCATTGGCGGCAATCGAGGTCCGTTGGAGCGAAGATCTGCGGCGACTCGGAGCCATCACCCCATTCACGGTTCGTGAACGTGTTTACCGTGAAGTGGATGAAGGCGTTCAGCTCCATCCGCTGCCACGCGATCTGTCGGGCCGTAGGCACCGGCTCGATTGGCTTGGGGGGCGCGACGTCGTCGCTCGGCAGGAGCGTCAGGATCCAGGGCAGCCAGCTCCAGAGATTCACGCGAGATCCTCATCGAAGAAGGAGGGAGACTCAGGGCTACGGGTCGACTCGGGCGAATGCACGCACCGGTGACGATCCGGGATAGGTCACGAGGCCATCCTCGATGACATGGCTCAGCTCGATCCAACGGCTCACGGACTTTCTCCGTCGCCGGATCCTTCTTTGTGCTCGGCAGGCAGCGGACGGGGGGACGGCATCGGAGCCCGGGCTCCCGCCCGCCACCCCCGCAGCTCGGCGTGCAGCTCGCGGACTCGCGCGGGCTGCTCGGCACTCAGGTCTCGAGTCTCTCCGATGTCTTGATCGAGATCGTACATCTCGAGCCGTCCGTCTTCGAAGAACTCGAGGAGCTTGTACGGACCGCGTCGAATCGCGCCGGCGGGCGTCGTGCGCCAGGCTCCCTTCTGGGCGTTGCCTTGCAGGTACCCGGGGAAGTGCCAGTAGAGGGCGCGCGCTTCGGAGAGACGATCGCGCCGGCCCTCGAGCAGCGGGACGAGGCTGACCCCGTCCAGCCGGGTCTCCCCGTCGATCCCTGCGCCGCTGATTTCGATCAGCGTCGGGTGAAGGTCGAGGCTGATCACCGGCTCCTCGCAGGTCGAGCCCGCCGGAATGCGCCCTGGCCAGCGGGCGAGCAGAGGAACGCGAATGCCGCCTTCGTACAGCATCCCTTTGCCGCCTCGGAGCGGCCAGTTGTCCGTGACCTCCCGCGCATCGACGCCGGCTCGACGATAGCCTCCGAGGCCGCCATTGTCCGAAGTGAAGACGACGAGCGTCCGCTCTCTGAGATCTCGGTCGTCGATCGCTTGAAGCAGGCGGCCGATGCAGGCGTCGAGGTTCTCGACCATCGCGGCGTAGGCGGCGTTTCGGTGATGCTCGCCTCGCTCCCTCGCTTCGCAACGCTCGAGAGCGGCCGACGGCGGTTGGATCGGAGTGTGGACGGCGTAGTACGGCAGGTAGAGGAAGAACGGACGGTCCTTCACCTCATCGAGCCATGCGATCGCCTCGTCCGTCAGTCGGTCCGTGAGGTACTCTCCTTCGGGACCGTCTTCCAAGGCGGCATTCGAGTAAGGGCTGAAGTAGCTCTTGGGGTGACCGGCGTTGGTGCCGGCGATGTTGAAGTCAAAGCCCTGTTGCAGAGGCCCGCGATCGGGTGCGTCCCCCAGGTGCCACTTGCCGAAGTGACCCTTGGCGTACGACTCGGAAAGGCGTTCGGGCAGAGTGACGACGTCCTGACTCAAGGTCTTTCGATTCTCGACCGGCACCAGCTTTCGAAAGCGTTTCTGGCCACGCGCCCCGGAGCCGACCGTGTACACACCGTGGCGAGGCGTGTAGAGGCCACTCATCAAGCAGGCTCGCGTGGGAGCACAGTTCGGCGCGTTGGAGTAGGCCTGGGTGAATCGCATGCCGGCTGCCGCCAGAGCGTCGAGATGCGGCGTGCGATGAAAGTCCGAGCCGGCGTGGCCCAGGTCCGTCCAGCCGAGATCGTCGGCGACGATCAGGACGATGTTCGGCCGACGCGTCTCGGGCTGACCCAGGGCGGAGAAACCGATCCCGACGAACGCGATGACGACCAGCAGAGCGCGGTGTGCGATCAATGGGTGCACCTCGATTCCAGAAGGGAGATCCCGAAGCTCAGCTCGACTCGGGCCCGAACCAGAGCTCGATCTCGGCCGTGTCACATTCGAAGCGTGCCGAGTGCTCCGCGTTGGCGGGAACATGGTACCAGTCCCCAGGGCCGAAACGCTTCTCGGTGCCGTCGAGGGTCAAGATCAGCTCGCCGAGCGTGATCACACCGATGTTCTCGGTCTCGTGGCGATGGGGAGCGATCGACGTTCCCTCCGGGTACGAAGCGAAGAGCACATCGCAGCCATCGGCCCGAAGGCGAAAGGCGTCGAACGGACCATCGAATCGCGGCAGGCTCTTCAGCCGCTCGGGAAAGTCGGATCTCATCGAGAGCTCCCTCAGTCGAAGAACGGTGGCGAGGGAGCACGCCCTGGCCGCCCTCGTGGAACTCACGACATTTCAAACCGAGTGCGCGGCACGATCCAGAGAGACTTCGCGAGTATTGCCGAAGGCGTTGAGTTGTGGATGATCGATGCGTCGATCGAATCGAGGGTCGGACAGGAGCTCGGGATGCGTCTTCGTCGAGTGTTTGGGGTGAGCCTCGTCCTTTGGATCGGGACCGTGCTCGCGTGCGGATCGGACCCGGAGAGCGCGCACGAGCGACCTCGCAACGTGCTGTTCATCTGCGTCGACGACCTGCGGCCCGAGCTCGGATGCTATGGCTCGACACAGGTCCAAACGCCGCATCTCGATCGACTCGCCGCTCGCAGCCTGCTCTTCGAGCGAGCCTACTGCCAAGCGGCACTCTGCAATCCCTCGCGCGCTTCGGTCCTGACCGGCTTGCGGCCGGATTCGACCGGCGTCTTCGGTCTCTCCGAGCACTTCCGTGAGAGGGCACCCGACGTCGTGACGTTGCCACAGGCCTTCAAGAGACAGGGTTTCACCACACTGGCGCTCGGCAAGGTGTTTCACGGCGTCTACGGATCTCAAGATCCGCCGCATCCTCCCGGCTGGCTCGAGGACGAGGACTCCTGGAGTGCTCCCACCTGGGCACCTCGAGCCGATTACTATCACACGGCCGAGGGACGTCGGGCCGCGCGCGGATGGTGGGCCAAGTGGCAGCGACGCTCTTCGGAGGCATCGCAGGATCCCGATGGCTGGCGCGAGGTCGCGGCCCGCGGCCTCGCAACCGAGGCGCCCGACGTCGACGATGAGGTCCTCGCCGACGGGCAGATCGCCACACGCTCCATCGAGCTCCTCGAGAAGCATCGAGACCGCCCGTTCTTCCTCGCCGTCGGCTTCCTCAAGCCGCATCTCCCCTTCGTTGCGCCGAAGCGCTACTGGGATCGCATCGATGCGGCGCACCTCTCGCCGCCGGCCTCACCACGAGGACCTCGCGGAGCTCCGCGCTTTGCCGACGACAACGCCAACGAGCTCCGACTCTACACCGACCAGCCCCGAGGGGGGCCGATCGACGACGTAGCCGCGCGCCGGTTGCAGACCGGATACCTCGCCTGCGTGAGCTTCGTGGATGCCCAGATCGGCCGACTCCTCGAAGCACTCGATCGACTCGGCTTGCGCGAGAGCACGATCGTCGTCGTCTGGGGGGATCACGGCTTCCACCTCGGCGACAACGGCACCTGGGCCAAGAAGACCAACTTCGAGGTCGCCACCCGCTCGCCGCTGTTGATATCCGCCCCCGGGTTGCCCGCCGGACGCACGACGGCCCTCGTCGAGCTGGTCGATCTCTACCCGACGTTGATGGATCTCTGCGGCCTCGATCCGCCGAGCCATCTCGAAGGTGAGAGCCTGCTCCCGCTCTTCCGCGAGCCCGATCGCGCGTGGAAGTCGGCTGCCTTCAGTCAGCAGAATCGGCCCGTCATCGACGACGGCACAAACCTCATGGGTCGCTCCATCCGCACCGACCGCTACCGCTACACCGAGTGGGAGCGCCTGGGTGAGGTGCTGGCGCGCGAGCTCTACGACTACGAGGTCGATCCCGGCGAGACCGTCAATCGCATCGGCCTGGCTTCCGAGGCCGAGCGAGTCGCCGACCTGAGAGCGCAGCTCGTCTCCGGCTGGAAAGCTGCACGCCCTGTGCAATAAGACGAAGAGTGCGGATCTTCGGAGCCGTCGTCGTCTCCGCCCGCTTCACGCGCTGCCGCGATCAGCTTCCGATGCTCAGGGAGTGCTGTCTCTTATTCTCCCGAGACGGTCTTGACGGGCAGGACGATCTTCGAGGGGTGGGTGGCGCTGTTGTAGATGGTCCACACCGGATCCCCTTCCTTCGGGTATCGATCGAACACGGAAGCGTCATGGCCGGCGAGTGCGACGCGGATTCGGTAGCCGGCGGGGATCTCGGCCGCAGTCGCGAACATCGACACGCGAAGGGTGGCCACGGCACCCGGCTTGAGTGGAGCCGCGTCCGCGCGCCGACCTTCGGAATCGCTCGGTGCCGCGTTGCCTAAGGGAGAGTCGGTCCGCCAGTCGAAGCGAAGAATGCCTTCGGTCAAGTACACGACCTTGCCAGAAGGCGACACCGCTTCGAGATAAGCGTGGAGAGCGCCTTCGGCAGTCGTCGAAGCGAGGCTCACCGTCAGCAGCGGCTCGCCGGTAATCTGCAAGGCCTTCTCGAGAGGCTCGCTCGTGTGGATCGAGAGCTTCTTGTCGTCCACGGTACGATCCCGGTAGACGATGTCGAGACCGAGCGGCGAGCTCCAACGATTCTCTGCGCCCGTGGTCGTCGTGAAGTCGACCACGTACTCGTCGGGGTCCACACTCCCGGTGGGCTCTTCGGCGACCAACTGATTCTCGTCCGCGAGGAAGAGGGTCCGAAGCTCCAGATCGGAAGGCGGCCAGACGTCGGTCTCCAGCCAGGCTTCGCCGCCGAGAGGGCGGTAGCGAATGATCCGTCGAGCGGGCTCGGGATTCTCGGCGAATCGTTTCTCGAGGAACTCGACCGTGTAGGCGAACTGCTCCTCCGGCGTCGGCTCGATCTGGCGATCGGCAGCCTCGAAGGGATCGGTGTCGAAGCCTCCCAGCCGCGAGAAGGGCGCGATCCATAGCTCCTGGGGCTGCGGGCTCGCCTCGAAGCGGGCGAGCGCACCGCGCGCGGCACCGGCATCGAGCCACCCGGCACGAATCAAAACCGGTGTCGTCGGTGGCTTCTTCGAGTCCAGGCGATGAGCGGGGCTGATGTCAGCCAGCGTGTATCCCGATTCGGCGAACTCGTCGTCTCGAAACTCGATCGCCTCGAGCCCCTTCAACCAGGGAACCGGCTGCCGGGCGGCGAGCGCCTGCTCGAGGAGCGCGGCTCCCTCGTCACCGTCCACTGGCTTGACGCCCTTGATGAAGAGGCGAACGAGCAGGCACTGAAGGCCTTCGCAGATCCAGTTCTCGTCGCGGCGTTTCAGGAACTCGTCTTGAAGCTCCGCCAAGGCGCGATTGAACACACCACCGGGCTGGAGGAGGCCACCCTGAGGGTCGTAGTCGTGAAACTCGATGGCGGCCGCATGCAGAAGATCCGGATGCGATTCCATCAGGAGCTCGAGTGCGTTCGCCTCGTATGCGGCTCCGTAACCGCCGACCCGTCCGTCCGACCACGGTTGCGATTGTATCCACTCGGTGACCTCACGCAGGTCCTCGATCTCGTCCGGCGACCACTCGATGGGGCGCTCACCGAACGAGGCGCCGCTGCCGCGCGTGTCGACCACCACCACCGCGAACCCGGCTTCGTTCAACCTCTGGACTCGCGGCGGTACAGCCTCTCGATCGTTCACCATCCCGAGCCCGATCTGGATCCGAACGCCCATCCCGAGCTCGAGGGCTCTCCAGAATCGCGTCGGATTGATGAGAGCCGGTACCTCTTCACGCTTTGCGTGACCCTCCGGCAACCAGACGTCGATCGCGATGAGCACGTCGTCCCGCATCTGCACATGCAAGGACTGGTTCCTCGCGATGCCGCTCGGCGTGAGCTTCTCGCCGGGAAGCTCTGAGAACAGACCGATCCCGACCAAGGTCAGAACCGCCAAGATCGCCATGACACCGAACACGAGAAAGGTCTTCTGGGTGCGTGACATCAGCAGGATTTCGAAGGAGGGAGAGGGCCGAGCAGCGCCGACGCGGCGAAGGAGGCTCCCCGGTGCAAGACGGCCAGGTAGCCATTGCCATCGCGTGAATGCAACCCGAAGACGAAAAAGGCGGGCGAGGGGAATCGCGGCCGACTTCAGTGCTCGGTGAGCTCGAAGCGTACCGGAACGTCCAGCTCGTGCTCGACGGCCAAAGCACCTCGGCGAGCAGGCTCGTACTCCCAGGTGAGGACGCACTCCATGGCCGCGCGATCGAGCAGGGCATGCCCGGACGATTCGATCACCTCGACGCGGCCCACGCCTCCGTCCGCTCGGACGAGGATCCGGAGCAGGACCAAGCCTTCCCAGCCGCGTCGGAGGGCCAGCGTTGGATAGGGCGGCTTCGAATTGGTGCCGGGTCGCTCCTCAGGCTCGATCAAGGGTTGCGCTTGGGGGGCGGCGGTCGGCGGGGGCTCGACCTCGGGGACGACCGTCGCGACGGTTTCAACGATCGAAGGATGTGGGGTCGCTTTCCAGCTCGCGCGCGCGATGCGATGAATCTCGGGTTCCCGCGGGAGCGGAGGCGGCGTGCGCCGCGCAGGCGGCGGCGTGAAGGCCTCGTTCAGCAGCGGATCGGAGAATTCGACGGGCTCCGTGGGCGCCTGGCTCGGCCGCGTCTCGCGGGATGGCACTCGAGCGAGGGGCTCGGGCGACACCTCCCAGGGCAGACCGATCTCGCGCGCGCTGGTGCTGGCCGGAGCTGACATCCTGGGAAGCGAGCGGGCCTGGGACCACCAAGCGACGAGCACGGCCACGAGGCCGACGTGGACCAAGAGCGACGCGGCGAGGCTGCCGCCGAACGTCCGGATCACGATGTGGGGCTTGCGGTGGGGCATGAGAGCTCGTCAAGCAGGCTTGGAAGCTTCTCAACTCTACGTCGGAATCAGTTGGGAGGGTCCCAGGAAATCTCGGAAGAATCAAGGCGCCTGAGCCTGGAAGTCTTTGTCGGGTTGGAGCTTGAGGTCTGCGGCACACATCGTTACCGCAAGCTCTCTTGCAACGCGAGGAGCCGAGGATCCTCTCCGGCGAGCCTCAACCCCTCGCCGATGGCCCAGCGGGCTCGCTCGATCTGACCGACATCTCGGCAGACGGCGGCCAATCCATACCACAGATCGGACGACTCGGGCAGAGCGGTCGTCGCCCGCAGCAGGGCATCGATCGCCTGGTCCGAGCGCCCGGCGCCATGACGCAGGAGGCCGAGGTTGTACCAAGCCCGGGCATGCCTCGGCTCGAGCTCGACCGTGCGCTCGAGCGCTTTCTCGGCACCCTCGATGTCGTTCGACTCGGCACGCGACAGGCCGAGTGCGAATTGGAGCTCGGCGTCGCGAGGATTCTTCTCACAGGCGAGCTCGCAGACAAGCAGCGCTTCTTCGGGGCGTTGCAGCGAGGTCAGCAGCTCGGCGAGCGCGAGCTGCAGGGGCGGGGAGAAAGGGTCCCACCGAACGGCGGTTCGAAGGGCGGCGACCGACTCGTCCATCTCGCCCCGCGCCCAGTGGTATCCGGCGACCAAGTGGAGTCCGGCCGGTTGATCCCGGCCGAGATCCAGAAACGCCTCCAGCTCCCGACCCGCGCTCGACGTGGCGACGACCTCGCCTCGGAGCGCCCAAGCCGCGGCAACGCGCACGCCGCGAACCGGATCCTCCAGCCGCGATCGGAGCGCCGACTCAGCGCCGCGCTGGAAGCCATCCAGCGACCAGGCGGCTTGGGTTCGCACCCAGGGATCGGCATCTTCGAGCAGCTGGATCAGGCGCGCATGAGCCGAAGGCAAGAAGGCTCGCTCGGACAGTAACCGCGCACTGGTGGCCCGCCAAGCCGCCGACGTCTCGGCGCGGCTCCAGACGAGGAGGTCTCCTTCGATGCCCTGCTCGTGGGTGCGAGCTCGAGCGATGAGGCGAGCTCTCTTCTGCGAAGGTCGCTCGCGAATGTCTCCGTACCACTCCTCGGCCTGGGCGATCGCCCAGTCGACGCCTTCGGCGACGTGGCAGCGACCGCAGGCGTTGGGGACACCGTGCTCTTGCGTGAGCCGGGGGTCGGGAAGGGTGAAGCCATGGTCGCGGCGTGGGTCGCGCTCCATGTAGGTCGTCTCGGGCATGTGGCAGTCGACGCACTGTCCGCCCGGAGTGCCCGGGACGTGATGCGAGTGTGCGGCCTCATCGATGAACACGCTGTCGGCGTCGGGTCCCTTCTCGTGACACTCGAGGCAGAGGGCGTTGCCTTCCTTGCGGAGCTTCGCCTGGTGCGGCAAGTGACAGCTCAGGCAGTTGATGCCGCGCTCGTGCATGCGGCTGAGCCGGAACGACGTGTACTCGTAGTTCTCTTCGTGGACCTGACCGTCGGCGTACCAGACCTCGTCGGGACCGGGGACCTCGGGCAGGTAGCTTTCGAGCATGCGATCGCCGGGCAGAAACGCCTCTTGGAGTTTTCCGCGTCGCGCGTGGCAGCGTCCACACGCTTCGACCCAGCGCTCGGGTCGACCCATCAGCAACAGGTCGTCGCGGTGGGGATCGGGTTCCTCACCACCGCCGTGCTCGCGCTGCCAATCGACGTGCGCGCTTCCCGGGCCGTGGCAAGCCTCGCAGCCCACACCCAGCTCGGTCCAGGTCGAGTCGTAGCCATCGCGGCTCGCGTCGTAGGCCTTTCGATATCCCGTGTTGTGGCAATCAGCACACATCGAGTTCCAGTTGAGGCCTCGGTTGTCCCAGAACCCCCATTCCTCCGGGCGGCGGTCCTCTTGGCCGAAGACGTCGAACCACTCGCCGCGGTGGGGATCGTGAGCCAAAGACACCGGCTGGAAGCGGCCGTCGCTTGCCGGTACGAGATACTGACGCAAAGGCGAGACGCCGAGCACGCGCTCGACGACGCGCGCCTGGACCTCACCATTGCGCGAGAGCGTTCGAAAGGTCGGCCGACCGTCGACGAGCTCCACCTCGCTCGTCAGTGAGCCGTGCTCGACCGTCACTGTCTCGAAGGCGCTCGCGTCGACCTCGAGATCGATCGGTCGCTCGGCGAGAGCGTGCTGGCTCGGTGCCCAAGCGTTCCATGCCGACTCGTGGCAGAGGCGGCAAGTCTTCGAGCCCAGGTACCGGGCAGTCGGTCGAGACGCGTGTGCCTCCGCCTCCTCGAATGAGCTCGGATTGGAATCCGACGCCGGGTCGTCGTCGGTTTGACAGGCAACGAGGGTGAGCATGAGCACGAGGGAAAGACGAGCCATAGGTACCGCAGGCGCTCCGGTCGAGTGGCGACGATGGGCACGGCGCACCACCGTTGACGGGAGCCCACGATACCCCAGGCACGCAGTGCGTTCACGTCGAGCGTTGCACGAGGTCAGGGCCGACTCTGCAGGTCTGCCCAGCGGCGATGCCCCTCGGGCGGCCATTCTCAGGGGAGCTTGTAAGCCGGGTACCATCGCTGAGTCGTCGTCATGCCATGACGTTGAAATCGGACCCGCCCGGCGAGCGTGGCCAGGGTATTCATCGACCGACCCGTTGCTCCTCGCTTCGCGGGACGTTCTCATGGGTGCTTCCCTCATCCGAACGGACCTCGAAGGAGTCTCGATCGCATGTTCCGCCTCCCACTCTGGATCGTCCTCGCCGCGTTGCTTCCCACACCGGCAGCCGCCGTCCAGGAAGATGCCGACGTCACCGATCAGTTCGTCGTGGCCGAGGGCCTCTCGGTCACTCTGTGGGCAGAATCGCCGCTGATGTACAACCCGACGGCGATGGACGTCGATGCGCGCGGGCGGCTCTGGGTCGCGGAGGCCGTCGACTATCGACGCTGGAGCGGGCGCAACGGTGGCTTCGAGCGCGAGGGCGGAGACCGCATCGTGATCCTCGAAGACACGAACGGGAACGGCCGCTGCGACTCGAGCAAGGTCTTCGTGCAGGACGAGGACCTCGTCGCGCCGATGGGCGTACTCGTCCAAGGCTCTCGAGTCTACGTGTCGTGCTCGCCCAACCTGTTCGTCTACCACGACGACGATGGGGACGATCGAGCCGACCGGAGGGAGATCGTTCTCACGGGCTTCGGAGGTCACGACCACGATCACGGATTGCACTCGGCCGTAGTGGCTCCCGACGGACGACTCGTGATGGCGGTCGGAAACGCGGGTCCCCATCTCGTGACCGATCGCAGCGGTTGGAAGCTCCGATCCGGCAGCATGTACACGGGCGGCGGCTCGCGACCGGCCGACAACAAGCCGGGCCTCGTGAGTGACGACGGGCGAGTCTGGGTCGGAGGCCTCGTGCTCTCGGCGACGCCCGACGGCGACACGCTGCGCGTCCTCGCCCACAACTTCCGAAACAACTATGAGGTGGCTCTCGACTCCTACGGCAACCTCTTCCAGTCCGACAACGATGACGACGGCAATCAAGGCTGTCGAACGCTGTGGCTGATGGCGGGCGGCAATCACGGCTACTTCTCGGCCGACGGCTCGCGATCTTGGCAAGCCGATGCTCGCCCCGGCCAAGACAAGAATGCCGCGCAATGGCACCAGGACGACCCAGGCGTGGTGCCGGCGGGCACGATCAACGGTGCGGGCGGCCCGACGGGTGTGGCCGTGTACGAAGGCGAGCTGATGCGACGCTGGCTCGCGGGCGCGGTGCTCAACGCCGACGCGGGGCGCAACGTCGTCTACGCGCACCGGCCCGGGAGCCACGGGGCGGGCATCCGCCTCGAAGCCGGCGAGCTGATCCGCGCCAAGAAGAGCGCCGAGCCGCGAGCGAACTGGTTTCGACCCAGTGACGTGACAGTCGGCTTGGACGGATCGGTCTTCGTCGCCGATTGGTACGATCCGGGCGTCGGTGGACACTTGATGCGAGACACGGACGCCTTCGGGCGCATCTATCGGATCTCGCCCCGGTCCGCGCCTGCTGGAGCGCAGCCGATCGATCCGAGCACGCCCCGAGGTGCACTAGAAGCACTGCGCTCCCCGGTGCCGAGTGTCCGTGCGCTCGGGGCAGCCACGGTGAGGCGGCTCGGGCGGGGCGCCCTACCCATCGTCCAGTCCTTGCTCGACGATCGACGTCCCAAGATCCGTGCGCGAGGCCTCTGGCTCGCAGTGCACCTCGGCGGCTTGGGACGATCCATGGTGGTGCAAGCGCTGGGTGATCGTCAACCGCAGCTCCGCATCGCCGCACTCCGCTCCCTGCGAGGTGCCGTGCCGGACATGGTCGTGAACTGGGCCACGCGCCTGGCCGGTGACTCGTCGGCGGCCGTGCGTCGCGAGGTCGCGCTCTCGCTTCGGGACATCCCGGTGCGGACGGCGGCGGCGGCGTGGCTTCGGCTGGCCAAGGAGCTCGATCCGAAAGATCGGTTCGCGGTCGAAGCGATGGGGATCGGCGCCGATGGACAGGAGTCCGAGCTCTACGGCCTTCTGGTCGATCCGGAGCGGGATCCCTTGACCTGGAGTGAGACCTTGGCGGCCCTCGCCTGGCGACTGCATCCCGCCGAAGCGGTCGCGTCCCTGCGGGCGCGTGCGCTCGCTGGAAACCTCACCACTAAAGCGCGCCAACAGGCGATCGATGCCTTGGCCTTCATTCCGAGCCGTACGGCCGCGACCGCGATGGTCGACATCGCTCAAGTGGGCCCGGAAGACCTCCGCTCTTCGGCCGCTTGGTGGCTGCGACACCGCAGCTCCCACGACTGGTCGCGCTTCGGCCTGTCGACGGCGGTGGCCGCCGGAAGTCGCGAGAACGCCACGCGAGTCTTCGACAGCGACGTGATGCGTATGGGCAGGCAGTCCTTCGACGTCGACGTGTCCGGTGCCGCGCGGGTGTGGCTCGTCGTCACCGAGGGTGGGAACGGTCACTCGTGTGATTGGGCGGATTGGATCGACCCGCGCTTCGTCACGGAGACGGGCGAGGTCCCTCTGACGAGGCTGTCGTGGGTGTCGGCGGAGGCCGGTTGGGGAACGGTCGGCGTCGATCGCAATGCCGGGGGAGGGGAGCTGGCGATCGGGGGCCAGAAGCTCTCGGGCATCGGAACCCACGCCGCGTCCGAGATCGTGTACGAGGTGCCGAGTGGAGCGAGTCGGCTTCGGGGTGAGGTGGGCCCCGATGACGGAGGCACGTCGCAGAACGGTGGGTCGCAGACCTCGGTGTCGTTCGAGATCTGGGTCGAGGTGGCCGAAGATCCGACGCGTTGGGCGGAGCTCGAGGCGAGCCTCCTGGATGCGTCGTTGGACGCGACCGAGCGGGGGGCCGCCGCTCGCGCGCTCGCGCTCGATCCGAGAGGAGCACTCCGAATCCTGCGTCGGGCTCGCGCTGGCGAGTTGCCCGAGGCGCTGCGCTCGGAGATCGAGACCGCGATCTTCCAGAACCCCGATGTCTCGATTCGTGGACTCGCGAGCGAGTTCTTCCAACGACCCGGCAACCTCGGAGCCAAGCTCCCGCCGATTCGTGATCTGCTGGCTCTCCCAGGCAACGTGGGCGCGGGCCGCAGCCTGTTTCTCTCCGAGAAGGCCCAGTGCTCGACCTGCCACGTCATCCACGGCCGAGGCGGTGACATCGGCCCCGATCTCAGCCAGGTCCACACCAAGTACCGTCCCGCCGAGCTGCTCGACCATATCTTGAATCCCAGCGCGGGCATCGCCCACGGCTACGAGACGTACTTGATCGTGACCGAGGACGAGCAGTACCTGACGGGCTTTCTGCTCGCGGATGGCGACCCGGTGATCCTCAAGGACACGCAAGGGAAGCGGCACATCTTGCCGGCCGACACGATCGCGGCCCGCGAGCGCCAGGCGGTCTCGACCATGCCCGAAGGCGTCGCCCTGGGCTTGACGTCTCAGGAGCTCGCCGATCTGACGGCCTTCTTGGCCGAGGACCCGAGCTCGCCTCCCGAGCTCGGCGAGCCGATCGCACTCTTCGACGGCCAGACCTTCAATGGATGGACACATCATTTGAGTGATAGCGAGGCGAGCTTTGAGAGCGTCTGGTCGATCGAGGACGGAGTGATCCGATGCACGGGGCGGCCGGCCGGCTACTTGCGTACCGAGGCCGACTACACCAACTTCGTGCTGACTCTCGAGTGGCGCTTTGATCCGGCAAAGGGGCCCGGCAACTCGGGCGTGCTCTTGCGCATGACCGGTCCCGACAAGGTCTGGCCGAAGAGCATCGAGGCTCAGCTGCAACACCAGAACGCCGGCGATATCTGGAACATTGATCTGTTCGGCATGGAGGTCGACTCACGGCGCACCCAGGGTCGTCGGACCCTCAAGCGGCAGCCGACATCGGAGAACACGATGGGGGAGTGGAACCGATACGAGATCACGCTCGATCGCGGCGAGCTTCGCCTGGAGGTGAACGGAATCCTCCAGAACACGGCCAGCTGGTGTGACGAGATGCCAGGGAAGATCTGCCTCCAGTCGGAAGGGGCCACCATCGAGTTCCGCAACATCGAGCTGCGTCCGATCCTGCGTTGAGAATCTGGCCGTCGATGTCCCCCAAATTCGGCAACGCGCCGAGTGCTTCGGAGGACTGGCACGCTCGCAATGCCGACGTCTACCGTTCTCCTCGCAGGAGCTCCAGGAGGTGGCTCAGGATCTTCGGTCCGTCGGCGCGAAGACCGTTGTGGTCGTACTCGCTGGTGATCCAGGTGCGGACATTGGGAACAGCGGCCACGGTCTCCTCGGAGAAAGCGCGCTCGACGTACATGTCGTCGGTGTAGATCGCAGCCGCGACCGGCACCGTGTTTCGGGAGAGTCGCTCGGTGTCGTAGAGGGGGGGCCAATCGGACTTGGCAGCGAGAAGCTCGGCCGTCTCACGGAGGGGGCGGAGCTGAGCGTAGTCTTCGAACATCCAGGGGTAGATCATCTCGCCGGTGAACCAGACCGGTCGGTCCGCCTCGACCGAGAATCGCGGATGCTCGTCCCGAATGCGATGGGCCGACCAGCGGGATGCCTTTTCTTGGCAATAGATGGCTTCGTGAAGCAGCGCGAAGATCGGATTGGTGTCGAAGGCCTGCAGTCGCTCGAGCTCGCACAGGAATCGGTAGCTGAGAGCTGATCCGGGCGCTCCGGACACGAACGCGCTCTCCATCAAGTAGTGGATCTGCTCGAAGCCGTCGCTGAATCCGAACTGCAACCCGAGCTGCTGGAACCGGCGCGACGTGAGTCGAGCTCCGGTTGGCAGGAACACCTCTTTCGAGTCGAGCTCGGTCACGATCGCAGCCGCGCGCTCGATGTCTTCGGGGTAGCGGGCGTAGTAGGCTTCGTTGCGCGAGGCGACGCGAGGATAAGTCGCACGATATACGTCGTCGATGGGCCGCGTGAGCGAAGGGATGCCGCCGGTGATCAGGGCGCCTGCCAATCCTTCGGGCGCGGCACTCAGGTAGTGGAGGGCGCAGAATCCACCAAAGCTCTGTCCGAGCAACGTCCAGGGAGTCTCGGGTCCGGCCAGTCGCTTTCGAATCGCTTCGGCATCCCGCACGATTCCGTCGGCACGGAAGTGGGACGCGTACGCGGCTTGCTCCTCGACCGAGCCGAGCCGCTCGAGCGTCTGCCTCGTCAGCGATGTGCTGCGCCCGGTTCCTCGTTGATCGAGGAGGAGCACTCGGAAGTCCTCGAGGGCGCGACCCAGCCAGCCAGTCGATTCCGCGGGCCGAGGCGCTTCGAAGCCGGGTCCGCCTTGCAGGTAGACCAGCCACGGAAGGTCGTCCTTCGCCTTTCGAGTCGCGACCACCTCCCGAGCAAAGACCTTGATGTTCTCACGACTCGGGTCGGCGGTGAGAGGGAGGTCGAAAGTGTGATCGGTGACGACCAGACCCGGGAGGCGACGTCGAATCGGTTTCATTGAGGCGATCTCCAGGCTCGAGGTGACTCAGCTCCCGGTCGGCGTCCTCGAAGTCGAGCGAGAGGTGCTTGTGACCGCCGCCGCGCTTCAGCCGGCGAGCCGCCTTGTGCTCGTTGGCCGCATAGCCGTCCAGACAGGTTCGGAGATAGGTCCGAAAGCGCGCCCGCTCGGGATCGAATCGGGCCAGCGTCTCCTTCTCGAGCAGCGTCGTGAAGAAGCCTTGGGTCAGGTCCTTGGCATCCTCGTTCGAGAGCCGCCACTTGAGGCGGAGGTACTTGTAGACCGGCTTCCAGTAGATCTCGATCAGCAGGTCCAATGCCCGCTCACGGACGCTGAATTCCGGGTTGCGGACCGCATCGATCACGGACAACCTCGTCGGAGGGAAGGCCTCGCCCGGGCCGCCCATCTCGGTGGAACGATTCATGCCCTCGAAGCTACTGCGGTATCGAGAGACAAGCAACCGGCGATCGAGCCCATCATTTGCCGAGTGGTCGACGAGTGATCCCTCGCGGTCGGATCACTCGGGAGCTGCCACGTTTCGACGAGCGCGGTCTGGTAGCCGCACGGTCGGGGGTGCTCGGGGCCGGTGCTCTGGGTCTATCGAAGCGGGAGTGGTTGTCGGGTCCGCCGTTGCGGTCGCTGTGCTTTCCCGTCAGAATCGTCGCGCGAGGAATTGCTCCGATCTTCATGGGATCTTCACTTTTCGCTGTTAGCTTCCGCCCGCGCGGCGGTCAGGCGAGCCAAATCATGGCGAGTCATCGTCGATGCGACTCTCGAGAAGGAGCTCCAAGAGGAGATCGGAGAACATGAGCTTTCAAAAGATCGGCTGGGTCTTGCTGGCGAGCGCGCTGATCGCGACAGGCATTGCTTGCGAGCGCGACACGACCGGCAGCGACACCGGCACGGTGCAGATCGATGGTTCCAGCACCGTCTATCCGATCACGGAGGCGGTAGCCGAGGAGTTTCTCGCGGTGCAGCCGCGCGTGCGAGTGCCGGTCGGCGTCTCAGGCACGGGTGGAGGCTTCAAGCGCTTCACCAAGAGTGACACCGACATCTCCAATGCCTCGCGACCGATCAAGACCAAGGAGGCGGCCGCCGCCAAGAAGAACGGCGTCGAGTTCCTCGAGCTTCCTGTGGCCTACGACGGGCTGTCGATCGTCGTGCACCCCAAGAACGACTGGGCGAACGACCTGACGATCGACGAGCTGAGGTCGATCTTCACCGAGCCCAGCCAAGTGGCGCTCTGGAGCGAAGTACGAGCCGGCTGGCCGGCAACCAAGATCAAGGTGTACATGCCGGGCGCGGACTCGGGAACCTTCGACTACTTCAAGGAGGTCGTGGCCGGCAAGGAGGGCACGATCCGAAGTGGGAAGATGTTTCAGACGTCCGAGGACGACAACGTTCTCGTCATCGGAGTGGCGGGTGACAAGGGCTCGATCGGCTTCTTCGGCTGCGCCTATTTCTTCGAGAACAAGGACAAGCTGCGGGCCGTTTCGGTCGTGAACCCGGTGAATGGTGAGTCGGTGCTACCGACGTCCGACACCATCGAGAGCGGGAGCTACGCCCCGTTCAGCCGACCGCTCTTCATCTACGTGAACAAGAAGTCGCTCGACACCAAGCCGGCCGTCGCCGACTTCGTGGACTTCTACTTGGAGCACTCGGGCGACCTGGCTACCGAGGTCGGATACGTGCGTCTCCCGAAGGAGGTGATGGACCGGGTGAAGAAGAACGTTGCCGAGCGGAAGACGGGATCGCATTATCTCGACGCCGAGGGCAACAAGCGTTCGGGTCCGCTCTCCGAGGTGTACAACTGATTCGGGGCCGAACGTTTCCGTCCGGAGCGGAGCATCGCCTCGGCTCCGGTCTGACCTGAAGATATGAGCCGCATGACCAACCCCAGCGCGAACCCGACGCGCCCCATCCCGGGGCGACCGCGCTCGAAGACGGCGCAACGCGTCCGCGAGCGACTGATTCAAGCCGGTCTGGTCGGCTGCGCGCTGTTCTCCATCCTGATCACGGCCTCGATCGTCGTGATCCTGGCCGCGGAAGCAATCCAGTTCTTCCGCCTCGATGAGGTCAGCATCACGGAGTTCTTCTTCGGGACGGAGTGGAGTCCTCTGCTGGGAGCGGAGAAGCACTTCGGCATCTGGCCTCTGATCTGCGGAACCCTTCTCGTCACCGCGGTGGCGATGTCGGTCGCCCTCCCGCTCGGGTTGATCACGGCCGTCTACCTCAGTGAGTATGCACCGCCTCGTCTGCGAGCGGTCCTGAAGCCGACTCTCGAGGTGCTGGCCGGCATCCCGACCGTCGTGTTCGGGTTCTTCGCCCTGACCGTGATCACGCCAGGCCTGATCAGTCTTCATGAAGGCTTCGAGATCTACAACGCCTTCAGCGCGGGGATCGCAGTGGGCATCATGTGCCTTCCGATCGTGACCTCGCTGACCGAGGATGCCCTTCAGGCAGTTCCGCGGGCGTTGAGAGCGGGCGCCTTCGGCTTGGGAGCGACGCGCTTTGAGGTGTCGGTGAAGATCGTGTTGCCGGCGGCGCTCTCGGGCATCGTGGCAGCCTTTCTCTTGGCCATTGCGCGTGCGGTCGGCGAGACCATGATCGTCGCCCTCGCCGCGGGAAGCTCGCCCAACATGACGCTCGATCCTCGGGAGAGCGTTCAGACGATGACGGGCTACATGGTGCAGATCTTCCTCGGTGACGCGAGCAACTATGGTCCCGAGTACCTCTCCTCGTATGCCGTGGCCTTCATGCTGTTCGTGATGACCTTCGGGATCACGGTGATCGGGCAGAAGATTCGCAAGCGGTTCCGCGAGGTTTACCAATGAGCGCCGAGGTGACGACTTTCGGCCCGGATCGCTTGAGTCGCCACGGTCGAGCGGCTTCGATCGCGCTTCGGATGCTCAAGGACCGCGGTTTCGTCGTGATCTGCATCCTGGCGGCCACCAGCTCGATCCTGGTGTTGAGCTGGTTGCTGTGGTCGATCCTCTCCTCGGGCCTGACCTACCTCGATTGGGCCTTTCTCGACGACGTTCCCTCGCGCAAGCCCGAGAAGGCGGGCATGGGTCCGGCCATCATCGGCTCGGTCCTGGTCTGCGCCGTGTGCGCTTTCTTCGCGCTTCCGATCGGTGTCGGGTCGGCGGTGTTCCTCGAGGAGTACAAGCCCACGAAGGGGAAGTGGGTGAAGCGGCTTCACGCCTTCGTGCAGCTCAACATCTCCAATCTGGCCGGGGTGCCCTCGATCGTCTACGGAATCATCGGGCTGACGGTCTTCGTCGAGATGTTCGGCCTCTTCGGCAGCGCCAACGACCCCGCACTGGCAATCGGCAGCCACCCGTTCGAAGCGTCCGATGGCAGCTCCTACTTGGAACAAGCCTGGTACTACTTCCAGCTTCCCATCGGTCGAGGAGTGCTGGCTGGTGCGCTCACTCTGATGCTCGTGATCTTGCCGGTGGTGATCATCTCGGCTCAGGAGGCCCTGCGAGCCGTGCCGGACTCTTTGCGTCACGCCGCTCTCGGCGTGGGCGCGACTCGGTGGCAGATGGTGTCGAAGGTCTCCTTGCCGGCGGCCGTCCCTGGAATCATGACCGGCTCGATCCTCGCCATGAGTCGAGCGATCGGAGAGGCGGCCCCGATGCTCGTCATCGCGGGAATTGTATTCATCACGTACACTCCCCTGCACTTGATGGACGACTTCACGGTCATGCCGCTTCAGATCTACGAGTGGGCCAAGAAGCCCCAGGAGGCGTTTCATGCCGTGGCGGCCTCGGGGATCATCGTCCTTCTGGCGGTGCTGCTCGGCTTCAATGCGCTGGCGGTCTTCATTCGCAACAAGTTCCACAAGCCGCTGAGCTGAGCCCGAATTCGCTGAGGAGAACTCGGTGGCATCCACTTCACATCGCCTCGAGCCCGAGGAGCCGATCGACATGATGGAACCGAGCGAAGCCGCCCTCCCCGAGGAGCCCGTCGCGACGCACGAGGAGATCACCTTCAAGACCGATCTCAGCCAGACTCGCCCGTCCGAGGATCCCCAGGATCTCGATGCGGCGGTACGCGTCGAACGCTTCAGCTCTTGGTACGGCGACTTTCAGGCTCTTCAGGCCCTGAGCTTCGTAATCCCCGAGAACCGGATCACGGCCTTCATCGGACCCAGCGGCTGCGGAAAGAGCACGCTGCTCCGGTGGATCAACCGGATGAACGACCTCGTGCCCAGCGCTCGCGCCGAAGGTGTTCTCGAGCTTCACGGGACCGACTTGCTCTCTTCTCAGGCGGACGTCGTTGACCTCCGCCGCCGCGTCGGAATGGTCTTTCAGAAGCCGAATCCTTTCCCGAAGTCGATCTACGACAATGTCGCCTTCGGACCCCGTCTCCATCGAAAGCTCTCCCGCAGCGAGACCGATGACCTGGTCGAGCAGTCGCTCAACGACGCCGCCCTCTGGGACGAGGTGAAGGACAGACTCAAGGCCTCTGCCTTGAGCCTGTCGGGCGGTCAGCAGCAGCGCCTGTGCATCGCCCGTGCTGTCGCTTGCGGTCCCGAGATCTTGCTCATGGACGAGCCTTGCTCGGCCCTCGATCCCAAGTCCACGGCCGCCATCGAGAATCTGATGGCGACCTTGAGACAGCACTACACGATCGCGATCGTCACCCACAACATGCAGCAGGCGGCGAGAACGTCGGACTTCACGGCATTCCTCTATCAAGGGGAGCTGATCGAGTTCGGCGCGACCCAGCAGATCTTCACCAAGCCGGAGCAGCGCGAGACCGAGAACTACATCACCGGTCGCTTCGGGTAGGGTCGCGCTTGAGGAATGCTATTCACCCGACTCGAAGGGGCCGTCTTCTGATGCTCGTCTTCGCGGGGGGAGCGCTCGCGCTCGCGGGCGTGATGGTCGGCCTCGTTCTGTGGTCCCAGCGCGCGGTTCCCGTCGGCCGAGTCGATGGGAAGCTCCGGCCTTGTCCCAGCTCGCCGAACTGCGTTTGCTCGGAGGAGGGCGAAGGGCCCGGTTCCATTCGTCCTTTCGAGATCGGGTCTCGTCCGGAAGCCGATCTCACCTGGTTGCGGGATCGGCTGAGTGAGCTGCCCGGCGCAGAGATTCTCACCCACGAGCCCGACTACGTGCACGCCGTCGTCCGAACTCGCTGGCTGAGGTTTGCCGACGACGTCGAGCTTCGACTCGATCGGCCCGGAGAGGCGATTCACGTCCGCTCCGCATCGCGTGTCGGACACAGCGACCTGGGCGCCAATCGACGTCGTATCGAGGCTTTGCGCGAGCTCTTTCGAGCCCGCAGAGACTAGTTGTTCTTCTCGAGCCAGGCCGCGACCAAGGCCGCTCGCCGCGCGTACTCCGGCTCCTGATCAGGAGCCGCCCGCAAGTCGAGGAACTCGATTCGCACCTCGTGGGCTTCGCCCGAGCACTCGACCGAGAAGATGCGGTCCGCTCGCTGGCTCGGCAAGGGGGCCTCCTGAACCGGAGCCTCTTCCTCGCAGTTCGCGCGATACTCGAACCGGGCGCCATCACAGCTCAGAATCGTCACACCCGACCAGGCGACCGGGAGGATCTGTTGACCCGGAAACGGCGCGTGCCGGTTGTTTCGGCTCAAGCCGCGCCGGGTCTGACGGAGGAGGTTCGCCAACACGGGATTCGAGAGCGACTCCGGCGGCGTCTCCTCCAACCACATCGCGTCGATGTCGTCGAGCGTCCAGACCCGAGATCCATAGTTGTCCCCCTCGGGAGCATCGGGTCCCGGTGGACCCGAATCGCCACCGCATCCCTGGGCACAGGACACCAAGGACAGAAGACCCAGCCACATCCAGACCGTGGTCCGCATGGCCAAACTCCTTCATGGGTCACAGGATGATTCCGCGAGTTTGAGTATTTTAGCCACGGGAGTCGGCCGCGGGAAGGGAGCGTCTGGTCTCGAGCCCGAAAGAGGCGGTCGGAAGACGGATCGATCGCTTGGAATTCGTCCCAGACACCGATATTTTGGGACTCTCGCCCAACCCGAGACTCTCGGGAACATCGTGCTTTTCGAAACGGCGCCCGTCACGACCCGGCTCCTTATCGTGAGCGACTTCGTCAGCCGGGCTTTCGGGCGCAGAGCTCGGTGAGCGAGTCGAGCCCTGGAGCCGAGGTCTCGATTCCGATCAGTGGCAACACTCCCGGCCTGTTGTAGGCTTCGATTTCGCCTCGAATGGCGGCAGAAGTGGAGAAAAGGCATGCGCAGCTCCCGAAGGCAATTCCTGGGGCAGGCGGCGGCGGTGACTGGAGCTTTCTTGGCCTTGCGAACCTCGGTGATCGCCCGGGGCTGGCACCGACGTCGACATCCCGACTTCGGCTACGGAGATCTTCGCAGCGATCCGAACGGGCTCCTCGACCTTCCGAGCGGATTCGAGTATCGCGTCTTCTCGAAGGTCGGCCAGACGATGGACGATGGATTCCGGGTCCCGGGCGCTCACGATGGCATGGGGGCTTTCCCCGGACCGCGCGGCACCACGATTCTCGTCCGGAACCATGAGCTCCTCGCCAGCGCTTCGGAGTTGGGCGCCTTCGGCTCCGACAACGCGTTGGTCGAACGGCTTCCGAGCGGGAGCCTCTATGACGATGGACGAGGAAAGCACCCCGGGCTCGGTGGGACGACGACCCTGGTCTACGACACGCATCAGCGCAAGCTGATCCGGCACTTCCTGAGCTTGGCAGGAACGGAGCGCAACTGCGCCGGCGGACCGACGCCGTGGGGATCTTGGATCACCTGCGAAGAGACCGTCATCACGCCCGATGACAAGCACTCTCGCATTCATGGCTTCAACTTCGAAGTCCCGGCCACGTCTCAGCCTCGCCTCGCTCGGCCCGTTCCTCTCGAGGCGATGGGGCGATTCAATCACGAGGCGATCGCCGTCGACCCGAAGCTCGGCTGTGTCTATCAGACCGAGGACCAGCACGAGAGCCTTCTCTACCGCTTTCTGCCGGAGGTTCGAGGCAAGCTGCAAGCCGGCGGCCGGCTCCAGGCCCTGGCGCTGATCGATCGACCGTCTTGTGACACACGCAACTGGTCGGAGACGACGGTGGCCGTCGGTCAGGAACATCGCGTGCATTGGATCGATCTCGACGACGTCCTCTCGCCCCAAGAGGACCTGCGATACCGCGGATTCGCGGCCGGCGCTGCCCGGTTCGCGCGCGGCGAAGGCCTGTGGCAAGGGCAAGACGGTCTCTATGTGTCCTGCACCAGCGGGGGCCCTGCTCGTCGCGGACAGATTTGGCGCTACCGAGCGGACGCCGACGGGCGAGGCGGCTCGCTCGAGCTGTTCGTCGAGCCCAACGACCCGGGCGTGCTTGATCATCCAGACAACCTCACGGCCGCGCCCAACGGTCATCTGATCGTTTGCGAAGACGGTGAGAAAGACCAGTTCCTGGTCGGCGTGACGCCCGAAGGTAAGCTCTATCCGTTCGCCCGGAATGCGATGAACAGTACGGAGTTCGCCGGCGCAGCCTTCTCGCCGGACGGCTCGACACTGTTCGTGAATCTCCAGGGCCTTGGCTTGACCCTCGCCATCACCGGGCCCTGGAAGGACTCGTGAGGCGCCTCTCACTCTTGGTGAGTGCTCTCGCCGTCGCCGGGCTCGCGGAGGTCGGGATCGCCAATCCGCAGGATCCTCCGGTGGATCTTGTCTGGCGCCCGGCCTCGGCCCGCTTGCCGGAGGGAATCACCCGCGTCGATTGGCACGGTCGACGGGCGGTGCGGTTCGACGCCGGCGATCCCCACGCCTGGGATCTGTCCGAGGACTGGGGCGTCGCGGTCGACATCGTGGGGCCGCTGACGATCCTTTGGGAGCTCGAGCTGACCGAGGCACCGGCCGAGAAGGCTCCGATCGTGTCCAAGTGGAAGCTGTCGAACGGTGGTCGCTCCTACGAGCTGGGCATCCGATCCGACCGACGGCTTTTTTTCTCGATCAGTGCCAGCGGTCGCTGGGATGAGGCGGCGGCCGAGCTGACCTCGACGCGTCGGCTCGAGGTCGGCGTACCCGTGATCGTGGCGGCCGTCTTCGAGCCGGGTGTCGAGATGCGTCTCTGGGTGAATGGTGAGCCGAGCGGTCGACTCGCCATCGGTGTCCCGCCGAGCGTGCACTCGAGCGAGACGCCGCTGTGGCTGGGATCGCGACCGCCCGGAGAGCTCCCCTTGGACGTCATTCTGGGTCCGGGTCGATTGAGCCCACGCGCCTGGTCCGAAGGCGAGATCGGTCGTTGGGCCAGGCAGCGGGGATACTCGAACGCGCCGCCCGAGACGCCCACCTTCGATCAGAGGCTGCAGGCGGCACCTCTCGACGTCCCCATCGAAAGGTTGACCGACGGGCCGGCCGTGCATTGGTTCGGGTACTACGACAAGGAGCAGATGGATCCGACCGGCCGTTGGGCGTTGGCGCTGGAGTCGGATTTCGAGAACCGATCGCCGACTCCCAACGACATCGTTCGAGTCGGGTTGACCGATCTCCGCGATCGGAGTTGGAGAACGATCGGGGAGTCGCGCGCATGGTGCTGGCAGCAAGGGGCGATGCTCCAATGGCGACCTGGTCACCCACGCCAGGTGATCTGGAACGACCGCGAAGGCGGGCGATTCGTCATGCGCTGGCACGATCTCGACAGCGGAGAGACGAAGACGATCTCGAGGCCCGTCTACCACGCGAGCCCCGACGGGCGCTTCATCCTGTCCACTGACTTTCGCCGCATCCAGGACATGCGTCCCGGCTATGGCTATGCCGGCGTTCCGGATCCCAATCGAGAGGTCTTGGCGCCCGTCGACGAGGGCATCTGGCGCGTCGACCTCGAGACGGGAGAAGAGCGTCTCCTTCTCTCCATGGCGGGCATTGCTCGACACCCGTATCCCGATGCCGATCCGGCCACGGACAAGCATTACGTCAACCATGTACAGTGGTCTCCGTCCGGCGAGCGCTTCTTCTTTCTCGATCGGTGGCGGGGGAGTCGCTTCCAGGGCTTTCGAACGCGAGCCTTCACCGCTGCGGCCGATGGTACGGACCTCCGATTGATCAGCGATCGGCCCGGACTGTCGCACTTCGTTTGGATCGACGACACCAGCCTGCTCATTTGGCGAGATGGTGCGTATCGCGTCTATCCCGATGACGGCCGAAAGACCGAGGTCGACTCGCTGGTCGCGCCCAACGGACATGTCTCGCTGCTCGGCGAAGCGTGGGCGGTGACCGATACCTACCCGCGCGGCCGCCGCCGGGAGCAGAGCCTGCTGCTGTGGCACCGTCCTTCGGGGGACGTCCGCCTCCTCGCTCAGCTCACCTCGCCGTCGAAGTACCGCGGTGAGTGGCGCTGTGATCTCCATCCCCGGGTCGGACCGTCGGGGCGGGAGATCCTCGTCGACTCGACCCACGAAGGGCTGGGTCGACAGGTCTACCTGATTCGTTTCTCCGAACTCCCAGCACCGAAGGTCACTCGATGATGAAGCAACCGGGCCGGCGACTGATCGCCGGTGCTCTCCTGGCGATCTTGGCGCACACGACCCTGGCCAGTCAGGACGACCGGCCCGTGATCCAGCGCGTCACGGCCTCGGCAGCACAGTCCGAGAACCCGGCGTGGCAGGCCGTCGACGGTGTCCCCGAGACGCGTTGGGCAGCCGAAGGAGTCGGCCAGTCGCTCCGGGTGGATCTGAGCGGGCCGGTCGAGATCGAGCGGATCGCGATCCGGTTCTACGAGGGATCGAAGCGGCGCTACCGCTTTCGAGCCTCCGTGACGGGAGATGGCGAGACCTGGCAGGTCGTCTTTGATGGCGAGAGCCAGCTGGGTGAGGTCCAGCCAGTGACCTTTCCTCTGGCGACGGTGGTCGCCTTGGAGATCGTCGGGAGTGGCAACTCGGCCAATGCCTGGAACAGCATCTACGAGATCGACATCCCGGGCATCGATGCCGAGCGGACCGCGGCCCGCCTCCGCGCCGAGCCTCCGATGTCGAGTCGGGTTCCCGAGGCCTGGCGAGCAAGCTGGTTCGCCATCGAGCCACAGGTCGCGAGTCCGGTCGCGGTCAGTGTCGCCAACGACGGCTCGGTGTACGTGACGCGCACGTCGAGGCGCAAGCTGGCGAATCTCGACATACGCAACAATCGGGACTGGCTGCACGAGCAGCTCGCTTTTCGAACGGTCGAGGACAAGGAGGCGTTCTACCGCCGAGTGCTGACTCCCGAGGCAAGCGCCGAGAACGTGCGTCGAGTTCCGGACCACAATGGCGATGGCCTGCATGACTGGAGAGATCTCACCGGCCCCACCGAGCAGCTCCTGCGTCTCGTCGATCTCGACGGGGATGGTCGGGCCGATTCCTCGAACGTCTTCGCGGACGAGTTCCGCACCTTGATCACGGGCGTGGCCGGGGGCGTTCTCGCTCACCGGGGTGACGTCTATGCGACCGTTTCCCCGAGCATGTGGAAGCTCACCGATCGGGACGGCGATGGTCGATCCGACACGCGGGAGAGCTTGGCACGCGGTTTCAGCGTGCACGTCTCCTTCGCCGGTCACAACATGCACGGGCTCACGGCGGGTCCAGACGGGCGGATCTACTGGTCGATCGGCGACATCGGATCTTCGCCCGTCGATCGCGACGGCCGCCGCCATCCGTATCCCGACGAAGGCGCCGTCTTCCGGTGTTGGCCAGACGGCTCGGGGTTCGAGGTCTTCGCCCGGGGACTTCGAAACCCCCAAGAGCTCGCCTTCGACGATCGGGGCAACCTGTTCACCGGCGAGAACGACAGCGACCTCGGGGATCGGGAACGCTGGATCTACCTGGTCGATGGGGCGGACTATGGCTGGCGGAACTACTGGCAGTATCAAAGTGGAGAGTGGGGGGCTCCGACCGGTGACTACCATCTGTGGATGGAGGAGCGTCTCTGGGAGCCGGCCTTTCCCGAGCAAGCCGCCTTCATGGTACCGGCGATCGCGAACATCGGACCGGGTCCATGCGGCTTGACGTATTACCCAGGCACGGGGCTCGGCCCGGAGTACGAGGACAACTTCTTTCTCGCTCTCTTCACGGGCTCGCCCGCCAACTCCCGAGTGGATCGTTTCAAGCTCGAGCCCGAGGGAGCCGGATTCCGAGTGGCCGAGAGCGAGCCTGTGATCACCAACGTCCTCGCCACCGGGCTCGATTTCGGACCCGATAGTGCGCTCTACGTCGCGGACTGGGTCGGGGGCTGGGACGTCAGTGAGCGCGGACGGATCATTCGAATCGTCGATTCCGTGGTGAGCCGAGATGCCGTGGTCACGGAGACGCGTCGGCTGCTCGCCTCGCTCGGTTCCGATCGCGCTTCGACCGAGCTGGCAGACCTGCTCGGCCACCCCAATCAGAAGGTACGGCTCGGTGCACAGTGGGAGCTCGTCGAGCGTGGGGAGCGAAGTTTGCTCGCGAATGTCGCGGGCGACCGCAACCGAGAGTCTCGGGCTCGGTGGCATGGGCTCTGGGGGCTTTGGCAGATGGCGCGCACCGATCCGCGAGCGATCGACGACGTCCTCCTCCATGTTCAGGACGAGGTGGACGAAGTCCGGGCACAGGCCCTCCGAGTTCTCGGAGACGTCGCCGATGATCGCGCTTTCGAACCGGCGCTGCGGGGTCTCGAGGATCCGAGCGCGCGCGTTCAATACTTCGCGGCTCGAGCACTGGGAAGGATCGGCGACGCCGTAGCTTTCGAGCCAATCGTCGAGTGGATCAGCGCGACCGCCTCCGATCGATTCCTCCGTCATGCGGGGATCGTCGCGCTGAGCCGGATCGCCTCCGACTCGGCACTCGCCAGGCTTCGGCGCCATGCGTCCCGCGAGGTCCGCCTCGCCGCCGTCGTCGCACTGCGACGGCTCGAGAGCAGCAAGGTCAAGCGCTTCTTGGACGATGCGGATCAGTGGGTCGTCATCGAAGCGGCACGTGCCATTCACGACGTGCCGATCGAGGCAGCCCGGCCTGCCCTGGCGCGACTCGTGTCTCGGACGGATCTTCGACATCCCTGGCTTCTGCGTCGCGTTCTCACGTCGGCCTTTCGACTGGGAGGATCGGAGAACGCGAATGCACTGGCGGATGTCGCCACCGAGAAGGAGACCGAAGAGGCCCTGCGCCTCGAGGCGCTGGCGATGCTGGCGGATTGGGCGGCCCCCAGCGCACGAGACCGCGTGCTGGGTCGCTGGTATCCGTTGGTGCCCGAGACGCGCGATCCGAAACCCGCGGCCGAAGCGCTGGCAAATCGGCTACCCGAGCTGCTGGCGAGCGGCGGGCGGCTCCAACAGGCGGCTGTCGAGGCGGCGACGGCGCTCGGTGTGGCGATCGATTCCGAGGTGCTCCTGGAGACCGTCCAGGCCCACGATCGCCTTCCGGAGACCCGTGCGGCGGCGTTGCGTCTGCTCGAGCCGCGAGGTGACGACTCCTTTCCGGTTGCGCGTACCGCCGCTCTCGCCAGCGATTCGCCCTTGCTCAAGGTGACGGCCGTCGAGATCTGGTCGCGCCAGGAGCCCGAGGCGGCCCTGCGCTTTCTCGAGAGCTGGCTCGAGTCCGGAGGTGCAGCGGATCGTCAATCGGCCTTCACCTGGTTGGCCCGTGACCCTTGGCCAGCGGCCCTTCCGCTCGTCCGCAGCTGGGCCGACCGTCTGACGCGCGGCGACGTGAGTGCCGACTTGCGCCTGGACGTCGTCGAGGCGGCGAGGGCATTCGAAGACGCCGAGTTGGCGCGTGCGTTGAGTCGCCACGAGAGCGCCAGCACGCTCCCCGAGAAGCTGGCCCCATTCGGGGACTCGTTGGTCGGCGGCGATTTCGAACGGGGTCGTCGGATCTTCCACTTCAAGGTCGAGACCGAGTGCCTCCGTTGTCACCAGGCCGGAGGACCGGAAGGGGATCGAGGAGGCAACGTCGCCCCGAATCTGGCGAAGCTCGGAGATCGTCAGACGCGGGAGCAGATCCTCGAGTCGATCGTCATGCCCAACGCTCGCCTCGCCGAAGGCTACGAGTTCGTGCTGTGTGTGACTGAGGATGGTCTGTATCACACCGGTCGGGTGCTCTCGGAGACCGAGACTCACCTGGTGCTCGAGCCGACGGACGGTCCCTTGGGGCCCGACGGGCGCCCCCGGCCTCTGACCCTTGCCAAGTCGGAGATCGAGGACCGATCAGTTGCGCTCTCGCCGATGCCGATCAACCAGGCAGAGCATCTGACGCCGCGGGAGATGCGAGATTTGATCGAGTTTCTGTTCAAGCAATGAAGAGGGAGCGAAGGATGCTTCGCGCGCCAGCGGGCTCTCCTTTCTCCACCGTGGACACGGTCGCGCCCACTCGCTACAAACGGCCTGGTTGACGTTCACTCAACTCAGCGAATGCCGGCATCCCCGTACCCCTGCTCGATTCGAGAGTTCGCTCATGGAGTCGCTATCCCACGACCTGGTCGCCGAGCTGATCCAGGGTAGTTCCTCGGGCTTTGCCGCGCTCGCGAGCTCGCGTCTGATCGAGCGCCATCCTGCGGTCACCCAGGTCTATGGAAGCAGTGCGTTTTCCAGCTGGCGGTTCTCTCTGGAGTCTTGGCTGCTCGAGCTCGCGGCCGCCGTTCGCGATGAGCTTCCAGCGCTGCTCGGGTCGCACTGCGAGTGGATGGCCACGACCTTCGAAGCGCGGGGGGTGAAGACTCGGCACCTCGAGCTCGCGATCGCCTGTCTCGGTGAGGTGTTGGGCGAGGAGCTTCCCCCAGGAGGCGCCGAGTCCATCGCGCCCTTCTTCGAAGCGGCCCAGGTCGCCCTGAAAGGGCGTTCGAGTGCTCTCGAGTGTTCGACGAGCGCCGATGCGATCGACGTGACCACAGCGGGGGGGAAGCTGGCGACATCCTTCCTTCGAGCGGCTCTCGAAAGCGACCGCGCCGCCGCGCGGCAGCTGATTCAGGAGGCGTTGGCCAAGAACGGCCAGTCCTCCCAGCAGCTCGTGACGGACGTTCTCCTGGCCGCTCAGCGAGAGCTGGGGCGGCTGTGGCAGCGTGACGAGGTCTCGATCGCCGAGGAGCACGTCGTGACCGAGATCACTCGGGACCTGATTCGGGAGCTCCTGCGGACGGAAGCTCGCTCGCCCACCAACGGTCACACCGTCGTGGCGGCATCGGTCGACGGCGATGGGCACGATCTCGGAATCCGCACGCTCGCCGACCTGTTCGAGCTCGAGGGTTGGCGCACGGTCTACGTCGGTACCGATGTGCCGCGAGACGAGATCGTTCGAGCGGTGGAGATCTACCAAGCGCATCTGGTGGCGCTCTCGGGCTCACTCAGTCAGCATCGGGAGATGATCGCGCAAACGATCGCCACTATTCGGTCGCAGGTCGATCGAACGGTGAAAGTGCTGGTCGGCGGTCGGGCCTTCGATCGGGAAGGTGAGCTCTGGCGCCGCGTCGGTGCCGACGGCTATGCCAGGACGTTGCGCGCGGGTGTCGTCAAGGGACGTGAGCTGCTGGGGATTCCCGAAGCTCCCTGAGGCGTCTTCCCCGCGGAGACGAGCCATCCACCGAGGCGCGGCGGGGTCTCAAATGAAAGAAGGCGGGACCCGAGGGCCCCGCCTTCGCGAGTCAGAGCTGTGAGGCGTGCTTCACACGGCTCACTGGATGTCGATCGAGACGACTCCGGAGATCTCGTCGAAGAACAGATTCAACCCTTCGACCGAGATGAGCTGACCGTACACGACTCCGCGCAGATTCGGCGGGAGACCGGACGAGAAGTTCAGCTCACCGGACTCCGGCAGCGTGATGCCGAGCAGCACGGTCGGATCCAGGATGCCGAGGACACCCGCGCCAGGGATGTTCTTCTCACCGGCCTGGAATCCGAACAGGAGGCAGATATGATCGTGCGGGTTTCCGCGCATCTCAACGCCCACCGGTCCACCCGGAGGCGGCGTGGCGGTGTCGACCTCGAGGATGAGATCACCTTCGAGGATGTTCACGGTGTAGAACGCATCCGGGCCGGTCCCGGAGAAGGCGCCGATCTCGACCGAGTAGGTGCCACCGATCGGTGCAGTGAAGAGCAAGAACGAGTCGAGCGATCCGTCGCCACCATCGTCGTTGGTCCCGACGCTGGCGCCGTTCGGATCGAACACCTCGATGATGCTGTCCAGGCTGGAGCCGAAGGTCGTGGCCGAAACGTCGATGATCAGCACGTCACCCGCCTGGGCGTCGAAGCTGAAGAAGTCGGCGTCTCCGGCCTCGAGCACGCCCGAGCCGAGGGCGTCGGTGCCGATGAAGGTCGCCGAAGCGCTGTCATCGTTCGGCTCGCTCTCGACGGTGTCCGGCAGGTTGGTCACGATCGTCAAGAACGGCGTGATGTCGAGGTCGTAGGTGTCGGTCGCCGAGCCGCCGCCAGCGAAGGCTGAGACGGCGACGGTGTAGACGCCATCGACGGGCAAGGTGACCGTCAGGTCGCTGTCGGTCGAGCCGCCATCATCGTTGAAGGCGATCGAGGTACCGCTCGGATCGAACAGCTCGAGCAGAGAGTCGAGCGTGGACGGCGACGGGACTTGAAGCAGGCCGCCTGCGTCGATGTCGAGGCGCACGACGCTGCCGGCGGTTCCGGCAAAGGAGAAGAAGTCGACATCGCCAGCCGGATCGATGACGCCACTGGCGCTCGAGCCGATCGCCGCGGGCGTAGCCGTGCCGATCGTGTCATTCGGCTCCGACTCGATCGTTCCCGAAGGACCGGTGAGCTGGACCGAGGCGGTGTAGAAGTGGTCGGGGCTACCGCCACTGAAAGGCCTCACCGCAAAGACGTAGGTTCCGGCTCCCGGCAAGGCAGCGTTCAGGATGATCGAATCGACGGGGTAGTCGTCATCGTCATCGTCGAACTCGATCGAGGATCCACCGGCATCGAGGAGCTCGAGCGTGCTGTCGAGCGACGAGCCATCCTGAGTGCAGTCGAGGTCGATGCTGATCGTGACGGGTCCGTCGACCGTGAAGGAGAAGAAGTCCTCGTCTCCGGACGGGTCGATGGCGCCCGAGATCCGATCTCCGACGGACATGGGGGTCGCGGAGCCGAGGTCGTTGTTGGGCTCGACCTCGCTGGGCAGCCCACCGATCGAGGTCGTGATGGCCCCGTTGACCGTCAGAAGGTACTCGCCTTCGCTGGTGCCACCGAACCCGACGACCTGAACCGTGTAATCGTCGTTGGCCGGCGCGATGAAAGTCGCGAAGGAGTCGAGACCGCCACCCTGACCGTCATCGTTGGTGGCCACCACAGCGCCACCGCTGTCGAGCACGGTGATGATGGAGTCGAGGCCGGAGCCGATGTCGGTCGGGCGGGCCGAGATGTCGACCGCGATCGCATCTCCGGCCGAAGCCGAGAACGTCCACGAGTCGGTGTCGGCTGCGCCGATGACGCCCTCGACGGCACCGCCGACAGACATGCTGTTGGCGTCCGCTTGCAGATCGTTGGGCTCCACCTCGTTGATGAAGTAGATCGCCGGTGTCGTGGTCAGATCCGAGCTCATCGTGGCGTGATAGGGCGTGACGTCGGCGAGACCGAACTGGATGATGCGGAGGTAGTACGTCGCGTCGACCGGCGGATTGAAGACCAGGGTGTGGTCGCTGAGACCCTTCGAATCCTGACCGGAGTTCGCCAGGACGTTGCCCAGGGCGTCGATCACTTCGATCGTGAAGGGGGCCAGGGTACCATCGTCGAGCGTCACCTTGACGGTGACGTTGTGGCCCGCATTACCGTAGAAGCGGTAGAAGTCGATCGGATCGATGGTGTCGACGGTCAAGAAGCCACCGACGACCGTGTCGAGACGCACCGGAGTCGCGCGGAGACGCGAGTTGTTCGGCTCGACCTCGAAGTGCTGGTCTTCCCGGCAAGTCCGGAGGAGATAGGGCAGCTCACCACCCTGCGTCCATCCCGTGGTCGTCACGCGTACGAGATACTGGTCGTTGGGAGAGCTGGGCAGCACCACGCCGTGGAGCGACGGGTTCTGCAGGACGAAGTTACCGACGTTCAGTGCCAGGACGTTTCCTTGGGCATCCTGGATCTCGACCGTGACCGTGAGGTCGTCGGCGAGGTCCGGAAGCGGCTGGCCGACGATGACGTGCGGATCGACGTCGATGTGGATCACGTCACCCGCCTGACCGGTCAGGCGGAAGTAGTCGACGTCTCCCTCGACGAAGCTCTCCGCCTTGCAGGTGTTCCAGCCAACGGGCGCAGCCGTGCTGGACGTGTCGTTGAACTTGAACTTGTTGGGCTCGATGGGCTTGTCGGTCTGGTCATCAGCCCAAGACGCGGCGATCAGTACGAAGGTACCGAGGCCGAGTCCTGTGAGAAGGCTCCCGCGTTGCAACATGGACTCCCCCGAAAGTCTGGGAACGCATCGCGAACTTCACTCGAATCGGAAGTGCGATGCGGGATGAAAAAGGATCGGTGTTACGGCTCAATAATTCAGAAGCGATTCTCCGGGCTCTCGAATGAGGGGTCAAGGACCTTCCTGGGACCGGGCGCGGACGATGCCGGGCCGAAACCTTTCATGATCGGGGCGTTTTCGGTCCACGTCGTCGAGTCGGCACCCTCGGAGACCGATGACGAGACTCGCGGTGGCGCCCGGCTTCGGGTATCACTCGCTGCGCGTCGGAGACGCAAGTTCTTTGGCTCAGGGCGTGACCATCGGCAATGACATGCGTCCAGAGAGTGGGCTCGCGAGCAACGCGCGCGGACCGAAGACGGCAGCAGCACACCGATCCAATGCGAAGCAATTGAGGCGGTCGAGCATGTGGGAGCTCGAGTTCGAGAGCGGCACGATTCGAGTCCAAGGTGAGCCGGAGGCCGGATCACCGCCGGCGGCGTGTCTCTGGGATGATCGAACGAAGTGCTTTCGTGCCGAAGCTCATCGATATCGGGAGATCGTCGAAGGTCTCGTCCGCGCGGCCGTTCCCTACCAGGACCGAGTCCGGGATTGGCCCACCGTGGCGTGGCGTCGCTTCGTCGATCGAGCGCCCTTCGACTATCAGGAAGCGGCGCTGTCGGCTTGGTGGAAGCAGGGGGGACGCGGCTGCATCGTGCTCCCGACCGGCTCAGGCAAGTCGTTCGTGGGCATGTTGGCGATCGAGCGCATTCAGCGTTCGGCTCTGGTGGTGGTCCCGACCTTGGACCTGATGCACCAGTGGTCCACCGAGCTTGCGCTGATGTTCGGGACCGAGGTCGGCTTGATCGGTGGTGGCGAGCACGAGGTACGAGATCTCACGGTCACGACCTATGCTTCGGCGCACCTGCACGTGGAGCGGCTCGGAAACCGATTCGGCTTGCTGATCTTCGACGAATGTCACCATCTTCCCGGACCCACGTACTCGCAAGCTGCCCTCGGAGCCGCGGCGCCCTTCCGCCTCGGACTGACCGCGACGCCCGAGCGGGGAGATGGCCAGGAGTCCCAGCTCTTCGAGCTGGTCGGCCCGCTGGTCTTCCGCAGCGAGATCGATGAGATGGCGGGGCGCTTCCTCTCCGAGTACGAGACGCTCCAGCTCTTCGTGGAGCTCACGCCGGATGAGGCCGCTCAGTATCTCCGATCGCGATCCATGTTCCGGGAGTTTGTCGCTGCCGAGGGCATCTCGCTCGGAGAGCCGAGTGGGTGGCGACGGTTTCTGGCCGCGACCAACCGCTCCGAGGAGGGACGACGTGCGTTTCGGGCCTATCAGGAGCAGAGGCGATTGGCCCTCGCAGCGCCCGCCAAGCTGGAGGTACTGGAGCGGCTCTTGGAGCGGCATGCCGGCGATCGCATGCTCGTCTTCACCAACGACAATGACACCGTCTACCAGATCTCGCGGCGATTCCTCGTTCCGGCTCTGACTCACCAGACGAAGCTCGCCGAGCGGAAGGAGATTCTCCAGGCCTTCCGTGAAGGCACCTACAGCGTGCTCGCCACCTCGAAGGTCCTCAACGAGGGAGTCGACATTCCCGAAGCCAATGTCGCCGTCATCTTGTCGGGCTCGGGAAGTGTGCGCGAGCACGTTCAACGCTTGGGAAGAATCTTGCGGCGAAAGGAAGGAAAGCAGGCCCGTCTGTACGAAGTCGTCACCCGCGGAACGGGTGAGGAGATGACGAGCGATCGTCGACGGAGTCATCGTGCTTACCAGTGACCTCCTCCGCGTTCGCGTCGGTCGCAAGTTCATCCGGCCCGAGTACGTCGACCCGGAAGAAGCCTCACTCCTCGAGCTGGCTCGAGAGCTGATCGAGGCTCATCGGCAGGGCGTCGGTGGTCGCCGAGGGGAGCTCGAAGAAGTCCGACGTGAGCTGACCGGTGATGGGACGGAGTTCCTGATGCATCGAGGACTCGCGCGCCTACTCGAGAAGCGCTGCCGGTTCGAGGTGCAATCGGACCTTCCGCCGGTCGATCTTCGGCGAGCGGTCTTCGAGGCGGCGACGGCGCAACGGCGAGACGTCGCACTCGCACATGCATTCGACCGGCAGACCGTTCTCGAAAGCGCCGCGCATCGAGTGGGAGTGAGCGTGGAAGCGCTCGAGGCCGGGCTATTCGCCGATCTGGAGTCCGAGCAACGGCTGGTCGAGTTTCGTGCCCTCTCGCCCGAGCGCCTCCTGCATCGCTACAACGTCGCTTTGGCGCAAACGGTCCTCATTCGCGCCCGACGCCTCGTCATCGACCTCCCTGACGAGCCGCCGCAGCGCTATCGCCAGATCTTCCGGTACTTGAAGTTCTACCGGCTCATGCATCGCCTCGAAGGCGATCCGGAGAAAGGGTATCGACTGACGATCGACGGGCCACTCAGCCTGTTTCGCTATGCGCAGCGGTATGGGCTCCAGATGGCGTTCTTCCTGCCGGTGTTACTCCATGCCCGTTCGTTTCGGCTGCGAGCCGAGCTGGTGTGGGGACCGCGACGCGTCGAGCGGATCTTCGAGCTCGAGGCGAAGGATGGGCTTCGATCTCACTTCCCGGATACCGGCACTCGGTTTCCCGAGGAGCTGCAGCGGTTCGCCGATCGCTTCAATGCCAAGGTGGAGGGTTGGACCGCGGCGCCCCATTCCGAGGTGGTGGATCTCGAGGGCGCTGGCGTATTCGTGCCGGACTTCACGTTCGTGCACGAGAAGACGGGACGGCGCGTTTGGCTGGAGCTCTTTGGCTACTGGCGATCGACCGGGCTCGCGGACAGGCTTTCACACCTTCGGGCCCATGCCCCGGGGCCAGTTCTCGTCGGAGTCTCCGATCGCATGCGAGTCGATGAGCAGAAGCTGGAAGGTCTTCCCGCGCGCGTGTTCCGATACCGGGAGATCCCGGTCGTGAGTGAGGTCGCTCGTCTCCTGGAGGAAGAGCTGACGAGCGACGCGAAAGACGGGAGCTGAAGCGGCGCGGACGAGGCGGCGCCGCTCATCCCTCGATGGCTAGCGCTTTGAGCTTCCGCCGCCCGCGTAGCCGAGACGCCGCACGTTCTCCTGCGCTCGCTGAGCTTCCGCCGCCACCGGCGGCTCTGCCGATTCGGCGGGGCGGTACCTCTCGAACGAGCTGAGCCAACGAGCGAAGCGCCGGCGGAGGAGGTTGGTCATCTTCGGATGAGACTTGGCGGCGTTCTTGGCTTGACGGGGGTCGTTCTCGAGGTCGAAGAGCTGCTCCTCGGCGCCGCCACTGATGTACTTCCAACCCGGAGGCGTGTCCGAGTAGACCGCGGTCAGGTCATTCCCGAAGCGTGCCTTACTGATCGATCGCATCGTCCGGTTGGAGTACAGCTCGGCGATCGGATGATCGGTGCGTTGACCCGGCAAGATGCCCTGAAAAGTGTCAGGCGTCGGGATCACCGCCACTCGGAGGATCTCCGGAGCGATGTCGACCGTCTGGATCCAGCGACTGGTATCCGGAGCCGCCATACCCTTCGGATACTTCACGATCAAAGGGACCCGCAGAACCTCTTCCTGCAGGTACAGCTCGTGTCCCACCGCGCCTCGCTCTCCAAGCATCTCGCCGTGATCGGAGAGGACGATCACGAGCGTGTCATCCCACACCTCGCGTCGCTTGAGCTCATCGAAGAGAAGACCGAGCTGGTGATCGAGGAACTGCACCTCCTTGGTGTACCAAGCCGCCAGATCCCAGCGTTGATTGTCCTCGAGCGTCGCGTGACCACTCTGGACATCGGAGAGATCGGCGATGTCTCCGGGAGTCAGGCCCAAGCCACCCATCTGGTCGCCGAAGTCCGGCAAGAACGGGCTCCCGTGGGCGTCCATGTAGTTCAGGAACAAGAAGAAGGGCTTCTGAGCCTCGGGGCGTCCGTCGATCCAAGTCAAGGCCTGCTCGTTGACGGCCGGGGAGAGCACGTTCGGGTTCAATCGGTAGTAGCGGCTCAAGGGCGTCCGCTGTGCGATCGGATTCCAGAATAGACCGTCGGTCTTGGGATGCAGCACCTCATACCAACCGAAGCCGCGATCGAGTCCGAAGAAGGGATCGAGGAATCCGCGGTTCGCGACGATGGCCGAGGTCTCGTAGCCTTGGCCTGCGAGAATCTCGGCCACGGTCGGGAGGCCACGGCCGAGCGGTCGGCCCTGCCAATCGCTGTCGACATGGACGGCGCCGTGGCGAGAAGGATAGGTACTCGTGAACAACGAGGCATGGGCCGGAAGGGTCCACGGTGATGTGGAGACCATGTTGGGGAAGCGAGTGCCTTCTTGGGCGAGCGCATCCAGGATCGGCGTCGGCCGTGCCTCCGGGTCGTAGCAAGACAGGCGATCAGCGCGCACCGTATCGAGCAGGACCACCAAGACGTTGGGGCGGGCCGGTCGGTTGAGTGCGCGTGCGGGCTCGGCATGGATGCCGATCCAAGCCGGACGAACCAGGACCACGCCCGCGGCGAACGGAATGGCCGCAATGGCGATCGCGGCCAGCGGTGTCGCGAGGCCATCCGGTAATCCGAATCGGAGCAAGCGTCGAAGCCCGGCCGTGAGCAATCCCGCCAGCGCGGGAGCCAGGATGAAGGCACCGGCCACGAGCAGGATCCCTCGAAGCGAGATCGGATCCGGGGTGATGACCGATCGCAGGAAGTTCGCGCCCACCAAGGTGGCGAGTATCGCGAACGCGTACGAGGCGAAGTGCGTGACGTCAGCCTGGGCCAGGCGTCGGTCCAGGCAGAGGACGAAGAGCCCCGCGCAGGCGAGGACTCCGACCGCTGCCAAGATCGAGGACGGATCGAGGACTCCGACGCCGCGCAGCACCTGATGATTGAGCATCACGATGCCATAGACGGCCAGGGCGCCACCGACGAGCACTCCACCGCCGCTGAATCGAAGGGGGCCGAGGGACCGCACCAGCTGGACGGCCATCCCGCCGAGAGTTCCGGCGACCACCCAAAGACCCAGTCCGACTGCCAGAGTCTCCCAAGCCACCTGCGCGTGGACCTGTGCGGCCAGCGCCTCGGCAAGGCCGAGCACCGTCCCGACGACCAACCCGCGGATCACCAGATTCTGGCTATCCAACTCGTTCCGCTCTGCCATCCGACTCACCTCGTGTCCGGAGTCGAGTCTCGACCGCCCCTCGGGCGGGCTTGCCCATTCCAAAGAACGCCAGCGAGCCTCCGTTCCCGAAGGGCCACTCACCGTCGCCGTGACGACGCATCCCCCTGTATCGGTCATCGCGTCGCTTTTGTGGAACTCGCCTACGAAACGCCCTGGGCGGTCGGCTCCAGATTCCTCGTCGCCTCCAGAACCTCGAGCCGGACTTGCAGCCCGAGGCGAGCAGCTAGCGCCGGAGGAGCGGGAGGCAGGCGCGGAACTCGTCGGTTCCGGCTCGCTCCAAGAGCTCGTAGATGGTGGTCTCGGTGTTCGTGATGATTGCGCCGGCTTGGCGGAGTCGATCGAGACCGACTTGATGGTCGTTCTCGTCGGCCGCTGTCACGGCGTCCGCGACCACATGGACTGCAAAGCCGTCCTCCAAGGCATCGAGCGTCGTCTGAAGCACGCAGACGTTCGTCATGATGCCCGTGACGAGGAGCTGTCGACGCCCCGATCGCTCGAGCGCCGCGTGAATGGGCTCGTGCGCGAAGGCACTGAAGATCAGCTTGTCGGAAGGGGGAGAGGGAAGACGCTCTCGAATGGCATCGAGGGTAGAGCCGAAGACCTTCCGGTTCTGATCGGTCGCCAAGATCGGAACCTCGAGGATTCGGGTGGCCTCCAGCAATCGAAGAATGTTTCCGATCGTCGAGTCACGGCGCACCACGATGTCCATCAGGCGCTTCTGCAGGTCGACGATCAGGAGAGAGCAACGCTCACGGCGAAGTCGTGTCATGGAATCCTCTCCGATCAGATTCCGCGCACGAGCTCGGGTGATTCCAGCCCGTTCACGATGCTTCGGATGAAGCGTCCCGCCAGTGCGCCATCGATCAAGCGATGATCGTAAGAAAGAGAGAGGTACACCATCGAGCGCACCGCGATCGCATCGTCCGCAACCACCACCGCCCGCTTCTGAATGACACCCGTCGACAGAATCGCGACCTGGGGCTGGCTGATAATCGGCGTCCCGATCAAGCTGCCGAAGATGCCTGGGTTCGTGATCGTGAACGTGGCTCCGCGGAAGGCCTCGCTCCCGAGCTCACCCGCGCGCGCTCGGCGAGCCAGATCTTGAATCGCACGGGCCAGGCCTCGCACGGTCAAGGAGTCCGCATCTCGCACGACTGGAACGACCAGTCCTCGGTCGAGCGAGACGGCGATGCCGAGATGGACGCGGCGATGTACCAGAATGCGATCGCCATCGACCGAGGCGTTCACCCAAGGAAACTCGCGCAAGCTGCGGGCAACGACCGACGCCACGAACGGGAGCGCGGTGAGGGAGAAGCCCTCGCTCCGCTCGAAGGCCTCGCGATGAGCGCTGCGGTAGCGGACAATGCCAGTCACGTCCGCTTCCTGCACCGTCGTCACGTGAGCCGAGGTCTGAACGCTCTGGGTCATGTGGGCGGCGATGGCCTGGCGCATCGAATCCATCGGCTCGATGTCGAAGTCCCCGTCGACGGGGAGAGTGGCGGCGATCGGTGCTCGGTTCGGAGCGGTCAGAGTGCTCCCGGCCAGATGCGCACTGAGGTCGTTCTTGGTGAGGCGGCCTCCCGCACCGGAGCCGGAGAGATGGTCGAGCTGTCCGAGGCCGAGCCCTGCTTCGCGCGCCAATCGGCGGACGGCCGGCGAGTAGAAGCGGCTGCCGGACCGGGAGGGCGGAAGTCTCGCGGCTCGGGTGGCCGTGGGCGGGGACGAGGTGGTGGCCGTGGACGTCACGGCAGCCGCCACCACCTCGGCCGGCACCTCGGAATCGCTCTCGAGCCGGGCGATGCGAGTGCCGACCTCGACGGTCGTACCGGCCTCGACCAAGATCTCGGCCAAGGTGCCGGCGGCCGGGGAAGGAACCTCGGACTCAACCTTGTCGGTGCTGACCTCCAAGACGGTCTCATCGCGCTCGACGCGATCACCGGGTTGCTTGACCCAACGGACGACCGTTCCCTCGGCAATGCTCTGACCGAGCTGGGGCATGACGATGTCGATCTTCACGGCTCGAGGCTCTCCGCTTAGTAGGCCAGCAGCTCGCGCAGGGCGGACTCGATCTTGGCGACGTTGGGGAAGAAGTGCTCCTCCATCGGAGGTGCGAACGGAACCGGCGTATCGAGCGAAGCGACCCGTCGGACGGGAGCGTCCAGATGCTCGAAAGCGTCCGCGGCGACGACGGCCGCGATCTCGCCGCCGATTCCGCCCGTGAGCGTGTCCTCGTGAACGATGAGCAGGCGACCGGTTCGTCGCACTGACTCGAGGATCGTCTCCTTGTCGAAGGGGAGAAGCGAGCGGAGATCGATCACCTCGACCTCGTCACCGCCCGATTGAGCAATCGACTCCGCTGCCTCGAGGCAGAGCCCGACGGTGGCTCCGTAGGTGACGACGGTGGCGGCGTCGCCCGACCGAGCGCAGCGTGCTTTCCCGATCGGGATCACGACGTCGCCGTCGACCTCACCTTTGGCACGGCGGTAGAGGAACTTGTGCTCGAAGAAGAGCACAGGATTGTCATCGCGGATGGCTGCCTTCAACAGGCCCTTGGCATCGGCGGGAGTCGAGGGAGCCACGAGCTTGAGCCCGGGCACGTGGAAGAACCAGGCTTCGGTACTCTGGGAGTGGAAGGGGCCTCCGTGGATGTAGCCACCGGTTGGGCAGCGGACGACCATGGGGACCGGCTCCTCGTAACGGTAGTGGGTCTTGGCCGCGAAGTTGACGAGCTGATTGAAGCCGCAGGTGATGAAGTCGCTGAACTGCATCTCGGCAATTGGACGATAGCCGCGCAGCGCAGCACCCGCCGCCACACCGATGATCGCCGACTCGGCCAACGGCGTGTCCAGCACCCGCTCGGCTCCGAAGCGCTCCTGGAAGCCGGCCGTCACCTTGAAGGCGCCCCCGTACGCTCCGATGTCCTCGCCGAGGAGGAACACCGAGGGATCACGGTCCATCTCTTCTTCGAGGGCCTGACGAATGGCCTCGAGATAAGTCACCTCACTCATCGGGTCGGAGTCCTCAGTCTTCCTTCGAGGGGGCGTAGACGCCGCGCGCCGCTTCGGCGGGCTCGGCCATCGGAGAGTCGAGCGCAAACTGGGTGGCATCGTCGAGCACGGCCGCGATGCGCTCTTCGGTCGCGATCACCTGCGCCGCGTCCAAGAGCCCTTGTTCCAGCAAGCGATTCTCGAAGCGAGCCACGGGCTCCTTCGCATCCCAAGCCTCCAGCATCTCCTTGGGCACGTAGCTGAAGTTGTCGGCCTCGGAGTGACCTCGCATGCGCATCGTGATCGACTCGATCAGCGTCGGTCCGTCGCCGCGCCGCGCTCGCTCGGTCGCGTCACGCGTCGCCTCGTAGACCGCCAGCACGTCGGTGCCGTCGACCTGAACACCCGGGATGCCATAGGCGACCCCTCGATCGGCGAGGCGCTGACAGAGGTACTGCTGCCGAGTCGGCGTCGAGAAAGCGTACTGGTTGTTCTCGATGATCAAGATGAAAGGGAGGCGATAGACGGCGGCGAAGTTCAGCCCCTCGTGGAAGTCGCCGATGCTCGAGCCGCCGTCACCGATGTAGGTGAGGGCGACCGCGCCGCTGCCCCGCATCTTCTCGGCCAGCGCCGCACCGACCGTCACCGGAATCATCGCGCCGAGGTGGCTGATCATGCCGAGGGTGTTGCGCTCTCGAGATCCGTGGTGAAGGTTGCTGTCCTTCCCCTTCGTCGGCGAGTTGCCGCGGGCCAAGAACTGGCACATCAGCTCGCGGATGGGATCGCCCTTGACGAGCGCGGCCCCCAGATCACGGTGCATGGGCGTGAGAACGTCGCGGGCCTCGAGCGCGAAGGCACTTCCAACGGCAGTCGCCTCGTTGCCACGGCTCGTGTAGACGCCACCGACGATCTGGCCTTGCTTGTACAGGCGAATCAGGCGCTCCTCGAAGGCCTGTGTGAGCTTGAGGTAGTAATGGATTCGCCGAAGATCGTCGGGACCCAAGTGGGCGCCGGGATCGGAGGCCTTCGCGGATCGCTGGATGTCGGTCATCCCTCGAGCTTTCTCAATTCGTTGTCGAGCCAGGCCTGCCCGGCCGACTCGTAGGGGAGCTCGAGCCCGAACGCGGACTCGAAGCTGCGAACGACAGTCGGGATCACCTCGGCTAAATGGATCGCTCGTCCCAAGAGACGTTCGATCGAGGTCACGCTCCCATCCTGTATTCCACACGGCACGATGCCACCGAAGTGGCTCAGATCAGGCGCGACGTTGAGAGCGAAGCCGTGCATCGCCACCCATCGGCTGATGCGCACGCCCAAAGCGGCAACCTTTTCGCTCCCCACCCAGACGCCGGTCAAGCCGGGGCGTCGGCCGCCTTCGATTCCGAGCTCGCCCAGGACGTCGATCAGCACCTGCTCGAGCCGCCGCATGTACTCATGGACGTCTCGGCCGACTCGGGCCAGGTGGACGATCGGGTAGCCGACGAGCTGCCCGGGGCCATGGTAGGTGATGTCGCCACCCCGATCGACCTCGACGAACTCGATGCCGCGGCTCGCCCGTTCAGCGTCGTCCCAAAGCAAGTGCTCGGCATGACCACTCCGACCGATGGTGTAGGTCGGGCCGTGTTCGGTGAGGAGGAGCAGGTCGGGCAGGCTCTCGGCGATTCGGCCCTTTTGGAGCTTGCGCTGGAGCTCCCAGGTGGGGCGATAGGCCGTCCGACCCAGCCACAGAGCGTGACCGCCGTTCGGGCGATCGCGATCGCCGGGCACCGCGTCTCGAGAAGACCCTTCGAAGGGCTGCGGCGTGGCCAGGGACAAGACCGTCGGGCTCCAGATGGGCGATATCGTCGGATCGGCGGACGTCCGACGCGGCAGAGGCGCGTCCCGGATCCACGGATCCGAGCTGAAGCCATCGATCATAACGCGTTGCTACAGAGCTTGAAACCCCGGATCGGCTGCTCGAGCCGGTATTTCCGCTCGGGGAACGAAATCGGTCCCTGGAGATCTTCTGGAAGGTCCCGGCGGCTTCGCCTGCGCTGGCATTTCGGCATCAAGACGACCCGTAGCTCCTGACGAAAACGAAGGTTGTCGGCCACCTGGCTGGAGCACTCCGTGAAAACCCCCCGACGCGAGACCATGAAGCGAGACCGCTCATCCCCCCAAGATCCGGCGCCGATCGGGCGCCGGCTTGCGTTAGTCCTACTGTGCATGGCGGCTTGTCGGCAGCCCACGATGGTGCCTCTCCCGCACTTGGCCGAGATCGATCGCGGGCTCTCCGAGTCGAGTGAGGTGCCCGATGTCGAGGAAGGCTGGGACCTGGTGCCGGTGCACGAGCTCGATCAAGAGGAGCCGCCGTACATCTACCGACTGGGCGCCGGTGATCTGGTCGAGCTCGACGTATGGCAGGAGCCGAGCTTCTCGCGAGAGTACCGACTCAGCCCCGAAGGCATGATCTCGATCCCGCTCTTTGGTGACATCGACCTGGCGAGCCTGACGCGCACTCAAGCGGCGGGTCGGATCCGGGAGTCGATGCTCGAGTACTACCTCGACCCGCGAGTGGCGGTGATCCCGAAGGAGTTCGCGAACGCGCGGGCCTACCTGCTCGGGCGCATCAAGAATCCGGGCGCTGTGGACCTCGACGGAGCCACCGAGCTCTTGGCGGTGCTGTCCCTGGGTGGAGGTATCCCGTCGAGCTCCGACGAGCGTATCCCCCCGGAGAAGTGCACGATCGTGCGAACCGGGGACACGCGGATCGACGTCGATCTGAAGCGGCTCTTGGATGGTGACCTCAGCCTCAACATCAAGATCTTCCCGGGCGACGTGATCTACGTGCATGAGGCCTATCGCGGTACGGTCTCGGTCTTGGGAGACGTGCGGACACCGGGGCTGTATCCACTGCTGCGTCGAGAGACGGTGACCCAGATGATCGCCCGTGCCGGTGGCTTCGCTCCGGACGCGGAATGCGACGAGGTGTACATCATCCGCGGGGACGCCAAGCAGCCCTTCTACCGGATCGTCGACGCCGAGGCGATTCTCGAAGAGGGGCGGCTGGAGCAGGACTTTCGTCTGCAAGACGGCGACATCGTCTACGTGCCGAAGCGCTTCCTCGGAGAGTTTAACTACGTGATCTCACGGCTGACGCCCTCATTCGGGGCGATCCTCCTCGGGGCGAGCGCGGCGGCCGTGATGGACGGAGACTTCTGATGGTGCGAGTTATCGGAAGTCTCTGGTCGCGGCTCGCGATCGTCGGCCTCGGCGCGCTGATCCTCCTGCCGGGTCTCAACGGCTGTCGGAGTCTCGACGGCGCGTGGTGGCGAGAGGAGCGAGGCCCGACACGGCAGGGTCGATACCAGGGCTTGGCGGTCGTCGATCTCGATCGAGATGGCTTCGTCGACATCGTCACGACGGAGCCCGAGAACGATGCCATCGTCTTGTTCTTCGGAAGTGCCGGCCGTTGGCACTCCCGTGAGCTCAAGGCTCACCGACCGACTCGAAGTGTCGCGGTGGCAGATCTCGATCGCGATCGAGATCTGGACCTCGTGGTGACCACCGAGCGGGCGGTCGAGATCTGGACGGGTGATGGCGAAGGCAACTTCGAACGCCAAGGGGAGCTCGCCCTTCACGGAGAGTTCGAAGACGTCTGCCTGGCGGACGTCGATGGTAACGGTTGGATCGACATCGTTCTCGCCGATCACTCGCCGCTCGACTCTCAAGGTGTGCTCGTGTGCTACGCCCTCGAGCCTCTCACCTGGTCCATGCCGCGCGGTCCCCGTTCGACCGAGTCGTTCACCGATGTCGAAGTCGTCGACGTCGATGGTGACGGAGCGCTCGATCTGATCGGAGCGGCCAGCAGCCTCCAGGGTGGCGCCTACCTTTGGCTCAGTGATCGACGCGGGGGTTGGCATCCGGCCGTTCGTCTCGGGCGCGTTCCGACCCACGGAGTCTGCGCCGCCGACCTGGACGGGGATGGTGAGATGGAGGTGGCCGTCGCCCGCGCCGCCGACGGGCTCGTCTACTACGACCGCGACGAGGACGGGCGCTGGGAGGAGATTTGCCTCACCGACGAGGGCCGTTTCTGGCGAGTGGCGGCAGGGCAGCTCGCGGGAGATGGCTCGATCGACCTGGTCACCAGCTCGCTCTATGCCGATCAACCGGGCGTCCACGTCTGGATCGGTGACGGAAGCGGCGACTTCCGTCCCTGGGAAGGAGCCAATCCTCAAGGGGGAGCCGCGATCTACTACGACTTGGTCATCCAAGACATCGACGGTGACGGCGTGTCCGATCTGGCGGCCTCGTCTTGGTCGGAAGCTCCCCAGCTCTGGCTGAGCAACGGAATCGCATTCACGCCCTACCCTGGCAGTGATCCCGCGCTCCCGTACGGAGCACCGCGCGAGGGAGTGGCAGGCGAGCCGCTCGAGAGGGGCCATGGGAATGAGGAGCGGGGACGATGAGCGCGGCACTGAAACGACCGCAGCCGGTCCTGACGCCCTTGGCGGAGGAGATCGAAGAGGCGAGTCGCTTCGAGCTTCACGACTTGTTGGTCGCGTTGCGGCGACGTTGGAAGCTCATTGCCATTCCGGCCATCTGCGCCCCGCTGCTGGCGGCGATCTTCGCGGGACTGCTGCCGAAGCAGTATCGGTCGGAGACTCGCCTCCTCGTTCAAAGAGACACGGTGCTGAACCCGCTCGTCGGTCCTCCCACGGCCGCGGCGCTCGCCACCGATGAGCGCTTGAAGCAGTTCGACAAGATCATCCGAAGTCGCAAGTCCCTCCTGGGAACCGCGGGTGAGCTGGGCTTCCTCCCTGAAGATCCGGCGCAGCAAGACGAGCTGGCGGCGGAGATCGGTGGCCGCCTGGAGACCTGGGCGGGCGGGGGAGACAGCTTCCTGCTCGCCTACACCGACCCCGATCCCGTGCGGGCTCGTAACGTCACCGAGACCTTGTCGGCTCGTTTCGTGGATCAGATGGTAGACGATCAGATCCGCGATGCTGACGAGGCCGTCAAGCACCTTGCGGAGCGGGTCGGAGGACAACGAGCACAAGCGGAGCTGGAGCGAGGGCATCTCGAGCAGTTCGAGAAGGAGAACCTCGGATCCCTGCCGCCGAATCAGGGCGCGGTGATCGAGCGTCTACAGCGCCTCGAGCGCGAGCTCCAGGACACGCGGATCCAGCTCGAGCTGGTTCCCGAGCATCGACGAATGCTCGGAGCCCTGCTCGACGAGACCGATGAGATGATTCTCGATCAGGAGCGCCTCGATCAGAATCGTCACCCGAAGGTCGACGAGATGTACGCGCTACAGACCGAGCTCACCAAGCTCCTGAGAAGAGTCAACTTCAAGCACCCGGACGTGATTCGACTCCAGGGCCAGATCGCCGATCTCGACGCAGAGATTCGGGCGGAGTACTCGGCGCGCCCCGGACCCGAAGACCGGAGCACGAGCCCGTATATCACGCGTCAGCGGGTCTATCGCTTGAATCAGTCGTACACCGATCTTCAGGCCAAGCTCCTGGACCTCTTGTTGAGGCGAGATGAGCTCGAGCTGCAAGCGACCGGGCTCGAGCAGAGCCTGCAGCCGCTGCGGGAGGAAGCTGGGCGATTCGCTCAGGTAACGGCGCAGTCCGAGCGCCTGCGTAACTTGAGCGATATGGCTGCCAATCAACGCGACAAGCTCGTCTCGCAGCATGCCAGCGCGGTCGAGCAGTTCGAGATCGACCTGGCGCAGGAGCGCAACAAGTACCGCATCCTCGAGCCGGCCCGCGTGCCGACTCGCCACTACAAGCCCAGCCGCTCTCGGATCGCGATCGCCGGTGGCTTGGGTGGCTTGATCCTCGGACTGCTCTGGGCCTTCTTCGCCGAGCTGACGGATCCGTTCCTCCGCAAGCGTCGTGACCTCGACGACTCGCTCCAGGGGACACTTCCGGTCCTGACTCGCATTCCCCGCATTCAGCCAAGAGGTTGATCGATGACGACTCTGGGACACGACACCGAAACAGCCACACTCCTCGAGAGGCCAAGGGGCTGGCGTACGCGAGTCCGCGGACTGATCGGCGGGCTGGTCGGACGGAGCACGCGGGGCGCGTACCGACGCCGGGATCTCAACCTCCTCGCCTTGCATGGCTTCGCCGACCGACAGATGGCTTGCGAAGACGAGCGAGTCGTCGCCGCTTCGCTCGAGCAGTTCCGGCGTCTGGCCGGGCACGTCAGCTCCGGAATGCGAGCCGGTGAGCGACGAGCGATCGGCATCGCCAGCCCCGAGCCCCAGGGAGGCGCGACGATGACCGCGAGCAACCTCGCGGCCACCCTCGCCTACCAGCATCCCGGAAGACAAGTCCTTCTGGCGGAGCTGAACTGGCGCTCTCCTTGCCTGCGCGCCAGCTTCTCGCCGGAAGATCCGATCGGTCTGCGAGAGCTCTTGTTTCACGAAGCCGGGGGAGTCGAGACGAGTGCCGTGGGCGCGATGATCGAACGCGCCGATCACCGGAGAGCGACCGAGTCGGAGGTCGCCGAGGGCCTCGAGTCCGAGGTCACGCTCGAGCTCGGTCGACCGGATCTCCCGGAGCTGTACCCGTCGGTGCGGAGCTACCTCACCGGCGAGACGGGTCTCGACGAGCTCACGGTGCAAACCGAGCTACCGAACCTGACCGTGCATCTCTCGGGGGGTGTTCGGAACGGTGTCGTGAGCGGACGCGAGCTTCAAAACTTGCCGAGCTACTTCAGCGAGTGCCAACGTCGCTTCGACTTCATGATCGTCGACTTGCCGCCGATCTTGCCCTTTGCCGATGCCGAGCTGGTGGCGCCGTACCTCGACGGGACGCTGCTGATATGCCGTGCGGGTTCGACCCGACGTCGCGATGTCCGTGAAGCGGTCGAGACCTGGTCGGGAGCTCCGCTGATGGGATGCGTGCTCAACGACGAGATGCAGGCGCTCCCGCGCTGGGTTCGACGTCACGTCTGAGAGGCGGCCATGAAAGACGACAAGCTACGAGTGCTGGTGCGGCTTCGCCCGGGGTGCCGCTTGACGGCGAGTGGTCGACGACACCCTCGTCGTGCGCGGCCGCTTCGAGCGGCGAAGGGAATGACCCCGTGTCGATGATCCTCTCGTTCTTCGTGGGATTCCTGATCGTTGGCTTGTGGGGGCCGCGCGAGCCGCGGCGACGCTGGGGCGCCTTGGTCCTGGTGACGATGCTCGTGGTCGGCGTCGAGATCGTTCGTCTCTACGTGGGACCTGTGGAGCTGGGGGACTGAGCCGAGAGGCTCTGGCGGAGCGTCGCGATGCGTATCGACTCGACCCAATACCCGTGGCTGGCGGATCGCCACGCTTCGACCGGGAGCTTGGCGCTCTTGGTCGCTGCGGGAGCGGCGATCTTCGCCGTCGTTCTCCAAGGCGACCTGCTGCTGACGGGGCTCGCGAGCGCAGGACTGGTGTTCTTCGCGCTCGCCTGCTGGAGACCCTGCGCCGCCTTGGGCACCTTGATCGCAGCCGTTCTTCTGCTCGAGCAGTATCCGATCGCCGGCATCGAGTCGATCACTGCGGCCAGCCCGCTCTATCTCAACATCAACAACCTGAGCTCGTTCTACCTGCCGGCGAATCCACTCGAGCTCTTGCTGACGGTGCTCACCGGCGCCACGCTGGTACGGGTGGTGTGGATCGAGCGTCGTCCCTGGAGATGGCATTGGCCCCAGGTTGCGACACTCTGCTTCGGCCTGAGCTTGGCGATCTCATTCCTGCTCGGCATGGTCCGCGGCGGTGACTTCAAGGTCGCTCTCTGGGAGGTGCGAGCCTTCGGCTACCTGATCCTCCTGCAGCTCTTGGTGCCGCAGATCGTCCGACATCGTCGACAGCTCGTTTGGCTGACGTGGGCCCTTTGCGTGCCTCTGATCGTGAAGGGCTTCCAGGGCGTGAGCCGCTACTTCTTCACCATCGACCGCCGCATCGATTCGGTCTCGGCCATCAGCTCGCACGAGTGCGCCTTCTTCCTGCTCTGCCTCTTTCTGCTCTTGGGAGCTCTCTGGACCTACCGAGCTGCGCCGCGGCTTCGCTGGCTGCTCACGGCCACGCTGCCAGTGACGTTCGTGACCTTCCTCCTGGCGCAGCGGCGCGTCGCCTACGGAGCGCTGGCCATCGGAGCGGTGCTGTTCGTCGTGTTGGCACCGCGCGCCATGCGGAAGCGCGTGCTGTGGGCCGCGATTCCGATCTCGCTCTTGCTGACCCTCTACGCCTTCGCGTTTTGGAACAAGCCGTATGGGACGCTCTCCATGCCGGTGCGGCAGGTGCGGAGCATCTTCGATCCCAGGCCGGGCTCTCACGAAGAGAGCTCCAACGACTTTCGGGATCGGGAGCGTTTCAACCTCAAGACCACGATCCGCGCGAACCTCGTCACGGGCACCGGATTCGGGCATGAGTTCTACCAAGCGGTCCCGCTGCCCAACATCAACTACCCGCTCTACCGATTCATCCCACACAACGCGATTCTTTGGCTTTGGGCGAAGTCCGGGACGATCGGGTTCTTCTTCTTCTGGCTGTTCGTCGGAGCCAACGTCGTCGCGGCGATGATGCTCCGCAATCGTCTTCGAGATCCTCTGGCGCGAGCGCTGAGCGTCACGGCCGCTCTGGCGTTGTTGCTTCAAATGATCATCTCGACCTACGACCTGCAGCTCACCTTCTATCGGAACATGGTCTTTCACGGCACACTCCTGGGCCTGGTGGGTGCCTCGGTCGCTCTCGCCGCCGAGGCGAAGCCTCGGACGCTCCCACCGGAGGAGGAGGAGAGCCCGTGAGGATCCTCGTCCTGAGCCCCTTGGTGCCGTTTCCACCGAAGTACGGTGGCGCGCAACGGACCTATCATCTGCTGCGGCATTGGTCGGAGCGACATCAGATCGACCTGGTCGCTCGTCCCCTGGGAGAGCCGGAGAGCGAGGTGCGGGCCGGATTGTCGGACCTCGTCCGAGAGCTGCATCTCGTCCGGACGGCGACGCCGTCGCGCACCTGGCAGCGGCTGCGAGCCGTCTTCGGACGGCGAAGCCTCCAGTACCTCCGCCACTTCTCCTCGGAGATCCAGACCACCCTCGACCGGCTTCCGACGGATCGCTACCACCTCGTGATCGTCGAGTTCGCCCAGATGCTCTACCACCGGGTGGCACACTTGGCTCCTCGGGTCGTCCTCGATGCCCACAACGTCGAGAGCGTGCTCCTCGAGCGCTCGGCAGCCTGTCGGCCACCGTGGCAAAGAGGCCTCGCGAAGCGAGAGGCGGCTCGATTCCGTGAGGACGAGCGTCGTCTCCTCCAGGGCGTCGATGGCATTCTCGCGACCTCGGATGCCGATCGAATCCAGATCGCCGAGCTGGTCCCGGACCGACCCTGTCGGATCGTTCCCAACGGCATCGACCCCACGGCCTGGTCTGCCGACCGCATCCCCGAGCGACCGGGTGCTCGACTCCTGTTCGTGGGATCACTGGACTACCTGCCCAATCGCGATGCCGCGATCCGCCTCGCCGAGCGGATCCTACCCCGAGTGCAGCAACGCCGACCGGATGCCTGCCTCGACTTGGTCGGAGCGACTCCGCCTCCGGAGATCCTTCGGCTGGGTGAGCGACCCGGTGTGACCGTCCACGCGAGCGTCCCCGATGTGCGCCCGTTCTATGAGGCCTCCACCTTGTTCGTCTGCCCGCTTCGAAGCGGAAGTGGCACCCGTCTCAAGCTGCTGGAAGCCAGTGCGGCCGGGCTGCCCATCGTGGCAACTCCTCTCGCCAGCGAAGGGCTCGACCTGCAACCAGGAGAGCACCTTTGGCAGGGGCGCACCGACGCCGCCCTGGTGCGACGCGTGCTCGAGGTGTTGAGCGACCCGGCGCAAGCTCGGCGACGCGCCGAGCGCGCTCGGACGCGAGTCTTCGAACGCTATGGATGGAAGGCGGCTGCCGACGCCGCCGAAGAGTTCTTCGAGTCCCTTTCGGCGGTACCCGCTTCCGAGTGCCGCCGGCCGATCTCCGCGCTGGGAGCGCCGACATGAGAAGACCGACACGACGTGTTCGCAAGACCACCCGCGCACTTCAGGTCGCCGGGCTGCTCGTCATCGCCGCGTCGGCCGCAGCGACTTTCATGCTGCTCCCGCAAGCGAGCTTCGACCCGCCGCCGGTCCGAATGAACCAGATTGGCTATCGGTCGCACGACGCCAAACGAGCGGCGTGGATCGTCCCGAAGACACCACCCGAAGAGTGGCCGTCTCGATTCGTGATTCGAGAGGCCGCCACCGGCGAAGAGGTGTGGTCCGGCAAGGTGCCCACCAAAGTCCAGACGGACGCCGCCACTGGAGATGCCGTCGTCCGGTTGGACTTCAGCTCCTTCGAGCTTCCAGGAGAGTTCACCCTCGATCTGGAGGGAGTCGGCGAGACTTCGCCTTTTCGAATCGCGGACGACGTCTATGCCGAGCTCTACGAGGGAGCCCTCCGGGCGCTGACCTTTCAGCGGTGTGGTGAGGCGGTCGAGATCGACGGTTGGAGCCACCCGGCCTGTCATCGGGCGCGCGTGATGGTGCTCGGTGACGAGGCCAGCCTTCAACCGCTTCCGGGTGGCTGGCACGATGCCGGCAACTACGATCGCTACGTGCCGCCTGCCGTGTTTGCCGTTTGGCACCTGCTCTTGACGGCCAGCCCTTTGTTCGATTCGAGCGCCGCTCGTTGGGACAGCGACGCCGTCGGCCTGCCGGAGAGCGGCAACGGCGTTCCCGACGTGCTGGACGAAGCACGGGTCGAGCTGAGCTGGCTGCTCCAGATGCAGCGCGACGACGGAAGCGTGCACCACAAGCTCGCCAAGATCGACTGGACTCCCGTCGTCGCACCCGAGGCGGATCACGAGCGCCAATACTTGTTCGCTGTCTCGTCGGCTGCCACGGCCGGCTTTGCGGGGTTGACGGCGAGGGCGGCACGTTCCTACCGGCATGCGGATCCAGGCTTCGCGCGACGTTGCGAGACCGCGGCTCTGCGAGCTTGGGATTGGCTGGAGTCGCACCCCGAGGTGGTTCCGGAAGGTGGATTCCGAAACCCTCCCGACGTGCGGATCCAGGGCGGGGAGTATGGTGACGGCAACGACCGCGACGAGCGATTTTGGGCCGCGGCGGAGCTCTGGGCGACGACCGGCGACCCCCGGTTCGTCGCCGGTGTGCGCGAAGGCTTTCAGCGCTGGCCGCGCATCGTGGAGCGTCCCATGACCTGGTCCTCGATGGCCCCGGCCGGGTTCATCGCGATCCTGGAACGCGAAGAGCCCGTGCTCGATGGAGGGACGACGGGTCCTACGGGGAAGGATGGCGAGCCGTTCGGTGAGAGCGAAGCCGACCCGCGAGGCTGGTCGACTCAGATCCACACGGGATTCGGACATTACGCCGAAGCCGTCGCCGCCGGTATTCGCGAGAAGGGTCACCCGACGGCGCTCGGTGGCGGCGACTACATCTGGGGATCGAACGCCATCAGCTTGTCGGCCGGCGTTCTACTCGTCGTCGCCGACGCGATGGGAGCGTGCGAGTCCGACGAAGCCGCCCGCGGGCAGCTCCACTATGTGCTCGGAGCGAACAGCCTCGGTCGCAGCTTCGTGACGGGCTTCGGCTGGGACCCTCCTCGGTTCCCACATCACCATCCCTCCGAGACCGACGATCAAGACGATCCGGTGGCGGGCTTCGTGGTTGGCGGACCCAATCTCTCTCAGACTGGATCCGATCGTCCGGCCCGGCGATACGCGGATACATTCGAGAGCTATCACTCGAACGAGGTGGCCATCAATTGGAACGCGCCGCTGGTCTTCTTGGCCGGATACTGGTCGCCGGCGAGGCAGCCCGAGACCCGTTGACGGAAAGGGCGAGCCGTGGCGCCGCGCCGATACTTGCTGCTGGCCTTGGATCCTCGAGAAAGCGCTTCCGTGGAGGCGACCGCATCCGAGGCGTTCTCGCCTCGTGTCGATCACGTCGAGATCGTTCGAGTGTTGGGCGCGACTCGCATGAGCTTCGAGGAGCTCGAAAGGGCACCCCGCTCGATTCGGCTGATGGCGCGAGCCCTCGGTCGGTCAGCGGCTCTGGGGTTCTGGGCGGCCTCCCTCGTTCGGGATGACGACTCGGTCCTGTCTTCGGGTGAAGACGTTGGGCTCTGGTTCGACCTGGCGGCTCGCCTGCGCCGGCGTCGACCCGTGCACACTCTCGTCGCTCACCACCTGGGAACGGCTCGGAAGCGGCTTTGGTGCTGGGCGGTCCGACCGATGCTGCGGCGTGTGGTCACCTATTGTCCGGCTCAAGCTGATTGGGCGCGCAAGCTGTTCCGGCTTCCACCACACCGGGTGGAGCTGCTTCCGTTTCAGGTCGACGCCGACTTCTTCGCGACCGCGGAGAGGCGAGCGCCAGATCGACCTCTGCTCGTGAGCATTGGGCGGGAAGCGCGCGACTTCGAGACGCTGTTCGCCGCAGTCACCGACCTTCCGGTCGAGGTCGTGATCTCGGCGCACTCACCCTGGCGTCCGGCTCGGGCTCCGAGCGAGCGACCGTCGAACGTCGAGCAGCGCCGGCCCAGCTATGCCGGCCTGAGAGACCTGTATGCCTCTTGCCAGATCGTGATCGTGCCCGTGCACGAAGTCGACTACGCGGCGGGCTTGAACGCCATCGTCGAAGGGCTGGCGGCCGGTCGCCCCGTGATTGCCACCGCGCACCGAGGCCGTCCCCATTGGCTCCGACACGAGCAGAACTGCCTCCTGTACTCGACCGGGAACGTCGCCGATCTGCGCCGATGCATCGTTCGCCTGCTCGACCAGCCGGAGCTGGCTCGCCGCCTCGGCAAGTCCGGCCGCAGGTTGGTCGACAGAGGGATCGATCAGCAGCGCCATGCCGACCGGATGCGGCGAGTGGTCGAGCGGGCCGAGCGACCCGATTCCCATCGAAGCACTCCACGGGGAGCCGTGTCATGTCCGTCGTGACGATCTTCGCGACATCACTGTTCATTCTGGCGGCACTCGCGAGTGCCTGGGTGGCGCTGATGGCGGCGTGGGGCACGAGGCGCACGCACTCTTCGGGGAGCGAGGACGGACCGTTGCTCCGCCTGGCCGTTCTCATTCCAGCGCATGACGAGGAGTCGGAGATCGCCGTGGCCGTGCGATCGATCTCGAGGTCGCGTTATCCGGTCGACCGCTTCGACGTCTTCGTTCTGGCGGACAACTGCCAGGACGAGACGGCCCAGCGGGCGCGGGAGAGTGGCGCAACCGTGTGGGAGCGTCGAGAGCCGACGCGACGGGGCAAGGGCTATGCCCTGAATGCCTTGATCGAGAACCTGCGTGCGCTGCCCGGCTATGACGGCTGGGTCTTCTTCGACGCGGATAGCCGAGTCCATCCGGACTGTCTCCGAGCCCTGGGAGCGGCTCTCGCGCGAGGCGAGAGAGCCGTGCAGGGCTTCTACGGAAGTCGCTCGGGTCAGGGGCCCTGGGGTGGCGTTGCCGTCCTTGCCAGCCGTCTCTTCAATGGCGCTCGCCCGGCGGGTCGAGCCAGGCTCGGGCTTTCGGCGGGTCTGCGAGGCAACGCGATGGCCTTTCGCCCCGAGATCTTCGACCGTCATCGCTGGAGTGATGGCGCCTTGCTGGAGGATTGGGAGCTCGCGTTGGATCTCGCCCAGTCCGGAGAGCGGGTGACCTTCTGTCGTGAGGCGCGTGTCTGGGCTCGGCCGGCTCCGAGTCGACGCGCGGCGGTGGAGCAGCGCCGACGCTGGGAGGGCGCCCGACCACGACTGATCGCGCAGCGCTGGCTGACCTTGGTCGTTCACGGGCTGCTGGGAAGGAACGCGCTCGCACTCGAGAGCGCTTTGGATCTGATCATTCCGCCGGTCACCTGCCTGGCCGGGATCGGCATGCTGGGACTGACGGTTGGCGGGCTCACCGGAGACGGAGTCCAGCTCGCAGCCGGAATCGTGACGCTGGCGAGCTTGTCGATCGCCGTGGCGTTCGCCGACCGCTTCGAGAGGCCGACGGTTCTCGCTCGCAGCTTGGGGTCGTTGCCCGGCTTCATCGCTTGGAAGCTCGGCTTGTACGGCGGTATCGGCGCTCGAAGCGTTCTGTCATCGCACCGGCGGGCCGACTCCGATTGGGTCCGCACCGAGCGTCCTTCCGAGCGCACGGATTCGTCGCGTCGCCTGGCAGGAGCCGGGAGGGAGGACTCGTGACTCTCTTGCGTCGAGACCGATCCCAGCTCATGTCACCCATCGAGTGGGAGCGGACCTTTCGAGAGCAATTCGCTGCCGAGCTTCTCGAGCGCTACGCTCCGGGCCGCCAGGGCGAGATTCGTCGACGTCAACGACGGGCGGAGAATCGATGGCGGCAGGCGATTCGCCGGAAGCAGAGATGCAAGCGAGGTCTCGATCTGATCGGAGCCTCTGTGGCGTTGATTCTGATTCTGCCGATACTCCTGATTGCGGCACTCGCGATCAAGCTGGAGGATCGCGGACCCGTCTTGTATCGCCAGCGCCGGGTGGGGCAAGGCGGTCGGGAGTTCACGCTCTTCAAGCTGCGATCGATGGTCGAAGAAGCCGAGAGCGGGTTGGAGAACCTCCGACATCGAAGCGCGACTCAGGGAGTGATCTTCAAGATGCGACGAGACCCGAGGACGACTCGGTGTGGCCATTGGCTTCGGCGGTCCTCGATCGATGAGCTCCCGCAGCTCTGGAACGTCTTGAAAGGCGAGATGTCGCTGGTCGGGCCACGACCCCCTCTGCCTCAAGAAGTGGAGAGGTACACGCTGCTCGATCGCACTCGCCTCGAGGTGAAACCCGGCTTGACGTGCTTCTGGCAAGTCATGGGGCGGAGTGAGATCGGGTTCGCGCGGCAAGTGCAGCTCGATCTCGATTACATCGATCGCCAATCGTTGGCATTGGACCTCTGGATTCTCCTGCGCACCATCCCGGCCGTGCTCTCCGGCCGGGGAGCCTATTGACCGAGGCGAAAAGCTCCGTGAGACGGATACGGCATCGAACCACTCGCAGACGACCGTCCCTGACGGACGCATCGCATCGAACGAGCTCCGAGTCGGGGGCGTCGGACGAGCGTGTCGTCGGGTTGCAAGGGGACCTGGACGGGAGTCGCCAGCGGGAGCTCGTCGAGCTCTGTCACCGGTCCCTGCGTGGGGGGGGCCGTGGCCTGGCACTGGACTTGACCGAGGTCGGTCTGCTGAGCAGCGCGGGGATGGGCGTCCTCTTGCTCGCTTGGCGTGAGATGACGTGTCATGGCGGTCGGCTCGTGATCTTCGGGTTGTCGCCGGCCATGCGTGTGCTGCTGGAGCTTTCGAGGGTTCAACGAGTGATCGACGTCTGCGACTCGAGAGAGCATGCGCTCGAGCTCCTGTTGGAAGAGATGGGTGGGGTGTCGTGGAAGCGGTGATCGTGAGTGTCGGCCCTTGGAGCCGATTCGGAGTTCTCACGCGGCGCTTGCCTCCACCGCTGCACACGGTCGCAAACGTTTCGGTCTTGGGCCACCACCTCGCCGCCTGCCGCTGCGCGGGAATCTCCGTCGTGCACCTTCTCGTCTCGGAGCAGCATCGTCGATACAAGGAGATCTTGGGTGAGGGGCGTCGCTGGGGTGTTCGACTCGCGTGGCATCGACTGGCCGGACCCGAGGGCGTCGTCGCGAGTCTGAGAGGGATCGCAACCGGAATGGCTCGGAGTCTGGTTCTGCTTCAAGATGACTGCCTTCTGTCGCCCGACTTGATTCGAACGCTTCGTCAAGCCAGCTCCGCGGATGTCCTGGCGGTGTCGGTCCGCCCTGGAGATCCATGGTCCGCCCTTCTGGGACCATCCCGGACTTTGACAGAGGCTTTCGAGCACCACGACACCCGGGAGTCTCTCGAAGGCCTCTGGAGGGACTCCGGCGCCGTCGAGCCCGACGGGATCCTGGCGACGGATTGTCGACCCTGCCGATCGCCCGGAGATCTCCTCGAGCTCAACCTCACCGCATGTGAAGAGCTTCCCTGGCTCGGGGTCGGACGCGCGTGGCGCGACGGCGTCTTTCTTCAGTCGAACGTCCGCATCGATTCCACGGCTCGACTCGTTCCTCCGGTCTTGATCGGTCGGAACAGTCGGATCGGTCCGGGAGCCGTGATCGGTCCCCGAGTCGTGGTGGGGGAGCACTGCTTCGTCGGGGACCGCGCCGTGATTCGCGACAGCGCGATCCTGGCAAACTCCTACGTCGGGGAAGGCTGTGAGGTGCGCGACTCCGTGGTCGATGGCTGCGGTCTCTATCACCATCGGCACGACGCTCAGCTCGTGTTGCCTCGGTCGACGATGCTCTCAGATGTGGCGTCGCTCGCGCCGTCTCTCCAACGCTCGAGGGTGCGCCGACCGATCGATCCCACCTGACGTCCTCGATCGATCGGCAGGACTTCAGGGGCGAGCGACGTCGGAGATGGAGGAGTCGAGGCGTTCTGCGGTTCGTGACCAGTCGTGGTGCGAAGCGACGAACTGGCGTCCCAGGAGACCGCGTCGTCGCGCCTCGGACGGCTTATCATGGATCTCCTCGAGGGCGAGCCGCATCGCAGACGCGTCGTCCGACGGGACAAGCCATCCGTGTGCGCCGTTTCCGAGGAGCTCGGAGACACCGCCGACCGAGGTCGCGACCACCGGTCGCTCGAGTGCCAGAGCCTCCAGAATGGAGAGTGGACTGGCTTCCTGACGGGACGGCTGCAAGAGGACGTCACAGGCCGCCAGGAAGGCACGTGGATCTGGCAAGTGCCCGGCGAATTGGACGCAGGCCTCGACCCCCGATCGACGCGCGTGGGCTCGAAGCTCCTCGAGATGGTTGGGTGCATCACCGGCGGGCCCTCCCGCAATCACGAGCCGTGCGAGCGGTCGGAGATCGCGAAGTCGAGCCAAGGCGGTGATCGCCAGGGAGAGGTTCTTGAGTGGGTGCAGCCTTGCTAATGAGCCGATGACGAAGTCGTTGTCGGACGACCCGAGCTCGGCCCGCATTTTCCGGATGGCCGGTCGTGGGACAGCTTGAGGACTCCAGAGCTCGAGATCGATTCCGTTCGGGATCATGTCGATGCGCTCGATCGGCATTCCCCAACAGGAGAGCTCGTCTCGCGCACGTGACGAAAGGACAATCCACTTCGTGACGGCGCCACGGAGCTCACGACCGGCGAGGAGTCGCTTGAGACGGGCGCCGGGCTCGCCGAAGAATGGAGCCGACTGGTGAAGCGAGACGAGGAGAGGCACGCCGGCTCGGCGGCACGGGCGCACGAGCCGCAAGGCACCGCGCACCGAGTAGGAGACCACGGCCCCGATTCGGTGATCGACGAGGTACTTGGTGAGAGCGCTCCAATGACGATGGGGCCAAAGGTCGCGGGGATGCGTCAATCGGTGCGGGAACAGCGCGATCTCGTCGACGGGGATGTCCGCACTCCGCAACGAGCGGGCGGTTCGACCCTCGGCCCCTCCTTCGAACAGGGGCAGGATGCGCACCGGGCGATGGGATCTGAGCGCGAGTGCGGTGCGTTCGATCATCCGCTCACCGCCCCCATCGGTTGCGAGAGTCTCCGAGGCGAGCACCCAAGGCCGGGTCGCGGACGAGGAAGGCCTGATTCTCGAAGAGAGCGTCGTGGCGGTGCTCATCGCGCCCCACTCTCGGTTCCGACCGCCACAGGCTCATGGCGACCCGGCCCGATCAGATCGGCGTAGAGCGCCTCGAATGCTCGAACGAAAGCTCGAGGTGGGTAGCGCTTCTCTGCAGACTCGCGAGCCGCCTGGGCGAGCTGACGAGCTCGCTCGGGATCCGCGAGCAGTCGGGACAACGCTTGCGCGAGCTCACGGGGCGACTCGGGAGGCACCAGGAGCGCCGTGCGCCCGTGCTCGAGGATCTCGGGAATCGCGCCGACACGGACTGCTACGATCGGGAGCTCCGCCAGCATCGACTCGACGTTGACGAGCCCGAATCCTTCATCGCGAGTCGTGATCACGGAGTGATCGAAAGCGGCATAGGCTTCCGCGACGTCGTCCACGAAGCCCGTGAAGACCACCCTCTCGGCAATACCGAGGTCGCGCGCCAGGCGCAAGAGCTCTGACTCGTAGTCACGATTGGCATCGAAGATCTCGGCGTCGCCCACCAGGACGAACCAGGCGTCGGGCGTGAGCTTCGAGACGATCGCGGCGGCCTCGAGAAACGTGTCCGGACCCTTGGAGGGAGTCAGACGCCCGACCCAGCCGAAGACGGTTCCATGGTCGGGGATGCCATGCCGTCGCCGGAAGCCTGCGCCGCCTTCGGGCGCGAAGACTCGTCGGGGGTCGACGGAGTTCTCGATCAAGACCAGGCGATCCGAGGGCACGTCGGCTCGAAGAAAGGCCTCCTGCGTGATCCGCGAGACGCAGGCGATTCGGTCCGCGTGACGAGCGAAGTATCGGTCGAGGACATGGGGTCCCAGAACGGAGTGACCGTGGAGGATCCACGGAGCTCCGAGCGTGCGGGCCAAAGCGCTGCCGATTGCCGCGCCGCGCCGCATGTTGCTGGCGTGGATGAGGCGCACGCCCGACTTCTGTGCGCGCTGCCAGACTTGTCCCAGCGCGCGCACCGAAGTCCCCGCGCTGCGAAACCACGAGGTCATGCCGAGCCAGCCTCCACGAGGCTGCTCCTTGTCTCGCGTGCCGCAATCGATCGACCAAGTCTCGACGCCGGCCAAGCTGCGATAGCGCGCCGGGAGTGGGCCCCGATCGTGGCACAGCACGATCGGCCGAAAGCGAGTTCGATCGAGTTGCCGGAGCAGCTCGAGATGGACGAGGCTGTCTCCGCCGATCTCGTCCCGAGGATCGACCAGAAGCACAGCCGGTGGACGGGACGGCATCCTGGCCTCCGAACGGGTTCCATTCCCAGGATCGACCGAATCGCATCCGACGGTTGAGCCTCGGGACCCGAGTCAATCGCCTTTGTCAGATCCGTCGAGTCCAGCCGGAAGCTGACAGGCTTCCAGGAGACGGCGCGCCACGAGCTCGGCACCGGTGGCAGACTGGGGCTCCGCTCGGGAAAGCGTATCGAGCAGCGATCGAACCTCTCGGACCCACTCGCCCGAGACGAGAGACTCCCGCCGCAGCTCCGCACGGGGCCAGCGGAGGCGAGCGAGCTCCTCGACCAGGAGGTCCGCCTCGGCGAATCGGGCCCTCGGAACGAAGATGATCGGCGTGCCGTGGGCGAGGCACTCGGCGAAGAGGCTGAAGCCCGGCTTGGTGACGACAGCATCGGCGGCGGCCACGACGTCCGTGTAGGAAAGCGGTGACGGCGGGAAGGCAGCCCGCTCCCACTCTCCGCCGACGAAGCGGATGTCGTCCGCGGGATCGAGTGTCCGTCCGATCTCCCCGGCCCCGAATCCCCCGAAGGAGAGCAACACCAGGCGTTGTGAGCCTCGGATTCCCAAGACCTGGCGGGTCTCACGAGGATCGCGCTCTGATCGTCGAGCGATGAGCGGAACGTCGAGTCGATGTGGGAATGCCAGCATCGGCTCCGCGAGCGGAAGACGGAAGAGCTCGTCGGTGAGCTCATAGATCGCTGTGATGTGAGCCACGACCGTGTCGAACTGGGGGAGGTCTTGGAGGTATGGCTGGTAGATCCAGTCCCAACCGAAGTTGCCCATCGCAGTAGTCCGACAGTGGGCGGCCCGACCGGCTGCGATTCCGAGCGGTGGAATGTCGGCGAGGACGACCCGGGCCCCAAAGCGCTCGAGCTCGGCCGCTTCCTCGGCCACTCGAACGTCCCAGCACTCGATCAGACGAGCATACGCCTCGAGGGAGCCACGGGGATCGGCGCCGAAGCTGTCGGGCTGGAGAACGCCGACATCGGTCGGCACGGCGTCGATCACGATGTCGGCCGGCAGCCGCTCCCTGAGAAACCACGGCGCCGCCGTCGATCGGACTCGGATTCCGAGGTCGGGCCGAAGTACACGAAGAGATCGAAGGACCTCGGCACAACGGGCAGCGTGTCCTAGGCCATGGCCGCTGATGTAGGCGACGACGGGTGTCTCCAAGCCTCGCCTCTCGATCTCAGCGCGAAGGGAAGGCCGTGTGCCGGGATCGATGAGCTCGCTCCCGGCACACGTTCGTATCAGCGACCGTCGTCCGGCTCGCCGTTCTTCTTCTCGGCGTCGTCGGCCTTCTCCTGAGCCGCTTTCTGCTGCTCCTGGATCAGGGTCTTGATCTGTTCTTGGATCTGCGGGATCTCCTCGTCTTCCGGAAGCCGGTCCTTGGCTTCCCGGATGAGCGTCATCGCGGTACCCATGGCTTTCGGCTCGTTGGCGGCGAGGGCCGCCTTGGCGAAGGTCACGCGGTAGTGAGGACGGTTGGCGACGGGCTTGCCTTCGGAGGTTCGGAGGGCTTCGGCCGCCATTCCGAGAGCTTCGCGAGGCTTGTAGCGCTCGGAGTCTTTAGGAGAGTTGAGAATCCAGTTGGCGCGCGCGTTGAGGGCATCGCACCCGACCTCGATCCCGAGGTCACGTTCGTCGGGGTTGGAAGTCATCGCCTGGGCGATCTCGATCACCTTCAGGTTCCAGGCGTCCGCCTTCGCGTCGTCGCCAGTCTTGGCGTAGAAGTCGAAGAGGAACTGAGCGAACTCCCAAGACTCGAAGAGGGTCTCACGGACCCACTCCACGACCGAGTCGGGCTCGCTGGGCCGATTGTTGGCCATCAGGAAGTCGATGATCTCGCGGGCCTCCTCGATTCGCTCCTGCTTCATGAGGAAGCCGAGGTAGGCGAGATGAGGATTACGGCCCCGCGGGTTCAGATCGATCGCGGTGAGGTAGTGGTCCTCGGCCTGCTCGAGCTCACCGAGCTCGGCCAAGAAGTCTCCCAGGCGACGGTGGCAACGATGAGCGACCGGGATGCCTCGAGCGATCAGGCCTTGATAGGTGTCGATGGCTTCATCGAGCTGGCCGAGCTTGTAGTAGGCTTCGGCGATCAAGAGCTTGGGCTTCGGGTTGTCCGGATCGAGGTCGCTGCCCTGCGTCAGGACTTCCTGGGCCTTCGCGTACATCTCCCGATTGCGGGAGCGCTTCATCGGATCGTCGGAGCTCTCGAACTTCGAGGCCCAGCGGAGGAAGGAGCGTCCGATCTGGAACAGCAGCCGTGGATCGCGCTCGTTCTGACCTTGCTTGAGCGCCTCCTGGTAGCTCTTGAGCGAGGTCTCGAAGTCGTCCCATCCCTCATACACCTCGGCCTTGACCAGGTAGCCCTTGGCGAGGTCGGGTCGTAGCTCAATGGCCCGGTCGACGTACTCGAGGGCACGGGTGTACTGCTTCTTCTCGATGAAGCACTGGGCCAGGTCGAGAGCCGGAAACGCTTGGTTCGGATCGTATTCGAGCGACTTGAGATAGGCAGCCATCGCGCGCTCGGTCATCTCGAGTCTACGATAGGTGTACCCGAGCAGGCGGAAGAGATCCGCCTCGATGATGCGAGCGTTGTCACCACCGCCCTGGATCTGAACGCGCGCCGCGTCCTCGAGAAGCTCGCGCACTCGCTCGAGTCCGTCGAGGCGACCGGTTTGAGCGGCCTGCTCGGACAGGATCACCGCCGCTTCCATCTGCGCGAAGAGACGCCAGGCCTGCTTGTCGGAAAAGGCGAGGATGGCATCGGCACCTTCGTCGAAGTTGCCGAGCTCGATGTAGGCTTGGGCGAGCTTCCTCATGGCATCGGGGCCATCGGGATAGACCAGGCGATCGCCCAGCTTCTCGATGACGGTCGTGTAGTGGACGGCCGCTTCCTCGAGCTGACCCCGGGCCATGTTGATGTCGCCCAGTCGAAGGTCCGCGCGGACGAACTCGGGCATCAGCTCACTGGCTCTCTGCGCATGGACCTCCGCTTGGCTGAGCTCGTTGCTCCGCAGGTAGACGTCGGCGAGGTTGAGGTGAGCGCGTGGGGCATTGGGAGCGGCTTCGACCGTGGCGACCCAGAGTCGACGCTCGGTCGAGTAGTCTGCGTTTCGGACGACCGTTCGATACGCGAGAAGACCCGAAACGACGACGATTCCGATCGCCGCGACGTACCGGAGGGCGGACTTGCGCTCCCACAGATTCCCGAAGATCCAAGCGAAGCCCCAACAGACGGCTGCCGAGGCGATGTAGAGGTTGCGCTCGCCGAGGTTCGTTCCGATGAGCACGAAGAAGTTGGCGACCGGAACGAGGGCGACGAAGAAGAACAGGATCAGGAAGCCGATCTTGGCACGATGATCTCGAAACGCCAGCAGGCCGAGGCCGGCCAGGAAGATCGCCAAGGTCGCCAGCGCCCAAGGCAGCGCCGAGCCCGAGATGAACGAGGGCGAGATCGGGATCTGATGGTAGGAGTAGTCCGCCGACAGCGTGAGCGGAAAGACCAGCAGGCCGATCTGGTAGCCAAGGATATGGAGGACGTCGTCGAGCCGCTCCGTGAACGACAGCCCGATCAGGGCGTTGTCGAGCGGTGCGATGTCGGAGACCTCGGGCGAGATGTTGTCGGCCAGGATCTGGATGCGTTCCCAAATCCCTGCATCCGCCGGAATCTCGACGTTCTGCATGAAGACCGAGGTGCGGATCCCCATGGCGACCATCAGCACGGCGAAGATGCCGGCGTACCCGATCAAGCGACGCGAGAAGAGCGCGCCCATCGAACGTCTGAGGGACAGGCCTTCGTGGATGTGGTGCCGGATGACCAGATCGTACAGAACGACGATCGGCAGCAGGACGACCGTGATCTCCTTCGAGATCAGGCCGAGGAAGAAGGAGACCAGCAAGCCGGTCCAGTAGGTCACCGTGAGCCAGGTCGGCCGCGGTTTCTCGGTCGTCTCCGTGGCTTTGATGTACAACCACCACGACAGGAAGACGAAGAGCCCAGCCAGGATGTCCGCTCGGCCCGTGATCCGTGTCACGGCCTCGGTATGGATGGGATGGACAGCGAAGATCAGCGCCCCTAGGGTGGCGATCAGACGTCGGCGTCCGAACAGCCGGAAGCCGACGGCATAGACCAGCAGCACCGTCAGGAAGTGCAAGACCGTGTTGGTGTCGTGAAACCAGTTCGTGAAGATGCCGCGGCCTTGGCCCTGTGGGGCGCTCCACTGGTAGTTCAGAGCGTAGGTCCACATCGTGAGCGGGCGGTAGAGGCGCTGGCTCTGGATGAGACCGCGCTCGAAGCCGGCCCAGTACTCGGTAGTGAAGATCTCCTCGACCCGATTCTCGGTGATCATCGGGTTGTTCTGGATCAGGTGGAGATCGTCATACACGAAGGGCGAGGTTCGCGTGTTCCAGTAGGCGCCCACGGTCGCGATCGCTAGCAAGACCACGATCAGCAGCGGCGCGAAGGTTCTCCAGAGGCTTCCGGAGGCGGCGGGCGACGGAGGCGAAGAGGCTGAGCTGGCCTCGATCCGCGGTTCGTTGTCCATCAGCTAGGATCTCTCTTCTCGAATAGGGGAACTGGGACCGCGAGCGGGCCGCACGGGCAACAGGCCGCTGGGTCGTGAAAGCAGGCTGGAATCGCGAAGGGGTTGGATCGTCTGGGCTTCAGATGAGGGCTCGTTATAAGAAACACCCAAGGGTGTTTCAATTCTATTCCACACCGAAGAGCGGCGTCGGGGGTTTCTGAAGTTTTTGGAGGGGCATCACTTCGGAAACGTCACCAGATCCCGGCAGGCACCCCTGGCAGCCAGCACGTCTTGGGGGTCCACGATCAGCTCGAGGGTTTCGAAGAGCTCGCTCAACTGTTCGGGGGTGGCTCCCAAGCGGAGGGCGCCTCGGACATGTGAGCGAAGCTGCTCCGGCAAATGGCTGGCGACCAGCGCGGAAACGGCAGCCAGCTCCCGAGCCACGGCGTCGAGACCGGGGCGAGACAAGACGCGGCCGTAGGCATCCCGCAGGATCCAGTCAGGAAGCTCGGGATGGCGCCGCCCGAGTCTCACGAGTACCGGGTTGGCGGCGGATCCATAGATCCGGTCGAAGAGCTCGCGACCTCGCTCGACTCCGTGGAGCAGGCTCTCCGGATCCGGAGTCTGGGGACGCCCTGGCGGCCGCTCGCCGAGAGCGGCCACCAGGGCGTCGAAGGCGTTGAGAGTCCTGGGGTAGCCGGCGAACAAGCAGCTCTGGAGCAAGAGCTCCTCCAGCTCGGAACGGTCCACGCCCTCGGCACCCGCTTCGCGAAGGAGCCACTCGAGGACCGAAAACTGGCCGAGGACTATCGCGGCGGATGCGGCCCCGAGCAGCCGGAGTCGCCGCGACAGGCCGGGTCGCTCGGCAAGGCGTTTCCATCGGTCTGGCAGGCTGCTGTCTCGGCTCATGGGACCTCGAGTCCGGAGAGGGGAGGGGGGATGGGGTGAGGTCCGGCGTGTCCGGAGCCGCGAGGGATCGTTTTCGCTTGACAGGTTTGGAGAATCAAGTTACGGCTATCGACTTGCTGCCTTGAACCTAGCGATCGCCGTTTCCCAGCGCTCGACTACGGCTCGCGCCGCGGTCACCGAAGCCACCGAGGAACTTTTCTCGGGGTGATCGCGTCCAACGGCCGATTGACTTTTCCGGGCCGGAGAACGAGACCTCCCGACGTTTTCCCTCCACAGCTGACACAATCCAAGCCCTTAATCCCCGACACAGATCGATCGAAGAATCGAGGAACCCAGACTCATGAAGCAGATTGTCGCGGTGCTGATCATCGTGGTGGCCATCTTCGTCGCCATTACGATCGCGCTTCAGCAGTCCTCCGACACGACACCGTCGACGGAGAGCTCGAAAGCTGGAGCGTCCACTCCCAAGAACAAGCCGGGCTCCTCACCGAACAAGTCGGGGACATCTCCGACCAAGACGGGGACCCCGCCGGCCAATGCGGGTGACGCTCAGCCCGGCGCTGCGCCGACGGCGAACGTCGGCAAGACCGGCGAAGCGAATCCGACCGCGGGTGAAGTCGCTGGCGAGGCTCCTGAAGAGAAGACCGAGCCCCCGAATCCGATGACGGGCACACCGGCCGCGCCGGATGAGCCGGTTCCCGAACTCGGACACACGGCCGACTCGACTTTCGAGATCGATGAAGAGCTCATTGCGATCTACAAGCCCTCCGAGGAGGAGCTGGCAGAGATCGAGAGCGCCAAGAATGAGATCGTGCTCGTGGTGACCGACGGCGAGCGTCGGCACGAGATCTCTCGCTATGACTTCGACAATGCCCTCATCGAGATCTATGGCGGGCAGCTGTTTCAGAAGAACGTCCTGATCTCGATCGCCCGCAGCGAACGGGCATCTTTGACCTCCCAGAATCCCGATGCCTCGCAGAAGTCGCGAGTCTCGGATCAGGAGATCGCGGCGCGTTCGAATTATCACGAGCGGCTCTACCAGAAGGAGCGGACCGGGAGCACACCGGACGCTCCCGACTCGCTCGCCGACGCGATGAAATCGGTCCTGGGAAGTGAAGAGGCTCTGATCGCGACGATTTGGGCTCAGACGGCTCTCGAGAAGATGCTTCTGCCTCGCGAGACTGCCGACCTGCCGAAGGCCACGCTCGAGTGGCTGGGAAAGCTGCAACCCGACATCATCGAGAAGATCAATCGGGGTGAGGTTCGCGAGCTGCCGGCCGCGTCTCGCCAGTTCCTCTTGAACATGCTGCTCAGCGAGAAGCGGATCAAGGCGAAGTTCAAGTACTCCCGCGAAGGGGGCCTCCCGGACTGGGCGTTCGCGACGATCGACGATCAGCCCATTCCTCGACAGCCCTTGCTGGAGGAAGTTCAAAAGCTCCTCGAAGACCAGAACGATCTGCGCTTCGTCGAGTCGTACTTCGTGACCGACGCCATCCTGTCGGACTACGTGGAGTCCGAAGGCATTGGTCTCGACGATGAAGAGTTTGCGACCGTCTGGGCGGAGCACACTCAGCAGTACGAGAACAGCATGATCCCGCTCTCGGCGTTCGTGACGATGTTCATGGGCTTCCCGAACGACGCCACCTATCAGGACTGGTTCCGGATCAATCAGGCGTTGATCCGACAGATCCGCGACAATGTCGGCGAGGAGGAGCTCAAGGGCTTCTATGAAGCGCGCAAGCGTGACGTCGAGCTCGGTCGAATCAGCCTCCAGGGCATCTTCTTCCTCGCGAACAAGGGCGAGAAGCCCTTCGATGAGGCAAAGGCTCGTGCAGAAGCGGCCGCCAAGAAGCTCGAGGAGGGATCGGACTTCGTTCAGATGATCGCTGATTACTCGGAGTCGAATCATCCCACCAAGGGCAACTTCGGCAAGTTTGAACACAAGAATGAGTGGATGAAGCTTCTCAATGAGAACCTCTTCTACGTCTACTACTGCGGCCACGTGACCATGAGTGAGCGTCTCCTGGAGATGACGGCAGGAGACGTCAGCGAGCCGATCCGCTTCAGCCAAGGTTGGGCGATCCTCCGAATTGCCGACCAGCAGCTGGCCGGCAACCCGCGAGGCTTCGACAATCTCCGCGAGCGGATTCAGGCTTCGATGGCCGACGACATGCTCAAGGACATCGTCTACGAAGGTCTGAAGAAGTATCGCGTCGAGAAGCCCTGACCACTCTTCGAGCCTTCAACCAATGAAAAAGGGCCGCATCCTGAGCGGCCCTTTTTCATTGGTTGAAGGCTCGAGCGCCGGGTCCCGAGAGCTTCAGGGACGCCAGCGCAGCTCCGGCTGCTTGACGGCTCGCACCTCGTCCAGGCGAGTGAGCGGCGTCGTCACCGGAGCCTGGTGCAAGAGGTCAGGATTACTGACCGCCTCCTCCATGATCTGGCGGAAAGCGCCCGCGAACGCATCGAGCGTCGCCTTGCTCTCGGTCTCGGTCGGCTCGATCATCAGCGCCTCGGGAACGATGAGCGGGAAGTAGATGGTCGGGGGGTGAAAGCCGAGATCGAGGAGTCTCTTGGCGATGTCTGTCGCCTTGATACCGTGCTCCTTGGCGAGCCGCCGAGCGGTGAGCACGAACTCGTGCATGCACAGGCGTGGATGCGCGACCGTGAGGTGCTTCTCCAGCAGGACCCGGAGGTAGTTCGCATTGAGGACGGCGTTCTCTCCCACCCGTCGCACGCCGTCGCGACCGAGCGCACGGATGTAGGTATAAGCCCTCGCCATGACACCGAAGTTGCCGACGTAGGCACGGGTCCTTCCGATCGTGTGGGGTCGCTCCTCCTCGAAGCGATAGCGCTCGCCTTCTTGGACCACGCGCGGAATGGGGAGGTAGGGCTCGAGCTCGTCGGTGACGCCGATCGGGCCTGCGCCCGGGCCACCGGTGCCGTGCGGTGTCGAGAAGGTCTTGTGGAGATTGAAGTGCATGATGTCGACACCAAAGTCGCCGGGTCGACTGATCCCCATCAATGCGTTGAGGTTGGCGCCGTCCATGTAGACCTTGCCACCGGCGCCGTGAATCAGCTTGGCGATCTCCTCGATACGCCGCTCGAACAAGCCCAGGGTATTCGGGTTCGTGATCATCAAGGCGGCGATACCGCCGGGATTCGAATCGATCTTCAGGCGCAGATCATCGATATCGACCAATCCCTCGCTGTTGCTCTTCAGCTCGACAGTCTTGAATCCGCACAATGAGCAGCTGGCAGGGTTCGTACCGTGAGCCGAGTCCGGGATCAGAACAGTGCGACGCTCATTGTCGCCCTGCTTCCGGAAATGCTCTCGGATGATCATCAGTGCCGTGAGCTCTCCGTGGGCGCCGGCGGCCGGATGGAGCGAGATGTGGGCCAAGCCCGAGATCTCGGAGAGGTACCGCTCGAGATCGAAGATGAGCTGGAGCGCACCTTGGAGGTCGTCTTCATTCTGGTACGGATGAATATCGGCTAGTCCGGGGTCGGTGACGACGGTCTCGTTGACGGCCGGGTTGTACTTCATGGTGCACGAGCCCAGCGGATAGAACGTCGTACTGATGGCGAAGTTCTTCCTCGACAGGCGTGTGTAGTGGCGCGTCAGGTCCAGCTGGCCGACTCCAGGCAGGCCGATGGACGCATGGCGTCGGAGCTCGGTGGGCAGGAGCTGATCGATCGAGTGGGCGGACGTGTTCTGCGGCAACGCCGGCTTCGGCGTCTGCACTGCCGAAAGATCCGGCCGAGATTTTTCGAAGAGGACGCGATCGTCGGGATGCATGGGAAGTGGTCTCGCGCTCAAAGTTCTTGAAGGGCCGCGACGAGTCGGTCGACGTCCGTGCCGCTGGTCACCTCGGTGACGGCGAAGAGGAGGGCGCTCTCCAAGCCGGGATCGAAGCGCTTCAGATCGAAGCCGCCTTGGATCCCTCGGCTGGCGAGGTGGCGATTCACCTCCGACGCCGGCCGCGGTGTCTTCATTGCGAACTCGCAGAAGAATGGCTGCTCGGGGTGCAGGAGCTCGAAGCCCGAAACAGCGCCGATCGCGTCGGCGGCCGCGTGTGCCTGAACCAGACAGGTCTCGGCCACGGCTCGGAAGCCGAGGTCACCGAGGGCGGCTAGGTAGATCGCTCCACGGAGAGCCATCAGCGCATTGTTGGTACAGATGTTCGAGGTCGCCTTCTCACGCCGAATGTGCTGCTCGCGAGTCTGAAACGTCAGCACGTAGCCCGGCTTGCCGCGGCCGTCGACCGTCGCTCCGACGATCCGCCCGGGAAGGCGGCGGATGAACCGCTCGCGCGTCGCGAACATTCCGAACGAGGGCCCACCTAGGAAGGGAGGGCAGCCCAGAGGTTGTCCGTCGCCGACGACGATGTCGGCGTCATACTCACCCGGCGGCTGCAAGACGCCGAGAGAAACTGGGTGCACGGAGGCGACCGATAACGCCTTCGCTTCATGCGCGAGCTCGGTCAAGGCGGCTCCGTCTTCGACAATGCCCAGAAAGTTGGGGCTTTGAAAGCAGAGTGCCGAAGCGCCATCGCCGAGAGCCGCACTTGCGGCCTCCCGATCGGTTCGACCGTCGCGGAGCGGGATCTCGACCAGCTCGGCGTCGAGGTTTCGCAGATAGGTCGCGAGCGTCTGGCGATCCTCGAAGTGGACGCCCTGGGAGACCAGGACCCGATCCACCTTCTGGATCGACAGAGACATCAGCGCTGCTTCCGCCAGGGCCGAAGCGCCGTCGTACACGGAGGAGTTGGCGATCTCCATGCCCGTGATCTGGGCGATCATCGTCTGGAACTCGAAGAACGCTTGGAGTGTGCCTTGGCTCGCCTCGGGTTGATAGGGCGTATAGGCCGTGAGGAACTCCGAACGTCCGGCGAGCTGATCGACGACGACGGGAATGAAATGCCGTGTCCGGCCGGCTCCGAGGAAGCTGGGACCGGAGCCGAGCGGACGATTCTTGGAAGCCAGCTCGGCCAGGTGCTCGCGCAGCGCGTTCTCGTCGAGGCCTTCGGGCAGATCGAGTGCGCGACCGAGGCGAGTCGTCGGAGGCAATGGTTCGAAGAGATCGGCAATCGATCCGACGCCGATGGCGTCGAGCATCTCGCGCTGATCTTTCTCGGTATTCTGGATGTAGGGCATGGATGCCTTCGTGATTCGCGGAGGGGCTGGATCAGGCGTCCTTCTCGAGGACCTTCTCGTAAGCGGTGGGGTCGAGCAACGACTCCATGTCGGCGGGATTGGAAACCTTGACCTTGATCATCCAACCATCACCGAAGGGATCCTTGGACAGCGGGTCCAGGTCTTCCTGGAGGGGCTCGTTGACCTCGACAACCTCACCCCCGACCGGAGAGTACAGCTCGGACACGGCTTTCACCGATTCGACCTCTCCGAAGCTCTCTCCCTGCGTGATGTCGTCTCCGACCTTTGGCAGATCGAGGAAGACGAGATCATTCAGGTGCTCGACGGCGTAGTCCGTGATGCCAATGGTGGCGATCCCATCTTCGAGGCGCACCCATTCATGGCTCTCGAGGTAGCGAAGGTCAGCGGGTCTCATGAACCTCTCCAGCTCCTGTTCGATTCGAGGGACTCGTTGGATCCGTGTCTTTGTCGATCGCGTCGCCGAGGTCGCGATCCGAGTGGTGGCCCGCGCCTTGCGATCAGCGCGGGCGCTTGTAAAAGGGAAGCGGAACGACTCGCAGAGGCTGTCGCTCTCGACGCGCCTGCAGGGAGAGCTCGGTGCCGATCTCCGAGAGATCACGCGGGACGTAGCCGGTCGCGATCCGCTGATTCAGGGTTGGGGAGAGCGTCCCACTGCAGACCTCGCCGACGACCTCGTCACCCTGAAGAATGGCTTGGCCCTGACGGGGGATGCGGGGCCCGTCGCTGATGAAGCCGCACAGCTTGCGCTCGGAACCTCGCTCTCTCGTCTCAGCCAGGGCATCGCGCCCTACGAAGTCTTTCGAGAGCTTGACCGCCCAACCGAGATTGGCTTCGAGGGGGTCGTGCTCCTCCGAGATCTCGTGACCGTAGAGCGGCATGCCGGCTTCGAGACGCAACGTGTCGCGCGCGCCCAGCCCGATCGGCGCCATCCCGAGCGGGCGGCCGGCCTCGAGCACTTCGTTCCAAACGCGCTCGCCCTCTGCGATCGGGTAGTAGAGCTCGAAGCCGTCTTCGCCCGTGTATCCGGTGCGAGAAACGTGGAGGTCCATGCCGAAGCCCTGGGTGCCGAAGAATCGGTAGTAACCGAGGTCAGAGAGCGATCCGTCGATGAACGGCTGAAGAATCGTCTCGGAGTGCCGCCCTTGCAGGGCGATCATCGCCAACTCACCAGTGACGTCGCGGACTCGGGCGCCTCGGGATTCGATCTGACGGCGAAGCCACTCGAGGTCGGCCTCGGTGTTCGAGGCGTTGACGACCATGAAGAAGCGCCGCGGAGTTTCCTTGTAGACGAGGATGTCGTCGAGGATCCGCCCCTTTTCGTTGCAGAGCAGGGAGTAACGGATCTGACCCGCCTTCATGGTCACCACGTCGTTGGTGAGCGCCCACTGCAGACCGGCTTCGGCAGCCTCTCCTTCGATCCAAAAGCGGCCCATGTGGCAGAGATCGAAGAGCCCGGCCTGGCTACGAACCGTTTGGGCCTCTTCGAGGATCGAGGTGTATTGGACCGGCATGTCCCAGCCACCGAAGTCGATCATTCGAGCCCCGAGTCGCTCGTGGGCTTGCGCGATGGGTGTTGCCTTCATTCGGTCCTCGAGATCGTCCGAGTTCGATCATGCCCGATTCGCCGTATCCGTAGGACTGGCGGCGCTTTGGCGGACGAGACTCTAACGGCTGAGAGGCCTGATTGCAACGGGTTTTGCGCTGCATACGGACGGTCGCTCAGCGATCGCGCAGCAGCTCGGAAAGCGTCTTATCCCAGTCGACGCTGTCCATCTCGTCCCGGGTGATCGGAGGCTTCGAGCGGAAGCGCTCGTACTCCTCGCGACCCGCGAAGTCACCCAGCCGCTCCGGCTCGAAGCACGGAGGCGCATCCGCCCGCAGGTAGACCCGTGGGTCCCGCAGTGAGCGGAGGATCTGGTCGGGGCTGCGGTTCTCTTTGACCTTCTCCACCAGCAGGGCGAGGTCACCTTGATGGAAACGGAGCTGCAGAAAGCGGCGGTAGTTGGCTTTCTTGGATTGATACAGCTCTTCGATGGCCCGCGCGTACCGACCCAACCGATAGAAGGTCTGAGCGAGCAGAAGATGCGCCAGGAAATGCGTGCGATCGATCTCCAGGACGAGGAAGAGCCTCGACTTGGCGTGGTGATATCGGCGCCGCCTCAGGTTCAGAGCGCCCAACGCAAGGTGGTAGGCGATCTTCGGCCTGTCGATGCACAGGGTCAGCAATCGAATCAAGGGCACGGACATCGCGTCGTTCACAGCGGACCCATCAGGGTCGGTCCCGGGCTCGGCCTATTCTCGCAAGGTCAAGGTATCAGACTTTGCGCCGCGGGTGCAAGGGACCGGGCTCCTCGAGAATCGACGTCGGTTCCGCTGCCGGAGGGGATTCCGGGGCTGAGTACCTCGCTCAGGAACCGGCCACGTCGTTCGTCGCGGCCAGAGACCGTGTCGACACGGAGGTCATCTTCGAGGTCCCTTCCGGCCGATGAGGGAAGGATGCCGGCCGTTCGGTCCCGATGGGGACATCGGTCGAGCAGGCCTAGTCCGAACGGCCGATTGCCACGAGGAACGCACAGCCATGCTCCAAGGCGAACTCGACAGCGTCGATCTCGCACACGTTTTCCAGATGCTCTCGATCAACGGGAAGCAGGGAACGCTGAACATCTATCACGATGGTGAGCGACGGGCGATCCTGTTCACCGATCGCGGTGTGACGCTCCCGAACGTGCAGCTTCCGGACGAGGCGAGGATCCTCGGCATCTTGGCCCGCTTGGATCGGCTTCCGATCGAAGACCTCGAGCGCGTCCGGGGGGAGGTCGAAGACTCGCCGGTCGCCGCGCTCGAGATCCTCAATCGTCTGGGCCTGATCGATGACGAAGACATTCGCGAGGTGCTGCGGAGTCAAGTCGAGGAGGAGATCTACGAGCTCTTCCTGTGGCGAAAGGCCCGCTTCGACTTTGAAGAGAACCAGTTCGAAGATGGTCTGCCCGAGGATCCCGAGCTCTACCTCAATCCCAACAGCCTCATCATGGAGGCGGCCCGGCGAGTCGACGAGTGGGACGTCGTCAAGGGGCAGGTGCGCTCCGATAGCACGATCTACGCGGTCACGGATGCCGGGGCCGTTCATCTGGAAGCCGGTGAGCTGTTCGACGCGCGAGACGGCTACCTGATGAGCTTGATCGATGGCACGCGCAATGTCCGAATGCTCGTCGAAGAGAGCGGGTTCGAGCGATTCTACGTCTGCAGCTTCCTCCATCGCATGCTCGCCGACGGGTGGATTTGCGAGCTGACGGAAGATGAGCTGTGGGCGGAAGGCATCGCCTTCGCCGACGCCGGCCAAGCCGCCACCAGTGTCGCCTTGCTCGAACGGCTGCTGGAGCTCGGTGGCGGGGACGCCGACGTGCATGCCCGCCTCGCCGAAGGCTGCGAGCAGCTCGGCGAGCTCGCCAAGGCCTCTCAGCAGTTCAAGATCTACGGTTCGGCGCGAGAGCACGTCGGCGACTACGTGACCGCGCGGCGGATCTTCGACCATGTCGCGCGCCTGGTACCGACGGATCTCGAGGCGCAAGAGCGGAGCCTCATCAACGGCACTCGCATCGTCCAGAGCGAGGAGGAGGCGTGCCAGCTGGTCGAGGAGGGCAAGCGGCTGGCTGAGCTCTACAGCGAGATCGACCAACGCGAGCGCGCGATCGAGCTGATCCGGACCTTGATCGGTCTCGAGCCCAAGAGCCTCGAGCTTCGACGGATCCTCGTTCGCCTTCATCGCGAGTCCGGCAACGCGCGAGACGTCATCAAGACCTACGAGGAGATCGCGCGACTTCATATCGAGAATGGCGACCCCAGCCAGGCGGTCCTCACCTACCGCAACATTCTGGCTCTCGATCGGACGCGACGTGACGTTGCTTCTCAGATCGAGCACTTGAGACAGAAGCAGCACCAGAAGCACTCGCTCCGCCGCACACTCCGCCGCGTCGTCGTCGTGCTCTTCTTCGTCGGTCTGGTCGGAGCTGGCTACGCGTTCTACGAATGGAAGGCGCGACGAGCTCTCGCTTCGCTCGAGTTCGAGGACTTGGCAGGGCGAGGCCGATTCGCAGAGGCGCGTCAGAGCCTCGAGCGCTTCATCGCGGCCTACCCGTTCAGCCTGGCCCGGCTCGAAGCCAATGAAGGCCTTTCGAAGATCGATCGAATCCTCGACAGCCAACGAGACGACGTGGAGGCGCGAACGGAGAAGCGGGAGATGCTTCGTCTGGAGCAGCTCCGACTCGCCGAGGAGTCCTACCAGGACGGGATGCACCTCTTGAATCGGGGTCGCTACGACGAGGCGCTGGAGAAGCTCTTCTCGACTTCGCAGCTCGAGGTCGGCCGCGAGTGGCTCGAAGAGCGTCGAGTGAGCGAGAAGATCGCCGACCTCACGCAGATCATCCGATCGGCTCGGGAGCTGCGCAAGCGGGCCCAAGACCTGCATGCGGCGGGTCTCTTCGAGCCGGCCTACCATGCATTTCAGCGACTTCGGACCGACTTCGGCTCGGTCTCCGTCGCCCAAGATCTCGCCGTGCCACAACGGATCGTGACGGTTCCCTCGGGAGCGCGACTCGTGCGCGAGGACGGAGAAGCCTTGGATGGCGTTACTCCACTCGTGATCGATGTTCCGGCCGAACGTCGCACGCGTCTACGGATCGAGCTCGACGGTCACGAGCCGCGCTGGATGGAGGTCGACCCGGATCGAGACTTCGTCCACCGCTACGTCCTCGAGCGCCGAGCCCTGTGGCGGGCTCACCTTCCAGGGCCGCCGGTTGGCAGTCCGCAGCTCGATGCCGGTCGCCTCTTGGTCGCTACCCGCAATGGCACCCTGATCAGCTTGGATACGAGTGACGGGTCGGTGACTTGGGAGACCAAGCTGCCGGACCTGGGCGACATCGCGGCCCCGCCGGTGTTGATCGCTGGAGAGCTGTGGGTCACGACGACGGAAGGGGGGCTGTACCGCGTTCGCACCAAGGACGGGCAACGCTCCGAGCGTGAAGACTTCGGAGCACCGCTGAGTCAGTCCTTGGCCGCCTACGGGGACACGGCCTACTTCGGAACGACGGGAGGGGACCTGGTGGCGCTGGATGTCGCCAATGGCCATGAGCGATGGCGCCAGCGGCTCTCGAGCGCTCCCGTGTCGGAACCAGTCGTCGACGGGCAGGCTCTGTTCGTTCGGACACGAGATGGTGCGATCGCCGAGCTTCAGGCCTTCACGGGAAAGTTCTTGAACCGGATCGATGCGGGCAGCGGGTTCAGCGGTGAGCTCAGCTTGAAGGACCATCAGATGTTCGCTGCCAATGAGGATGGATTCCTCTACGCGGTCGATACGTTGTCGGGACGCGTCATCTGGAAGCACCGGCTGGACGATTTGGTTCGTCAACGGCCCGTGTTGGTCGAAGGGACGATCGCACTCACGGCTCGACAAGAGCTCCGATGCCTCAATGCACGCAACGGCAGCGATGTCTGGCGATTCTCGGCCGCCGAGTCCATCTCGGCCGGACCGGTGCACGCCGAGGGACGCTACTACGTCGGCGATACCGCGGGCAGCGTCTACTCGGTTCGGGCCGAGGATGGACGGCTGGATTGGCGCTGTGGCGGGGAGAGCCCGATCCGTTCGGTCTCGGTGACACCGACCCGCGTCTTCGTCAGCGACGCTTCCGGGGGAATCCGAGCATTCGACCGTCACTGAGGAAACCGTGCACTGGGGACGAATCCGGTTGTCCGATCCTCAGATCGGTCGGGGGGTTCGGCCGATAAGTCAAACGTGGCCGCATCGAGGGTGGTGAGAGGGCGCAGATGGGCATCCTGCAGCAAATCCGAATCGGACGTGAGATCAAGCGCCTCCGGCGTGAGCTGACCGACCGTCCGCGCCCCGCGCAGTTCGTCGCGTTGGCTCAGCTCTACTTGGCTTCTGAGCAAATCGAGGACGCCGCTGCCACGGCGGATCTCGGCCTGAGCCGCTTTCCCGAGTCGACCGAGCTGCGGCAGACGGCCCGATCCATTCGGCAGCGTCAGGTCGCGAGCCGAGTCCGGACCTTGCGACGTCGTCTCTCGGCGGAGCCATCTCCGGCACTCTTCGCGCAACTCGGGCGTCTCCAGATCGAGACGGACGACCTGACGGGTGCGCTCGAATCCGCGGCTCAATGTGCCGCTCGGTATCCGGGTCGCGAAGAGAGCCTCCTCATCGAGGGGGAGGTCCGGCTACGCCGGTTTCGGCGCGACCGCGTCGCGGCCGATGGTCTCCAAGCAGCTCGCCTCTTCGAGGCGGCCGTGCGGATCAACCCTCGGAACACCCGCTCCTGGATGCATCTGGCAAAGCTGTACTTTGCCGTGGGCGCCTACGACCGTGCCGTCTCGCGATTGGAGCGCTACTTGTCTTGCGGAGGAGAGCGCGACCAGATCGCGATCCGACTCCTCGCGCAGGCTCGAGAGTGCGTCGATCCTCAGGTCTCTACCGACCTCCCACAGTGCTTTCAGCGCGTGGAGGAGAGGGGGCACTGGGTCCATGACATCTGGTCGTCGCAGGTGGCGTCGCCGGTGTCTCGGCGAGACAACGGCATGTTCCTCGCACTCCAAAGCCGGCTAGGCGAGCTCGCCCAGCAGGAGGGGGTGGTGCGGGCGCTCGCCGTGCCTCTGGGGGACGAGGATGCCCCGCGCCGAGACGATGCCTTCGAGCGACTGATCACGCAGGTGGCCGAGGCGGCTTATCGTTCAGCTCGGCGGATGGATCTGGGCAGCTTTCGGCGAGGGATCGTGGAAGGCCCGTTTGGAAAGGTCCTCCTTGCGAGAGTTCAGAGCGTGGCGGTGGGGGTGTTGTGTGAGCGGCGAGTTCCTTCTGAGCGCCTCCTGAACACGATCGAGAATCTGATCGCGTCCGCCGCTGCCGTTCGCGAGAGCTGAGAGAGAAACGGTTCGCATGCGTCAAATCCTCGAGAGCCTGAATGACGAGCTGGGCGTAAAGGGCAGCCTCGTCATGTCACCGGATGGCGTGATCGTCACGGCCGTCCTCGGTGACACGCTCGACGAGGAGACGATCGCTGCGCTCGTCTCGATGCTGTTGCTGACGCTCAACAGCGGCGTGAAAGAGAACGGATTCCGGCACTTCAACACATTCGTACTGGCAGCCAACTACGGAAAGTTGGTCGTCGTGAATCTGGAGCACTCCTACTTGGTCGTCATCACTGATCAGTTCATCAAATTGGATCTGACTCGCGTCGAGATCGCGAGTGCAGCCGAGCGGATTCGGAAGCGCGGGCGCCTCAACGTTCATTGAGACGGTCGTCGCTCGATCGGCTCCGCCCGAATTGTGAAGACGTGCCCGGGATCGGGACTCGACGCAAGAATCGAAAGGTCACTTCGAAAATGGTCCAGATCAACTTCGCATTGCGCGAGATCAACTGCAAGGTCGTGTACTACGGTCCTGGAATGAGTGGAAAGACCACCAACCTCGAGATCGTTCACAAGAAGGCGCCCGAGGAGAACAAAGGGGAGCTGACCTCGATCGCGACCGATGGCGATCGAACCCTGTTCTTCGATTTCATGCCGCTCGACCTCGGCACGATTGCCGGGATGCGCACTCGGTTCCATCTCTACACGGTGCCGGGTCAGGTCTACTACAACTCGACACGCAAGCTCGTCCTTCAAGGCGCCGACGGCATTATCTTCATCGCCGACTCCGATCCCGACAAGTTCGAGGAGAACCTCGAGTCGATGGAGAACCTGCGCGTCAACCTGGCCGAGCATGGACGAGACATCTCGGATGTCCCGCTCGTGATTCAGTACAACAAGCGGGACCTGCCGAACGCCATCGAATCGGCTGAGCTCGATGCCAAGCTCAACCTCTACGGCGCTCCGACTTTCGATGCGGTTGCCCGATCTGGCGAAGGCGTCTTCCCGTCGCTGAAGTCCCTCTCGGCCCTCGTCCTCGAGAACATCTCGAAGGTCGGTTCGAAGGGCGCCCAAATGCGCAATCAATCAGGGGGTGCTGCTGGTCCAGTACGGCCGGTTCGAGCAACCGATACTGCGCCGGGACGACCTGCCTCGCCGCGAACCGCTCCGAATCGCAACGCTCCGGCTCGGGCGCCCGCACAACGGCGACCGGCTGCCGCTCAGCGCCCCGCCTCCAATCCGCGTCCGGCCGCGCCAGGGCGGACCCCACGGACCGACGCTGCGACCGCCGTCGCCGCAGCTCGCCCGGTCGTCAAGCCGCGTCAAGATGCGAGGCCGAATCCCAAAACGGGAGCCTCGCCTCGGAGCTCGTCGGCAAGGCACATGGTGCCGACGGCGCGTCCCGGAGTGAACATCAATCGCTCGGAGCACGCTTCCGGAGGCTCGAAGATCTTCATCGCATTGGCAGTGATTCTGCTCCTGGCTGCTGCGGGTGTGGCGTCTTACATGTTCCTCACACTCTGAGCCAGTCGAGAAGGGGCCAATCCAATGAAGGACCTTCAGCTCCGCGATGCCCGTCTCGTCTTCTATCAAGAGGATGTCGCCCGCTTCGATCGGATCCTCGATGAGCTCCTCAAGGCGAGCGAGGCTCGGACGACGCTCGTCATCGATCGAGACGGCCACATGGTGACTTGGCGAGGAGATAGTCCACGCTTTGATGCGGACACGGTCTCGGCACTGATCGCCGGGTCGTACGCTGCCACGCGAGAGATTGCTCGGCTGCTGGGTGAGGACGAGTTCACTCATCTGTTCCAGCAGGGCACGCGAGACAACATCCACCTGACGATGGTCGGGGATCGGGCGCTGCTTGCGGTGCTCTTCGACGAGAAGACCACTCTGGGAATGGTCCGCCTCTACGTCAAAGAAGCGGCCCAGAAGCTCGAAGTCGTCTTCGAAGCCTCTCGAAAACGTCAGGAGATGGGGCAAGACGCCGGTGCCCCGCGGGACTACGCCAAGCAGGCCAAGAACCAGATCGACGGCTTCTTCGATGCCATCGGGTGATCTCGACGCTGGCGGTTGACGAGCTGGTGAGGCGAGCGCTTTCTCAGCTCTGAAAGTTCTCGCTGAGCCTTTGGCCGCGGGAGTCAAAGACGTGGAGGCGACCTCGCCGAAACGCCAACCCAAGTGAATCCCCCACTTGGTCGGGCGAGGCGCCCACCTCAGTGAGGTGGATCTCCTGATCCTCGACACGAACGTGAATCGTCGTGTCGGGACCGTTGCGACTCGTCGACAAGACCGTGCCCGGATGTCCGCCGCCGCCTGGAACACGGACGACATCCTCAGGGCGGACGGCGAGGGAGTATCGGAGACCTTCGTCGTAGGCGCCGCTCGTCAAGCGAAGGCGGGGGGGCTGCGACTGACGACTCGCTTTCTCCCAGCAGAGCTGGTCTCGCTCGAAGCACACCGGGATCAGATTGATCGGGGGCGAACCGAGCGCGCGTGCGACGGTCAAGGTTTCCGGGTTGTCATAGACATGCAGCGGTGGGGCGGACTGATGGAGTCGGCCGGAGTTGAGAACCGCGATCCGGTCGCCGAGCGCCAGGGCCTCGAACTGATCATGGGTGACGTAGAGCATGGTCGTACCGAGCTTCCGCTGGAGTGTGAAGATCTCGGCGCGAAGCTCCTCGCGAAGTTTGTCGTCCAAGCGGCTCAACGGCTCGTCGAACAGGAACAGCTTGGGACGACGGACGAGTGCGCGGCCAATGGCGACTCTCTGCATCTCTCCTCCCGACAGTCGTGGCGTGGGACGATCCAGGAGCTGCTCGATTCGAAGCTGCCGGGCCACTGTTTCGACCCGCGAGCGAACGTGATTCTCGGGCACCTTGAACCGAGGTGAGCGGAGCGGGAAGGCCAGGTTGTCGAACACATTCCAGCGGGGATACAGAGAGAAACTCTGAGAGACGACCGCGATGTCTCGAGACGCTGGATCCCGACGAGCAATGTCGTCTCCTTGGAGCTCGATGATGCCATCGTCGGGCCTCTCGAGCCCTGCAATACAGCGGAGCAGCGTCGTCTTGCCGGCACCGGTGGCGCCGAGAACGACCAGGAGCTCTCCCTCTTGAACGGTGAGCTCCAAATCGGCGAGCGCTGTCACGTCGCCGAAGCGCTTGGAGAGGTGAGAGAGATTCAGGTAGCTCAAGACGCCACTCCGGTTTCGAGGCGTCCCAAGCGCTTTCCGGTGGCGGCTTCGAAGAGGTGGATCTGCCCGAGGTCGAGGCGAATGGAGACCGTGTCACCCTCGCCGGGCCTTTCCTTGCGCTCCGTTCGCACTCGGAGCAGCCCATCCCCGAATCGGACATTCACGATGTTGTGGGATCCGCCGGGCTCGCACTTGAGAACCTGGAGCCGAGTCGAGCCCGTTCCGAGAGCCAGCTGAATTCCCTCTGGCCGAATCCCGAGCACGACCTCTGTTCCGACCCAAGACGCGATGCCGGGGTTGGTCAACCGAAGCTGGAGCTCACCCAACCGCGAGACGAATGTCGGTCCTTCTTCGAGCCTCCCAGGAAGGAGGTTCATTCCGGGCGAGCCGATGAAGTGTGCGACGAAGAGGTTGGTCGGCTCCTCGTAGATCTCCATCGGTGTTCCGATCTGCTGGATCGCGCCGTCCTTCATGACGGCGACACGGTCTGCCATCGCCATGGCTTCGATCTGATCGTGGGTCACGTAGACCGTGGTGGCTTCGATCTGATCGTGAAGCTCGCGAATCTGCTCCCGCATGCTCTCTCGTTGTTGAGCGTCGAGTGTTCCTAGCGGCTCGTCCATCAAGAACACCTTGGGGCGACGAACCATGGCGCGAGCCAACGCGACTCTCTGCTGATCCCCTCCAGAGAGCTGGCGGGGCTTGCGAGTGAGCAAGCTCGTCAGTCCGACGGCTCGCGCGACCGTCGAGACCCGTTCGGCGATGACCGCTCGCGATTCGCTACGGGCCCGCAATGGAAAGGAGATGTTGTCGCGTACGCTCAAGTGCGGGTACAGAGCGTAAGACTGGAAGACGAAAGCGATGTCGCGGGCAGCTGCGCGCCGCTGCGTGATGTCTTCCTGATCCAGGTAGACCCGACCACTTGTCGGAGTCTCGAGTCCAGCGATCATTCGCAGCGTGGTGGTCTTGCCGCAGCCCGATGGACCCAGCAGTACCAAGAACTGACCCGGTTCCAAATCCAAGTCGATGCCTCGCACGGCATGGACATCGCCGTAGCTCTTCTCCACGCCCTCGAGAGCGAGGTAACTTCGTTTCATCCCCAGCTCGCTTCCGCTAGAATCCGCGCGTGCTCGCCGGTGACGAAGATCGCCACCGACGGACCTCGGCCGAGGTCTCGAAGACCCTCGGCTTCGATGAGGACCTTGTCAAGACTCCAGGGAGTGAAAGCTCCTGGGTGTCCACCGCCGGTGATGATTCGAATCGAAAAGCTCAGCCGACGCTTCGCCCAGACTCGGGCCGTGCGAGAGGTCTCGCTCGAGATTCCTGCGCATACGACGCTCTGTCTGGTGGGGCGAAGCGGGTCCGGAAAAACGACGCTTCTCCGGCTCGTCAATCGCCTACTCGAGCCCACGGGGGGCCGCGTTTTCGTCGAGGGTCGTCCCACGGATGAGCTCGATGTCGTTTCGTTGCGTCGTCAGATGGGGTACGTGATTCAGGGTGGAGCCTTGTTTCCTCACCTCACCGTCGAGGAGAACGTCGCTCTGGTTCCCAACACCCTCGGCTGGTCCGATACACGCACCAGCGCTCGAGTACAGGAGCTGCTGGACTGGGTCGGTCTAGAGCCTGACCAATTCGGCCGCCGTTGGCCGCATCAGCTCTCCGGCGGTCAGCAACAGCGGGTCGGAATCGCGAGAGCGCTCGCCGGCGACCCTCCCATCATCCTCATGGATGAGCCATTCGGTGCCCTCGATCCCGCCACCCGATCCGACCTCCAAGTAGAGCAGCTCCGATTGCGGGACGAGCTCGGCAAGACGACGATTCTCGTGACCCACGATCTGACGGAAGCGATTCGCTTGGGGGATGCGATCGGAGTGCTCGATGAGGGCCGACTCGTTCAGTGGTGCTCTCCGGAGGAGCTCCTGGCGGATCAGTCTCACCCTTCCGTCGTGCGATTGACGGAGGCCGCTGGAGTCGCCGGACCCGGCCTTCTCGCTCGCGATCTCATGGGCCCGGTCGGCCGGCAGCGGCCCCGTCGTGAGTCGATTCCGCCCGACTTGCCGTTGGCAGCGACCCTCGAGCTCTTGTTCGCCACCTCCGAACGAGCCATCCCGGTCGTCGTCGATGGGGAGTGGGTCGGCACGATCACTCCGGAGAGCCTGATCGAGTCTCTCCAGTGACGAGAGCGGCGAAGGCGAGTCGAGGGCTCTGGGTTGCGGCAACCGGTCTGCTGTGGGCCATTGCCTGTGTCGACGAGCGTCCTGAGCTCGTGATCGGTTCGAAGAGCTTCTCTGAATCGAGGCTCCTTGGTGAGATGCTCGCTCAGACGATGACCGCGCAGCGACCCGAGCTTCGGGTCGTACGTCGCTTGGGGCTCGGTGGTACGAAGGTGGCATTCGAGGCCGTTCGAAGCGGCGAAATCGATGTCTATCCGGAGTACACGGGGACCGTCTGGTTGACGATGCTCGGAGAAGAGCGCACCGGAGATACGCGCCGCGTGCGGGAAGGGGTGCGTACTCGACTCGGGGAGGAGTTCAACCTCACTTTTCTCGATCCGTTCGGGTTCGAGAACACCTACGTTCTGGCAGTCACTCAGAAGGCGGCTCGAGTCTACGACCTTCGCCGGATCTCCGACCTCGCGAGCTGTCAGGATCAGATCCGGGCCGCATTCACCCTGGAGTTCCTCGGTCGACCTGATGGGGTTCCGGGTCTCGAGGAGGCATACGGGATTCGCTTCGGGAACCGCAAAGGCGTCGAGCATCAACTGGCCTACCGAGCCCTTCAAAGCGATGAAGCCGACCTCATGGAGATCTACTCCACGGATGGAAAGCTCGTGAACTCTGGCTTGGTTCTTCTCGAGGACGATCGACGATTCTTTCCGCCGTATGAAGCGGGATGGCTGGCATCTCGAGACTCGCTGCGGCGCCTCCCGAAAGTGCGCGAGTCTCTTGAAGCGTTCTCGGGGCGCATCGATGCCGAGCAGATGCGCCGGTGGAACTTCGAGGTCGAGGAAAAGAAACGCGAGATCGAAGTCATCGCTCAGGAGGCGCTCGCAGAGCTGAACCTGCCGTTTGAGGCACCGCGGTCGGGACAGGACCGTTGGCGCCGTGATCTCGGGGAGGTCGGTCGTCTCTCTGTCGAGCACGTCTTGTTGACCGTGCTTTCGGTGCTCGCGGCGGCTCTGGTGGCGATTCCGACCGGAGTCCTCCTCTCTCGCCGTCCGCGCCTTGCCGAGGCAATCATCGGTGCGGTCGGGGTGATTCAGACTATTCCGAGCATCGCGTTGCTGGCGATCCTGATCCCCCTCTTGGGTCTGGGTGCGGGACCGGCTCTGGTTACCCTCTTCCTCTACGCCCTGCTGCCGATTCTGCGCAACACGACCGTCGGAATCCGAGATGTCGACCCCGTGCTTCGCGAGGCGAGCCGCGGCCTGGGAATGACTCGCGCTCAGTGTCTTCGACGCCTCGAGTTTCCGCTCGCGCTTCCAGTGATCTTCGCCGGTCTCCGCACCGCGACGGTGATCAACATCGGTACGGCGACGCTGGCGGCGTTCGTCGGAGCGGGTGGCCTCGGTGAGCTCATCAAGGCAGGCTTGGATCTCAACTCGAACCGACTCATCTTGCTGGGAGCCGTACCGGCAGCCGTCATGGCCTGGGGGGCGGATTGGATGCTTGGGTGGCTCGAGACGCGGGTGACGCCGGGTCCGGGATGATGTTGGCGAGCGCTCGGAGAGCCCTGGGCCGACCGTCGCAGAGTGGCAAACCTCTACCGTCCGTCAGGAGGTCGTCACGGAAGCCCTTGGCGTCGGCTTTTGAAAGCGCGGATCCTTTTGGCATGATCGCATCGGGTGATCGGCATCGGTCCGAGATTCCCGGCTAGCCACTCTCGACTGAGGAGATCTTTGCATGGCCAAGAGCGCTCCCTCAACTTGGATCGTCGTGGCAGATCGTCAGCACGCGAGACTCCTGGAGGCGACGAAGACGGCTCACGGACGTTGCCATCTCGAGCTTCATTCCGAGCTGAAGTCTTCTTGGGAGGAGAAGGAGCACGCTCGCCCTTCACCGCTCGGTGCCAAGGGCGAGCACAGCTATGCTTCGGTCGGTCATGAGGCTGAGGAACGAGTGCACCGATTCGTCGGAGAAATCGAAGAGTGGTTGGGTGGGCAGAGTCGAGAGCGCCGGATCGGCTCGATGTCGGTCTACTGTCCAGCACCTCTGCTGGGTGAAATCCGACGGCGTTGGAACAAGGAGCTCCAGGCAAAGACGGAGACCCACGAGCTCAACATCGCTCATCTTCCGATCGCCGAGCTGGCGGGCCATCAGGCCATTCGGGCTCTGGTCGAGAATGGAAGCCCAGCGGGCTGACGGGCTGCTTACTCCGAATCGAGCGGAGCAGCGAGCACTCGCTCCACCTCCGCTCGTTTCTCTTGTGGATGTGGGGAGGTCAGCCGCGACAGCAGCGTGGCCAGAAGCGCATTGACGGTTAGAGCTAGCAAGGCCCGATGCACTCCAGGGATCTTCAGCTCCGGCAAGGCGACCGCTGCACCCAGTGTGATCATGCCGGCGATCAAGCCGAGGCCGACACCTCGACCATTGAGCCGTACGATCCGCGAGTACAGGGCACCAGCAACTGCGGGCGCGAGCTGAAGCGCAGCTTCGCCCGACAACCCGACCAGCTGGACGAGGAAGCCTGGCCGGACGGTGGTCAGGACGTACGCGATGACCAGCAGGCTTCCGGCGAGGATTCGACCCACTCTCACCAGCTCCGCGTCGGTCGCTGTTGGCTTGATGAAGCGTTGATAGAGGTCCCTCGTGAAGATCGTCATGTTCGCATGGATGATCGAGTCGACCGTCGAAAGGGCGGCAGCGGCGGCGCCGGCCATGATGACTCCGGCCAACCAAGGGGGGGTGTGCTCGGCAAGGAGACGAGGAAGGAGCACATCGATCTCGTGTCCCTCCAAGCCGGGCAGAAGAACGAGCCCGCTCAATCCGACGAGACCGGCTGGGATGAACAGAGTGGTGAGATAGATCGGAGTCGTTGCCCCGAGCCACCGTACTGTTCGCGCGTCGATGGCGCTGTAGTACCGCATGAAGAGATGGGGTTGCAGCAGGATGCCGAGCGAGAAGATCCAACCGAAGGCGAACCAGTTTCCTCCATCGAAGAAGCCGAGGGGCCCGGGGACGGTCAGCCAAGCTTCGTGCGTTTCGCCGAGCTGCCGAAAGAGTCCACTGACACCGCCGATCTGCTCATTACTCAAGAGGTAGAGAGCGCCTGCCCAAAGCGCGATGTACATCCAGACACCCTGGAGAGCATCGGTGAAGTAAACGGCCCGCAACCCTCCGATCGTCAGGTAGAGTCCGGCCACGGAGATGAGAAGCGCGGTGGCCGCGGCTTCTGGAATCCGTCCCCCAGTCGCTTCGGTCAGAATGTACCCGAGCCCCTGTGCCTGAGCCTGGATGTAGGTCATGGTGAAGAGGATCGAGACTCCGGCCACGATCAGCCGAATCCGCTCACCACCATAGAAGTGACCAAGCAGGTCGGCCGGCGTCACATGGCCGAACCGCTTTCCCAGGAGCCAGATTCGCGGTCCGATCAACACGCCGAGTGCGCCGACCAGCATGGTCCAGACACCCGCCACCCAAAACGAAACGCCATGCTTGTAGAAAAACGCCGGCGCTCCAAGGAGGACGAAGGCGCTGTGAAACGACGCGACCACCGTGAAGTACAAGAGCCAGAATCGAGTGCGTCGTCCGCAGAGCAAGAAGTCCTCAGCACTCTGGTCTGAGCGGGCTCGTGCCAGAAAGCCAAGTGCGAGCGAGATCAGAAGAAACACCCCGATCAGCGACGTCGTGATGATCCAGCCGTCCATGTCAGTGCTTCCGCCAGACCCAAGCGACGAGTGTCAGACAGAAGACGAGGTACGCGCCGGTGAGCCACCAGACCAAGAAAGGTAGCTCTAGCCATGCTGGCTCGATTCGATTGGCCCAAGACAGGATCGGCGGCTGGGTTGCAAGGTATGCCGCGAGAAGGATCGAGGCGATGACCAGGCCGCGGAGGCGAACGGACGGCATGAAGATCTCCCTCGCTCGGATCGGGGACGGGCGCAAACGACTGCGAAGCATAAGGCAGCACCGCGCGCCCGGGAACCTTCAAGGGAGTGACTGGTGGCGGTGGCAGGGGAAGTGGCGTTCTACTTGCCAACTCCTCTTGGCTGTGATGTTTCTCCCGTCCGCGTTCGGTCAGGATTGGAATCGTGCCACTTTCCGCGGTGATGAGATCGACGGGCGACCGTTTGAGTTGTCCGATTCCTACTTTCTCGACCTGCTCTCGTTCTCGCCTTCGAGCGGCACCTCCGAAGTCTGGGCTCGCAGCGACAACGGAATCCGGTGGTCCGGTGGAAGCATCCGAACCGACGAGTTCACTTTCGATCATGAGTTGAGGATTCGGCAACCGATCCCAGCTGCACCGGGGCTGTACTTGCGCTTCGGATACCTGGAATCCGAAGACTTTGATTCACGTTATCGCCGAGTTCGAGCCGGCTTCGAGCAGGAAGTCCTCGGTAGGGGCACTCGAGTCTCTGTTTTGTTCGAGGGAACTCAGCTCAAGCAGGACAACGACTTCATCTTCGGCGCCGTTCATGAGGCTGGACCGTGGCGGGCCGAAGCGTCCTTCACCGCGGTCGACATCAACGAGGACAAGGGAAAGGACGGTCGAAAGTTCCCGCGAGATCCTTACGCCACCCACCTGGCAGTCGACTGGACTCCAGCGACCGCTTGGACGTTCGGCCTGACGTGGGATGCGCAGCTTCCGATGACGATCCTTGAACCTGTCGAGGACCGTCGATTCTCCTTGCGGAAGATGCAGCCGAGGATGCGTGCGGCTTGGCGATTGGGCCGCGCGGACCGACTTCAACTGGTGGCGCGTGCGGAGTTCTCGAGGAGCCGGCGGCTGACGCTGTCGACGGGCGAAGAGCTGGATCGAGAGCGGGAATTCTACTGGCCATCATTCGAGTGGCGTCATTTCGAGGCGAGCGGGATCGAGACCGTAGTCGGTCTTCGTTGGCTGCGCTTGCATGAGGGGGATCGACGTTTCCAGAATCGTCCGCTGGAGAGGCGCTTCGAACGCCGTGAGGTCCAGCTTTCGGGTGGCCTCCAGATTCCGGTCGGAGAACCCTGGTGGTTCTCGCCGACACTGTGGCTCGATTGGGTCGAGCTGAGGGCAGAGACGCCCTTGAATCCGAGCGGGACCGAGCACGAAAGAGGGCTCGAAGCCAAGCTGGGCACGGCTCTCGAGTGGCGAGGCTCGAGCTCCATCCGGATCGTCGTGAACCCGACGTTTGACCTAGGGTCCGTAGAGTTTGGAGGCGGCAACCTCCAGGTGGTCTTGTCGTTCTAGGTGAGACGACCGGGTCGCGTTAGTTCCGATAATGATTCTTATGTTGAATTAGAGGTAAGGTCCACCCGGCTCGAGGGGCTGCCGGACGCGGGCCACGAAATCCTTTGACCACACCGGGCGGCGGCCCATAATGGCCCGCATTCCCCATCGCTCGACGACCGACGTCCAGTCCCGGGCGGGTCTCCGAAGTCTTTCCACCGAAGCCCTCGATGAAGCCCGCGACCGACTATCTCGAGCCCGAAACCGTCTCGGAAGCCGTTGCCCTTTTGGCAGCCGGAGACGTCTGCTTGCGAGCCGGCGGCCAAGGACTCTCAGAGCGGCAGGAGCCCCGAATCGCGACCCTGTCGAGGATCCCCGAGCTTCACGGCCTTTTCCGAGACGAAGGAGGCACGCTCCGTCTCGGATCGATGATGCCGATTCGAGTGCTCGCCACATCTCGGTTGATCGGCACTTGCTTTCCTGCCTTGGCGAGGGCATTTGCCGCGACGAGCCCGATCAGTCTCGAACGAGGGACCTTGGGCGGGGCGATCATCGGTGGTAGCGCACTCGCTCCCTTCCTACCGGCTCTCATGACGCTCCATGCCAACCTTCGACTCGTCAGCGAGCAAGGAGCTCGCGAGGTTCCGCTCGGAAGCTGGCTCGATCCCTATCATCGATCTGGCCGACGACTGGACGAGGTGCTCGTCGAAGTGGCCATCCCCTGCGTTCCCAAGAGGTTCTACCAAACCACCGAATCGGTTCGGGCGGGCAATGAGCTGTCGCCGCCGATCCTGACGTTGTCCTCTTCTTTTCTCCTCGCCGACACGGAAGCCGATTCGGTCCCACGGTGTGTCATGGCGAAGATCGTCATCGGAGGCTTGGCCCCAAGGCTCGTCTGGGCCGAAGCGACCGAGCGCGAGCTCACCGGGCAGCCGATGACCAACGACGCGCTCGCTGCCTGCACCGAGGCTCTGATCGAAGCTTGCCCAGACGACATGCCGCACCCCTGGTCCTATCGTCATCGAGTCGCCGCGCTTCGGGCGCTCTTCCGACGAGGTCTGAATGAGATCCTCCGAGGGGATGCGCCGATGGTGGGCGTACCGGTCGATCCCAGCTGGCCCGAACGAGAGAGGCACTCATGAGCTCCGTTCGCATCTCGTTTCAGGTCAACAACGAGGAGTACCTATTGCCGGTGAGCCTCGAGGTCTCGCTGGCGGATTTCCTACGAGACCAGCTTGGCTTGGACGAATCCTCGACGGGGTGTGATACACGTCAATGTGGCGCCTGCGTGGTCTTGGTCGAAGGGCAGCCCGTTCGATCCTGTTCGCTTCCGGCCATCGAGATTGCTGGCAAGGCCGTCCTGACTGCTGAAGGCCTGTCGCGGGATGAGATCGGATCTCGCTTACTTCAACGGTACCGATCCGGAGAAGAAACGGCAGGAAGGTGCACACCTTGTGGACGGTGTGCACCCGGGCTCCTGCTCGCCGCTTTGTCGTGCATTCAGCGGGCCGCATCCCCTCCACCGACGGAAACCGTTCGTGCGTTTCTTCGTGGCCATCCCTGCCGATGCTTCCTTCAAGACGAGATCGCAGCAGCAGCCGCGGCCACAGCCCAGGAGGTGTTTGCTTGAGTGCCACCGGCGGGGAGCGCCTTCGGGCTCCCGATTGTCGGGACATCTGCCCGAGAGACACGCTGCAAGTGGCGTGGTTGGTCAGCCCACACGTTCACGCCCGTCTCGCGTCGCTGGAGGCGCGCTGGGCGCGAGATCTCGAAGGTGTTGCCGCAGTTCTGACGTCCGCGGACCTGGTGCCTCCACGCCGGAGCTTGTTGCAGGCTGAATCGGTGCGGTTTCCTGGTGACCTGGTCGGTATCGTCGCTGCGAGCGATCCAGAGATCGCTGCCGAAGCCGTTCAGAAGATCGACGTCCAATACGAAGGTCTGAGCTACCTGTCTGCGGTACCCCGACTCTCGAAGACGAGATCGCAGGAAGAGCTTTTCGCGGATTGTGAAGTCCTCGATCGCTGGACGTGGCAAAAGGGCGCGTCGGCGAGCAATGAGCTCCCGACTCACTTCGAACGTCGGTTTCCGGTGTGGTCTCGTCAGGCATTCGAAGCCATCTCCGTGGTAGCGATGCCTGACTCACAGGGAGGCGTTCGACTGGCGTCTTCGTCGGTGGATGCCGAGGGACGATTCGGCACCTGGCTTCGAAACCTGCTCGGCGCCCGTGGTCCACGGCTCCGGCTGGAGGCGCTCGCCGAAGGTTGCCCGGTGCCTCGTCGATCGGGCTGGGAGATCGACGGTCTAGCAGCTCTCCTCTCGCTGGAATGTCGTCAACCAGTGCGGGTCACCGCCCCCATCATCCCTTCGATGCCGGACGGGGCCTTCCCAGTGCCGCCCGACGCCGGGTGCCAGCTCTGCGTCGAGCTCGAATTCGATTCGAACGGTCGCCCGACACACCGTCGAGTCCGGGCGATCGTCGATGCCGGTGCTCGATTGGGAATGGGCTCGGACCGCCCCAGCGTTCCGGCCTTGGCAGACTTCCTTCCGTTCCATAGCGAGGATTGGCAAGTCACATTTGTCGCCAGTCATCGTGCTTCCCGTTGCGACGTTGCGGAGACGGTCGGATTGATCGACCAATTGGCGACCAATCTGTCGGCGAGTGAGCGATCCTCGGTTGTTCACGGCGCGATCGGCGAAACGCCTGGTTGGAAGGCCTGGAGCGAAGGCCTCTTGCGTAAGGTCCCTTTGGACTCGGAGCATGAGCTCTTCGGGGTTGGCCGCTCGTTGGCGCGAATGGGAACTGGCTGGATCGCCCACGAGGTCGCGCTGGGAATGGACCTCACCATCGCACGACCGCGAGTGTTGCGGTGGAGAGTACGAAACGCCTCGGACGTCGACGCGCGTTCCATCCGCGCCCAGGTTGCGGCTGAAGTCGACTGGCTTTGGCGTCGGTCGGATCAGGACCTGCTGACCTACTGGCCGACTTCGGAAACCTTGCCTGAGATTGAAGTGTCTGAGGCGGAAGGATCTCGCGGTCTCATCGAAGCCGGAATGTTCCCGGGTGCCGCGGCCGCGGCATACTTGAATGCATTACAGGAGATCTTGGCGGACCGGCAGCTCGAAGCCCTTCCGCTGAGCGAGAGCAGTCTCTTCGACTTGCTACTCCCCGAAGCCTGACGGGTGCTTTCACGGATCGGTCTCGGCCGTTAGGCTCTCTCACCCAAGAGGCCCAGCCGCGTTTCGGAACTCTGCTGCCGTGTTGGAGAAGATCGGTTGACCCCCGCTCAGCGTTCGTTGCTCCTGCTCCTCCCTTCGTTGTCCGGGCTCCTGCTCATCTTGTTCCATAGCTGGCGTCAGCGCGGACCGAAGATCACGATCGCATTCTTCGTGTCGGGAGCGGTTTACGGACTACTGCGCGACGCGTTTATCCAAGATGCGATGATCGACGACCGCGACTTGCGGATGCCGTACGAGTTCGCATTGCCCGTTCTGAGAATCGGCGACGCTTCCATTCAGGCGGTCGTCGGATGGCTCTTCTCGATTTACGCATCGTGGTGCATCGCCGAGGCGATCGTCAGGCGCTTCGAGCCCCAGCAAGCCGAGCCGAGACTGTTCCCGGTCCTGACTCTCGCCTGTCTCACCAACGCGGCACTGGGCTACGCGGTCGAGGTCGCCGCCGCGGCAGCAGGATGGTGGTGGTGGAACCTCTCGGTGAAGAACCCGTTCACTCTCGATGTTCCTGTGGCCGGAGTCATCGCGTGGTTTTCGGTGCCTTTTGATTTCCTGCTGCCGTTTCTCCTGATCTTCGGAGATCGCGGTCGGATTCGTTGGTGGGCCCTGGTGACCGTGGCACTGTTCCCTCTCCACATCAAATGGAGTCATGGGAGCCTCGAGCTCGGCTATCAAACGCTCAAAATACCTTTGTTTACGACATATCATCTACTCATGATCCTCTCGCTCTTCCTCGGGAGCGTCATCATCCCGATCCGGACTCGAGGCTCCGGCACGGGCGATCGCTGGGCAGCAGCGGCGCTCGTGATCACGGTCGTCGGGATCACGGGATTCATGCAAACCACACATGGTGACTCTCTCGTCTTGCTTCTGTCGCTGCTTCCTCTCGTCGTGCTCTCGCTCGTCGCATTCACTCGATTTCCGACTTGGGCGATTGGGGTGGTGGCGGCGGTTCCGGCCACGGCAGCCGTTGCTCAGGTCGGTGCCATTGGTTTTTGGGCCTGGGTACCGGCTGCGTACCTCATCTTCTTCGAGCGTACGGTCCGGCCAGGCGCAGCTCCTCATCTGAAGAACGCGCATGCCATGGGAGCAATCGTTGCCATCGGCGCCGCCTACCTTTTCTGCGCGAATGGAAACGGAAATGAGGTGCGAGCCAATCGGAGATACGCTCAGGCTCAGCAAGCGCGGAGCTTGGACGAGACCGAGAAGGGGATTCGGCAGGCTATCGAGCTCTGCCCCCACAAGGACGAGTTCCATTTCGCGCTGGCTCGACTGCTCCTTCAAGAAGGCGATCGAACAGGTGCGATCGCAGTCTATCGGGACCTCGCGGCTCGGATTCCCGGTGCCGAGTTGGCACACGTTCATCTCGGAAACACCTTGGTCCTCGAAGCTGAGCCTCTCCCATTGGGGAGCCCGGAGCGCAGGGCCCTGCTGCAAGAGGCACGGGAGAGGTTCGATTGGGCGGTGAAGGTACGGCCCGAGCATCCCCAGACGCACTTCGCGCTCGGACGCTTCTTGGCGACCGTCCCACGGTCCATCGAGAAGCAGCGAGAGGGAGTCTCCCATCTCGAGCGAGCGATCGCGTTGGCCAGCGTCGAGGTCGACAACGAGATCGCGCAACGCGTTATCGCGCAGTCGTGGCGCCTCTTGGCTCAATTCCATGAGCGAGCCAACGAGTCGGAACGGGCGATCGAAGCTCTCGAGGAGCTCAAGAAGCATCGTGCCCGAGACGAGGAGCCCGAGCTGGACGCCTGGATCGACCGTTTGCGTGGTCACGGCTGAGGAGGACGGGGGAACCGATCGGCCCCCCATCACGAGGGTGGGCTGCCGATCGGTCGATGGCGGGTGGCTCAGTCAGTGCTTGTCAAAAGGTCCGCGAACTCGTCGAACCTCAGAGGGCTTTGCAGCTTGCGGAGCGACTTCTGCTGAATCTGTCGGATCCGCTCACGTGAGACGTGGAACTTCCGGGAGATCTCCTCGAGCGTATGTGGGCGACGATCGTTGAGTCCGTAGCGCAGCTCCAAGATCTCTCGCTCTCGATCGCTCAGCGTCTTGAGAATGACGTTGATCTTGTCTCGGAGACTCTCCTCCTGAAGCACCTCGACCGGGCCGCGCGTCTTCTTGTCCTCGAGCATGTCGACGAAGGACAGGTCGTCGAATCGGTCGGATACCTGATCCAACGAGAAAACCCGTCGGTGGTAGCCGGGGACATCGGTGGGCAGCTGATCACCCTGATTGCCGGCCAGCAGTGCCTTCTTGGGGTCCTCGGGCTCGATCTCCTGCTTCTTGCGATCGAGCTTCTGTGAAAGGTAGATCGGCACGCGAATCAGCCGCGCCTGATTGTAAAGCGCTCGCTTGATCGCCTCGATGATCCACCAAGACGCGTAGGTCTGGAACCGGAACCCTCGGCGCCAGTCGAACTTCTCGACAGCCCTCAGCAACCCGGTATTGCCTTCCTGGATCAGGTCCATGAAGGGCAGGCCTTTACGCCGATATCGCCTTGCGGAGCTCAGAACGAGGTAGAGATTGCCTCGGATCATGTCACCCTTGAGTGCCTGCAGGTCGTCGTAGGCTGTCCTCAGTCGATCGAGAGATCCGGCCTCGAGGCTCTCGATCCAGTCCGAAGCCTCTTCCAGGGGCTCGCTGACGTCCAGCGTGAAGTGCTGCTCGACGGGGTCGAAGTGAAGCTGCACTCCCCCATCTTGATGGATGAGCTCGCGGAAGCTCTCCGCCACGCCGCGTCGCTCGGAATCCTCGGCCAAGCCGAGAACGAGATTCGAGAGGACCTTGCGTGCGAACTCGATCTGTTTGGCCAGCAGAATCTCGTCTTCACGCGTGGACGCTTCCATCTGTTGGAGCTCGCCGAGGTAGATGCTCGTCGGGTTCCCGGTCTCGGCCTGAATGGGTCGCATCCGGTTCGCCGAGTCGCAGAGGTGCCGATACTCGACCCGAAGTCCTAGTGAGGCGGTTGTTTGAGCGAGTGTCTCGGCGGCGCCGTCGAACCGGTCGGCATCGTTCCAGAACGGAGAAAGCGCCTCGAAAGAGAGATGGCCACTTTCCATGGCTTCGTCGATGACTCTATCGAGATCCCAAACGGGACATGGGCTCGTATTCTTCTTCACGAGGTTACCCTCCATCGTGCCCGCATCTTGAGCGAGCGGCCCACCGAGCTAGGGGAAGGACCCTGCTGCGGCGAGAGCGTTGACCCTTCTTGCCACGAGACCCGACTCTCCGAAGACGGTCGTCCGGCAAGGCTCAGGGCTGCAGGAGCATCGAGCTACCGAGCAATTCGCACGCCGACTTGGATACAGATGCACCCAAAAGATTCCCGAATCTTTTCAGCTCAGCTCGAGACGAAAGTTTCGGTTTTCGTTACTTGCGGGTAGCGCAGAGCCGGTTCGGGGGCGGCGAAGGGATTCTGGTTGCCTCGTTCAGGAGGGAGGCGAACTTGCAAAGTGATACTTTATTGTGTGTTATGCATGAAGGCGGGTCGTCGACTCGAGTGGAACTCGCTTTGCTCTGGGTGTCAGCTTGTGTGATGCCATCTGTCAGTTCGAGGCCAGGATCCTGATCGAGCCGACCTCTTGTTAAAACTACTCTGTGAAGGTGTGGAGCCAGATGAAGAAAGCTTTTGTCGTTGCGGCCGTCCTGATGGGGTGCCTCCTTGCTCTGCAAGGAGTCACCTTTGCGCACGGTGGTCAGTACCGTGGACCGAGTGATACCGTTCCGCCACAGCTTGGCGGCCCGGGCGACTCGACTCCGCCTCCGGTTCCGGGTGGCCCAACGACGCCGGGTGCGACCCCGACGCCCTTCGGCCCAACGACGCCCGGCGCCGGCCCTTCGACTCCCGGAGCTGCCCCAGCTCCGATGGCCGGTCCCGCCACTGGAAAGCGTAGTGCTGGAGGTGGTGGCGAGGGCTATGAGCAATGGAGTTTTTGGTGGGAGAACAACAAGGATCGTTTCCTGAATCTTCGCCAGAAGGTTCAGAGCGGCGGAGTCGTGACCGGTGACTCCGGCTATCACCTCGGCCGCGGAAAGCGCAATGAGATCAAGACCTCCTTGCGCCCCACCGAGAAGCAGATCGCCGATTTGGTGATCCCGGCTTTGCAGCGCGCTCTCGCCGATGACGACTTCGACACCCGTGCGGCGGGCGTGATCGGTTTGGGCAAGTGCGGTCGGGACGCGTCTGTGATGACCGACATCATCAAGGGATTCGACGATCCGAACGCGCAGGTTCGTGAGTCGGCCGCGCTCGGGCTCGGCATCCTCGGTCAGGAAGCAGCGATCCCCAACCTGATCGGCTTGATGCATGACTCGCAAGAAGGTCGAAAGCTCGTCAAGCGTGCCAATGGAGTCGAGAACCGGACTCGCGCATTCGCGGCGATCGGGCTGGGCCTGATCGGCGACAAGAAAGCTCTGCCGGAGCTTCGTCAAGTCGTCCAGCGTGCGGATTCGTTCTCGAACAACGATGTGCCGGCCGCGGCGATCCACTCGTTGGGCCTGATCGGTGATCCCAGCGTCGTGCCAGACCTGATTGCGGTTCTCGAGAATGGCAAGCTGAATGACTTCGTGCGTTCGGCTGCGCCGATCGCCCTCGGCAAGATCGGCGACAAGTCGGCCGCTCCGATCCTGGAGAAGTACATCAAGAACGACAAGGTCAATGATCTCGTTCGTTGGTCGTCCATCATCGGCTACAGCCGCTTGATGAAGGACACGGCCGACGAAGAAGCGATCAAGCTCTTCACGTTCTTGCTCAAGGACGGCAATCCGCAGACCCGCAACTTCGCGGCGATGGGCATTGCCTACGTCGGCGGCGAGAAGGCACGCACGACTCTTCTGAGCGCCTACCGTTCGGCTCGTGCCGAGCAGCTTCCTTGGATCTCGATGTCCTTGGCCGTCTACAGCTGGGGAAAGGACCGCGACGAGACGATCGTCGAGCAGGTTCGCCGTCAGTTCCAGGAGCAGAAGAACCCGGCTTGGAAGGCTGGCCACGCCGTGGCGCTCGGCCTCTTGAAGGACCGTGCCTCGACGCAGCTGCTCACCCGTGAGCTGGCGAAGAGCCGCGATACCGGTTTCCAGGGATACGTCTGCATTTCGCTGGGTCTCATGGAAGCCACGGATGCGATGGATCAGATCAAGAACGTCCTGAAGACCAGCCGGAGCTTCCCGAAGCTTCAGCAGCAGGCCGCCATCGGTCTGGGCCTGATGGGCGACAAGGACGTCGTCGCTCTCCTCTCCGACACGATGGAGAAGACCGACAGCGCGTTCGTCTTGGGTTCCTCGGCTATCGCGCTCGGGCTGATCGGTGATCGGACGGCCATCGAACCGATGACGAAGATCGCCGGCAACCAGCAGGCCAAGAAGATCGCCCGCGCTCTTGCGACGGTCGGCCTGGGAATCGTCGGTGACAAGGATGCGCTGCCGCGCCTCAGCCGAGTCGCGGAGGACAACAACTACCGCGCGAAGGTCGACTTCATGGCCGAGCTGCTGACCATCCTCTGATCCTTTGATGACCTCCTGGCCTCGGGTCGCACCTCGAGGCACTCAGATCTGACAGCTCACGAGGCCTGCTGATTCGAAACGATCAGCAGGCCTCGTCTCTTTGGTTGCTCGTGGGCGAGATTCCTTCGTTCATTTGATCATGGCCCGCTCTTTGCGCACGAGGACTCGCGTCTCCTGCCAGGCAAAGCCACCACCCATCGGAGCTCTCTCAAGAGAGAGCCTTCTCGAGGAGTGGAGCATCATGAACGGAACCAAGCGCATCGCCACGACCGCCGTACTGGCCGTCTGCTTCGTCGTTTTCTCGGAGACCGCCTTCGCCCACGGCGGCAAGTATCGAGGTCCCACGGATACGGTGCCCGGCCGACTCGGCACTCCGGGCGACTTCACCCCCCCACCCATTCCGGGTGGTCCGACGACACCCGGTGGTAACCACCCGGGCGGTCCGACCACGCCCGGCATTGGCTCGCCAGTCACCGGCGGTGCTCCCGCCGTGGGACCTGGCACCGGTGGCAAGCGGTCGGCGGCGGGCGGAGAGGGATTCGAGCAGTGGACCTTTTGGTGGGAGAACAACAAGGCTCGCTTCCTCAACCTGCGCGAGAAGGTGCGAAGCGGTGGATTGGTCACCGGAGACACCGGCTACTTCCTCGGTCGAGGGAACCAGCAGGCCACCGTCACGACCTTGAGTCCCACCAAGGCTCAGATTCGAGACCAGGTCTTGCCCGCGTTGCGCCGCACCTTGCGCGACGATGACTTCGATACCCGAGCTGCCGGACTCATCGCGATTGGCAAGAGTAGCCGGGACGCCGAAGTACTGCCGGACATCCTCCGAGGCTTCGGCGATGCCAATGCTCAGGTCCGCGAGTCGGCCGGTCTGGCCTTGGGGCTCCTGGGACAGGAAGCGGCCGTGCCACTGCTCGTCGAGATCATGAACGACTCGGCGGAGGGACGTCGTCTCACCCAACGGGCCACCGGTGTCGAGACCCGCACCCGCGCTTTCGCGGCGATTGGACTGGGTTTGATCGGCTCTCGTTCGGCGGTTCCTGCCTTGCGCGAAGTCATTCGCCACCGGAACGCCTTCGCACAGACGGACGTTCCGACTGCTGCCATTCATGCTCTCGGGCTGATTGGTGATCCGAGCGTCGTTCCCGACCTCATTCAGGTTCTCCAGGATGCCACCATCAGCGACTACGTCCGTTCGGCCGTTCCGATCGCTCTCGGCAAGATCGGAGATCGGAACGCCACTCCGATCTTGGAGAGCTTTCTCAAGAACGAACGTGAAAACGACATTGTTCGATGGTCGGCCATCATCGGATACGGACGCTTGTTGCGGGGCTCGGCGGACGCGGACGCCATCCAGCTGCTCGCTCACCTGCTTCGAAGCTCCAATGCCCAGACGCGAAACTTCGCCGCGATGAGCTTGGCGTATGTGGGCGGCGATCAGGCCCGGACGACATTGCTGGGAGCCTTCCGGCAAGGCAGAGCCGAGCAGATGCCTTGGGTCTCCTTGTCCTTGGCGGTCTGGAACTGGGGGAGCGATGCGGACCCGACGATCCTCGAGCAGGTCCGGCGCCAATTCCAGGAGCAGAGGAACCCCACCTGGAAGGCAGGGCACGCCGTCGCGCTCGGTCTCCTGGGCGATCAGGCTTCCGCTCCGATGCTCACTCGGGAGCTCGCTCGTAACGCTGACCACGGCCTGCAGGGCTACCTGTGCGTTGCGCTCGGTCTGATGCAAGCGACCGAGTCTCTCGGCCAGCTCGAGGCCATTCTGAAGACGAGCCGGAGCTTCCCCGAGCTGCAACAGCAAGCGGCGATCGGGCTGGGACTCCTGGGTAACAAGGAGGTCGGCCGGCTCTTGATCGACACGATGGCCAAGACCGACAGCGCCTATGTGCTGGGCTCCTCGGCCATGGCGCTCGGCTTGATCGGAGATCGCAACGCGATCGAGCCGATGGTGAAGCTCTCGGGCAATCCGGAAGCAAAGAAGATCGTCCGCGCGCTCGCCACGGTCGGCTTGGGGATCTTGTGCGACAAGGACTCCTTGTCCCGCTTGACTCGAGTGGCCGAAGACAGCAACTATCGCGCGAAGGTCGATTTCATGGCCGAGCTCTTGACGATCCTCTGATCGGCTCTCGTCTCGGTGCCTCGTCGATAGATTGGGCACCGAGGCTTCTCAACGCTCATCGGGAAGGGACGCGCACCCAACGTCGACTCCACCAGATCGAAATGGCCGCGACGAGTGTCGCCATCGCCAGTGTGAGCCAGAACGCGGCGGCGGCCCGGCTTCGGTGCACTGCGACGCGCTCGAGGACTAGAATCTCCGCTCGAACTGCCTCGAGATTCGAGCGGGCGGCCTCGAGACCTCGGTCAAGGCGGAGGGCTCGCTCGTACCAGCTGGCAGCTTGCTCCATTTGCCCATCCTCCCAAGAGAGGTTTCCGAGCTGGATCAATGCGTAGGTGTTGCTTTCGTCAGCAGACAACGCGTTCTCGAATGCTCCGCGAGCACGGGATCGATCGTTGAGCTTTCGGTAGCAGTAGCCGAGGTTGCTCCAAACCGTGGAGTCACCTGGGCGGAGGCGTGTCAAAGCCCGGAGATGGTCACGAGCTTCTTCGTAGCGTTCGGCGGACAGTGCGGCAACGGCATCGCTTTGTAGGCGCTCAGCTTCTTGTTCGGGCTGAACTGCAACGACGCTTCCGAAGAGCACGACGAGACTCGCTCGCAGGAAGGCGTTCACTGAACCGTTCCGCTCTGCCTCTTGAGGCTGGCTTCGCTCAGCCGCTCGATAGGAGCCCAGTCATCGGTGAACACCGGAAGACCTGGGTCGAAGATGTGTGTGCGAACCGTTGACGACCGTGTGAAGTACTGAGCCATGGATGCGAGCTCGGGGTAGTCGCTGGCACCTCGAGAGAGCGCCTCCAGGTCGATTTCCCCGGTCCCAATGTCGTCGCGACGAAAGAAGAGAATGACGTTTCGACTATTCTCGACAGGGACCAGGTGTACTCGTCCGAATGTCGAAGCGGCTGTGTTCGCGATTCCAGCGACGACGGGATCGCTCATCGGTTCGACGGGACCCGTTCGATAGAAGCCTACGTTCATCGCTCCAATTCCGCCCGGAACCAGGTGCTCCCGAGTCTCCTCGAAAAACTCCCGACTCACGAGGTGAAAAGGGATGTAGACCTGCTGAGCATAGGCATCGATGACGATGAGATCATAACGAGATGGAGAGTGCTCGAGGAAGATCCGTCCGTCTTGATCCGGGATGATGCGGAGATGTGGATGGGAGGCCGGCGAGAGGTCGAAGTAGCGCTGCCCAACCTCGACAGTCAGCGGATCGATCTCGACACCCTCGAGCTCGAGCCCGGGCTCGGGATCGAAGAAATGGTGGAGTTGACGGCTGACCGTTCCCGCAGCTAGCCCGATGATGAGTCCTCGGATCGGGGCCTCAGTCTTATCGCGCAGCAACGGCATCAGGTTGAAGTAGTCGTAGTAGAGCCCGCCGGTGAGAATCTGGTTCGGAACGAGCACCGAATGGAAGCTGTCGAGTCCCTCATTGAGCTTGAGCTCGATCGCACCTCCTTCCTCCGGTGGTCGCTCGACGACTCGAACGTATTGGTAGGCGGAGTCCCGCGCGAACAGGAGCGTTCCGCCTCCCCCATCGACGACGCCCTGAGACCACGTCATGGCTACGAGGCTGAGGAGAACCCCGAGCGCCGCCGTTGAGCCCACTCGAGCCCCGCGTCGGCCGTTACGCCAGAGGCCGGGCAAGGCAATGGCCGTCAAGGCCGTGGCCGCGATGAGCAAGGTCGTGCGTGCTCCGTAGGCTGGTACCAGAAAATGGGTCGGAAGAAACGTGCCGAACAGGCTACCGATCGTCGACAGTGCGTACACGGAGCCGGCACCCCTCCCGACCGTCGTACCCTGAAGGTGAATCAGTTTCACCACGAACGGGCTGACGACTCCCAAGAGCGCAAGCGGGAGCCCGAACAGCATGCAAGTGACTGCAAACGAGCTTCGGTTGAGCAGGTCGAATGCCTGCTGAAGCGGGAGGTCTTCGGCAATCAGAAACCGGGCGAAAGGCTGAGCCAGGAAGGGGGCGGCCGCGATGCCAAGTCCAGCGGCCAGGATGATCGAAGAAAGCAACCGCTGACTCGGATAACGGTCCGCCAGCCGGCCGCCGACAAAGTAGCCGAGGGATAGCGCCGCCAGCACGACTCCGATGATGTTCGTCCAAACGAAGACCGTTTGGCCGAAGAACGGGGCCAAGAGCCGTACGATGGTCAGCTCGACCATCATCGTTGCCGCACCGCAGACGAAGGCCAGCGACCACAAGTACACAGCGCGCCCACGGCCGGAGCCGGGACGCGCTGTCGATACGTCGATGCGCGAGTCGTGATTTTCCGTCAAGGATCTCTTCCGACTGCGAAGACGAGCGTCGGCCGCCCGCCGAGGTTCCTTCTGGCGCCTAGTCGTCGTCCTTGGGCTGACCGCCGTCTGCACCATCGCCAGCTGTCGCAGTGTCGACAACCGGTACCTCGATCTCGCGGATTCTCACCCACAGTCGACCGCGATCACCGGTGTAGTACGCCGTCTTGAGGAGCTCATCGAGGTCGCGCTTCACGATCGCGTTGAAGACCTCCTGGCCGTTGATTTCGACGACGACGTTCTTGTCCAGGTCGACGACTTCGTCATTCAAGCGGAGATAGAACTTGGAGATTCCCTTACTGTCGATCTTGATCTTGTTGTTCTCACGATCGAGGGAGGCTCGGAATGTCGGATAGTCCGAGGGCTTCTCTGCGTCGGTCACGTCGATCTGGCGGACCTTCAGCCAAGTGGCATCTCCCCAGCTCAGATTCGGAATGACGCCCGAGACCGATTCGGGATACCGATTGCGTCGAGTCGTGCTCACGAATTCTGCCAAGGCGTCGCCGTCGACTTGCCCCTTCTTGACCGATCCACCGAAAGTGGCGGAGGCTTGCGTCAGCGGCGAGTCCTCTGCTGTCAAGACCGAGATGCGCCCGAGGTTCGCACCCAGGTAGTCTTCCGCGCTTCCACCCGTGCGAAACACCACGCCGGCGAACCGTTCGGCAAACCGGGCTGCGATCCGTGCCGTCGCTGGCGCAGTCTTTCCCGAGCCACACAAGAACATCGCGTCCTGGTGAATGGGTACCTTGTTCCAAGACAGATCACCGAGCGGCTGAAGAGCGTTGCTGATCCCCTCATCCGTCGCCCAATCACCGGTTTCCGGAGGGGACGGGAGGATGAGGATGGTGCTCTCGAGGACCTTCTGTCCGGCCCAGTTCTTGTCGAAGTACGATTCGGCAGCTTCTCCCGCCGGGCGGAGATCGACGATGGCCGGATAGAAGTCGGCCAGACTCTTGGGACGGTCCTTGTAGGTCTTCGGCAGGTAGATGTGGAACTTCGTTCCGTCGGGAGTCTCGCCCTCTTCGAGGCGATCCTTCTTGAAACCACCTTCCCACTTCTTGGGGAAGGTATTGAGCACGTCGACGAAGGCGTCGATGTGCTGAAGGGCCGCTCGCCCGTCGCCGTCACCCACCTTCCAACTCTTGGCGAGCTTATCCAACACTCCATCGATCTCTTTGACCATCTGGGTCGTGCCGGCGTAGTTCTGCTTCTCGAGATAGTCGTAGTATCGTTCGATGAACCCGGTGAGGTTCTTCGCGTCACGGCCCTTGATCTCGGGCTCGTCGTCGGTCCCTGCAAACGCCGTCGGGGCGCCGAGTACCAACGAGATCATCCAGACGGCCGCCACGGCGCCACTCGTCTTTCGCAAGTTCATGGGGTTTCTCCTGACGGTCCATTCGTGCTGGAAGCATGTTAACAGCTGCCCGCAAAACGTGTCAAACTACGCAGCCTCCACGTCGGGCAAGGGTTAGGTTTCGTTGCTTACTCTGATTCCCTGCGAAGCCGTCGAAGACGCTCCAAGTAGTATCGAGCCCGTGCTCGGCCCGGGTCCAGTTTCAGGAGGCGAGTCAAGGCTGCGTCACCCTCCTTCAGCGTGACTGAGGAGGATGGTTGCAGGCTCAGGATGGCCAAGTTTTCGAGTGAGTTCTCGATGTCGAGTCCCGTCTCGACGGCTCGACGATAGGCGGAAACAGCCTCCAGGACGCGTCCTCGTGCATGTTGCAGGATTCCGAGGTCGTTCCAAGGAGCCCCGGCCAAGGGATCTGCTTCGGCCGCGTTCAGATAGGCCTCCTCTGCCTCGGATTCGCGCCCGAGGTGCTTCAGGGTCAGAGCGATGTCCATCCAAAGGCTCACGTCGACCGAATCGCCTTTGAGTTTCTCGAGCAGCGCCAGAGCGGCGGCATACTCGCGCCTCGAGCCGTGGAAGCCGGCAATCGTGCGAATGATCTCCCGAGCACCGATATGATCGGGTTGGCTACCGAGTACCTCGGTGGCGCGCTTCGCAGCATCCCCGTAGTTGCTCCTAGAATATTCTACGAGCGCTCGATAGTAGCGTACCTCACCGGAGTCGGGGCGAATGGCGAGGGCGCGGTCCAGGATCTCAGCAGCTGCGTCGTAGTCCTGAGTCTCCCTCTTCACGATGCCGAGATGGAACAGGGCGAGGAAGCTGGTGGGGTCGACGTTCAGGGCGGCACCATAGAGGCCGATCGCCTTGGAATACTCCTGACGAACGACCAGCCAGTTCCAGATCCGTTCGTAAACGGCCGGGTCGGCAGGCGTCCTCACCAGCTGACGCTCGAGGGCCTCGATCGCTCGTTCCAGATCGCCTCGCCTCGCCTCAGCATCCGCAATCTTCAGAGCAACAGACGAAGGCGCCGGATCGGCGGATTCGGCTTTGAGGTACGCTTCGATGGCGGCGTCCCAATCCTGGGAGATATATCCGCGAATGTCGCCCTCCAGCTGCCACGCCTCGCCGTCACCTCGATCGAGAAGCGGTGTGAGCGTGGCGTGAGCACGGTCACCATCCGTCGCCCAGTAGTAGGCTTCGGCGCAACGAAGGCGGCCATCAGGCGGCACCTCTTTTTCGAGAGAGCGCTCGAGCAAGGAAGCCGCCTCGGCGAAACGAGTCTTGACGAGTCCGGCGGGTGTCGAAGCCTGGAAACCCGTCGAGGCTGCGTGTGCCGCAATCAGCCGTCCCAAGAAGTACTGAAGTCGCGCGTCCTCGGGTGCGATCTCGAGCCGTTTGCGCAACACTTGCTCGCCCGTTCCGAACTCACTTTCCGCGATCCAGCGGTCGACCTCTTCTTGGATGTCATCGCCCTGTGCCGATGCCGCTCCGCAGAGTCCGAGTACCCAAACAAGCAGCCAGGTCCAGGCTGGTGAGTTCATTCCCGCTCCAGACGTCGTCGTGAGGCTGAAGTGCCGCTTCGCTGCCAGGGCACGTGGCAAAACTCTTGCCGTCGCGGAGTTCAATCGACTCCAACCAGAGTGACCCCGGGTGCACCGGCCTCGATTCGACCCAACTCCCAAGGCTCCTCGCCGGAGTCCCTCAGTCGAGCACAGGTGGATTCGACAGCGGCCTCCGGAACGACGATGACGAAGCCGACACCCATGTTGAAGGCACGGTAGCGTTCCCGGGCCGGAACGTTGCCCCAGTCCACGAGCAGCTCGAAGAGCTTGGGCGTGGTCCATGTCGTCACGTCGAGCACGGCGTGGCAGCCATCGGGCAGGATTCGCGGCACGTTGTCGCTGAGGCCGCCGCCGGTAATGTGAGCCAAGCCGTGGATCGGCGTGTCCTCTGCGAGCATCGGTCGAATGACCTCGAGATAGCAGCGATGGACGCGCATCAGAGCTTCGCCGATGGTCTCACCCAGCGCTGGCTCAAACGTGTCAGGTCGCTTCCCAGCAACTTCGAAGGCGATCTTCTGGGCCAGCGAGTATCCGTTCGTGTGAAGACCGGTCGACGGGAGGGCAAGAACGCGGTCGCCGGGCTGAATCCGGTCTCCCAAAATCAGTCGGCTTCTGTCGGCAACACCGACCACGAATCCGGCCAGATCGTACTCCCCGTCGGCGTACATGCCGGGCATCTCGGCCGTCTCCCCCCCGATTAGACAGACTCCATTCTCCAGGCAGGCGTTCGCCATTCCGCGAATGACTTCGGAGACGACGTCCGGGCTCATCCGGCCGGTCGCGAAGTAGTCGAGGAAGAACAGCGGCACGGCGCCTTGGACGAGGATGTCGTTGATGCAGTGGTTGACGAGATCAGCCCCGACGGTGTGGTGGATCCCCGTTTGAAAGGCGAGCTTCAGCTTGGTGCCGACGCCATCGCACGAGGAGACGAGAACCGGAGAGCTCAGTTCGGGGAAGCTGGCGTCAAAGAGCCCACCAAAGCTACCGATGTCAGTCAGGACCCGCGAGTTAAAGGTCTTCTTCAGCAGAGGTTTGACCCGATTCAGCCCTTCCGTGGCGGCGTCGATGTCGACACCGGCCTCTCGGTAGGTCCACGCATGCGGCTCGTTCACCCGCTGTCCCTTCTGGTCTCCTGGAATCTGAGCGACTCTCACCGATAAGTCCGCTCAGGTCGGCGGCTCTCGGCGCGGATCTTCCGGTGCGCCGAGGCCTTCACCACTTGCGAGTGAGAATAACGTTCCCCGTGGCGTTCCCGCAAGACACGCGCTGCTCTCGAGATGGGAACGATGTCGCTCCGAGGTTTTTTCCCGGGCGCCACTGCGTCGATACGTTATATCATGCGCGTTTCGGGCCATTGCGGGCGGCTTTGGAAATCGGACACCGATGATCGACGGGAGCCAGAAAGAATGAAGCAAGTCCTCTTGCTCGGCTCCACCGGATCCGTCGGTCGTAGCGTGCTCGATGTGGTCTCCGAGCTCCCCGAGCGTTTTGAGATCTGCGGCCTGGCAGCGGGTCTTCGCTGGGAGGAGCTAGCCGAGCAAGCTCTCGAGCACCGCGTGCCTCGGGTCGCGATCGCCGACGTTCGGCACCTCCGCGCGCTTCGGGAGCGGCTTCCGCAGGTCGAGGTCTTCTCGGGCCCGAATGCTGCCTTGGAGCTGCTTCGCGCCAGCTCGGCGGAGGTCGTCGTCGGCGCCATCGTGGGTTCTGCTGGCCTCCCCACCAGTTGGGAAGCGATCGATCGCGGAATGACTCTGGCATTGGCCAACAAAGAATCGTTGGTCATGGCTGGCGGACCGCTGATGAAGCGGGCTGGAGAGACGGGTGCGCGAGTCGTGCCGATCGACAGCGAGCACAGCGCCGTCTTCCAAGCGATCGGGGCCTCGTCCGTCAGCGAGGTGCGACGGATCCACTTGACCGCATCCGGTGGTCCGTTTTGGGAGCGGAGCGCCGACGAGCTCGCTCAATGCGACCCCGTCGACGCCTTGAAGCACCCGACTTGGAGCATGGGCGCCAAGATCTCGGTCGACTCGGCCACGATGATGAACAAGGGGTTGGAAGTCATCGAAGCCCGATGGCTTTTTGATCTCCGACCCGACCAGATCGAGGTGCTGGTTCATCGTCAGTCCATCGTGCATTCGATGGTCGAGTTCATCGATGGCAGCATCGTCGCGCAGCTCGGGGTGCCTTCCATGCGCATCCCCATCTTGGTGGCGCTCGCACATCCCGAGCGCTTTGCGTCGTCTCACCAGGCCTTCGATCTGACCCGCTTCGCGAAGCTCACCTTCGAGCCGGCCGATACGGCACGGTTTCCCTGTCTCCGACTCGGGGTCGAAGTCGCACGACTCGGTGGGACCTTTGGCGCCGTATTGAATGCTGCCAACGAGGTGGCCGTGGAGAGTTTTCTCGCTCGGGAGATCTCCTTCACGCAGATTCCCGAGCTCATCGAACGTACTCTCGAACGTCATCGTCCCAGCTTCGACCCCGACCTCGCCGCCATCGGTGAGGCCGATCGTTGGGCCCGTGGCGAGATCTCACGCTGTCTAGTCGGACGGAGCTGAAAGAACGATGGATCTCGGCAACACCGTCAGCTTGCTCTACGTGATTCTCGGAGTCGGGCTGATCATCTTCGTCCACGAGCTCGGTCACTTTCTGGTGGCAAAGAAGGTCGGCATCCGGGTCGATACCTTCTCACTGGGCTTTGGTCCTCGCCTCTTCGGATTCCGCTTCGGCGGTACCGACTATCGAATCTCGATCATTCCTCTCGGCGGCTACGTGAAGATGGCCGGCGAGACTCCGGGCGAAGTGGTGACGGGCTCGGACGACGAATTCTCCTCCAAGACGGTCGGTCAACGCATGGCCGTGATCTTGGCTGGTGTCGTCATGAACGTCATCTTCGCGTTCGTGGTCTTCCCGATGGTGTTCACGGCCGGCGTTCCGTTCGAGGAGAATCGGGTGGGGTACGTCCGACCCGGTAGCCCTGCGTGGCTCGCCGATCTTCGTCCGGGCGACCTGATCGAGAAGATCGACGGGAAAGAGATTCGAGGTTTTCCCGACATCCGGATGGAAGTCGCGCTCGGCGATTCAGAAGAGGGTGTCGAGTTCTCCGTTCGTCGGGCCTCGAGCGACGGCGAGCAGGTTCTGACCAAGCGTGTTCGGCCAACCTTCGACACTCGTGAGGGAATCTTCGCGATCGGAATCTCTCCGGCGCTGGAGTCGAGGGATGGACGCGTTCTTCTTACGGTTGAGAAGGACTCTGCCGCGTCTCGGGCGGGACTAAAACCCGGAGATCGACTGATCTCGGTCAACGGGAACTTGATCTCGCCTAGCACCTACTATGAGGACTTTTCGAAGCTCTTTCCTTCGGATGAGAGCGCGCTCTTTGTCGTCGAGCGACGGTTGAGCGGCGAGGCTGAGCGCATCGAGGTCCTTCTGGAGCCGGAGCTGACCGAGCTCGATACATGGCGAGTCGGCGTGCGTCCGCTTCAAAACCGTGTCGTCGGCATTCGCCGAGACGGGCTCAGCGCGTTGGGTGTCGATGCTTCTCAGCTCGAGGTCGATGACGTCGTGAGCGGTTTCGCGGGCCAGCTGATACGACAGGTCGATGATCTGAGAACGCTGCTTCAGAATCGCGAAATCTCGGGCATTCGATTCGACGTGATCCGGGCGGGCGAGAAGCTCGTCGTCCCGATCACGTTTCCGAACGATCTCGACATCGACCGCTTCCTCGACCAGCTGGCCTTCGGTGACAACAGCGACTCGGCCAGCGTGCTAGTTCGACAAGAATACCCGGCTGCAGCCGCTGGGCTTCAAGATGGCGATCAGCTGACTCGTATTGGTGACTACGAGATCGCGAACTTCGATGACATCGTGACGGCAGTCACCGAATCGGAGGGCTCGACGATCGACATCGAGCTCCTGCGGACCGGTGCAGAAGGTCCCCAGTCTCTGTCCATCTCACCCACTCGCGTCCAGAGCCCGGATTACGGACTGCAGATTCACTTTGCCCAGGTCATTCGCCAGTACTCGTTTGGCAAGTCAATCGTGGTCGGGTTCGATTGTTCGATCAGCATGATCAAGAACCTCTACCTGACCCTGAAGAAGATCTTCGCCGGCGATGTTCACTCGAAGAATCTCGGTGGGATCATCACGATTGGCGTCGTCTCCTACTCGTTTGCGGAATCCGGACCCGCAAAGCTGTTCTACTTCTTGGCGATTCTGAGCCTCAACCTCGCCTTCTTGAACATCCTGCCGATCCCGATCCTCGACGGCGGGCACTTCCTGTTCTTGGTCATTGAGAAGCTCAAGGGATCGCCCGTGAACGAGCGTGTCTTGGGATACTCGCAGGTGGCGGGGCTGATCATCATCCTCGCGCTCATGCTGTACGTCACATACAACGACATCCAGCGTTGGATCCTGAACTAGCACCAGATCAGTCCCGGCCGCGCCGACCTGCCCATCCACTCGCCCGGCTCCTGCGACTCTCGAACGCGCTCACTCCGATCGCCGATGTCGCAGCCGGTGGGCTGTTTCGACTGTGGGTGGACGGCGCGTCGCTCGACGGCTTCGCCTGGCTGGCCTGCGGCCTTGCATCGTGGTGTGTCTACAGCGCAGGCATGGTCTTCAATGACGTCTTCGATCAGGTCGAAGACCGCGAGCTCCGGCCGACACGACCGATTCCGTCGGGAGAGATCTCGGTCTTCAGGGCGAAGCTGATCGGCGTGCTGCTGATCGGGACTGCGGTGAGCGCGAGTGCACTCGCGGGCCTCTCAAGCCTCGTGATCCTCACGCTGATTCTCGGCCTCGCTTTGACATACGACATGGCGCCGAGTGGGCTTGGGGGCAGCCGACTTCTTCTCGTTCCGGTTTGCCGATCCCTGAATGTGCTGCTGGGCGCGACGGCGGCCGGATGGCCGTCCTTCGACGAGACTCCGGGCCTCTTTGCGTACGCCGCCGTCTACGGCGCGTATATCCTCATGGCGTCTTGCTTCGGCGTCATGGAAGATCGGCCGGTCCGCCGGGCGCGGCTCCCCTGGCTGACTTTCGGGACGATGGTGCTGATCACCCTGCCCCTGGTCCTCGGCCTGAGTCTCCGTCGATCCGACCAGTCTCTGGGAATGGTCATTCCTCTGGGACTCTGGTCATGGTGGGCGACTCGCACCGTGCCTGGGTTGATGAGGGCTTGGCGATCCGCTCGCTCGGAGATGATGGGACGCACCGTGGGGCTCTTGCTGCGAGGCGTGCTTCTCTTTCACGGCGTGTTGGCGACGGGGGTGGCACCGACACCGCTTCTTCAGACTGGTGTCGCGATCGCCTTTTTGGCCGGTGACCTCCTCACTCGGCAGCTCGCTCGGCGGATTCCACCCACCTGAGAGAGACCTGGCTCAGAGTGGGATCACCTCGGACTCGAGATCCTCCCAGCTGATTGCCTGCTTCTCGACCAGAATAGTCGTCAGGGTTTCCAGCTTCCGTTGCAGCTGGTCCAGCTGATCGGTCAGCTCGCGGTTCTCCTCTCGCAGGACCTCGATCTCGGCAATCGGATCGTCTGCCAGTATCGGCTCAGCGTGAGGGTCCTCGTCCTCCAACCCGACGTCGAACTCGGGCAGGGCAAACTGGGGGGAGCCCTGGGTCTCCTCGAGCGAGCCGATGGTCTCCTGATGACAGATCGTGTCCGCCAGGGACTGCCGAATCTCTGTCGAAGAGCTGTCGCTGGGTGGTAGACAGTCCTCCGTTGGCTCGAGCTCCCCGAAAGACTCGAGGCTGGGGAAAACGCCGCCGGAGTCGCGGTCGCCTCCCAGGCGAGGGAAGGCAGCTTCTGCTTCGTGGTGATCCTGCGAGATCGCCCCCAGATCCTCTTGGCTCATGTTCGAGAGCAGAGACTCGGTCTGTTGACGAGACACCGAGAGAAAATCCTCTGCCTCGTCTTGGATCCGTTGGCGCTGTTCCTCTTCATGATCAGCATGAATGCCTCGGAGGAACTCGGCGGCCTTGCGGGAAGACTCGTCGAAGAAGTCTTGCATCTCATCGTGGACGTGACGGTCGACATACTCGGCGCGCGACTCGTCAGCGAATATCTGCTGGGCAAGCCGAGTCTGTTGGTCGCGGGTTCGGGCTTCCTCCCGAAGCTCTCGCTGGCGTCGAAAGTCCTCGAACGGATCGTTCTCGTGGTTCATCGGGTCGGCTTTCCCTCTCGAGATCGGCTTAGAATCTTTCGAGTGGTCGTGTTCGACTCTCTTATCGGATCAGCGAGCTGGAAACTGAGGGTGGGAGTCCTGTGTGAGTGGGAATCAACGACTTGAGCCATCACTCAGTTGTGATAGAAAAGGTCGCCTAGGGTACGAAAGCGCTCGGAGGGGCCTCGCATGTCGAATCGATCGGAAGCCGGCCTGACGATCATCGAGATCATGATGCTCGGTATCGTCGCTGCCATCGCCATCTCCCTCGTCATCCCTCGCTTGCGGGCGTCGCGAATCCTTCACAACGAAGAGATCGCGATTCGGACATTCGGCCAAATCCTGGAAGCCGAGAGGCGCTGGGGAGAGCAGCTGGCAGTGAAGCCGTCGAGCACTCTTGACGAAACCCCCGACTCCGAAGCCGGCTCGGACTCGGGACCGCGCTTCGCCTACCTGGACGAGCTGATCGAGGCGGGTCTGCTCGATCTTCCCGAGTGCCGAGAGGCAGAGAGCCGGATCATTGCCGATGGCTACGTCTTCGAGGTTTTCCTCTTTGATCGAAACCGAGTTCCCATCGATCGAAACTCGTCCGACGTGTCACGGGTCGACCCGGACCGCTACCTCCTGATGGCTTGGCCGATGAGCTACGGTGATTCGGGAGTGCGCGCTTTCGCGGGATTCGACAGTGAGCTCTTGCACTCGTCCAACTCCCTGCACCGGTATCAAGGTTTGACCGGTCGCGTGCCGACAGGCGGCGCGCCTCTGATGCGCCATCCGGGAGTCGAGCTGGCCTGGCTCGGCTTCGGCCAAGGCCGTGATCATCAGCTCTGGGGGCCGCTTCAGCGTGAGGTCGTTACGGAAGAGTGAACTGCAGCAGGTAGTAGTGATAGCCGAGCAGACCTCCGTAGAGTGCCAGCAAGATCCCCATCAGCAGACGTACCGATCGATGATTCTTGTGGAGGCACAAGAGCACGATGCCAGTGGTCGTCGCGAGCAGCTTCACGACCAAGAACGTCCTCATCCCCTCCTTCAGAAGGAGGTCCATCAGGGGATTCTCCTCGATTCCACCATTCTGAAGGTGGATGAGCGTGAGGAGTCCGTCGCTGAGGCAGAGCACGAACAGGAACAGCAACGCAAACAGCCAACCTGGGCTGAACCGGTCCACATAGACGTGGCGAGAGTCGCTGGCACGACGCACCTCTCGTCGACGTCCGCCCCAGAAGGTGTAACGGCTGATCATCGGCGTCGGGCGCCGACGTCGGTCGACCGCTCGTCGGGTCGCGTGCGGCTCGCCGTCCAGAATCGCCTGACCGAGGATTTCCGTCGAGTCCGGTCTCCCCGTTTCGGACCGGGAGCTTCGCGGTGTCGGCTGGCTGGCTGAGGACAACGCGGACTCTCCCTCTCCGTGATCGGACTCGATCGGGTGCGCCACAGGGTTCGGCTGTGCGGCCTTTCCCAGAAGCGCTACCCATCGATCGAACATCCGGGCCGGCTGTCTGAAGCAGCCCTTCTCTCCGATCCTCAGAAGAATCGGCGCTTGGCGGTCTCCACAGCCTGCAAAACCTCTTCGGGCTGCGATTCGTCGGTCGCTACCTGCCACAGCCAGCGCCCGAGCCGGATGTCATAGAAGCCCGGTAGAATCCCCTCGACGAGGAAGACCTTTCGGTCCACCGATGCGTTTTCGAACTGCTCCAGCATCCAGTCGAAGATCTCTCGGGAGGCCCTTCGTGTGTCGGCCGATGCCCCCAGACGATCTCCCAGGTTCCGGAGCGCCGTGAGAACGCGCTCTTGTTGATCCTCGGCTTCGGCTCGACCCCATGCCTCCAAGAGAGCCGGTGTGGCTTCGGATCCCAGGTTGGCCATCGCTTGTGTGGCCAGATTAGCCAAGGTCACGCCCTGTCGAACTTCCTTGGACTCGCTCAGCAACACCTCGATCAGCACTGGAATTGCGCGAGGGTCTGCGGCATATCCGAGAGCGCGAAGCAGGAACTCCCGGCGCACTCCGCGAGCGGTGGCGAACCAAGACAGCAGGTCAGGAACGACGCGCCGATCTCCGAGCCGACTCACGTAGAAAGTGATCCAATCCTGGACGGTTGCGGACCAGGGTGCTTCACGCATCTCTTGCCAGAGCGTCCAGGCGGGTCCGTCGTCTCCCAGCGTTGCCAGCCCCGAGAGGGCTTCCTGCTGAACCCGTCGTGAGCTTGCAGTCACCTGGTCACGGAGCTCTCGATGTGCGACCTCGCCCCCACTCTCAGCCAGCGCATGCAGCAAGCTGATGAGCTCTTCTTCTTCGGCAATGGCGATGCGCTCAACCAAGGCTCGTTCGACAGCCTCGCCCCCGATGTCCCCCAAAGCTGCGATCACGAACCTTCTCCGAGGCCAGGGACCGGGTTGAACCAGCGCTTCGAGGAGGTGGTCACGACCGTCCGAGTCTCCCAAGACTCCCAGCGTCCAAGCAACGGTGTTCCGGGCTTGGTCGTTTCGGCTCCCCCGGCGCAGCTCTCGAAGGCGTTCGCGGAGTATTGGGAGGATCTCGGGCTCTTTCCAGAGCCGGTAGGCGGCGAGTGCAATCTGGCTGGCATCGAAGCTCGGCTGATCGAGCAGCGTCCTCGTGAAGAGCTTGGCATCCTTGCCACCGATTCGGATCACAGCATGAGTGACGAGCTGCTTCTGATACTCGGGAGCGCCGCGACTGTAAACGAGCATGGGCATGACGGCCTCGGGTGAGCCGATAGCGCCGAGGAGTTGAATGGCCCGAGTCTGCACCCGCAGCTCGGGGTCTTGGAGGCAACGGAGGAGCACCGGCACGGAGCGAACGTCGGGATGGGCCTCGAGCACCTCGCAGAGGTTATCCGCCGGGAGGTTGGGGAGGGCGAGCGCTTGCTCCAGGCGACCATTGACCTGCGGAACGATCGAGTCATCGAGGCGCCGCAACGTCTCCAAGGCGAACTGGAGACTGACGTCGCCCGCGCCGCCACCTGAGATGCGATCCAAGAGTCGGCCGACGAGTACCTCGTCAGCGGGTGGCCTCGTGCTGCTTGAGACCAGAAGGAAGCACCAAGTCGTCAATCCGAGAAATGTCATGATCACGCAGTCGCGGCTGGAGTTCGTGTTGCTTGTGGACGAGGAGCGGGTATCTGCCGGCCTGAAAGCAAGGCGAGGGCCATAGTCCTTTCAACGTGATGCGCCGCTCGAGCCGCGGCGAGACTCGAAGGTGTGCGATCTTGCTGTAGCCTAATCGCACGGTGGGTGCGGTCAGTCCTGCGGGAGGATCTTCGGCTTCCGCGCCATTCCGTCGGTATCACGGGCGACCGGAACACGCCACCACGACGGGCTCTCCGATTCGAGCTCTTCGAGGAGCGCCGGCTCGGAGCCGAGCTCGAGCGAGTCCAGCAGTGTTCCTTGGACGTTCTCAAACCGCCTCAGCGCGATCTGGTAGTTGATGACGGCGAGGCTGTGGTTGGTGAGCTCCGCAGCCAGCTTCTCTTGGAGCTCGAGGACTTGGAAGTTGGTCGAGAAGCCGACGTCGTACTTCTTCTGCTCGGCATCGAGTCGAGCACGCGCGAGCTCGCTGGCCTTGCGGGTGGCGACGATCTGCTCCTGAAGCGAGGCGATGTCTCGAAGCGTGGCCCGCACGTCGGTGATCACATCGTTCTCCCGACTTCGCAGGTCGATCTCACCCTGTCGAAGCTCGAGCCGTGCTCGCCGCATCCGGCTCGACCGTGCCCGATTGAACGGGAAGGGCAGCTCGAATGAGAGACCGACCGTCCACGCGGTCGTGCTGACCTGTGCGGCCTCACTGTACGACTCGAGCAGCGTGCGATCGATTCCGTTGGTCCGCGAGCTCCCGAACAGGTCGAGCTGCGGCCGCGACTCGACCGTGGATTGGTAGAGGGCGAGTCGGGTTTGTTCGAGTCGCTCTCGAATTGCGCGCAGGTCGGCGCGACGAGTCTTCGAGACTCGCGAGGCGAGCTCCCAGTCCGGAAGCTGGATTGGTTCCTCGATCGGCTCGCTGGTCGGGATGATGAAGAACTGCCAATGCACGGGATCTTCGAAGTTGAACAAGATCCGGCGCAGCGTGTCCTCGGCGTCTTGTACGGCATTGCGAGCGCCGATCAGCTGCTCACGGCGACTGAAGACCTGACTCTCGGCGTCCAAGACCTCGACCGGTGCCAGGACTCCCTCGTCCACCTTGGCCTGATTGATCTCGTAGAGGTCACCCGCAAGGCTGAGGGACAGCAGCTTCACCTCGACATCCGCGATCGAGAAGGCGAGACGCCAATAGGCTTCGATACAGGAGAAGACGATCTCCGACTTGCTGCGTTCGAAGTCCGAATCGACAGCACGCGTTCCGAGGCGGGCTTGGTCGATCGTACTCAGACCATACTTTGTCCAAGCTCCTCGAAGGAGAGGCTGCCGTGCCTCGACCTGAAAGAAGCTATCGACACTCGGATTCAGAGTCGCGAACTGGCTATTGGTCCGAGTGCGATCCGCGTTGGCTGTGAATGTGAGGGAGGCCCCGGTGGGAAGAACTTGGCGAGCCCCGAAGTCGAGATGAGTTGCGTTGACGTCGAGGCGACGAGCACCCTGCAGCTGAGAAGCCGTAGGGTTGCTGGCCCTCGTCGTCGAGAGTGTCGAGAACAGCACCGGTTCAAACTCGCCTTGAGCTTCCACGATGCGAGTGCGCTCGATCTGTCGGCGAAGTGCTTCGACCTTCAAACCCAGATTCTGCTCCACTGCAATCTCGACGGCTCGTTCGAGAGAGAGCTCGAGCTCTGGTCCCTTGCCGCTCTCTTCGACCACCGCTTTCTCTGACGGCTCGGGCCCTTTCCCGTCTTGTGCAAACGAGGGATTGAACGAGAGGACAATCGATCCAATGCACCCGACCACCCAGCGCGAACCCTTCATTCGAAACATCACCCTTTCTCGCGTCGTCGACCCGATGGGTCGTTGCTCTGCCTCTCGGTCGGGCGGGGACGGTTGAGACGTTCTCGAGTCGACTCGAGAACGCGCCTCCTCGCTCGGTCCGGCTCTGTCTTGATCAGCTCGTCCAGACGTGCCTTCTCGTCGGTTCCGAACAGGTCTGGCGATCGTTCCGCCAGAAACACCAGCTCGCGAAGCCCGTTGTTCCGCGTCCACTCTGGGGCCCGATCCGCCTGATCCAACAGACGTTCGAGGAGTTTCTGTCGGCGCTTTTGAAGAGGTTCCTCGGAGGGCTTCTCCAGCTCGATCAAGAACCGCAGCTGCGCCAGCTTCTCCTTCCAAGTGGGATCGATCTCGTCGAATTCTCCTTGGGCCAGGAGGAATCGACTGCCCGCTCGATAGGCGTGCGCGAAGATCACCCGACGACTCGCACTGACGGCGAACTCCTCGGGTGTATGGGCCATGAGAAGAAGGACGGTCTCTCGACCTGCCCGGCCTTCCTTCAAGAACTCCTCGACTTCGAAACGTGCCACGAATACGCTTCGCGCGCTCAACCGCCGCACCGAAACGACTCGACCGATCGCGATCACGTCCGCCGGCTGGATGTATTGCTCCGCGAAGGCGCCGACGGTGGGTGGAGGAAGTGGAATGGGCTTCAGAGTGCTGTCCTGACTCCAAGATACCCAGCCGAGTGCAAGACAGAGGATCAGCTTCATCTTCGGTCCCCGTGAAGGGTGGCCAAGTCCTATCCGCCCTTACTGGCGGTGATCGTGAAGGTGGCGATTCTACCCGTTCGAAGCGTTCGGGCGCCAGGCAACGTCCTGATCACGGAGAATGAATCCCTGATGCGCTCGCCCTACTCGGCAGTCGGCGTGCCGAAACCCGCGCGACGAGGGATCGGAGAATGTCCCGCGAAGGCTTGGACGATCAGGATCCGAAGTGCGGTGGTGTAGACGTAGCCGCCGCTGGCGAAGTAGCGATCCCAGTACTCACAACGCCCCGTCTCGGGCTGGCCGGCCGTCGACCCTTCGAGCAGCGTCGTGTGGAGTGCCTCACTCCAGCTGTCCCAGTCGGCCCCTCCCTGCTCACGGAAGTAGAGCGTCCCGAAGTAAAGATAGAAGAGATCGGGGGCGATTCGGTTTTCGAAAGTCGCGCTGCCGGAGGTGCCGAGCTCCGTTGCCGCGGTGCGCCACTGACGTGTCGGAGGATGCGATTGCAGCAGCCGACTCTGGGCCGATCGGATCTTGTCATCCGTCGATGCGAGCCGGGCAAAGCGGCTCTGGAGCTGAGCCGTCGAAGCGATCACCGTCATTGGCAGGTCCCGACGCTGACTCGGTAGAGTGCGATACCCGACTACTCCATCGATGTCAGTGAGCTGACGAAGGCGAGCAAAGCCTGACTGGAGCGAGCTCTTGAGCCCCTCGATCTCTTCCGCGAACCCGAGCTCTTCGGAGGCTCCCAAGACCCGCAAGGCCCAACCCGTCACCGAGCTGTCATCGGAGTAGGCTCGGTAGGTATGGCGCCAACCGCCACGATCGGTCTGGACGTCCAACAAGTATTGGAGTGCGGCTCGAACGGGCTCACGGTGGCGGCCGGTGAGCTGGTAGTGCTCGAGCAAAGCCGAGGCGGCCAAGCAGTGATTGTAGAGAAACGCTCCGGCCGTCAACGGCTGCTCAGCGCTTTCGCCTTGGCTGACGAAACGGCCCGTGTCGGACTTCCCGGGAGGCACCTGAGAAGACAACAGGAACTCGATTCCGCGCGCCACGATGGCGGAGTACTCGCCGGAATCCTCAGTGTGCCCCTCACCCAGGAAAGCCATGAGCGCCAGAGCGCTGACGCCGACATCGAGGTGGCGGACATCGAGTGGCGCTTCCCAACGACCCGTGGGGCGTTGTCGATCCGCGAGCCAACTCAGGCTGGAATCGATCACACCGACCAGCTCGGGGGCCAAGCCCGAACTCACGAGGAGCGCCTGACGGCTCTTCGACTCCTGCCGAGCCAGACGACGGACTTGGGCGAGCTTCAATCGGTTCTGATCGAGGATGGCGAGGCGAGCCGTCTCGCGAGCCTCGGGGCCATCGTGCCAGATCGACCCGCTCAAGCCGTCGTCCGATCGAGCACCGGTCGAGCTCCAGCTCTCGGGCTCCTCGTAGGGCGGCCGATCCAGCTCTCGGATCGTCCGCCGGGGACGAGCTTCCGGCTCGGATCGACCCGCCAGCAGCTCTGGCGATGAAGGAACGAATTGATCGAAGTCGACCGTCGTGATTCGACCCTCTGCCATTCGTCGCGCTGGCGGATCGACGCTCATCCACACGGCGCTCGCCAAGAGCGTCCAAAGCAACGCGTGGACGACGATCGATGCCATCAGTGCGCGGCCGGTGATCGGTACTCGGCGAGTGCCGCGAATCAGAGCATGCCACGGCAGAGAGAGAAACTGACCGACCTGCCGAAGGCCACTTGCGATGTCGAAGCGAGGGGCCGCGAGGGAGACCACCTCGGCGGCGAAGCTCGGACGGGCCTCCAGCTTGGGGAGACCGGCGGCGATCGCGAACACCCGCTCGATCGAGCGGCATTCGGCGCGACAGGGTTCACAAGCTTCCAGATGCAGACGGACGGCCTGCATCGAGACGGGATCCATGCGGTGCCTGAGTCGGACAAACTCCGGCAGCTCTCGCTGAATTCTCTCGCACGCCCACATCACACTCCTCGAGGCTCCGTGCTTCCTCATCGGCTCGGTCCCACTTTGCGGACCTTGCGTTCCGATTCGGCATCCAGAGCCTGACGGAGCCGACCCATCGCGTTGAACATCCGCGACTTGATGGTGCCGACCGGAATCTCGAGAATCTCGGCGATCTCCGCATACTTCAGGCCCTGATTCTCGCTCATCACGAAGACGATGCGTTGCTCGGCGGGCAAGGCCTCCAAGGCTCGGGTCAGGCGCGCCGCCAGCTCGCGACCTTCGAGCTCTTGCTGCGGCTCGGGTTGATGTCCGGGAACCAAGTCTCCGAGCGAGTACTCACCACCACCAGCGACTCGTGTCTCGTTGAGCGAGGTCGGCTGCACTCGCACTCTTCGTCGGCGGTGATGGTCGGTGAGGCAGTTCCTCGCGATTCGGTACAGAAACGTCGAGAACTTCGCGGTTCCTTGATACCGGCGCCGGCTCCGATAGAGCTTGAGAAACACCTCTTGGGCGCAGTCTTCGGCAACCTGATGATCCCAGGTCATCTTGAAGAAGAAGTTGAGCAACGGCTGCTGATACTGGTCGACCAAGCGACGAAACGACTCGACGTCGCCGTCTCGGACTCGCAGCATGAGCTGAATGTCTTGCTCGTGGCTCACCATTTCGTCCTTGGTCAACGCGGATCACTCAGAAGAGTTCACTCCCGGGACAAAAAGCACGGCGACTCCCGTCCCAACTCATCGTCGCCCTCGGCTCAGGAAGACGAGACCCACCGCGGCTCGGACTCGAGAGTTGGCCTCCAAAGTAATGCGAGACCGCCCTTTGCGTCAATCACTCTCTCTCGACGCCGGCCAGGTCGCGGAGTCGCTCCAACCGATCTCGGGGTCCTTCGATCCGAAAGCCCCGCTTCTCCATGCCGAGGATCTCGATCTGCACCGACCAGCGATCTTCGGGCAGGAGCTCGGCAACGCGCTCTCCCCATTCGATCACGCAGACGCCTGAGCCGAAGAGATAGTCATCCGCGCCGGCCTCCGACAGAGACTCAGCCTTTTCTGCGAAGTAAGCATCAAAATGGTAAAGGCTCAGGCGCCCGGTGTACTCGTTCATCAGAGTGTAGGACGGAGAGGAGAGGTACCCGGCATCCGGCACTCCGAGCCCGGCAGCCAGCCCCTGAGTGAAGCAAGTCTTCCCGGCCCCGAGGGGTCCGTCCAAGGACAAGACGTCGCCGCTCTCGAGTAGAGAGCCGAGCTGTCTCGCCAACTCCCGAGTTCGTTCTGACCCGTGCGTTACGATCTCCCACGAGAGCTTCTCGGTTCTCATCCCTTCTCTCCGAACTGATGCCACCATCCACTCGGGGGGAGGCTCTCGGCACGGCCATTCTCACCGAGGATTCGGCATCCGGCCTCGGCTTCGATCCCACCGATCCGATAGATGGGATACCACCGCGAAGGGTCGCACTCGATTCGACGGGCCTCTTCCGCTGGCAAAGTAAAGAGAAGCTCAAAGTCCTCTCCGTCGGCGAGCGCGTGCTCGAGTGCCGATCGTCCGTCGCGACCGGCCAATCGATGAGCATCATCGGAGCGAGGAACTGCCTCGGCGAGCACCGTGGCTCCCACTCCGGACGCCTCGGTCAAGCGATGCAGATCGAGAGCCAAGCCGTCGCTGATGTCGATCATGGCGCCCACTTCGTAATGTCGAGCCAGGTGATTGGCCTCACGAATTCGTGGCTCGAAGGTCGTGTGCTTTCCCAACGAGCTTCCACCCAGCGGCCCGGTCACGAACAGGCTGTGCCCAGGGCGAGCATCCGAGCGAAGGAGCGGTCGCGTGACGCATCGTCCGATGACGGTCGTCCCGATGACGAGTGCGTTCGCACCGGCATTGATGTCGCCACCCGCAAGCGTCAACTCGAAGCGCTCCAAGAGCGGTTCCATGCCGATGAAGAGGCGCTGGCAGTCGATCAGGCTGCGGTTTCTGGGAATCGCGAGACCGACGAGCGCAGTCACGGGCTCGGCTCCCATCGCCGCGATGTCGGACAGGCTGCGAGCGAGGGCCTTGAATCCGATCGCCTCCGGAGCGTCGCCCGGAAAGAAGTGGACGGACTCGGTGACCTGATCGTGTGTGAGGACGACCTCGGTCGGCGTTCGAACGGACCAGATGGCCGCGTCGTCACCGATACCGAGTGTCAGCCCATCGGCGCTCCCGAATCGCTGCTTCAGCCATTCGACGAGAGCGTCTTCTCCGTGGGCTTCGAAAGCGCTCATTGGTCATCGACCTCCACACAAGAAACTCAGAAGAGCTCAGCATGCGGAAAAACCCGCGCAATGATGGCTCGTCTGTCGACGAGGCCGAAGCGTCGGCTGTCCGACACGGACGACATCTCGTTGTCGTTCAAGAGGAGGAATCGCCCCTGCGGAATCGGGCCAGCACCGAGCGTCTCCGACCAGCGATGATGTTTCCAAGCCTTGCCGTTCACGACGATCACACCATCGCCTTCTTCCAGCAGGTCCCCGGGTACTCCGGCCACCCTCGCGAAGTGGAGCTCGACTTCGGGCCGCTCTTCGTCACTGAGTCGGGCGAGGAATGCGACGACATCTCCCTCGATCGGAGGCTGGCCGGACCAGCTGAGCTGCTCGCAAACATAGCGCTTTCCCGCGCTGAGAGTGGGAAGCATCGAGTCGTCTTCGTCACGAACAGCGGGGAAGGTGAATCGCTGCGTGAGGTACCAGAGTGCGGCTGCGAGCGTGATGAGGATCGCCCACCGAAAGACTCGATACCCACGAGCTCGTCCTTTCACGACTGGCCCTCCCGGGCCACCGCAGTCAAGGGGCGGGCCAGCTCTCGGCTGGCGAGACTCGGGTCGGCCGCCGAAAAGACCGCACCGATGAACGCGATCCGAGACACTCCGGCTCGGACGAGTGCCTGAGCGCGCTCGAGGTCGATCCCGCCGAGAGCAAACACCGGCCGCGGATACTGGCGAACGACTCGGGCCGTTGCCTCGATACCGTGCGGAGCACGAAAGGCGGGCTTCGAGCTCGGTGCGAAGACCGGACCGAACGTGACGTAGTCGGCGCCCCCCTCGAAGGCGCGCGCAACTTCTTCTTCATCGTGGGTCGAGACACCGATCCAAGCCGCGTCGCCGAGCTCACGTCGCACGGCGGGGACTGACGGCGATCGGTAGCTGAGATGAACTCCGTCGGACCGGCGAGCGGCGTGGATGTCCTCGCTGACGATCAGGAGGCCGCCGCGTTCATGAACCCGTGGAACGAGCTCCTCGACCCAGCGACGGCGAATCCTGGGCTCGAGCGCCTTCTCGCGCAGCATCACCGTCTCCAGACCCGCATCCAGTGCCTGTTCGACGATGCCCGCCACGCGTTCGAAGTCCGCCGATCCGTCGGTAATGAGCAGCCGGCTCCAAGACACTTCTCGGCTCATGGCACGATTCCGAGCTCTCGCAGTCGGCTCGTGAGCTGAGCCTTACTGACACGAGGATCGAAGACGGCGACGGTGGGTGCCGGTCGCTTGAGCAGCCAGCTCCGGATCTGGTCATCATCACAGAGCCGATCCAGCGTCTCCTCTCGCTCCCCCTTCAAAAGAAGGAGGTCACGAATGGCGAGCACCCGCACCCGCTCGCCCCACTCGAGAACGTGCACCCCGACGTTGCGAGGGAGCGGAGCTCGGCTATGCTCTTCGAGGAGCGACAGGATTCGACGACTGGACAGACCACGTTGAGCACCGCTGGCCACACTCTCACGCGTGATTCTGTAGAGACGCACGGGAGAGCTTTGCCGCGGCTCGCAGAAGCGGTCGAGGTGGTAGATCAGCTCGTGAGAGCACCCTTCGGGAAAGACGACCACCTCGTGATCCGGGTTGACCAAGAGGCAACGGGTTGGCGTGCCATCTTCCACGATCGGCTGAGCCAGCTCGCCGGCGAGACTGCTTCGCCTCACGGCGCGCACCTGCCCGCCTGTCCGACCCAGGTCGATCCAACCCGTGAGCTGGAGGCGGCTCTTCAACCAGCCGAAGAGGTTGCGCGCCATCTGGAGGAGATCCTCCAGACCGACATGCTGCAAGCTCTGGAAGCGGGCCCGGAACTCCTCCTTGGCTCGACTGCGGTCTAGCCGCGAGAGGTACTCGTTCCGCACGACGAACGGCAACACCATGGGGTCGAACCACTGTCCGACGGGTAGCTTTCGAAGTCGGCTGACGAGCAGGCGACGCATGATGGGTTGGTGGACGGTGGTACCGCCGAACTCGGGCTCGAGAATCAGGTGATCGATCAGGCCTTCGAACTTCTCCCGGAAGCTCTGGATCTCCCATTGGCGGCTTCTGGGTGACAAGCGTAGCAAGCGCTCTGGGCTCGCCTCGACGAGCCCCGCCTCTTGGACGAAGCCGAACAACACGCTGAAGTATTGTGAGAACTCGAGGTCCGCGCCACCCTGCAGCGATTCGCGGAGCCGATTCCGGCTGCTCTTGTAGAGCTGGCCCCCCACCGTGACCCGCGGGTTCTCCTGGGCGATGAAGGTGAGCAGGGTCGATAGATCGCTGAGGATGTCCACTCCGGCCTCGCGAACCTCCCACGGTCCGGCGATGTCTTGCGTCGAGCGCTCTGTGGCCGAGACGACCTCGGCATAGATCACGAGCGTCTCGTCGGTCAGATTGATGCCGGACTCTCCGAGCTCGAGGCGGTGGACGGTGCCGAGCTGCGAAGCCTCGAGCTCTTGTCGCCAGCCTGGCCCTTGCCAGCCAGTCGCCGGTGCCTTCGCCAAGAGCGCCGCCCGGGGCAGCAAGCCGCCATACTGCTCGATCGCGATGCGTACCAGGCTCCGGAGCGGCTCGGTCAATCCCTCGAGTCGGGCTTGGATGGCGGTCGGTGCTCTCAGGGCTTCGAACTCTTCGAGTGCGAGGTCACCCAGGCTGCGACCGAGCAGTCGCTGCGATTCGCGCCAGGCACCCCAGAGCGAGAAAACGACTGCCAGACGACGCCGGTCGTTGCCGATCAGCTGGTGAATTCGGCGCCGAAGCTCGCGAGGGACGCCAAAGCGCCTCTCCCCATGGACTCCCGTCCACGAGACGGCCAGCGCCCGCTGCTCGAGCGCGTTGAGAGCCGTACGCAGCTCGTAGTCGCCGAAGAAGCCGAGCTCCTTGCGTTGGATCAGCTCCGTGAGGCTGACGGATTCTCGTGGTGAGGCCAGGAGTGCGCTGAGGAGCTGATGCAGCTTCTTCGAGAGCGAGCGAAGCCGCTCACGGATCCGCGGTGGCTCGGCCAGCCACACGGTCAGCTCCTCAGCCAGTGTGTCTCGGTCGCCGAGTGGAGCCGCCTTTGCCCCGGACCAGAAGCCGTGCACTTCCTGCAGGCGCTCGAGGGAAAGCCCACTCAGGATCGAGCTCAAGTCTCGACCCAAGCTGGTCGGTGTCGATTCGCTTGACTCTGGCGTATTCACAGGTAGACCAAGTCCCCGGCGTTGAGAATCTCGTAGCTGTAGCCTTGCTCAGTGAGGAACAGCTGACGTCGAGTACCGAACTCCTGGTCCTTCGTCTCTCGCGAAACGAGGGTGTAGAACGTCGCGGTGTTGTTCTCCGACTTCGGGCGCAGGATGCGACCCAGGCGCTGGGCTTCCTCCTGTCGCGAGCCGAATGTTCCCGACACCTGAATCGCTACGTTGGCGTCCGGAAGGTCGATGGCGAAGTTGCCGACCTTCGAGACCAGCAGCACTTGGATCTCACCACAACGGAAGGACGCATAGAGGCGCTCGCGCTCGGCCACGGGAGTCTGACCCGTGATCACCGGAGCCTTCAAGGCGCGCGACAGCTGTCGCAGCTGCCGGAGATACTGCCCGATGATCAGCACCGAGTCCTCAGCATGGCGATCGAGCAGCTGTCGGATCACCTCCAGCTTGGCCGGGTTCTCCGACGCGATCCGGAATTGACTTCGGCGGTCGGCGCTCGCGTAGAGCAAGGCGTCGTCCGTGGTCAGCGGCACTCGAACTTCGACGCAGCGAGCCGACGCGATCCAGCCGTTGCGTTCCAGCTCACGCCACGGGACGGCATATCGCTTCGGTCCGATGAGGCTGAAGACCTCGTCTTCTTTGTTGTCTTCCCGCACCAGAGTGGCCGTGAGCCCCAATCGGCGTCGGGCCTGGATCTCGGCTGTGACGCGGAACACCGGCGCGGGCAAGAGATGAACCTCGTCATAGATGACCAGGCCCCACTCGTTCGACGCGAAGAGGCCGAAGTGCGTGAACTCCTCCGTCTTTCGCCGGCGGTAGGTCAAGATCTGGTAGGTCGTCACGGTCACCGGACGGATCTCCTTCCGGCGTCCCGTGTACTCGCCCACCTGCTCCTCGGTGAGACTGGTCTTTTCGATCAGCTCGCGCTTCCACTGACGGACCGCCACGATGTTCGTCGTCAGGATGAGGGTCTGCATCCGGATGCATTCCATCACGCCGATGCCGACCACGGTCTTTCCGGCTCCGCATGGAAGGACCACCACTCCCGTCCCCCCAGCTTCGCTGCCGCCGGCATGGAAGACCTCGCGGGCCGCATTTTGATAAGGGCGAAGGGCAAAGGGCTCGCCCGACGGAAGCCGTTCGGCCAACGAAAACTCGAGCGGAGCGCCATCGACATAGCCCGCCAGGTCCTCGACCGGGAATCCGATCTTGATCAGCGCATGCTTGATCTCGCCACGGTGGCGATCGGCCACCCGAGAGCGTCGCGCGTCCAGCTCCTCTTCGAGCAGACGCACGGTCGAACCGATCCGTCGAAGCCGGCTCATCAGGTCGTCATCGCTGGCCTCGAGGATCAAGGAGCCATTCACTCGCACCAGGCGCAATCGGCCGTACCGCCCCATCGATTCTCGAATCTCGGTCGCGATGCTCTCCGGAACCTCGTACCGGCCGAACTTCGAGAGGAAGGCGAGCACCTCGTCGGAGGCCATCCCGGCGGCCGCGGCATTCCACAAGCTGATCGTGGAGAGCCGGTACGTGTGGAAATGTTCCGGGCTCTTCTCGATCTCGGCGAAGCGCGCGAGTCCGTCTCGGACCTCGGTGAAGTTGGGAGAATCGACCTCGAGGAGGAGCGTGCGATCGCTCTGCACGATCAGAGGCCGGGCTGGAGCGCCCATCCGACTCGGATCCTCCGTCAACAACCCTTCCCGATCGGGCGTCGGGCGTGAATCACCCCGACCGCGGTGTCCGATACAGGTGCGGAACTGGCTCCCGTTCCGACTGATGTCCTGGGAGCGAAACCAGCCAGTTTACCCTTCGGACGGATCGGCGCCAACGCTCCAAACTGCTGAGCTCGAGGTTCCTCAGACGGCGTCGTTTCCGCTGCCGGCGATCGAAACTCCCTCGCTCGTGATCGTGAGCGTCGCATCGCACTCCCTCTCCCACGCCGAGTGCCCGTCGATGACGACCACCGTGTCTCCTCGCCGCACGCGCCCGTGCAGGACTCCCGCCAGCTCGGAAACCTCGGCGGTCGTGCCACCGAGTGCCGGGACTTCGAGAACGAGAAGCGCACCGCCCGTGGGCGTCTCCGCGAGAAGCCGGGCGAGAGCTCCGAGGCGCCGCTCACCCGAAGAAACCTCTCGAGCGAATCGGCCGAGCTCGATCGAGCTGATCCCCAAGGACTCCAAGATCTGCAATCGGGACTCGGTGCTCGCGTCGTAGGTGAGGACGTCCCGGGCTTCTCCAGCACTCTGGTCGAAGAGCTGACCCATGGTCCAGCCGCGAACGGTGACGCCGAGCGCCTCGGCTCGAAACCTCCGTCCCCGGCATTCGGGACAGAGCCGTTCAGCTTCCGGGAGCAACGGGATCCGAACCGAGACGCGACCTCGGCCTCGGCAGCTGGCACAGTACTCCGGGTGCGCACCGGCCGAGCTCGGATCCGCGAAGAGTCCCTTGAGTCGAGCTCTTGGGGTCTCGGAGTAGAGGCGCCATACGACCGACTGTAGGCCCACCCAATCGAGCCACGTCTCTCCGAGGCGAGGTCGCCGGATGTGGTGTGGGAGCTCCGCCACCGTCCGCAGGCTTGTCGCCCCCACGCGCTCGCGACAGAGACCCGGCGGCGAGCCGTTCAGGTGCCCCTTCATCTCACCCGCGATGACCCGCATGAGGGACGACTTCCCACTCCCGGCAGGACCGATCACGCGAACGAGCCGCTCCTTGGGAATCTCCACGTCCAGGCGACGTCCGTTCGGAAGCTCCAATTCCTTCAATCGGAGCCAGCCCTGCTTGGAACGCCGGGAGCGCCTCCGAGCCCGAGGGGAACGGGCCTCGACAGGGTCGTTCACGATCTGCCCCCCCTGCTTCCCGCCCCCCGGACCGAGAGTGATTCGGTGATCGGCTCGACCGGCCCAACGATCATCATTTGAAACCAAGATCACGGTGTTGCCCCGCTGACGGATGCCCTCGAGCTCTGTCCAGAGCAGCTCGCCATCCGGCTCACCGAGACCACTGAGGGTGCGGTCGAGAACGAGAGCGGATCCCACCAGATCGTGAGGCACGCGCCCGGCGAATCGGAGGCGGGCCCATTCGCCACTGGAAAGTGAATCGCCGAGTCGGCTCATTCTCAGCCTGCCGAGGTCGAGGCGCTGAAGCCGCCGAAGTGAGGCCGCGAGCTCCTGCTGCACCAAGCTCTCGGTGCTCGAAGGGCTCTGGAGCGCCGAGAGCATTGCGTCCGCGGTGAGCTGGCGCCAGTCCGCGATCGATCGCTCGAGCACGCGCACCGAGCGCGCGAGCGCGTTGAGGCCGACTCCACCACAGGCCGAACACGGTGCGCCCTGATGCTCGCCGCCGCCGCGACACTCTGGGCAAGCTCCGAGACGGTCGTGGCGCGAGAAGGACCGGGACTCGAGCTGAGCGGGCGGCCAGAACCCGTGCTCCGGGCAGCCGGGGTCCCGGCTGTAGACGCGCAGCTCTCCAGTCGTGGGAGCAACGAGAGCGACTCCGCTGGCCAGCTCATGCGCGGTCTCCACGGCCTCCTCGAGACGCGATCGCCGATCGTGACCCGAGCCGAGCCGATCGATCACGAGAAACGTGTCCGACTCGAGCCGATCGGGGAACGGTCCTCGATCGAGTCGTCGGGTATCCCCTCCGATCCGTACTCGGAGAATCCCCGCGCTGCGACACCAATCGCGCAGCGAATCGGTTTCGTCCGGTTTCTCGATGGCATAGGTCCGCTCCGATCTCGGCCACCAGACCGGCGCCAACACCTCCAGCCCGTCCTCCTCGCGGGAAGCTTGGGTGAGGAAGTCCTCCACGGCTGCCACCGGTGACCATCCTCTTGCCACTCGATCACAGCTGGGGCAATGGAGGGATCCTTCTCGCGCAAAGAGCTCTCGGAGCATTCGGTCGACACCCGCGATTCGCGCGGCCGTTCGGGAGTCGTCTTTCTCCCGGCCTTCGTCGTCGAGCGCGATGACCGGGCGCATGCCTTCGACGGAGCGCACCGGCACGCAATCGAGGCCTTCGATCTGGGCCACACCTTCGCCGGCCGACGCCGTCAAGAACAGGCGACGTGCTTCGGTCTCCAGTGTCCCCCGCACCAGTGCCGTCTTCCCCGATCCGAGCCGGCCTCGAATGACGGTGATGGCGCCGTGCTCGATCTCGCAATCCAATGACTGGAGGTTGTGCGTCGACGCACCGCGAACGACCAGCCGAGTCGCGGGTCGTCGGTCCTTCACAGGGACCGATGGGCTCGGAGGGAGGCTCCCGGCCAGGGCCCGTCCTGTCGGCGTCTCACCAGCTCGAGCAAGTTCTTCGGGCGTCCCACAAGCGATCACTTCGCCACCCTCCGGACCCGCGCCCGGACCGAGATCGATCACCCAGTCCGATTGGCCGATGACACCGAGGTGGTGCTCGATGAGGATCACCGTGTCTCCTCGGGCAACGAGCTCTCGCCAGCATCCCATCAACCGCTCGATGTCGTCCGGGTGGAGGCCGCGAGTCGGCTCATCCAGTAGGTAAAGAGTCTTGCCAACGCGTCGGCGACGCATCTCGGAGGCAAGCTTGAGCCGTTGTGCCTCCCCTCCCGAGAGAGTGGGGACGGGTTGGCCGAGGGTGAGGTAGCCGAGCCCCACCTGGTCGAGGGCGTCCAGTGCTCGACGGATCTTCGGCTGATTCTCGAAGAGCGTCCTCGCCTCTTGAACCGTGGTCTCGAGCACGTCGGCGATGGACTGACTCTTGAACCGGGGGTCCAAGGTATCGCGGCGAAATCGGCGCCCGGCGCACTCGGAGCAGACGATCTCGGAGGCGGGCAATGGCTCGAACCGGATTCGAAGGATTCCAGTGCCTCGACAGGCCTCGCACCGTCCTCCCGTCACACTGAGGCTGAAGCGTCGAGCGGTCCAGCCACGCGTCCGCGCCTCGGGAAGCTGAGCAAACAGGCGACGGATCTCATCGAAGGCTCGAGTCACCGTAGCGGGGTTGCTGCGAGGTGACCTTCCGAGGGCGCGCGAGCTCACGAGCTCGACACGGTCGAGCGCATCGGCTCCCTCAATCTCGTCGTGTGCACCCGGGGTCCGGCTCGCGCCTTGAAGGCGATTGGCGAGAGCCGGATACAAGGTTCCTTCGATGAGTGAGGACTTTCCCGAGCCGGAGACGCCGGTCACCGCGATCAGCCGTCCGAGCGGAAAGCTCACGTCGATGCCGCGCAAGTTGTGCTCGCGCGCTCCGAGTATCCTGAGGACTTGGTCGCTTCCACCCAAACCTTGGCGAGCTCCTGGCACCCGTTGCTGTCGGAGCGCGTGCCCGGTTCGGGACTCCGGTTGCAACGCGACGTCCTCGGGCCGGCCGCTCGCGACCCGGTGTCCGCCCTGCGGCCCGGCACCGGGGCCAAGATCGATTACCCAGTCGGCGGCCCGGATCAGGTCGAGATCGTGCTCGACCAAGAGCACCGTGTTGCCGCGGTCGCGAATCTCCTGAAGGTGATCGAGGAGACGGGCGCGATCGACGGCATGGAGCCCGGCCGCCGGCTCGTCGAGCACGTACGTCACGCCTTGAAGCTCCGATCCGATTTGAGCGGCCAGTCGGACGCGTTGGAGCTCGCCATGCGAGAGGGTGTCGCTCGATCTTCCGAGCGCGAGGTAACCGAGCGAGAGAGAGACCAAGCAGGCGGTTCGCTCGGCGGCCCGCGTTCGGAGCTCCCGCGCGACTGCGTCCGCTCCGGGCTCGTCCTGAATCTCTGCCAACCAATCTTGCAGCTCCGCCAAGGGCAGCAAGACGATCTCCGGAAACGTTCGCCCGCCACAGCGGACGACGCGTGCCGCAGCTTTCAAGCGGGTGCCGTCGCAATCGGTGCAGGTCAATCCGTCTTGGGTGCCGCGACCTTGACAGGATTCGCAGGCACCGAGGGGATCGTTCGACGAGAAGCTCCGGGGCTCGAGCTCGGGAACGGCCAGCGCGCAATCGACGCAGACTCGGCGCGTTCCGAAGACTCGTACGGCGTCGTCTTCACGCAGGATGGCAAACAGACCTTCGGTCTTCTCGAGTGCTCGCTCGACGGCCTCCCGAAAGCGGCTGACTCGGGCCGGCTCCAGTCGGAGCCGGTCGACGACGAGCTCCACGTCGTGTCGGCCGTATCGCCCGGTGCTCGCTGGCATCGCCTCGTCCAGGCGACGGACCTCACCGTCGAGGCGCACACGAACGAAGCCGTCCTCGCGCAGGCCAGCGAGAAGGACCTCGAGATTACCTCGGCGCTGCCGCCAGAGCGGCGCCAGAACGTGGACTCGGAATCCGGTGCCCCACTCGAGCGCTGGCTTCAGCGCCTGCTCGAGGGAGCCCTCGGAGACCCGCTTGCCGCACTGGGGGCAGTGCGCCTCACCGGTGTGTGCCCAGAGCGAGCGGAGGACGGTCGAGACACCCGACAGCGTCCCGACCGTCACGCGGGGGCTGCGGATGGTATCGCGTTGCTCCAAGGCAACCGTAGCTCCGAGCCCCTCCACAGCGGCGACGCGTGGCGGACGCTCGGCTCCGACTCGACGGCGGGCGTAGTCGGAGAGCGTCGCGAGCGTGCGGCGACGCCCTTCGCGAGCGATTACGTCGAAGGCCAGTGAGGATTTCCCCGACCCTGAAACCCCCGTCAATGCGACCAGTCGTCCACCTGGGATTCGGACGTCGAACCCTCGAAGGTTGTGCTCCTGAACACCTCGACAGACGAGATCCGGCAGCTCACTCATGGCGAGCACTCGAGTGGAGACTCAACGCGGTGCCGCAGCGGCGAGCTCATCGAGAAGGGTCGCGTGAAGTGCGCCGTTCGTTGCAACGATCTGCTCACCGCTCAGCCATGTTTGTTCGCCCGAAAGGTCGGACACTCTCCCGCCCGCCTCCTCGACCAGGACCGCCCCGGCTGCCACGTCGTAGGAGGACAACCACATCTCCCAATAGCCGTCGAAGCGGCCCGCAGCCACGTAGGCGAGGTCCAGAGAAGCACACCCTGCTCGGCGAATGCCTCGGACCCGGAGGATCAGATGGTCGAAGCGAGCGACGTTGTTGTCCACGATCTCGTGTCGACGATACGTGAAGCCGGTGGCGAGTACGGCATTGCCGAGGTCGTCCGTCTTCGACACGGCGAGGCGACGACCGTTAAGTCGGCAGCCCTCATCACGCCCCGCCGTGAAGAGCTCTCGCAACGCGGGTGCGTACACGACACCGGCGCGGCCGACGCCTCGGTAGTAGTAGCCGATCGAGACCGCGAAGAAGGGATGACCGTGAAGGAAGTTCACGGTCGCGTCCAGCGGGTCGACGATCCAGAGGTGATCTCCGCTCACCGGGCCCCGATCCTCCTCTTCGGCGAGGATCGAATGAGTCGGATAGCGCTCTCGGATTCGTGCGACGATGGCGTTCTCAGAGGCCATGTCGGCCGCCGTGACCGGATCGCGGAGGCCCTTCATGCGAGGGTTCTTCTCGCAGGGACGCTCGTAGTACCACATCAAGATGCGCCCGGCTTCGCGGGCCACGTCGACGGCGAAGTCGAGCTCTTCCATCACGGATCTCTCGTGGTCAGAGTTGGTCGATCAGTACCCGACAGATCTCGTCCTGGATCCTCTTCATCTCTCCATTGCTGGAACGAAAGCCATTCATGAGGATCGAGAAGCCGAGCGTTCGGTCCGAGCGCGTCCGGACGTAACCCGACAGAGCACTGACACGGGAGATGTAACCGGTCTTCGCGCGAACTCTCCCTCGATAGGCGCCGCCGAGTCGATCCTCGAGTGTGCCGTCGACGCCCGAGATCGGGAGCGAAGCCACGAAGACGTTCCGATGCGGTCCACGATACATCGCTTCGAGCAGCCGGACGAGATGAGCGGGCGCGAAGGCGTTGTTTCTCGAAAGGCCGGAGCCGTCCGCCGACTGAACCTGATCGGCGGGGATTCCCAAGCTCTCGAGGTGTCGCTTCACGACCGCGCCGGCGAGCGCGAATGACGCGGGTTGGCCCGGGAATCCATGAGCCGCGAGCCTCTTGTAGAGCTGCTCGGCGAAGAAGTTCTGGCTCTCCTTGTTGATCACAGCGACCACCGTGTCGAGAGGTGTCCGATGGGTATAGATGCGCTCCTCGGTCGTCAGCAGCTCGCCCGCAGTCGCCCGACGAAGCTCGCCTTCGACGCGGATGCCGGCATCTGCGAGAGTGCGAACGAGAACATCTCCAAAGAAGCCGAGCGGGTCGGGGACCGACAGCACGATGCGACTCGGCCCGTCACCGGTCCTCACCTCCCCACCGACTCGGATCGACTCACCGCTGCGATAGACCTTGGGACCCTGGTTCTTTTGAAGGCGGGCAAGCGTTCGGCAGTCGTTGTTGATGAGGAGAACGTCGGTTCGCGGCACGATCCAAGCGGCTGCACTCGCACCGGCTGTCGACGCCGGTTCGACCAGGACATCGACGCAGTTCTCGCTGAGCGCGAGTGCGGAGACGGGGGCGGCATAGGACCGGTCGAGCTGATCAGAAGGCCAGCCGGGCTCGACGTACTCATGGTCGAAGGCGCGATCGTCCAGAACGAGGTGGCCCGCGATGACACGGATTCCGCGCTCTTGAAGCGCCGCCGCCACCTGTCGAAACGCGCCAACCGGGTCGCCGCCGTGAAAGCGCGCTCCCAGACCCGGATCCCCTTCCCCCTCGACCACGAGGTCGCCTGCAAAGCGGCCGCCCTCGCGAGCGACTCCCCGCAGGCCGAACCGCGTCTCGAAGTAGAAGTCCTCGCCGAGAAGGTCCAAGGCCGTGGCCGTCGTGACGAGCTTGGTATTCGAGGCCGTCGTGAAGGTCTCGAGGGCCCGTCTCTCGTAGATCGTTTCCGGCTCGTTGAGGGATCGAATCAGAACCCCGACGTCCGTGCCTTTCAAGTTCGGATCGGACAGGACTCGGTCCAGAGCCGACTCGACCGACGAGCGTGTCGAAGAGCTCTGGGACTGAACCGCCCGAACGGGAATCGAAGCGATCGCCAGCCATACGCTGAGGACGAGCGCCGAGCGCACCCATCGCCTGTGTGCCGATTCACCCGGCTTCATGATCTCTCCGCCCCTCCTGGCACTGCTGGGTTCGATCCGCGGGCGCCCACCCGCCCCTTCTCGTCCTCGCGAACGAGAAGGGCCGCCCGGTCGCCCCCCATTAAAGGATCCGTGCTCAGGAAAGCAAACGCTCGGCTGCCATCTTTGCGAGGTTCGAGAGCCTTCGGGAGCGAATCAGCGATCTTCGCTCGCAGCTCCGCGGAGCTTCTGGACGATCTCTTCGCCGTACTCACGAAGTCGCCACGCCTCCATGCCCGGCACGGCCTCCAACGACTCGAGAGACGTGGGCCGCAGTCGAACGATGTCGGCCAGGAGCCGATTGGTGGCGACGCGAGCCGCATCGACACCGCGCTTCTCGGCGCGGCTCAGCCGCCAAGTGCGGAGACGATCGTAGAGCTTCCGCTCACTGGGCTTGAGGCCGTTGGTCGAGTCTCCGCGTCGTGGGCGTCGAGGAATGGGGCCGTGCGGCCCGGAGGCCTTCGCACGACAAAGGGCCTCGAGGATCTCGGGACCGTACTCGTCGGCGCGCCAGGCGCTCAAGGCGCGTGTCGCTTTCAGGCTCTCGCGATCCCGAGGTCGGCGCCGCGCCAGGACGAGCAGCACCTGATCGGACATCACGCGATGAGGTGGACAGTTCAGCGAGCGCGCACGTGCATCTCGCATGAGGTACAGCTCTCGCAACGCTGCCAGCGCATTGGGCCGAAGGTCTCGGACCCCACGGATCGAGAGGTAGCCGAGCGGGTCGAACTCGCGGCGGGCCGGCTCGGTGTGCTGGATGCGCTCGAACTCGCTGGCGGCCTCTTCCAGCCGCTCGAGTCGCCTCAGCTCCGTCAGCATCATCTCACGCAGACGGATGAGATAGTGCGTGTCACAGGCGGCGTAGATGAGCTGCTCCTCGGTCAGCGGCCGCTGACTCCAGTCGCTCGTCTGCATCTTCTTGTCGAGGTGCACGTTGAAGTGCTGCTCGAGGAGGCCGGCGAGACCATGTCGCTCGAAGCCGAGGATCTGGGCAGCCAGGTGCGTGTCGAAAAGGTTGCCGAAGTCGAAGGCGTACTCCCGCTTAAGGGCCTTCACGTCATTCTCGCCTGCGTGGAAGATCTTCAAGATCTCGGGAGCGGCCAAGAGCGATCCCAGGGGCGTGATGTCGAGAAGCGGCGACAGCGGGTCCAGGAGCAAGTCTCGAGCGTCGTTCGAGATCTGGATGAGACACACCCGGTCGAAGTACGAGTGGTAGCTGTCCATCTCGGTGTCGAAGGCAAGCACGTCACTGGATCGCAGCTCGGGCAACAAAGCCTGGAGCTGCGCGTCCTTCTGGATGAACTCGGGCTCGCGAGGAAGCCGGGGTGTGGCTGGACGGGATTGCGTCAAGGGACTCGCTCGTTTGGACACTCGGCTTCTGGGGGACGGAAGCCGCTCAACTCTCTCCCTCCTCATCGTATCCCGACGGGTGGGCTCGATGCCAGCTCCACGCCGTTTCCAGGATGCTCTCCAAGCTCTGGTACTTCGGCGTCCACCCGAGCTCGTCGCGAGCTCGGGCCGCGCCCGCCACCAAAGCGGGCGGATCGCCGGGGCGTCGAGGGCACTCTCGGGCCGGAATCGCATGGCCCGTCACGTGGCGAGCGGCCTCGATCGCCTCGCGCACCGACTGGCCCCGCCCAGTTCCGAGGTTGTACGCGTTCGAGCCGGCTCCGCGCTCGAGTGCTTCGAGCGCCAAGACATGAGCTTCCGCGAGGTCGTTGACGTGGATGTAGTCGCGAACGCACGTGCCGTCGGGCGTGTCGTAGTCGCTGCCGTAGATGTCGATCTGCTCGCGTTGACCGAGCGCCACCTGGCAGAGCAGCGGCAGGAGATGCGTCTCCGGCTGGTGATCCTCGCCGATCTCACCCTCGGGATCTGAGCCGGCCGCGTTGAAGTAGCGAAGCGAGATCGAGCGGAGCCCATAGGCGTGGTCGAAGTCGTGGAGCATCTGCTCGACCATCAGCTTGGTCCTGCCGTAGGGATTGATCGGACGCTGCGGGTGCGACTCGGGAATCGGAACCTCGTCCGGTGTTCCATAGGTGGCGCAGGTAGACGAGAAGACGAGATGATCCACCTCGGCTCGGCGCATCTCCGCCAGCAGATTCAAGGTGCCCATCACGTTGTTGAAGTAGTACTTCTCGGGATCCGTCACCGACTCGCCCACATAAGCGTAGGCCGCGAAGTGGACGACCGCGCTCGGCTGGTACTTCTCGAACACCTCCTGGACCTTCTCCCGATCGATGAGGTTCGCTTGAATCAGCGGGGCTCCCAGGGCGGCGGCTCGGTGCCCGATTCGCAAGTCGTCGAGGATGATGATGTCTCGACCTCGCTGTCGGAGAATCTTGCACGTATGGCTTCCGATGTAGCCGGCTCCACCCGTCACGAGGACCATTGGGCGCTTTGGATCCGTCATCGTCACTCCTGATTCATCTGCATCACCGAGGGCTCTTGGGCGCCCGTTGTCGTTCCGCCCACCAGGCCCGCCACTTCTCGATCAGCTGCTCGCGATCGCCTGGTTGAAAAAGGTCCGTCTCGCGGCTCATCAACCGCTGCTGGGTCAAGGCTCTCAATGCCGATCGTGCGGCCGCCAAGACGTGTTCATCCTCATCGGCCAAGGCCTCGATCAGGAGCGGGATCGACCTCGACGAACGGAGCCGCTCGAGGAGGCGACAAGCTTCCGAGCGGACCCAGGCGCTCTCGTCTCTCGAGTCCCCCAGCAGCACTGCCGCCAGGCGTGGCAAGCTGTCGGGGCCCGTCGTGGTGGCTTGCAGCGCGGTACGGCGGACACGATCGTCCTCGTCGAAGGCGAGGGCTCTCTCCAGGTGGGCCATCGCCGAAGCGCTCGAGGCACGCTGGGCGAGGACCGCCAAGGTGCTCGCCGCTTCGCGCCGCTGGCCGGGCTCGTCCGAGTTGGCGAGGACTGCTACCAGGCGACCCACGCTCATCGTGGGCGGCAGCTGCTCGTCGGTGAGGCCGTCGAGGTACGCGATGCGCTCTCGGATCGCCGAAAGGTCCCGGAGCTGATTGCGCGCCCCCCGATGCGAGATCGCTGATCGATACGCGGTCAGCGCCTCCGTTCGATGGCCCTCGAGCTCGTGAGCCTGGCCCAACAGCAGCCAGGATCCGGCGTCGAGATCCGGCCCGTCCCGAAGGAGTGCGATGACCTCGGTGTGGAAGCCTTGGTCCAAATAGAACTGGGCCAGGTTGCGAGGGAGCGCTTCTCCGTCCGATCGATTCGCAGGCTCGAGACCGGATCGTAGGATCGCCTCGGCACCAAAGTACTCGTTGCGTGCGAGCAGCGTCTGGGCCAGGAGGATTCGAGCGGCATCTTGTCTTGGGTCGAGGGAGAGCGCCTGTCGCAAGGAGCGCTCGGCGTTCTCTCGGTCGCCGGTCGCGGCAAATGCCGTCCCCAGCCGGTAGTGGGCGCTCGCGAGCTCGGGGCGTGCCTCCGCCTCTGCCCGAAATGCCATGACGGCACGACCGGCTCTTCGCTCTCGCAGCGCGATCTCACCAAACAGCCGTTGCGCAGGGGCGCAGCTCGGCTCGTCTCGGACGAGCGCCTCCAGCTCGGACGTCGCTTCCTCGACCCGATCGGCTGCGAGCAATAGTCGCGCATACTCGTAGCGCTCCCAGAGGTCGCCTCGCGATCGAGTCGTGCGCGCCGATTCCATCAGGTCCGCCAGAGCTGCGTCATCGCCATCGACTGCCGCCAGCTTCGCTTCGAGCTCGGCGCTCCGGCGATCCCATTCGGCGAAGTAGGGTCGAAGGACATCGCGACCGCGGCCAACGCGTGCGCTCCCGAACAGATCACTCTGCGTGCGCGTGAGAGCCCGATCCAGTGGGTCCGGCTCGAGCGGGCCGGCACAGCTCGCCAGCAATACGAACGGCAGAGTCCATCTCAGCCTCATGAGGTCGCCCCCTCCCCCGTCTCGACGGCTCCTCCCAATTGACGCAGGAGCGAAAAGAAGTCCCGAAAGCTCTTCGAGACGCATTGGGAGCCATCGATCGTCACGGGACCAGCGCTCAGACCAAGGATCGAGAAGGCCATCACGAGGCGGTGATCGTCCCGAGGATCGATTCGACCTGCGTGCGGCGTGCCACCCGAGATGATCAAGCCATCCGGAGTCTCTCGAGCTTCGATCCCGACCGCTTCGAGTCCTTTCGCGACCGCGGCCAGTCGATCGGACTCCTTCAAGCGGAGGTGCGCCACGTTCTCGATCTGAGTCTCGCCGTCGGCGAATGCCGCGACGACCGCGAGCGTGGGTACCTGGTCGGGAATCGCGTTCAAGTCGGCTCGAACGGCTCGCAGCCGCTCGGGACCGCGCACTCGGATCTCACCGAAACTCCGGTCTACCTGACAACCCATCTTCTCGAGGAGATCGACCAGCGCGAAGTCACCCTGCGCTTGGGTGTCGCCGAGGCCCTCGACGGTCACATCACCTCGGGTGATCGCCGCGGCGGCAAAGAAGTAGGCGGCCGATGAAGCGTCGCCGGGGACCTCGTAGCGGCAGGCGAGGTAGCCACCGGGCTGACATTGGTACTGGCGACCCACCCGTTGAACCGGTGCGCCGAAGGCCGCCATCACATCGCACGTCAACTGCACGTAGGGAGCCGACGCCACCTCGCCACTGGGCTCGATCAACAGAGCTTCTTCGAGAAGTGGTCCGATCAGCAGCAGCGCCGAGAGGAACTGGCTGCTGGAACCCGCGTCCAGTCGAAGCGCTCCGCCGCTGAGCCGGTCGCCTCGGATGACCACGGGCGGGTACCCGGGGCGCACGGGAAAGCGCACTGTCGCACCGAGTTGGCTCAGAGCTTCGGCTAACGGGCCAACCGGTCTCTCTCGCATGCGAGCCGAGCCATCGATCGTCAACGCGCGGTCACTCAGTGCCGCCAACGCCATCAGGAAGCGAAATGGAGTGCCCGCGGGACCCACATCGAGATGATCCGTCCGCGGTTGCCAATGGCCTGAGAGCCCCTCGACTCGCCAACCGTCCTCTCGTCGCTCGATCGTCACGCCCAGGTTGAACAGGGCGGCGACGAAGACGTCGACATCGTCACACTCGGCGGCATGCAGCACGGAAGACGAGCCTCGCGCGAGCGCGGCGGCCTCGAGAGCTCGGATGCTCAAGCTCTTCGAGCCGACGACTCTGGTGCGCCCGACGATCGGGCCACCAGGAACGATCACCGCACGTTCCATCGTCCGCTTTCGCTGTCTCCGCCCCCCCGTCCCCTCGTGCCGCGACGCCCGGTCCGGCTCGGTTTTGGGTTGCTCCGATAGCGGCCGGTTATATAGAATCCCGCACCTAAAATCCAACCTGATTGAGGGTTCGGTAGCTTGAGCCCACATGTGAATCTTCAAGGATCTCTCCCATGTGCCGAGTTCTCTTGAGAAGTGATCTTCCCGACTATCCTCTCGTTCATCGAGGCAAGGTGCGGGACATCTATGGGTTCGATGATCGACTTCTGATCGTGACGACGGATCGGATCTCGGCATTCGACGTCGTGCTCGACTGTGGCATCCCGAACAAGGGCCGCACGCTGACCCAGCTCTCGGCCTTCTGGTTCGAGCGATTCGCCGATGTCGTCCCGAATCACATGATCACGACCGATCCCGAGACCGAAGGAATCTCCTTGGGAGCGGCGGCCGAGGACCTCGCCGGCCGCTCGATGCTCGTCCGGAAGGGGTGCCCCTACCCCTACGAGTTCATCGTGCGCGGCTACGTCACGGGATCGGCATGGAAGAGCTACCAGAAGAGCGGTCACGTCTGCGGTATCGAGCTGCCGGCTGGCCTCGAGCGACACGGGCAACTTCCGAAGCCGCTCCTCACGCCGACGACCAAGGCCGCCGTGGGCCACGACGAGGACATCTCTCCGGCCAAGGTCGCAGCGGATCTCGGCCAGGACGTCTACGGCAAGATCGAGTCGATCTGCCTCGAGCTCTTCGAGCGAGCTTCGGAGCACGCGGCCGGCTGCGGCATCGTGATCGCCGACACCAAGCTGGAGTTTGCCGACGTCAACGGCGAGGTGACATTGATCGACGAGGCATTCACGCCCGACTCGTCGCGATTCTGGCCGGCCGACGAGTATCGCCCTGGCGCCGAGACGGTCCCGTCCTATGACAAGCAGATCATGCGGAACTACCTGCTCACGCTGGATTGGAACCAGCAGCCGCCACCGCCTCCGATACCGAGCGAGATCATCGAGCGGACGGCACAGCGTTACGGCGAGATCTACGAACGGTTGACCGGCCTGAAGCTGGCCGTCGAATTCTGAGAGAAAGGCGAGATTGATCCGATGACTGCACCCGTTGCCGTCCTGATGGGCTCCGACTCCGACCTCCCGGTCGTCCAGGGTTGCTTGGACAAGCTGCGTGAGCTCGAGGTCGAGGTCGACTACTTCGTGCTCTCGGCCCACCGAACTCCCGACCTGACACATCGGTTTGCGAAGTCGGCTCATGAAAAGGGCTATCGCATTCTGATCGCCGCTGCGGGGGGAGCAGCACACCTGGCAGGTGTCCTGGCGGCGGTCTCCCCTCTTCCGGTGATCGGCATCCCGATCCTCGGCGAGCAGCTGGCCGGCTTGGACTCATTGCTCTCCACGGTGCAGATGCCCGCCGGCATTCCGGTCGCGACCGTCGGTGTTGGCAAGAGCGGCGCTGTGAACGCCGCCATCCTCGCCGTGCGCATTCTCGCTCTGGGAGATCCCGCCCTGGCCGAGCGTTTCGAAGCATTTCGTCGCGGGCTCCAAGAGAAGGTCATCGCAAAGAACGAGAAGCTCGGCACATCACTCGACGTCCAGTCACTCTGAGGAACCCGAAAACGATGGCCACTTCCGATTCGAAGGCTGCTCCAGAGCCGCAGCCTTTCGAGACCCTGCGTTGGAGGGGCGAGCTTCCGGGCGAGTTGATTCTGCTCGACCAGACACTGCTGCCAGGCGAGGAGACCTACCTGGTCTGCCGCACGGTCTCGGACGTGTTCGGAGCGATCCGGCGGCTGTCGGTTCGCGGAGCGCCCGCGATCGGTATTGCGGCCGCCTTTGGCGTCATCGTCGGGATTCAAGAAGCGACCCGCTCTGAAGAGGATCTCACGCGCGCCTTTCAGGAGACGGTCGACCGCCTGGCGGAGTCCCGCCCCACGGCGGTGAATCTCTTCTGGGCTCTCGATCGCATGAAAGCGCGGTTTGCCGAGCTCTCCGGAAAGCCCCCCGTCGAGAAGGTGCAGCGGCTGCTCGACGAGGCGCGCCAGATCCACGAAGAGGATCGGCAGCAATGCGAAGCCATCGGGCGCCACGGCGCCGAGCTTCTGTCCGATGGGCATCGCGTGCTCACCCATTGCAACGCGGGCGCGCTCGCCACCGGCGGCCTCGGAACGGCGCTGGCCGTCGTTTACTCGGCGGTGCGAGACGGCAAGAAAGTCTCGGTCTACGCGAACGAGACTCGCCCCTTGCTTCAGGGAGCCCGGCTCACGGCGTGGGAGCTCCAGCGCTCGCATGTTCCGGTCACGGTGATCTGCGATGGCATGGTCGGCACCGTCATGAGACAGGGCCGAATCGACGCGGTCGTCGTCGGGGCGGATCGCATCACGGCGCGAGGAGATGTCGCAAACAAGATCGGAACCTACACCGTTTCCGTACTCGCGAAGACTCACGGCGTGCCGTTCTATGTTGCCGCTCCGGAGTCGACCTTCGACTTTGCGACCCTCCACGGGGACGACGTCACGATCGAGGAGCGGGCGGCCGAGGAGATCACCCAGGGCTTCGGGCCTCGCACGACTCCGGATGACATCGATACCTACAACCCGGCGTTCGACATCACTCCTGCCGAGAACATTACGGCGATCATCACCGATCGTGGGGTCATCCGTGGGCCGACCGAGGAGAAGGTGCGGGTCCATTTCGGTCGTTGAGTACCGGGTGACTCTGGGCGCTTCGAACGGGCTCAGACCGCGGTGCGTCCCGGCTCGGCGAACGCCATCAGCTCCAAAGGACGCGAGAATCGAACCGCGACTCCCACCAGACCTCGCGGCAATCGCTCATGCTCATCTACCCGAAGCACCTCGCCTCGGCCGTGGAGATGAAGCGGCAGAAAGCCGTGGTGCACGCCGTTGGGCGCATCGAGCCGGAATGCCAAGTGCGATGCCGCCGGGATGAGCTCCGGTCGCGTCACGTAGTAGAGCCCTCCAGCTCCGACGTTCCAAGTCCGTTCGACGATCGTCCCTTCGCCAGAGCCTCGAAGGGGCTCCAGTGCCAGCCGAAGTGGCAGGGGCAGGCGCGGCTGGGCGCGGCGCTCGTGACGGCTGGCCATCGGGGATCTCCGAGAACGACGGGAGCGGCGCAGTGGTCGGCGCCAGGACCTTCGTGATCTGAACACGTTCGACGGGGGAGCAAACCGGAGACCCTTGGCATCCAGGCTCGCCCTCGACGCGAGAGTCGGCCCTGTAAGTTTGTTAATATCGGCAGCTTGTGGGCGTCGGTGTCAGTCTGCCTCCGAGCGAGCGAATCCTGTTCGATCTCGTCGAGCTGCATAACCTCAACTGGATGTCCTGCGTTTCCTTCGGCATCGCCGAGGAAACTGCGCTCAGCTCGACTGCGCGACCCAGTCGTGGGGCGCGGCCTCGAGGGCTACAGCGAGCGAGGTGTAGATGGGCAGCACCGTGTCGAGGCGCGTCAGGCAAATCAGGCGGCTCACGAGTGGATTGGCACCGAAGACGGCAAAGCGGGCACCCTCACGGGTGAAGGCCATCAGGCAGAGAACGAGTACCGAGAGGCCTCGGCTGTCGACGAACTCGACCTCCGAGAGATCGAGCAGGAATCCGGGTGACCCGAGACGAGCGAGCTCACGGCAGTGGCCGCGGACTCGGTCGAGATCGACGGGTCTGCCGTCGTCGAGGACGGAGTCGCGCGGACGAAGCACCGTCACGCCCGATTCGGAAAGGATCTCGGTTTCCCACTGCATCACGTGAATCCTACTCGACCTCGAACGTGCCTCTGCCGGGCTATCGACCGGGCGTGAGTCGGCGCTGAACCCGGCCGCGTTCGTGCGAAACCGCCCGACCTGCCGGGCGCTTTCGCTCCGAAACCGTCTGACGAAAGTCCCTTGTGCTATGATCGGCGGGCAGTTGGGGCCGTCTGGAGCCGAGATCGAGAGGCGAGCTCTGCATCCTGCCGAATCGGCCTGAGCTTTGCGCATTCAGAGACCCGTCATCCCCGGCGATTCGTGACGAGAGGTCGATGAGTATCACCGATCACTTGGCTGGAGCTGCAGCCCGGCTCGCGGCCCGCTACTACTTGAGACGCCCCGATCAGGAAGCGCTGATCCGGCTCAAGTTCCCGACCTTGCGCTCGATGTGGCGTCTGGCTCGCAACGAGCTGGCGTTCCGCGTGGGGTCGGAGAGTTCGGCGGTGCTGACGAGCGTGAACATCGAGGTCACGAATACCTGCAATCTCCGCTGCAGCTTCTGTCCGGTGAACAACGGCATGCAGCGTCCCAAGGCCTTCATGGCCTTCGAGCTGTTTCGCAAGATCATCGACGAGAACCCGCACCTGGATTTCATCCTGCCTTTCCAGTGGGGCGAGCCGCTTCTGCATCCCGACATCTTTCGAATGATCGAGTATGCGAACCGGCACGATGTGCGGACGATGATCACCACCAACGGGACGATGTTCACGGATGAGAAGATCGAGAGGATCCTCGCGAGCGGACTGACTCGAATCACGTTTTCGATCGACGGAGACGCGGAGAGTCATGAGCGAGTTCGAGGCTTCCCCCTGGCGGAGCTGGAGCGGGGCCTGTTGGCCCTTCGAGCTCGTCGCGACGAAACGGGAAGCGCCCTCCGGATCGATGCCTCGATGGTGATCGATGCCGAGACCGAGAGCCACTTCGACCACTACGTCGAGCAGTGGTCGGGCATCGTCGATCGCCTCCAAGCCATCCCTCGCTTCGAAGCGCAACCGCGGCGAGCGCCCTGTCGTGAGCCATGGCGTGGCTCGGTGGTCGTGCTCGCCAACGGCGACGTGACTGTCTGCTGCGCGGACTACGAGGGAGAGGCCGTCTTCGGCAACGTGCAGGAAACGCCCTTGCGTGAGCTGTGGAACGGATCCGTGATGCGGGAGTTTCGCCGCCGGCACGTCGCGGGTGACTTTCCCGAGCTGTGTCAAAACTGCGGCGAGTACCAGACCGAGCTCGTCAGCCCTCGCTTCTCCTGAGTCGGTCCTCTTTCGCCATGTTGTTGCAGAAATACCTCGATCGCTACCTGGGCATCCCGCTCTGTCATGGGCTGGCGGCCGTCGATCATTTCGCTCATCTCTTTCGTCGAGACGACGGCGACATTCCCGTGCGCCGGATTCTCGCGATCAAGCTGTGGGGTGTCGGCAACATCGTGATGATCCTTCCTCTCCTCGAGGCGGTGAAGGAGAAGTTCCCCGACGCTGAGCTGCACTTCCTGACGCTGGGCGGCAACGCCGACCTTCTCGAGGGCGTGACCGCGGTCGACCGAGTCCACACGCTTCCCGAGCGACCCGCCGTGCGATCCATGGTGGCACTGCTGACGACTTGGCTCCGCTTGCGTCGTCGCTTCGACGTCGTATTGGACTTCGAGCAGTTCGCACGGACCTCGGCGCTTCTCGGTTATCTGATCGGAGCGCCACAGCGCGTTGGCCTGGCGACGCCCGGACAAGGGCGCGGCATTCTCTACAATGCGCGCATTCCATACCGGGACGATCGTCACATGAGCGAGACCTTCGCCGATGTCGCGCGGGCCATCGGCGTTCGCGTCCCGGACGCTCCGCCGGTGCTCGCCGTCGATCCCCGAGGGCTCGCCGAAGCGGAGGCGCTGCTCTCCGAGCTGCCCGATCAGAGGCCGCGCGTCGTCCTGCACGTGGGCTCCGGGGACAACTTCCCGGGGCGACGCTGGCCGGGAGAGCGCTTTGCCGCGTTGGCTGATCGGCTGGTGAGGGAGCGAGGGGCCCAGGTCTTGTTCACGGGAACCGAGCGAGAGCGCCCTCTCATCGACGCGTGCCGGCAGCAAATGTCCCAGGCCTCGGTCGAGGTCGTGGGGCGGCTCTCGCTCCGCGGGCTCGTGGGGCTGTTGAGCGTCACCGACCTCCTCGTCTCGAACGACACCGGTCCCGTGCATCTCGCCTCGGCCGTTCGTTGTCCGGTCGTCGCCCTCTACGGACCGAACACACCCGTGCTGTACGGTCCTCGCGGCGGACCCCAACGAGTGCTGTATCGCGGCTTGCCGTGCAGCCCCTGCCTGACCAATCTCAATTCCAAGACCAGTACCTGCCGGCTGCCGGAATGCATGCGGGCGATCGATGAGGAATCGGTGGTCGCAGCCTGCTCCGGTCTCTTGGACGAGGAGAGCGGTCGAGGGACCCTGCGCCGCTTTCGCGTGATCTCATGATCGCTCCTCGACATTGGCCTCGTCTGGCAGGGCTCGGCTGGGACGTCGCCCGCTCCAACTGGACTCGTGCACCGCGACGGCCCTACCGGATCACCCTGATCCTCAATGGCCGCTGCAACTGTCGATGCACGATGTGCGACATCTGGCAGAAGAGGCCGGCTCGCGAGATGACGCTCCAGGAGATCGATCGCTTCTTCCAGCGCAACGATCGCTTCTCATGGATCAACCTGTCGGGTGGTGAGATCTTTCTGCGGCCGGACCTCGAGGAGGTCCTCGATGTCGTCTTGAGTCGAAGCCGCCGGTTGTTCTTGTTGGACTTTCCGACCACGGGGCAGACTCCTGATCAGATCGAGTCGGTGATCGCGCGGACGCGCGAGCGCCACCGTCCTCCGCGCTGGTTCGTCACAGTCAGCCTGGACGGCCCACCCGACCTACACGATCAGATTCGAGGACGAGAAGGTGCCTTCGGGAGAGCCGTCGAGACCTATCGACGACTGTCTCGCCTGCGAACGCGCGACTTTCGACCGTTTTTCGGGCTGACACTCCAGGCGGCGAACGTCGACCGAGTCGAAGAAACGTGGAGGTCCCTACAGAAGGAGATCCCGCAACTGGCGCCCGAGGACCTGCACGTCAACTACGCCCACGTCTCGTCGCACTACTACGGCAATGATGAGAGCGTGCTGCCTCCCCTCGAGCCGGCCCGACGAGAGCTCGCCCGACTGGCCAGCGAGCGGACGAGTCGCTGGCATCCGGTGGCCTATCTCGAGAGACGGTATCAGGCACTGCTGAAATCCTATCTCCAGACGGGACGTACGCCTTTGCCCTGCGCGGCTCTCGCGGCCTCGTGCTTCATCGGGGATGACTGGACGGTCTACCCGTGCAGCATCTACGATCGAGCCGTCGGCAACCTTCGGGATCACGAATTCGACCTCGCCCGTCTGCTGGCTGCCGAGACCGAGCTCGCTCGCCTTCGAGAGGGCATTCGCCAAGGGGACTGCCCCAACTGCTGGACGCCGTGCGAGGCCTATCAAACGATTCTTGGCTCCTTGGGACGAAGGGTGCGCGCGTGATTCGGCGCCAGTATCTGAGACATCTTCGTCAAGCGCTCCAGCCGAGTCGTTGGAGCTGGTTGATGAAGCAGCTCTGGCGGACCGCTCGCATTCGAAGCGCTCTGGCCGGGGATCGCGCGGTTTCGGGCCCGATCTTGGCTACGGTCGTGTTGACCTATCAGTGCAACCTGCGCTGCTTCATGTGCGACTCCTGGAGGCGCGGCGACGATCGGCCGGTGTGGGACACGGATCAGATTCGCCGGTTGATCGATGCCTTGACCCAAACGGGGGCCACGGGCCTCGGCTTGACCGGTGGAGAGCCGCTGCTCCGCCCGGACCTGGATACTCTGCTGACGCATGCCGTCAGCCGTGGCTCGGTCGTGCACTTGAATACGAATGGGATCCTGCTGAATCGCGAGCGCTGCGAGCGACTTCTCGACACGGGCCTCCACTCGATCAACCTCTCGCTCGATGGAGCCATCGCCGAAACGCATGACGCGATTCGGGGAGCGAAGGGAGCCTTCGACAAGGTCCTGCGCGCGGCCGAGAATCTCCTGGCCGCGCGCGCCGACCGGGGACACGGCCCTCGCGTTCACTTCGTCACGGTCGTGAGCGGTCAGAATCGCGGAGAGGTCGGTGCCGCCCTGGAGCTGACGGCTCGAAGCGGTGTCGACGGCTTGGGTCTCCTCCCCCACCATGCGCAGTTCTTCGAGGCTGCGATGCTACCTGGCTCGGACGCCCAACGGCTGGCCAAGGATATCGAGGCCGCGCAGCGGTCTCCCGTCGGCGACCGGCTCGACAACAGCCCCGCCTATCTTCGCGGTATCGCGCCGTTCTTGGCAGGGGAGACTCCGGCTCAACGCTGCAGCGCCGGGCACGCCTCGGTGGTGATCGATGCCTTCGGGGACGTGTATCCTTGCGTTCCATGGAGCGAGACCCAGCGCCCGGTCGCCCACCTCGATGACCCGAGTGAGTTCTCCCGGTTATGGTACTCCGAGGAGTATCGATCGGTGCGGCGCGACGTGGCCGCCTGCGAGGGCTGCTGGTGGAACTGCCACCGCGAGCTCGACCTTCTGCTTCGAACCGGGCAGCGGGTCACCTCGACGGCCGAGGCGCGGGTCGGTTGAGTCTCCTTCGTCGGGATGGCTGGCTCGGCGCTGTGCTCGCTTTCGTGACGCTGCTCCTGTGGCTCCCGGCCTGGGGCGGTGGTTTCGTGTACGATGATCATCGCTTCATCGTAGCGAATGATCATCTGCTCGGCCTCGATTGGGTCTCGACCTTCACCCGGGCCGATGCGATCTCGTCGGCCTATGATCAGAAGACCGACATCTATCGCCCGCTGCGGACCCTGAGCTATGCGGCCGACCGTGCCTTTTTCGAGCTCGAGCCGGCCGGATATCACCTCGCCAACCTGATTTGGCATGCCCTGAACGTCGCCCTCGTCTTTTGGCTGCTCAGGGCACTCGGCCTCGGTCGAGCCATCGCGGCCGTCACGGGTCTCCTCTTCGCCTTTCATCCCGTCCAGGTCGAGGCGGTCGCCTGGATCTCGGGTCGCGCCGACCTCATGGCGACCAGCGGTGTCCTGCTCACCCTGATCCTGGCGGGCCGCGCCCGTCGCGGTGCGCGCCACCTTCTCTGGGTCACCGGATTGGCGGGCGCATTCGCCTTGCTCGCCAAGGAGAGCGCCTTGGTCCTCGTTCCGCTCGTCGTTCTCCTCGAAGCCTTCTGGCCTCGGCGCGCCCGATCGAGGAGCCGGTGGTTGCTCGTCCTCGGGCTGAGCGTCGTCACCGCGGCTTACTGGATCTTGCGGCAGCAGGTCCTCGCCTCCGAGACAGTTTCCCAGCGACCGTGGTTCGGTGGCGATTGGCTCACGCATCTCGGCTATGCGATCAACGGGCTGGGCCGATACGTGCAGCTTCTGGTATGGCCACATCCCCTCGCGACCAGCTATCCCACGGCTGACTTTGCTCCGACCTCGGTTCCGCGACTCCTCGGCTCTCTCGTTTGCCTCAGCGCACCGATCCTGCTGGCTGCCGGGATCGCTCGTCGAGAGCGGCGAGCTTGGCTCGGATGCCTCTGGTTCCTGATCGCGCTCGCACCGGTCTCTCAGCTGGCGGTGGCCCTCCAGTCGGTCATCAACGAGCGGAGCCTCTATCTGCCGTCGATCGGTTTGCTGCTCCTCGGGGTCACGGCGATGGCTCGCCTTCTGCCGAGGCGTGGTCCAGCCTCGGCGAGCCGCGCCGCGCTCGCCGGGTTGATCCTCGGCCTCGGGGTCGCCCTCGTTTGGTCTCGGATCGCGGACTGGCGCACCGACCGAGCACTGTGGGAAGCCGAGGTCCGGGTTCATCCCGACAACCCGGCGGCGCTGTTCGGCTTGGCGACCGCGCTCCAAAAGGAGGGCGAGTCGAAGGCGGCGACCGCTCGGCTCGAGCAGATCGTGGAGTGCTCAGAGACCTCACGTCCACCGCAGTATTACTTCGCGCTCTACGAGCTGGCCCACGCAGACGTCGTGGCTCAGCGGTTCGAAGAGGCTCGGCTCCGATACCTCGAGATCTATCGGGCCTGGAAGCGGTTCGGGACTCCTGACCCGGGTGTGGCCAGGGAGGTCCGAGAGAGGCTCGCGCGACTGACGGAGCGCTGGCTCGCGGGGCTGGACGATTCGAGCCGAACCGGACTCGAAGCGTCTCGACTGATGATCGAGCTGGAGCCGGAGAGAGCGAGCCACTGGGAAGGCGCCATTCGACGGTCTGTCGCTCAGGATCTTCGAGGCGGAGCGCTGGACCTCGTTCTCGAAGCCGAGCGACGAGGCCTGAGCTCACCCGGCCTGCAGCGCTGGAGTGCGATCCTCCGTTGAGCGCGAAAGGCGCCGAACGAAGGAGCCCGGGGCACCGTGACCCCTTTCCGAGAATGGACGGAGAAGGGGTCGTTCGAGGTGTCAGATCAGCGCTTGTTCTCGCCGTCGACAGAAGGGCTGTCGCCGTCCTTCTTGCCGTCAGCCGTCGTCTTCTTGACCGGCTTGAACTCGCGCGACATCTTCACGCCGCCCGGGTGTTTGCGGGCCTTGGCGAGCCGTGCCACGCCGCGAATCCTCTTGGGCATCTTCTCGCCAGTACCTTTGGTGGCGCGCCACTGCTGCTCGGCGAGGATGATATTTCCCATGGTGTCGCGTGTGCGAATGAAGGTCGGACGACCATCGTCTGGGTTGTCGAGGGTCGCGTTGACGAACTCGCCGATCTCGAAGATCTTGGGCTCATCATCATCCTCGAGGGCGATGGCTTCGGCTTCGGTTCCTTCGGCATCGAGCTGGGGCAGGCTTTCAGTGGCGCGGGACTGCTCACCGTCCACCGAGAGGACGTCGGTGGAGTCGCCTTTCGCCGGGCTGTCGTTCATCAGGAAGATCACGGTAGCGGCCATGGCAACAAGCACGAGAACGGCAACGACCAGGAAGGCCTTATTGGTCTGCATCTCTACTCCGGAGTAAACCAGAAAGGACTGTCGGGGGATGTGGGGCTTCTAGTCTTTGGGTTTACGAAGAGTATATCCGCTCGACTTCGGGGGTGACAACCGGGAAAATCCCCGAGGTTCGGTGAGAATCCCCCGGACTTGCCTCTCTCCAAGAGAGCGGTTCGATCAGGAAAGGTCGAGTCGTATTTATCAGACGGAGGCTGGAACGGACGGATCCGACCGGCAACCGAACGGCGAGGCGAGCGAGGCCGCTTCCAGTCGCGCCGCCCCTGTCCCAGAAGTCGCAAGATGTCGAAGGATTTGACGATGAGAAGGCTGTACACGACTTTCTTCGTGGCGCTCACCGCCCTCTGGGCCTGCGAGCGAGTCGACTTGAACGATGCCGGCCCCGTCGGCGATACGGCCGAGACCTCGGGTAGCGGCGAACCCCCGAAGCCGCTCGACGAGCAGGTTTCCGAGCAGTTCGCGGCTTCCGGCTCGGGTGAGCACTTCGAAGGGGACGGGCACGATCATGGAGCGCCCGCCACCGGCGATGCGACTCCGCCTCCGACCGGCCCGCCTCCGGTCCTCAGCTTCGAGACTCTGACGCACGACTTCGGTCGTCTCTACCAGGGCGAGAAAAAGACCCACACCTACAACTTCAAGAACGAAGGTGAAGGCGACCTGGTCATCAAGGACGTGCGCCCCACCTGTGGCTGCACGGTCGGCGATGTCTCACTGAAGTACCTGCGTCCGGGTGAGGCTGCCACCATCGACATCCAGTTCGACTCGACCAAGTTCAGCGGCAAGGTCACCAAGTACATCAAGGTGTTCTCGAACGACCCGCAAAAGCAGGTCGTCGATCTCACCTTCACGGCGGACATCACGCGGCTGTTCACGACTGAGCCGCCGATCGTGAACTTCCTCGACGTGTTCAAGGGCGAGACGCCGAGCCAATCCGTCACGATCACGGCGACCGACGGCAACGACTTCAAGGTGCTCGAGGTCCTTCCCAACTCCCCCTTCCTCGACCTGAAGTGGGAGAAGATCCAGAACGCCGGCAACCCGGCCATCCGGGTCGACGTCACGGTCAATGACAGCTCGGTGGTTCAGAATCTCGTCGTGCGTCCGGTGCTCCGCCTCGAGCATCCGCGCGCCGAGGAAGTCACCTTTGCCGTCCGGGCGAACATCCAGCCGAATCTGGCCTTCGAGCCGAGTGGCTCGCGTCTCAACTTCGGCCGGATTCCCAAGGGCCAGGCGAGCGAGCAGGTCTTGACGATCACCAACCGCGAGGCCGATCTGCACCTCGAGATCACGGACGTCAAGATCGAGAGCAACCTCGACCTCCGGACCAAGCTCGAGGACGGAACCTACCGCAAGTACATCACGGCCGATCTCGAAGCCGTCGAGGACGGCCAGGTGTACCGCATCGTCGTGCGCGCTTCCGCCGACATTCCGGATCGCTACTTCCACGGTCGCCTGACCTTCACGACCAACAACCCGGACGTCTCGAGCAAGGTGATCGCCTACCACGGGTTCATCATCGAGCCTCAGCAGGATCAGGATCGGCGCTGAGTGATCCGTCTCCGTACGTCACGACATCGCGAACGCGCGGGCGAGCCACCTCGGCTCGCCCGCTCCGCTTGGTTCGTGATCCTCTGCCTCGTCGGCGCGGGCGGCGTCAGCTGTGACGATCAAACCGACGCACCGATCGCTTGCTCACCGGTGGAATCGCGAACCACCGAGACTCCCCCGATAATCCACCTTCCGGAGATCTCGTTTGAGCTGGGTCGCCACGCTCGCGGCGAAGTCCTCGAAACCGTGATTCAGGTCGTGAATCTCGGTGAGAGCTCACTCCACATCTCTCAGATCAAGACGAGCTGCAGCTGCACGGTCGCTCGAGGAGCCGGTGAGTCGATCGCCCCAGGTGAGGTGCTCGATATTCCGATCACGATCGAGACGATTCGCGCGTCCGAGGGGCTCCACCGCGAGGCCATTCGCATTCGGTCCAACGACCCCGATCAGCCCGTCGTGGAAGCGGCCTTCGAGTTCGAGATCTGGCTGGCGTTTCTGGCCACGCCCGACCGTTTGCGATTCGGGAAAGCTCGACGCTACGCCCAGCCCAGCCGCTCCGTGCGAGTGCATTCGACGGGCGAGGCGGCGCTGGGAGAGGTCCGAGCTCACGATCCCCACGATCAGGTGGAGGTCGTGGAGCTGCAGCCGATCGAAGGGCCGGTCTCCGGTTTCTCGCTGATCGTTCGCCTGAAGGGCGGGCTGCCGGTCGGTGAGCAGAGCGGAGAGCTTCTCTTCGAGACCTCCGACCCCGAACGCCCTCGCGGAACACTCGCCTGGAACGCGGTGGTGCTTCCGGATGTCGAGTTCTCGCCCAAGAGGCAGGTCGACTTCGGAGTTGTCTCGCGAGAGAGAGGAGCCGCTCGAAGCCTCAGCGTTTTCTCATCCTCGGGCCGACCACTCGATCTTCGGGACGTCCGGCTCGAGCAAGCATCGCCGGCGTCATTTCTCGGGATCGAATGGCAGCCCGCCCAAGCTCGAACGACCCGCTACGAGATCGTTCTGGTGGTGCGCCCAGAGGCACCCGTCGGTCCCATCCTAGGAACGCTGGTCGTGATGACCGACGACCCCGACCTCCCCGTGCGCCGGCTCTCCCTCGTGGGTCGCGTCGCGGACGAATGACCCCGGCGGTGCTTGCTCAGCGATCGGAGTCCTGGGTGAGGCGTCGAGCTCGATCGAGCAGCTCCTGAGCCTTGGGATTGCCAGGTAATCGTTCGAGAATGCGCTCGAGCTCCTCGATGGCGCGCGCGTGATCTTCGCGCTTCAGTGCCGCTCGGCCGGCTTCGAAGAAGACCGTGAACTCTTGAGCCATACGCTGCTTGGCTTCCTTCTCCTGCTCGAGGAGCTGCTCGTGGATCTGGCTATGCCGTGCCGCCAGATCCGGCTGGTTCAGCCGCTGGTAGGCGGTCGCCAGCTTGAAGTGGACACCCGAGCCGGCGTTTCGGCCACCGCGAGTGAGGGGCTCGAGAGTCTGGGTGACGCCGCTCCAATCGCCATGGCGCGCGAGGATCGAGGCGATCTCCAGCCGTGCCCCTTCTTGAAAGCTCTCGGTCGCGATGACCCGTTGGAAGGCCTCGAGAGCGGTGATCCCAACAAGCAGCCAGAGGAATCGATCGATCCGGCCAAAGCCGATCCGACTCGATCGGCACAGCGCTGTGGAGGCGTGGTTGCTGAGCTTTCGGTGGGGCAGGGACGGGTACGGCTCCGGCTGCAGTCGGGCGAGTCTCGAACTCTGACGCCGTGGCCGAGGGGATTCTCACGTGATTCCTCGGGTGGGCCGGCACTATAATGGCCGTCCGGATCGACGAATAGTGTGCGGACCGACGCTGCGTGGGCCTTCCGTCACGGTGACTCAGATGATGGGATGATGGACAGCTTCAACTGGACCGATACCGTTATCCTGATCGCCGCAGTCGCGGCCTTCGTGCTCGGGCTCATCAAGGGCTTCGTCTGGCAGATCACGCGCCTCATCACCATCGTCGGCGGCTGCCTGCTCGCCAATCGGTACTCGGGTGACCTCGCCCCCACCGTCCGCCGGGTCTTTCCTTCTCTCGAAGAGCCCGTCGACCGGTATATCGCCTACTTCGTCATCTTCGTCGCGATCGCGCTCATCGTCAGCCTGGTCGCCTATCTGCTCCGGCACGTCATCGAGAGCCTTCAGCTCGGCACCTACGATCGCATCCTGGGAGGTGGGCTCGGTATCGTCAACGGCGCCGTCCTGCTGATGCTCGCCCTCTTGGGAATCGGAGCCCTCGCCGAGCGTGACATCCTCATTGGCGATGAGCCCTTTCGAAAGACGGTCCAGGGCTCACAGCTCTTGCCCCCGACGCACCGCTTCGTGCGCGAGCTGACGGTGCTCTTCCCCGCCGAGCTGAGACAGCTGGCCGATCAGGCCCTCCAGGAGGGCGAGCGCGATCTTCGACCCGAAGGCGATCCGCCGTCGGAAGCCGGACCCACCACACCGCCGAATGACGGGTCCTCGGAGCGCTGAGCTTTTGGCCTTGTCGCGCTGCGCCGCGCTCGCTAGAATCCCGCCGAGCGGAGCACCTAGCCCTCTGCCCACCAAGGTCTTGCGATTCAGGGCCGATTCGGTGAGACGAGCGTACGGAGCGATTCGGACGCCCGGGAGTCGTCGCGGCCGAGATTCACTCGCCGCACTGCCCAACGAAGCACTCTTGCTTTCGTATGGGTGTGTTCCGGGGCTCGTGGACCCCGTGAGCCCAAGGTCGATTTCATGGTTCAGAGAGGATTCTTCACCGATGCAGGTGGACGTTCATCAGATTCGAGATCGCGTTGCCGAGCAGGCCGAACGCATCCACCGTCTCAGATCCGAGCTCTCCAAGGTCATCATCGGGCAAGAGGGAATGATCTCCCGCTTGCTGGTCGGGCTCCTGACCCACGGGCACATCCTCCTCGAAGGAGTCCCCGGGCTGGCGAAGACCACGGCCATCAAGAGCCTGGCCGAGGCGATGCACACGACCTTTCACCGGATCCAGTTCACACCCGACCTCCTGCCGGCGGACCTGATCGGAACGCTGATCTACGTTCCCGGTGAGGGACGATTCCAAACGCGCAAGGGACCGATCTTCGCCAACTTCATCTTGGCCGACGAGATCAACCGGGCTCCCTCGAAGGTGCAGTCTGCACTGCTCGAGGCGATGCAGGAGCGACAGGTCACGATCGGCGATCAGACCTATCCCCTCGAGGGGCTCTTCCTCGTGATGGCGACGCAGAACCCTCTCGAGCAGGAAGGCACCTATCCTCTGCCCGAGGCGCAAGTGGATCGGTTCATGCTCAAGGTCAACATCACCTACCCCGAGCCCGAGCACGAGCGGAAGGTGATCGACATGGCGCTGGACGGCATTCAACGTCGAGTCGAGCCGGTTCTCACACCCGAAGACGTGCTCGAGATGCAGAAGGTCGTGCAGCTCGTCTACATCGATGATCAGGTCAAGGACTACCTCCTGGCACTGGTGCGAGCGACCCGCGACCCGGCCGCGTTCGGCCTGCCGGATCTGGCGCCCCTCATCGACTACGGCGCTTCCCCCCGGGCGTCGATCTTCCTTGGGCTCGGTGCTCGCGGGCTCGCCTTCTTGCAGGGCCGGGGCTACGTCACGCCGCAGGACGTCAAGGACATCCTGCCGGACGTTCTCCGCCACCGCGTCCTTCTCACCTACGAGGCCGAGGCCGAGCAGGTGACGATCGAAGACGTCCTGCAGAAGATCATGGCCGCCGTCCCGGTTCCTTGACCGAGGCGAGACCGTATGTCCGAGCAAAGTATCGCCGAGATCCTGAGCAAGGTGCAACGCCTGCAGATCGTGGCCCGTCGGGCCGTCAACGATCTCTTCGCGGGCCAGTACCAGAGCGCCTTCCGCGGCCGCGGAATGGAGTTCGACGAGGTGCGCGAGTACCAACCGGGTGACGACGTCCGGACCATCGACTGGAACGTCACCGCTCGGGCCGGCGTGCCCTTCATCAAGCGCTTCGCCGAGGAGCGCGAGCTCACGGTGTACTTCCTGGTCGACGTCTCCGCGTCCGGCGCCTTCGGATCTGGCGATCGATCCAAGCTGGAGCTCGCCATCGAGGTGGCTGCCTTGCTGATGTTCTCGGCCCTCAAGAACAACGACAAGGTCGGCTTGATGACCTTCTGCGACGACATCGTCGACTTCTATCCCCCGCGCAAGGGCAAGTCGAACGTGCTGCGCCTGGTGCGAGAGCTGGTCGCTGCGCGACCCGTTCCGCGCGAGACGCGCCTCGACCGAGCGCTCGAGTACTTGGTCCGCGTCCAGAAGCGTCGCTGCGTCGCCTTCGTTCTCAGCGACTTCATTACCACAGAGCATCGCACCGCCCTCGCCGTCGCTCACCAACGACACGATGTGATCGCGGTCTCGGTCTCCGATCCGCGAGAGCTCGCGTTGCCCGACGTCGGGTTCCTGAATCTTCGGGACGCCGAGACGGGTGAGATCATCGAGGTCGATACCTCCCATGCCCAGGTTCGAGCCCTCTTCGAATCGGGTGCGGCGGAGCGAGGTCGGAGCCGGGGAGAGCTGTTGAAGAAGATCGGCATCGACGAGCTCGAGGTTCGGACCGACGAGGATTACCTGACGAGCTTGCGCCGGTTCTTCCGCATGCGGGAGCGACGATACCGATGAGCGGGAGATGCCTGCCATGACGGACACGACCCAACCGCGTCTCGAGCTGGGGCCGCCGCCCGACTCGTTGACCCCGCGTGAGCGGCGCCGACTTTCGGTCGGGGCGCTCGGTGGAGTCCTCGTCGTGCTTCAAGTCACGCTCCTCGTCTGGCTGATGTTCTTCTCGGAGAGGAGCGCGGAACCGAGCCTCTCCGAGACGGCGCGGGAATGGCGCGAGACGGCGCTGCAGCTCGAGGAGCGTCGACTCCACGCCGGCGCTGCCGACGCTTGGGTGCAGTCTCTCTCGCTCTCTCCTGAGAGCGACGAGAGGAGCGCCATCTGGTATCGGGTCGGGGATCTGCGTCGACGGTCCGAGGACTGGTCGGCCGCCGCTTCGGCCTTCGTCCAGGCGGAGGTCGGATTGAAGGAGTCGGATCCCTTGCGCGCACGCATCGGTCCGGCACTGATCGACTGCCTTCGGCGCCTCGGGCTCGAAGGCGAGGTCGGCCGCGAGCTGGCGAAGCGAGCCGGCGGAGAGCCGAGCACCGGCGAGGTCGTCGTGGCACGTTTCGCCGGCGAGGCTCTGACCGAGGCCGACCTCGACCGATTGATCGAGCGCGACGTCGACCGCCGCATCGCGGCCCTGGGCCCAAGCGCGACCGTCGATCGTCAGCTTTGGCTCGAGCAGCGCCGCACGGCGGACAGCAGACGCCAGTTCCTCGAGCAATGGCTCGAGGTCGAGCTCTTCGGTCGCCGTGCCCGAGAGCTGGGGATCGATCGCGATCCCGACTACCGCGCCGCTCTCGAGCTGCTCCAATCTCAGCTTCTCGCCAACCGCTACCTGGAGCAGGAGCTGAAGATCATCGAGCCCACGCGAATCGACCTCGAGGCGCACTACCAGGCGAATGCGAGTCGCTGGGCTCGGCCAGAGAGGGTCGAGACCACCGTGCTGGCTCTGCGAAGCGGGGAGTCGGCCGAAGACGTGCTGAATGCGATCGACAGCGCCGAGGCGTTTCGAACGGAAGCCGCTCGCCGGTCCAAAGATCAGCAGCGTGAGAGCGGCTGGTCCGAAATGGAGATCGAGCGCGGTGGAGCGCATCCGCTGCTCGGTCGGACGGGAGAGGTCCTCTTCGATCTCGAGGTCGGTCATTGGACACAGGAGCCACTCGTGGACTCGGGACGTGCGTACCTCGCCTTGGTCGAAGCGAAGCACCCGGCGGGAGCGGCTCCTTTCGAAGAGGTCGAGACGAACGTGCGCGCCGACTACATGCAGCGCAAGGTCTCCGAGCTGACCGAGCGTCTGCAGAAAGAGCTGCTCACGCGCTACGACGTCCGGATCGAGATGCCGGAGGCCAGCCGTGATGACTAGGTCGGTTCGTCCGAGCCGCCCTGCCGCGGCGTTGAGCTTGCTCTCCCTAGCCGTCCTCTGCTCTTGTGGCGTGGACGAAGACCCGACGTCCGAGAGCTCCGCTTCCGATCCGGTCACGGCCGTCAGCCGCTCCGGTGAAGGCCCCGTCGTCGTGACGGCCACACTCAGTCCATCGGAAGCGCGCCTCTCGGACGAGCTCGAGCTCCTCATCACGGCCCGGGCCGAGCCGGAGGTCGAGGTGCTGCCACTCGTCTTCGGAGAGACCTACGGAGACTTCGACATCGTCGACTTCCGCCGGCCTCTTCCGAAGGACATCGAAGGTCGCCGGGAGTGGCGGTACGAGTTTCGGCTCGAGCCCGCTCGCAGTGGTCGGCTCACCATCGATCCGATTCCCATTCGCTTCATCGATCGAAGAGGCGACGAGGAGGTCGAAGGAATGGTCGAGACCGAGGGCCTCGAGGTCGAGATTGCCTCGGTGCTCGAAACGGGGCTCCCCTCCCTGGCCGAGGCGCGGCCTGCGGCTCCTCCCCTCGCCCTGCCCGAGCCGGAGCGACCTCTTTGGATCTGGTGGCTCAGCGGCAGCGCCGTGGTGCTCGTCGGAGGTGGGCTCCTCCTGTGGTGGCGATCGCGCGAGGTGTCCGAGCCGTCCGTCCCCGAGCGGACACCGAGCGAGCTCGCGTACCTGGAGCTCCGAGCCCTCGAGTCGAGCGGTCTGGTCGAGCGTGACGTGAAGGCGTTCTATGTGGAGCTCACGGCGATCGTGCGTCGTTTCATCGAGCGCACGCGAGGGGTGCACGCGCCCGAGCAGACCACCGAGGAGTTCCTCGGCGAGATCGCGGCGCATCCCGAGTTCTCGGACGAGGAGCGACGCAAGCTCCGCGGCTTTCTCGAATCGGCGGACCTCGTCAAGTTCGCCGCCATGGAGCCTCGCCCGGGAGATCTGGAAGAGAGCTTCCGACGGGCGAGAGTGTTCGTGGGACTCGAGACCGAGGGAGCGGCGGCATGAGCGGCTTTCGATTCCAGGCGCCCCTGTGGACGCTTCTCGTGATCCCGCTCTTCTTGGCCGTGTGGTGGGCGATTCGGCGGCAGCGACAAGCCGCGGTGCTCTACTCCGACGTGGCTTTGATTCGCGCGCTCCCGATCACGCTCGCCCAGCGGGTGAAGCGCCTTCTGCCTTGGCTCCGGTTCCTCGGCCTAGCCGCGGTCGTCACGGCGTTGGCGAGGCCCCAGCTCGGCCAGGAGGAGTTCCGGATCCGAAGCGAAGGCATCGCGATGGAGATGTGCCTCGACCGCTCCCGCTCCATGCTCGCCCATGATTTTCGGGACGACGACGGCCGCCCGCGCAGCCGGCTCGACGTCGTAAAGGACATCTTTCGTGACTTCGTGGACGAAGGGGGCGAGCTGCCTGGGCGCCCCGACGATCAGATCGGGCTGATCGCCTTCGGAGGCTTTGCCGAGAGCCTGTGCCCGCTCACCCTCGATCACGGGGTCCTGCTCGAGCTGCTCGAGACCGTCGAGCTGCCGGAGCCGCTCTTCGATCCGCGCACCGGTATCGCGTTGAATGCGGACCTCTACAACGAAGAGATCCAGACCGCCATCGGCGACGCATTGACGCGGGCGATCGAGCGGCTCCGAGACATCGAGTCGGAGAGCCGGGTGATCGTCTTGCTGTCCGACGGTGAGAACACGGCCGGCATCGTTCAGCCGATCGAGGCCGCCGAGATCGCGGCCAGTCTCGGTATTCGGATCTACTCGATCGGTGTGGGCAGCCACGGTCCGGTGCCGTTCCCGGTCGACAACAGGAACGGACGAAGGCGCTTCGAGAACGTCGTGGTCCCCTTGGACGAGGTCACACTGCAACGAGTCGCGGAGACGACGGGGGGACGCTACTTCCGTGCGGAGAGCTCGGAGGACCTGGTCGAGGTCTATGCTCTGATCGACGAGCTGGAGAAGACCGAGACCGAGGGACGTCTCTACACGCAGTATCGAGAGATCTACCCGTACTTTCTGCTCCCGGGGATCGGGCTCGTCTTGTTGCAGCTGATCCTTTCGACGACCCGTTTCCGTTCCTTGCCCTGAGGCGACGTCATGGTCTGGCAACATCCCGAGCTCTTGTTGGCGTTGTGGGCGCTGCCCCTCGTGGCGGGTCTGCTATGGCTCGCCGAGCGACGTCGTCAGCGCGCCGCGGAGCGGTTCGTCGCGTCGCGCATGGCCGCCCGGCTGATGCCGGGAGCGAGCGGCGTCCGTCCCTGGCTCAAGGGCAGCTTGGTGATCCTCGGCCTGGCCGCGTTGATCGTCGCGACGGCGCGGCCCCGATTCGGCGTCTACTACGAGACCGTGGTTCAGCGTGGCGTCGACTGCTTCATTCTTCTCGATGTCTCGCGCTCCATGTTGGCCGAGGACGTCGCCCCCAACCGTCTCGAGCGAGCGCGCTCCGACATTCGCGACCTGCTCCCCCGCCTCCGCGGGGATCGCGTTGGCTTGATCGCCTTCGCGGGTCAACCGATCGTGCAAGTCCCCCTGACGACGGATCAGGCCTACTTCCGGGAGGTTCTCGATCGAACGGATCCGACGAGCGCTCCGCTCGGAGGCAGCTTGATGGGTGACGCGATCCGCAAGGCGCTCTCATCCATGAAGGAGCGACGGGACCGCGATCAGCTCATCATCCTCATCACCGATGGCGAGGACCAGGAGTCGGAGCCGTTGGAGGCCGCAAAAGTCGCCCAGAGCCGTGGCGTTCAGATCTTTACGATCGGGCTCGGCAGCAGCGCGGAGGGCGCGCGGATTCCGATTCGCGGTGACGATGGCCGCGTACGTTATCTCAAGCACGATGGCCAAGAGGTCTGGTCTCGCATGGACGAGAAGCTCCTGCAGGAGATCGCGCTCGAGACTCGGGGGACCTACGTACCGGCTCGCACGACGCTGTACGATCTGGGAAAGATCTACGACGAGTACTTCGTCGACCTGGCCCGCGGCGAGAGTCGCAGCGAGCAGCGCAAGCGCTATCGAGAGCAGTTCCAGCTCTTCGTGTGCGTTGGCATTCTGCTTCTGCTGGCCGAGATGTTGATTCCCAGCTATCCCCCGGCGAGCTCGAGAGAACTGCCAGGAACCTCCTCATGACCGGTCGACTACCACTCACACTCCTTTGCCTGCTCGGCACGATTCTCGTCGGCGCGGCGCCTAGGTCGGGCGAAGACCTCGACCCCATCGAGCGGGTCCGAGAAGGTGTTCGGCTCTTCGAGCAGGGCGAGTTCGAGGCCGCGGCGGCAGCGTTCTCGGACGCCTCGGTGGCTCGCCCCGAGGATTCCCTCATCACCTTCGACCGAGGAAGTGTCGCGCTCGCGCAGGGGGACTGGGATCGCGCGATCGAGCTCCTGCAGGAAGCGTCGCTGGCGCGCGATACGCCACTCGCGACACGAGCCCTCTACAATCTGGCCACGCTGTCGTTGGTGCGCGCCCGCGAGCTCTTCGGTGAGCGCCCAGAAGACGCGGAAGAGGAGGTCATGACTGAAGGCATCGAGCTCCTTCAGCAAGCGATCGGTCGCTATCGCGATTGTCTCCGACTCGACCCCGATCACGGCGATGCCCGCCACAACCTCGAGCTGATTCGCATGTGGTTGAAGCACATGCGTGTGCTCTGGGAAGAGCGCGCGCGACAGGAGAAGCGCGACCAGCTCGATGCCGTCGCCTTCGTCCAGTGGATTCATGAGCAGCAGACCGGAATCCGGCACGGATCGCGGGTCATGCGACAGCGGGACGACACACCGCAGCGAAGGCAGTCGGTCCGAGACCTCGCGGCTGCGCAGCGTCAGCTCGAGGAGGAGCTGCCTTTCCTGGTCACCAAGGTCGAGCAACTCCTCGATCAGATGATCAGCCAGCAGGGCGCCCAGATGACCGACGATCAGCGGGCTCAGCTCAACGGATCCCTCGACGGCTTGGTCCAGCTCGTCGAGCAAACGGCTGACGCGATGAGTGAGTCGGAGCTGGCCCTCTCGGAGCGCGACCTGGTCGCCGCGGACCCTCCTCAGCGCGTGGCGCTCGAGAAGCTGGATGAGATCTTCGTCGCGCTGGCCGAATTCGGGAAGATCCTCGGCCGCGCCATCGCGGATCAAGAGGGGATTCTGAAAGACACGCGCGCCGCCGCAGCCGTCGAGGATCCCGACGATGAGCGGTCACTTCCGGACGTCGCTTACCTCGCTGATCGTCAGGGCGAGATGGCGCACATCCTCCAGGGTCTGCTCTTCAAGGCCAACGGCATGCTGCCACGGCTCGAGGAATCCCTCGCCGCACAGCCGCCCCCGGCCGAGAAGCCCACAGAAGACGACGAGTCGAACGACGTCACCCCGACCGAAGAAGATCCCCAGGCGAAGGCACGCGAGAACCTCGAGGCGAGCATCGCGGCTTGCCAGGCTGCGGTCGAGCTCGTCCCGAAGACCCTCGAGCTCTCCGACGATGCGGCCACACGACTGGGGATCGAGGGGGCGACGGAGGAGGTCACCGCGCTCCAGGAGGAGATCTTGAAGCTGTTGCGCGAGATCCAGGAGAAGCTCCCCAAGCAAGAAAGCTCGGACGAGCAAGAATCCGGCGACGGCTCGGAAGATCAGCCCCCGGAAGACTCCCAGTCAGAAGAGCAGAAGCCGCAGGATCCCTCCGAGCAGGATGAGGAGTCTCCCTCGAAGGACTCCGATCCCTCCCAGTCGGAGCAGGAGCCGCAAGAAGAGTCTCCGGGCGACGCTTCCAAGCAACCGATCTCGCCTCAGCAGATCGAGGCTCTGCTCCGTGAAGCTCGTGAACGCGAGGACGATTATCGCGAGCGAAAGAAGGCATTGCTCCAGCAGCTCGGTCGGCGCAAAGCGAAGAAGGATTGGTGACCTCGTGATGCGACTCGCAGTTCTGATTGCCCTCTGCCTCGGCCCGCTGGTCGGCCGCGCCGAGGCTCAGCGCACCGAGATCGACGCCGGCCTGGATCGCGATCGCATCTACGTCGGTGAGCAGGCCGTCTACAAGGTCCTACTCCGGTTCGACCGCGAGCTGGGTCAACCACCCTCCCCGCCGACCGTGGCGCCGGTCGAGGGCCTGGTGGTGGAGTTCGTCGATCAGAACGCCAGCCGGCGGTTCATGAGCATCAACGGACGGAAGACGAACAGCGTCGACTACGTTTACTACTACCGGGTGACCCCGCGCGCCCAGGGTGTCTACACCATCCCGGGGGCGACGGTCGACGTCGATGGCGAGACCTTGCGCGCTCCGGAGAGCAGGCTCGACGTCCGAGCGCCCGATTCTCAGGAGCACGCCCTTCTGGAGCTGTCGGTCAGCCCCGACACCGTCTACCCGATGCAGACCTTCACCGTCACGCTGCGAGTCGCGTTGAAGGCTTTGCCCGGCGAGCACGCGAACCGGGATCCGTTGCTCTCTCGCCGCGAGCGCGGCCAGTTCGTCCTCGCTCTCCGCATGCCCTGGGTCGATGAGCTGCCATCGGGGTTGGAGGGCCTTCAGGAGTGGGCCGATTGGATTCAGCCGTACAACGACTCCAATCGGGGCTTCGAGGTCAACGCCATCCCGCTGCGGCGCATCACGCCCTTCTTCGAGAACCCACGCGCGCTCTTCCGGCCCGAGCCCCTGAAGCAGGAGCGCACGTCGCCGTCGGGCGAGAAGAAGGACTACTGGGTCTACGAGTTCACGCGCGATCTCCGGGCGCGAAGCCCCGGACGCTATCGGCTCGGCCCGGCAGTGCTCGAGGGGCACGTGGTGGCGAACGTCGTCCGCAACCGCGCCGAGTGGGAGCGGATCTTCGCGGTCTCCCCCGAGGTCGATGTTGCGGTCCGAGATGTGCCCGAAGAGGGGCGCCCTTCGACCTACTTCGGCGCGATCGGTCGCTATCGGATCTCGGCCGACTTGATGCCCCAGCGAGTCAAGGTCGGCGATCCGATGACCCTCACCCTCACCGTGGCTGGAGACGGCTCTCTCGATGGCGCTCTCGCTCCGGACCTGGCGTCGCGCTCTGAGTTGGCCGATGACTTCCGCGTCTACGAGGCAACCGAAGAGAGCCGGGGCGGGTGGAGAATCTACACCTATGGTCTGCGCCCGACCCGCACCGACATCACCGAGTTTCCGAGCCTCGAGCTCGCGACCTTCGACGTCGATTCCGGGCGTTACGTGACGCTCCGAACCGATCCGATTCCCCTGACGGTCGAAGCGGCGGTCGTGCTGTCCCCGGGTGACATCGTCTCGGGCTCGACTTCGAACCGAGCCTCCCCCAACGACCCCGAAGCACAGCAAGGCGGGGTGTTTGCGAACATCGTTGATCCCGACCGATTGCGTCACGATCCGGTGCGCTGGAGTCGATGGCTGGCCGGCTTGGGTGGCCTCATTCTGTTCACGGGCATCGTCGGGACGGCGACCACGCAGTGGCGCCGTCGTCATGATGATCCTGCCGCGATTCGGCGTCGGGCGGCCGGAGGACGAGCTCGCCAGCGATTGCGGGAGGCCGAAGAGCAGCACCAACGAGGCGATCCGCTGGCGGCCTCGGAGAGGCTCCGGGCGGCGATCACCGGCCTGGTGGCGGACGCCACCGATCGCCCGGAGGCCGGCCTCACACCGCGCGATGTCGGTGAGCTCCTCGAGGGCCTCGAGACGGAGCCCGACACCGTGCGCGAGGTGGTCTCTCTCCTCGATCGATTGGACGGAGCCCGGTACGGAGCCTCTCGCGACGACCTTCAGACGACGGCTCGAGAGGGACTCTCGTTGGGCGCTCGCCTCCTGGAAGTCGTCAAGAGCGGAGGGCGGCTGCGATGACCGGGCTTCGACTGCTGGTCGCGAGTCTCCTCGCCTGGGTTGCCGGATGTGCGCCCATGCCCGACCTGGAGATAACGCGCGATTTCGTACGTGCCCAAGAGGCTTTCGATCGGGCAGAGGCTCCCGAGGACTTCTTGCAGGCCGCGGCGATCTACCAGGGCATCCTCGATCGGGGCTTCGTCAGCGGCGTCGTCCTGTACAACCAAGGGAATGCCTATCTGCGCGCCGGTCAGCGAGGACGAGCGATCGCCTCGTACCGCCAGGCGCGTCGTTACCTCCCGCGTGAGGCGCGCCTCGAAGCCAACCTCGAGCTGGCCTTGGGCAGGGACATCGACGCAGCCAGCTCGGCCGGGCTGTGGGACCAGATCTTCTTCTGGCAAGATCGCTCGAGCCCGCGGGAGAAGCTGCTGCTGACGGCGGCCCTGTCGCTCCTCACGGCCGCGTTTCTTCTCTGGGGTTGGCTGGGCGGCCGCGTAGGCGCTCGCCGAGCGACCTGGGTGACCCTCGGGCTGACGTTGGTGCTCGGGATCTCGGCCGGGCGAGATTGGTCACGGTTCGACCGAATCGAGTCGGGTGTCGTGGGCGAGTCCGTCGAAGCGCGCAAGGGGAACGGGCTGAGCTACCAACCCGCTTTCACCGCACCCCTCGAGGAAGGGACGGAGTTCGTCGTGCTCGAACGGCGCGGGAGCTGGCTTCGCCTCCGACTGCCGAATGGTCTCGAGGGCTGGATCGAGGAGACCGCCGCCGTCGTCTACTGAATGCGACGAGCTCCCCGGCGACCGGTCGGCCATCGGAGAGCTCGAAGTGTTCGGGGAGGCGCTCGTCGATCAGGCGTTCGGACGCCAGGTCGGTCCACCGAAGGTCGACTGCTGATTGGGCGTCCCGTTGCCGCTCTGATTCCAGGTCCCATTGCTGGGCGGAGCGCCCGGGAGCAGGGAGCCGATGTTTTGAGCGAGCTGAGTGACCGAGCTCACCGAAGCGGTCGGTGACGGATTCGGATTGTTGCGCTGCTCGTAGGCGAGGCGCAGCGCTCGGGAGTCACCGGATGGAACGGCGATGATGCCGGTCTCGTTGGCCCGAGCTGTGTGGATCGGATCCGCGATGTCGCCCGCACTTTGCAGGAACGCGTCGACCGAGTTGAACAGGCTCGCCTGCAGCTCGCTGTCCAACAGATCGTTGATCAGCAGCAGCTCGGGCATGGTCTCGTCATTGAGACCGTACTCGGGGAGCATATCCTCGATCCGTTGGTAGATGAAATCGGTCGGCAACAGCACCGTGTGCGGATCGAATCGCAGGAGCAAACAGACGTCGTCCTCGGAATGGAAGGCGCTGAGGTAAGCGCGGATGGGCGCTTCCCAGCCGCCCTGCTCGTCGTTCCAGTTGGGCCACGTCAGGATCTTGAACGAGGCATTCGTCTGGAGCGACATGGTGCTGGCGAGTCGTCCGTAGCCGACGAGCATCGCGTCCTGGACCTCGAGTGGGCTGGCACCCACGCCGTTGAGGACACTGTAGTTGTCGTTGTAGAGATGCATGCTTCCCATCCCGTCAGATTCTTGGGGGTTTCCGTCGACCGTCAGCGCGTCGGCGTCGGGTTCGAGGACGACGCGTTGTTGCCCGAGAAGCCCGGGCCGGTCTTGTGGAGCAGGAAGCCCCGGTGACCGCTGAGGAGATTCCACTCGTCGGCGAGCTCGAGCTGAGCATTCGCGGCTAGCGAGTTGAGCAAGCTCCTCAAGAACTGAGAGGTGCCACCATTCGGACCGCCGTCGCTCGCTTGGGTCGAGAGAATCAGAACGACGCCGCGGCGAGCGACCCGTCCCAGCTCTTGGAGGGCGATGCACGGCGCCAGGCTGCGCTCGAAGACGTTGCCGCACGCGACGACGTCGAACTCGCCATCTCGGAAAGGCAGATGGTGCACGTCGAAGTGGTAGGCCTCGTGGCCGGCCGCTCGTGCCTTCGCCGTATCGCTCGCTGTCGTTCCGATCAGCACGTGATGGACACCGCTGTGCTGCAGCTGCTCGGCGTGGCTCAGACCCGGAAGGCCGACCGAGAGCACCGAGCGCGTGTCCGTCGGAAGCTGCGAGAATGCGTTCGAAACGGCAATCGGAGAGATGGCCGTGACGGCTTGCACCGGAGCGAGGAGCTTGGTGTTCCAGAAGGAGTCGTCGATCGCACCGAGCGGCTCGCAGGGCGTCGCGACCGGCTCACCGGTGTAGGGCTTGCGGGCGAGCGAGGAGACGAGCACGGGTCGATCGGGCGATCCACCGAAGCCGGTCACCTCGGCGACCTGAAGACTCTCGAGTAGCACCCAGCACGTCAACGGCGCGAAGCGCCAGAACTCTTGCTGCAGATCGCTCTGCTCGAGGCGACCCGCGAAGCGAGTGTGCAGCAGGACGAGTCCGCCCGGCTTGAGAACACGATAGACTTCCTCGAGCAACCCGACGTAGTGCGCGGTGTACTCGAGCACACCGTTGAGGACGATGACGTCCCAGGTGTCGGATCGGAAGTTGGCGTCGGCCAGCTCACCCACCCAGTCGGCTCGCTGGTTCGGATCCAGATCCAGCGTTCGGACGAGGTTGCCCGAGAAGGCCTGACGGCAAGCTTGCCCGCCGGGATCGTCACCGAGCCCGATCTCGAGGATGGTCTTCGATTGGAGCCGCACCATCTGCGCGACGCGATCGAAGTTCTCGCTCGCGTACTCGGCAAAGCTCGGCTCGTTCGGGGTCGTCACGCTCGTGCTGGTCACGTTCGTCGGAGCGATCGTCGATGCCGTCGGCTGAGTCGTCGTCGATGGGCTCGACGAGCTCGAGGTCGACTCCAGCGCCTCGTCGCCCAGCACGAAGAGCGGGTGCGAAGCGACTTCGCTCTCCTGATGCGTGGCCTGTCGATTCCAGAGCAGCTGACCCGAGTGGTAGTGGTATCGGGTGAGAACCTCGGGTACGTGGATGAACTGGCTTCCGGAGCGGGCCAGGCGTGTCACGAAGTCCCAGGCACCGTTGCGGCGCAGCTCGGGGTTCCAGCCACCAATTCGGAAGGCCGCATCCTTGGCGTGCAGGATGTCGCCGGCCTGGATCGCGTTCGATCGCATCACGGCGTCGCGGTCGAAGTCGACGCCGTCCTGTCCGACGTCTTCGCCGAGTCCCTCGTTGCTGCGGAACTCACGATCGCAGTAGGCGATCTCCGCGTCCGGCAGCGCGGCCAAAGCACGCACCAAGCGGCGCAGGTGGTCCGGCAGGAACTCGTCGTCGTCGTCGAGATAGGCAATGTAGTCGCCGCGAGCGATCCGAAGAGCTTGGTTGCGCGGCACGTTCGCGTACTGCGAGCTGGTCGTGCGGCGCAGATACACGAGGCGCGGGTCGCGCACCGATGCGATCACCGATGGCGTCGCGTCGGTCGAGCCATCGTCGACGACGATCAGCTCGAAGTTCTGGTGCGTCTGATTGAGGACGCTGCTCATGGCTCGCTGCAGGAGGTGCGCCCGGTTGAAAGTCGTGATGATCACCGAGATCAGCTCGTGATCGAGGGCGGTGTCCTGCGGAACCGCGGTCGGAGGCGTCAAAGTCGTGATGGCCACAATTCGTTCTCCATGGACGAGTTCGGCCGTCCGACATCGAGCGCTTGCGAACCGCTCGTAGCGAGCGTCGTCCGGACGGGCGCGCCCCTGACGCGGCTGGGGCCCGATACCTACTCCACCGGTCGCAGTGACCACGTCAGGCAATATGGAACTGTGATCGGCCGCCGGAGCGGATCGCCCTTAACGATTCCCGAAGTTTCGGGGAATCGGCTTTCAGTCGGGCCTTGCGGGCTGAGGGCCCTATCGGGGGTCGTGGGGGCCATCGGCGCGGGGGCAAGTCGAGGAGATGCCCCGAGAATGCTTGTGGCTCGGGACATCTCGAAATGATGTCCCCAGAATGCGGAGATCGGGATCCGACTCTCAGGCGTTGGGTGCGGCGCGACGGACGCCCGGAGAATGTCGCCGCGGTGCCGGAGCGGTTTCAGGAAGTCGGGGCAAGGCGCCGAGGGACTCGAGCGCTTCCTCGCGCGTCGGAGTGATCGTGATCGCCTTCCCGAGGCAGACCAGATCGAAGATGGCTCGCACCGCGGGCGTGGGAGCGCACAAGCACAGGTCACCGCCCCCGTCTTTCAGGCGTCGATGGGCGAGGACGAGTGCTCCCAGGCCGCTCGAGTCGAGGAAATCGACTCGGGAAAGGTCGAAGATCACCCGCTGGGACGTCTTCGTCAACGTGGCCAGGCGCGTCTGGAACTCGCCGACGCGAATCTCGTTGAGCTGATCGATCGCCAGCGTGACGATCGTGATTCCACTCTGCTGTTCGAGGTGCCACATCGCTGAGTTCCTTTCGAGGGTCGCCGGCTTCCGGCTTCCGATCTTTGTGTCGACCAGATTGCTCTTAACCTGTTGAGAGTGATTTGCCGGCGAACCGAACCACCTTGCTTGACCTTTTCTTGACATGCCCCTCGCGACCCTTGGTAGCCTTCGGTTCATGACTCCGTCCTGGTGGCAACGCTCCCACTGGTTGATCGCTCTGGTGCTCTTCCCGGTCGCCGGCCTCATCGCCCTGTCCGTGCTGGGGTTGCAAGCAGCCGTGCGCGACGCCGAAGACCAAGTTCGGGCCGCCTCGATCGACCGCGCCCGGTCGACCGCTCGAGTGCTGAGGGACTTCTTACACCAGCCGGATTTCCTCGGCCGACTCCCCGAGAAACTGCGATTCGAGCGGCGAGAGGGACAGTGGGTGATCCCCCCCGCCGTGAGTTGGCTCGAGCCACCGCCGGAGACCTTCGAGGATCCCCGCGAGAGCATCTCCATCCGAAGCCTTCGTTGGCTCGAGGAAGCGCGCCGCGCGGAGTTCGGTGAGCGAGACGCTCTCACCGCCTTGCACCGGGCAACGGACCTCGTGGTGAACCAGGAAAGTGAGCCGGCCGCCGCTCGGGCCTGGCTGCTCCTACAAGCCGCTTGGATCGCTTGGCGCCAGGGGGACGATCGCCATCGAGCCTGGACCGCTTCTCTCGATCGCCTGGTGGAAGGAACCACGCCCGATGCCCTCACCGTCGTGGGCCGTGTGCTCCTCGCCGGCGCGACGCGGCAGCGACTGCCCGCTTGGGCGGAGACACTCTTTCTGCAGCTGCCACCCGCGTTGGCTGGCAGCACCCTCGACGAGCTCCACCTTCATGAGGACGTGCCGTTCCGGAGAGACCTCGCACGTCGACTGGCGGCAGTGATCGAACGTCGCACGCTGCTTCGGAGAGTCTCCGCTGCCCAGGTGGATTGGTCGGCACAGACGCCCTTCGTGCAAAGAGAAGGCGAGCGCTTGCTGATGTACTGGCCGGAGAACGCCGGATCGGGAGCGGGGGCCTGGGTCACACCCGCCGACCTCGCGAGCATTCTCGAGCAGTCCACTCGGTCTCCCACCGAGGAGAGCGCTCTCGAAGACGATCTTCACCCGCTCACGACGGTTCCTGGGGATGGGCGCGTCGTCGCGGGCTTCGTGGCCCCGCCACGGGCGATCGCCATCGAAGCGGGACTCTGGGTGCTGCCGCTCGAGGGCGACGAGCCGCTTCCGATCTGGGCTCGGCCAGGCGCGGCGCTGGCCGTTCTTGTGGCCTTGGCCATCCTCTTGGGGCTCGGGCTGGGGCTCAGCGCCCGAGCCCTGCGACGAGAAGCCCTCGCCGCTCGCACACGCGCCGACTTTCTGACGTCGATCACACACGAGCTGCGAACACCCCTGGCGTCGATCCGCCTCTTCGCTGAGATGCTCGCCGAAGGACGCGCCGGCTCCGAGGGCCAACAGCGCGAGTACCTCGAGCTTCTGGGCGGCGAAGCGGCCCGGCTCTCGGTGCTGGTCGAGAACGTCCTGGATCTGGGGCGCGCGGAGCGCGGCGAGCGCGGCTACGATCGGCGCCGCCAAGAGATCGGCCCCTGTCTCGAGCACATCGCTTCAGTCTTTGCACCACTGGCACGCCGCGACGGCCTCGAGCTCGCAGTGCAAGTGCAGGATCCGGCGACGCACGTCGAGCTCGACTCGGAAGCGCTCACGCAGGCGGTCTTGAACGTGCTCGAGAATGCGCGTCGGTATGGTGCGGACGGCGGAAGGATTCGCCTGCTCGGCCATCGACTGGGCGACGTCTATCGGATCGAGATCGAGGACGAAGGCCCGGGCATCGCTCGGGACGAGCGCGAGGCGATCTTCGCGCCCTTTCGACGCGGTGCCGCGAACGCGAGTGGCACGGTTCCGGGTCTCGGAGTCGGTCTGTCGCTGAGCCGAACGATCTTGCGGGCGCACGCGGGTGACCTTGAGCTCGACGACGCCGAGCGGACCTCCGGCGCCTGCTTCGTGGCTAGCCTGCCGGTGGCGTGCGAGGACGAGGTTTCATGAGCCGTCTCTTGATCGTCGAGGATGACGCCGCGCTGCGCCGAGGGCTGCACGACGCCTTCGTGTCCGAAGGCCACGAGGTGGTGACGGCGGCGAATGGCACGGAGGCGGCGCGGGTCGTCTTCGAGCGGCACTTTGACGCCGTGGTGCTGGACCTGATGCTGCCGGGCCGTGGCGGCCTGGAGATCCTGCGGGATCTGAGAGCGAACGGACTGCAGCTGCCGGTGCTGATCTTGACCGCGCGCGGTGACGAGAGCGACCGCGTGCTGGGCCTCGATCTCGGTGCCGACGACTACGTGACGAAGCCCTTCAGCCTGCGTGAGCTGACGGCGCGCGTGCGCGCGCTTCTGCGCCGGGTGGCGGGTCGGAGTGCGACCGAGGACCGCGAGGTGCCCGATCGGCTCGTCGTCGGGGCGGCCTCGATCGACCTGGCCGCCTACGAGGTGGTCCGCGGCCCCGACGTCCATCGCCTCTCGCCCAAGGAGGTCGCGATGCTGCGGCTCCTGATCGCGCGAGAAGGCAAGGCCGTCAGCCGCGGTGACTTCCTCGACCTGGTGTGGCCGAACGACGGCGACGTCGGCCATCGCACCATCGACACTCACATGCTCAACCTTCGGCAGAAGATCGAAGACGACCCTCGACATCCGCGGCACCTCTTGACGGTCCACGGCGTTGGCTACCGCTTCGTTCGAGAGGCTTCTGGACCGGAGGCCGACACTTGACACTTCCTTGACACCGATTTGACCGACATCGGACGCGGCGTGACCGAGGCCTTCGTTCAATGGGCGTGGGTCGGACTCGGCAAAGGGCTGCGTCGGACCCGAGCGGCACGAGATCGGGAGAACGAGACATGATCCGTCACGCACTGTGGATACTGATCGTCACGGCCCACATCGGTGGATCGGCGTGGGCGCAAGAGGACTCGGTGGCCGAATTGGTCGAGCGGGCGCGCATCCTGGAGCAGGCCCAGGGAGACTTGGCAGGCGCCGCCGAGCTGTACGAGCGGGCTTTGTTCTTGGAGCCGGCCGGCGCGCGCGCTTCGGAGGTCTCCGTCCAGTTGGCCACGATCTGGCTGGAGACGGGACGCGAGGGTGCGGCAAGGGCGTTGCTGCGGCGGGCGGTCGAGCTGGGCGGGCCCGCCAGCCGGCGAGCCCGCGAGCTCCTGGCCGGCGCGCCAATCGGCAGTCAAGAGCGCCTGAAGAAGCAGGTCGATGCGCTGTTGAACTCGCTGCGCAATCGCGGAGGCGCCAGCAAGATCACGTTGCCGCAGAACGTCGTCGAGACGTTTCGGCTCCTCGGTCGCGACACGGTGCCGTTCGTGATCCGTGCGCTCGAAAGCGAAGAGGAGAACCTCTTCTTCCGGGCGCGCGCCACCGGTCTGCTGTTGATCCTCGGCGGCCCGGATGCCGTCGCCACCCTCGAGCGAATCGCCCGGTCCGACGACGCCGTCGAGAAGCGCATCGCCTTGAGCGTGTACGTCGACGACATCGATGACAGCGTCGTGCCGGTGCTGCGCCGACTGGCCGTCGACCCTGACGAGCAAACCGCCGTGCGCGCGCTCGAGATGCTGTTTCATCCGCGCGGCCTTCTCGAGACGGGCTTCCTCCTCGACCAAGTCGATCCGGAGCGGCGCGGCGTGACGGCGCGTGTCCTGCAGTGGATACATGAGCTGCGTACCATGCAGGCCTGGCGCGACGAGACGCACGCGCTGCGATCCGCGCTGTTGCGGCTCACCGCGCGTCCACTCACCCGAACGGAAGACCTCCTGGTTGCCAAGATCATCGGCTCGAATTGGATGGCGACGCGTGCGGGATGTGAGCTTTATCTGGAGCTGCTGACTTGGCCCAACGCGCCAGGCTTGGATTCAGGCCATCGCTGGCGAGATGGCATGGGACCGGCGAGCTCCAAGGTCGCGCCGGCTCCTGCCAAGGTCATCGAGTGCGCGCGCCGATTGGCCGACGCGGACTTTCCGGCGGCGGAGGAGTCTCGACGCGCTCTCGAGGGCTATCTGGCTCGAAGCGTCCAGTTTTGGGGAGACGAGGCCCTCGATGGGATTGGGGATCTCGTGAGCCTGGGCTACGGCCCATGGACGGGGATTTGGTACGCGGAGCACCCCGAATCCGTCGACGTCGCGTCGCTTCGTGAGCTCCTGCCGCAGATCGACGATTGGTCGAACCTGCTCAACCCACTCGAGCAAGCTGGGTGGCGCCCTCAGGACGACGAGGTCGACGAATTCATCGCGTGGCTCGCGACGAATGCGAGCTGGCCGGAGGGTCAACGCTCCAACTTCGGTCTGCCTTTCGCCATCAATGCGCTCGCCCGATGCCCGCAAGCAGAAGCCAGCGAGGCACTCCTCGCGCTCGCCAAAGGGGCGCCCTTTTGGTGTCTTACCGTGTCCCAGGCGTTGGCAAAGAACGGTTTCTCAACTCACGCGGCTGCGTTTCGAGAGCTCTTGCAGCTCCCCTTCAAGGAAAGCGCCGAGGCACGCAACCTGGCCTACGCTTTCGTTCTCCGCGAAAGTGCCCCTGAGGCGATTCCTCTCTTCGCGCGAGCCTACGAGTTGGGCCTCGGCGCCAAGTGGACGTTTCCGTTCTGGGGGATGGCCTTGCTCGGAGCGGAAGCACACCGGTTACCGACGACCGATCGCGGTGAGCCATTCTTCGGCTTGATGTGGTTCGCGCTCGCTCGCGATGGGCAGCCGTTTTACACCTACACCGATGAGCAAGTGCGTCGCATCGTCTCGAGCTGTGTCGAGAGCGCCCCGGTCGCCTGGCAGCACGCGCTCGAGGCCTTCCAGATCGTTCATGATCAGAACGCGGAGGACGACCCGGCATCGCTGAGTCAGCTTCCGATCGGATTCGTGCGCGGTCTGGTCGACCGCATCGATTCGTGTCCCACTGAGGGAGACCTCGCTCGAAGGATCCTGCCCCTGATCTACCACGACTCACGCCTGGAGCCCGCCGAGCGAGAGAGCGTCCTTCGCTCGGCCTTGACTCGGGACGACATCAAGCTCGTCTCCGACAGTCTTTACTATGTCTACCGAAATCTCGACGCGTCTCGATGGTTTCAGCTCGGCTTGCATGCGAGGGCGAAGCTCATGACGGTTGGAATCGGCGAAGACGACGGCGCCGTACGCGGAGCGGCCGGTAGCGTGAGCCGGCTTCTCAGCGACTCGGATGCCGGCCGCGAGGAGCTGGATCGGCTCATCGCCGAAGCCCAGAGCGGCACCGTTCGGGTTGCGGTGGCGATGACTCTGCGGCACGAGCTCTCGGACGAGCAGTTCCTGGCGCGTGTGCCGACGCTACTCCAGAATCCGACCACCGGCGTCCGCGATACTGCCATCCAATTCCTCCGGGATTATCTGTGGAAGCACGATGACCCGGATGCCGTGGGTTACTTGATCCAGGCGATGCAGGACTCGAACGATAGCCTCCGCACTCTGGCCAAAGAATCCCTCGTCGAGCTGCGCAGCTATCGTGAGACGGTGCGCTTCTGGAAAACCATCCAGGACGGAACGAGCCTCGACTCGCAGTCGGCTGCGGCCGCGTTGATCGCCCAGGCGCGGGATGAGTCGAACCCGATCGAGGTCCGCGTGACGGCCATTCGCTCACTCGGCTCGCTCGGTGTCCCGGAGACTCTGCCCGTGCTCGTCGAGTGGCTGAAGTCGAGCCGCCCCGAGATCAAGCAAGCCGCCCAAGAGGCGATCCAGCGCATCAACGAGCGTTAGCAGACAGAGCCGCGACCAGGAATCGTCACGCAGGACGAGGCGCGACGAGTGCCAACGAGCGCTGGTCGCGCTGCGTCGTTCGTCGCGCCTGAGAGCGGTATCGCTCGAAGTCCGCTCCCTCGTCCGCATCCGCGCCCGCGATCACTTCCAAACGAGCAGCGGCTGATCGTCGCGCCACTCGACCTCGACGCGGGTCTCGAAGATCTCGCCCAGAATCTCGGGCGTCAGCACCTCTCGCGGTGCACCGACAGCGGCGACTCGGCCTTGTCGCAGCAGCACGAGGCGATCGCAGAACTGCGCGATGAGCTGGAGGTCGTGGCTGGCGGCGACGACGGAGAGCCTTCGCTCGCGAGCCAGCTTCGATAGCAGCGCGTAGATCTCGAGGCGGTGCTTCAGGTCGAGGAACGAGGTCGGCTCATCGAGCAGCAGGATCTCGGGCTCCTGCGCCAACGCGCGCGCGAGGAACACGCGTTGACGCTCGCCGCCCGAGAGCTCGTTGAGGTAGCGGTCCCGAAAAGCCTGCGCGTCGGTCGCGATGAGCGACTCTTCGACGATACGGCGATCGTGATCCGTCTCGCTCTCCCACGGTCCGAGGTGGGCGAAGCGACCCATCGAGACGATCTCGAGCACCGAGTAGGCGAAGAGGCCTTCGAGGTCTTGCGGCACCCAGCCGATGCGGCGAGCGATCTCGCGCCGCCCGATGTCGCGCAGGCGGCTGTCGCCGAGGTGCACCTCACCCTGACCGGGTCGAAGCAAGCCGTCGGCGATCTTCAGGAGCGTCGTCTTGCCCGAGCCGTTGGGACCGAGCAGACCGACCATCTCGCCCGACGCGATCTCCAGGTCGACGTCGTCCAAGACGGCGCGGTCGCCGTAGCGAAACGAGACGTGCCTCAGCTCGAGCGTCGTCTCCATCATCCGCCCCAAAAGATCCGCCGGCGCTCGCGGCGCAGCAGGAACAAGAAGAAGGGCCCGCCCACCAGCGCCGTCACGACGCTCACGGGAAACTCGCTCGTCAATGGGCGCGACAGCACGCGCACCAGAGTGTCGGCCAGCATCAAGAACGCCGCCCCACTCACGAAGGTCAACGGCAACAGCAGTCGATGTCGAGGTCCACACAGGCCCCGCACCACGTGCGGCACGAGCAGCCCGACGAAGCCGATGAGCCCCGAAAGAGCGACGACCGAGCCCGTGATCATGCTCGCGACGAAGAGAACCAATATCCGCAGGCGCTTGGTATCGACACCCAATCCGCGCGCCGAGTCTTCGCCAAACGTCACCACGTCGAGGCTGCGAGCCTGCTGATAGAGAATCAGCGTGCCGGCGATGACCAGTCCCGCCACGAGCGGCAGCGTGCTCCCGGCGTCGCGTGGCACCAGCGTGCCGCGCATCCAGGACAGGATGGCTTGGAAGCGCGCCGGCGGCAGGAAGCTCGTCAGGAAGAGAATGGCCGCCGAGTAGATCGCGTTGAGCACGACACCCGTCAACAGGATCGTCGTGTTCTGAAGGCGGCCCTGGACGCGCGCGAACCAGAGGATCATGGCCACCGATCCGAGTGCGCCGAGAAAGGCGAATACCGGCCGCGCGGCCAAGCCGAGCAGCGTCGTCTCGAGGCCCAAGGAGAGTGCGATCGTGGCGCCGAGCACGCCTCCGCCCGAAACGCCCACCAGAAACGGCTCGGCCAGTGGGTTCCGCAGCAGCGCCTGAAAGGCGACACCCGCCACCGACAAGCCAGCGCCCACGATGGCCGCCAGCAGCACGCGCGGCAGTCGAACGTGCAGGAAGATCTCCTGGGTTACCGGCTCGGCACGCCCGGTCACCAGTGACCAGAGCTCTCGCCAACCCGTGTCGGTCGACCCGAAGACGAAGCTGATCACGAAGCTGATCAGCAACGCACTCACGCAGACCGTCCAGGCCAGAGGCGGGCGGAGAGTCTTCAACGCAACGACTCCGCGATCTCGGGATGGAGCAGGGCCGCCATCGCTCGCAAGCCCTCGCCCAAACGTGGACCGGGACGCACGAGCTCTTGGGCGTGCACGCGACCCGTTCGAACGGCGGTGAGACCAGACCACGTCCCCCACAGCTCGCGGGTGGCCGCCGTCGGATCTCTCGGGGCGTCTTGGTGCAAGGTCGTGCTGATGATCACCTCGGGGTCGCGATCGAGAACCCACTCGATCGACTGTCTCGGGTATCGCACTGCTGCGTCGGCCGCCACGTTGTCGCCACCCGCCCGCTCGATCAGCTCGCTGGTGTAGTGATCGGGGCCCGCCACGACCAAGGAGAAGTCGATGTTCTCATAGACATACAACACGCGAGGCCGCGGGCGACCCGCGACGAGCGACTCCACGCGAGCGATCTGGCGATTCAAGGACTCGGCCAACGCGTTGGCCTCCGACTCGCGTTGGGTCACGCGACCTATGCGATCGATCGCCTCGAAGACGTCACGGAGCGAGTCGAATCGCACCACCAGCGACGCCAGGCTCACGTCCTGAAGTCGACGATACGTCTCGAGCACATCCCCTGGACCCATTCCCAAGATGACGAGATCCGGCTTCAGGGCGAGGATGCGCTCGATGTCGTGCTGCACGAAGTCGCCCACCTGGGGCAGCGCCTTCGCCTCGGGCGGGTGATCGCAGTACGACGTCACGCCGACCACCCGATCGCCGAGGCCCAAAGCGAACAGGGTCTCGGTGACGCTGGGTGCCAGGGAGACGATGCGCTGAGGCGCTGCACTCAGGGGCGGAATCGGCGGGAGCACTCCCGGGGCGATCGGATCGGATTCCTGACAGGACACGACCGCTAGGAGGAGACAGGCGGACAGCGCCAGGAGGACCCGGGAGCTTCTCGATCTCGCCAGCCATCGCTCGCCCACCAGCTGTCGCCTCCTGCCGCTCGGATACCTCCCGGCTAGCTGCCTGCCGAGACGAAACCCGGATTAGGACGTGCCGACGCAGTGCTGTCAATGAACGCCAGCAAGAGCACCCGGCTGGGTCACCAACGGCCTGTTTGGATCGAGGGTCATGCAGATCGCCCACGAAGAGGGCCGGATCCACTCACCCGCCGCTCGCTCTTCCTCGCGGCTCGATCGTTGGTGGGTCGCGATCGGGGCGGGCCCTGCCTAGAACGTCGGGCGCGGTCGCTCGAGGCGGGCCAGGTTTTCGAGGGCGCGCTCGAAGACGCGCCCGATCCGCCGGACGATCAGCGGACGAAAGATCGCGGCCAGGATCCCCGAAAACTCGGCTCGGAAAGTCAGGCGCGTGGCGGCCCCTTCAATCTCGAGCTGATGCTCGAGGCGAGACTCGATGCCACCTGGGAACTCGGCGTGCCAGATGAGATGGCGACCGATCTCGACCTTTTCGATGGTCACCGTGCCCGCGATCCGCCAACGGGTGACGAGCTTTCCTCGCCAACCGGGCTGCCAGGGTCCCTTGGAGAGAGCCCAGCCCGCTCGGACCTGGGGATCCCACTCGCCCCAGCGACGGAGGTCCTGAAGACGATTCCACAGACGCCCGGGGGGCGCTTCGATGACGCGGGTGCGTTCGATGCTTTTGAAGTTGCTGCGCATGGATTGAATTGAAGGCTGTTGTTCGTGTTCGCTATCGACGACCTATAATCGGAAACCCCGGGTGTTGCAAGCCAGGGAGCTACGCTGCCTTGGGGCGGCGGTCCACAGATCGGAGAACGGTGCGGTGAACCCTTCGGAGCGATACAGCCGCCAGACTCTTTTCGGTGGAATCGGGGTCGAAGGACAAGCCCGTCTCGGGACGGGCCGCTGTGCCGTGATCGGGTGCGGGGCCCTCGGGAGCGTCTTGGCCAACACGCTGGTACGAGCCGGAGTCGGCTTCGTTCGAATCGTCGACCGCGACTTCGTCGATCTCTCGAATCTTCAACGCCAGGTCCTCTTCAACGAGCGGGACGTCCAGGATCGCCTGCCCAAGGCCGAAGCCGCGCGGCGCCGACTCTCGGAGGTCAACTCGGAGATCGAGATCGAGGCCGTGGTCGAGGACGTCGATGCGACCAACGTCCTGCGCCTCGTCGACGACGTCGATGTCATTCTCGACGGATCGGACAACTTCGCGCTGCGCTACCTCGTCAACGACGCTTCGCTCGAGCTCGGTATCCCCTGGATTTACGGCGCGGCGGTGGGCTCCTACGGTCTCACGATGACGATCCGACCGCACGAGACGCCTTGCCTCCGCTGCGTGTTTCCCTCTCCGCCGCCCGCTGAGCATTCGCCGACCTGTGACACGGCAGGCGTACTGGGGCCCATCATCAACATGATCGCCTCGGTGCAGGCATGCGAAGCGATCAAGCTGCTGGCGGGGAAGATCGAGTCACTCAGTCCCTATCTCCTCCAGATGGACGTGTGGGATCTGACCTTCCGTCCACTGAAGATCGCGAATGCCCGGCAAGGGGATTCCTGCCCTGCCTGTGGGCACGGCCAGCGGGACTACCTGCGGGCAGAGACCCGGTCCACGTTGACGACACTGTGCGGGCGGAACGCCATCCAGATCTCGCACCGGGAGCGAAGGGACGTCGACTTGGAGGCGCTCGCCCGCAAGCTGGCGGGAGTGGGCGAGGTGGAGAGGAACGCTTATCTGCTCCGGCTGAAGACCCCCGACCACGAGATCACGGTCTTTCGCGATGGTCGCGCGATCGTCGGCGGGACGGACGACGCGGCGGCAGCGCGATCTCTTTATGCCCGTTTCATTGGGGATTGAGCAGTTTCGTCTGGGCCGTCCGAGTCTCGGAGCCGCCGTCGAGTTCGGTCGAGGATGCGTCGACTTCAGAGGATTTCGGGTCTTTTTGCATTCCGCGGGTCGTGGGGTATAGTTCCAGTGCTCTGAAAGGAGCGAACCCGCCTCGGGAAGAGTCTTTACCTCCGTTTGCCAAGAGACCTCCCCTCGCAGTGAATCAGGGGTGCCTCCGCCCTGATGACTGTGTCCTTCTGCACGGGTTTCGTTCCGTCTCGAGCAGCCGATCTCGCCCGATCGGCTGGGCGAGGAAGATGCGTTGCACCGGGGTCGCAGTCCGTCACGCCACAGCTGGACTGCGGCCCCACTTTTTAGCTTCTTTCTCGCCACGCCTAATGGCGTGAGCGCTTTGACGCTCGCGGAATCCGCCCGCCGCTCCTGCGTTGATGAGAGCCGCACATGAGCATCGTCTATCTCACGGAAGCCGTGGAGTTCGGAGCCCCCGAAGTCCAACTCTCGGCAACCATGAGTCGTGCTGCCGCCAGCGGCCACGAGGTCAGCCTCCTTTGCCCACGGGCCCACGGGCTGCAGCGCTGGTTGAGCGTCCTCGACAAGCGCGGCCTGGGACGCGTGATCCGTTGCGTGCCTCGCCGACGATGGAGCCTCGTCGGTTGGAGCCGCACCGCCTATGAGCTGTTCGCCCATGCCGACCTGGTCCACTTTCATCTGTCGTCACCGCTCACGGCCGAGATCCCGCTTTCATTGACCTGTCGAACGCGAACTCCCTTCCTGGTGAGCTTCGCCAGCGTCCCCCCCGCCCTGGCTGAGCTGCCGGCGCGGACGTTGGCCTCCTACTCCGAGCACCTGCGGCACGCTGCTCGAATCTTCACGACCTCTCGCTCGGCCGCTCGCCGGCTGGTGGAGCACTTCCAGCTCCATCCCGACTTCATCGAGGTCCAGCGCCCGGGAGTCCTCTCCGAGATGTTCCCAACTCACGGCTCCCGATCCGAGCTTCGTCGAGGCCTGGGGCTTTCCGAAGAGGACCTCCTCGTTGCGGTCCCGGGCAAGATGGACGCTCGCAGTGGACACGATCGACTCCTGCCTCTCCTCGAGCGGCTGAGAGAGAAGTACCCCCACGTCCGGTTGCTGCTTCTGGGCGACGGTCCCGTTCGGCCTCGGCTGCTCGACAGCTTTCAACGCGCCGGTGTCGAAGCACAGCTCATCTACGTCGGTCCGCGCCCGGATCTCCCGGAGCTGTTGGCCGCGTCCGACATCGGTCTCGTGCCCGCCAGCGGAGAGCCGCTACCGATGGGAGCGGTCGAGGTCCTCGCCGCCGGCTTGCCCATCGTCGCCGCTTGGTCCGAGGACGCGTGTGAAGTGATCGAGGACGGCGTCAACGGCCTCTTGTCCCTGCCATCCAATGCCGAAGCGCTCAGCTGGAGTGTCGAGAAGCTCTTGCTCATGAGCGAGTCGGAGCGCCGCCTCTTCGGAGACGCGAGCCGCCGAATCGCCGGGATGCACTTCAACCTTCACGAGAACCTCGACCAGCTCATGAACGTGTATCGTGAGCAGACGGTCGAACGACCGGCCCAGACCGAGGTGGATTGGGCGGTGCCGGATCAGCTACCGGCCGAGTGGATCGAGGACCTCGTGGACGACACCGAGCCTCCTCGGCCCGAGATCGATCGCACCTCACCGCCGTCGACCTGAGGACGGCCGCGGTGGCCGCGTCGCTCTCGGCCGGATCTCCGGCCGAGACGCGCGCCAACCGATCCAATCAGTGCGTCCGGTCCAAGTCGTCGCCGAGTGGCTGCACATGCTGAATCTCGAGAGCGTAGGCAAGGCGTTCGCCTTCGATCCGTCGCACGATCGGACCTTCGAACCGAATCCGATGCTCCGGGTCGCGGCCGAGCTCGAGGCGACAGGTCGTTCCCTCCTCGACGGGATCGGTGTCTTGTCGGGGAATGCAGAATGCGATGCCGACCTCGGACATGTCGAGGAGCTCGGCTTCGAGCTCCGCGCTCCAGTCCGTCCCGCCCTCGAGCGAGAATCGGACGAGGACACCTCTCGACTCGCCTTCACGGCGCTGGGATCGGCGGCGTTCCAGCTGTCCGGTGGATTGTTCCGGATGGGTCACGTTCAGAGCTCCGCTGGGACTTCTTGGCAGCACAGGGCGTCCACGGACGAACGCCGGACAGACGCTCGACCGCTCTCCGAATCCCTTCGGAAGGGGCTCGCTCGCGACTTGAACGAGAAATCGCCGGCTCAGCTCGGAGAGCGAGGCGTGCGCCGTGAGCGATTCGACGCCACTCGGGTGCGAGTGACGGAGATGGGCGCCAAATCGGAGATCTCTTCGCTGGGCAGCCCCCCACCCCGGAGGCGGTGGTAGGCGACCCATGCCATGAAGTCGGGATTCCCGATGAGATACCGCTGCCAAAGACGCTGAGGCTCTTGAAGCAATCGCCAGGTCCACTCGAGGCCCGCTCGGCGGAGGGCGAGTGGAGCGCGGGAGACCTCACCGGCGAAGAAGTCGAAGAGGCCGCCGACGCCGAGGATGACGGGGACCTCGAGGAGGTCACGATAGCGCTCGATCCAGACTTCCTGGACCGGAACGCCGCCCGCGACGAAGAGGACATCCGGGCGCGAGACTCGTACGGCCTCGACGATCTTTCCGGCGCGCTTCTCCTCGAACTCGCCCGGCAGCGTGCCCGCGATCATCAGATCGGGCCAGGTGGTCTTGAGACGTCGCGCCATCTTCTCGGCGATCCCGGGACGACCTCCGAGCAGGAAGAGCCGATTCCCGCTGACCGCGGCACGATCACAGAGATAAGGGAAGAGGTCCGTGCCGTTGGGGTTGTCCCGAAGGGGCGTCCGAAAGAGCTGTGCCGCCCAGCGCACTCCGGATCCGTCGGGCAGGAGCCAGGTCGCCGATCTCAACGACCGACGGTACTCGAGATTCCGACGCGCCACGTTGTAGCAGTGCGCATTGACGAAGTAGACGACGGTACTGCGTCCGGAGTCGGCCGCGGCGGTGATGGCATGTGCCGCTTCGGCGAGGGTCCAATCTTCGAGGTCCAGCCCCAGAAGTCGAACACGACGCGCGTCCGGGCCCGACACCTTCCGAGGAGCATTCGAGTCGCTCATCCCACCTTGATTCCGTACTTCTGGATCTTTCGATACAAGGTGGCGCGACCGATTCGAAGGCGCTCCGAGGCTTCCTGAATGTTGCCGCCCGTGATCCGGAGAGCGCGAATGAGGATGTTCCGCTCCTCCTCTTCGAAGCTCAGGATCTGGTCGTCGCTGCGATCGGCAGATCGATCGCCGAAGGTGTCGTCCGAATGCGAGGGACCGTCTTCGCCCTGGGCCACGTAGGCGGGAAGCGACTCCTTGTGAATGACCGGTCCTTCTTGGATCAGCACGGCTCGCTCGATGACGTTCTCGAGCTCCCGCACGTTGCCGGTCCACCGATAGCGCTCGAGGAGTCGAAGCGATTCGGGAGCCAAGCCGGAGATCTCGCGATTGTCCCGCTTCCGAATGCGCTCGATGAAGTGGGCGGCCAGAGGAGCGACGTCCTCGCGACGCTCGCGCAGCGGAGGCACGAAGATCGGGAAGGCCGCGACACGGAAGTAGAGGTCCTTGCGGAAGCGCTCGCACTTCATCTCGTCGGCCAAGTCCTTGTTGGTGGCGCAGACCACGCGAATGTCGACCGGGATGTCGGCCGTTCCACCGACTCGTTGCACGACGCGCTCTTGGAGCGCGCGCAGCAACCGCACCTGCGTGGGCATCGTCATCTCCCCGATCTCGTCGAGGAAGAGAGTGCCTCCGTTCGCCTGCTCGAATCGTCCCGACTTGGCAGAGGTCGCTCCCGTAAAAGCGCCCTTCTCGTGCCCGAAGAGCTCGCTCTCCAGCAAGGACTCGGGAATCGCACCGCAGTTGACCGAGACGAACGGTCCATCGGCTCGCACGCTCGACTCGTGCAGAGTGTGAGCCACGACCTCCTTGCCGACGCCGCTCTCGCCTTCGATGAGGACCGTGATGTTGCTGTTGCGGACCTTCTCGATGAGCTGAAGAACCTGGCGCCAGCGGGGCGAGCTACCGATCAAGCGGCGATTGAGTCGCTCCCCGGTCAGCTCGTCCTGAAGCCGTCGAACATCGCGCTGGAGACCCGTTCGCTCGAGAGTGTTCCGAATCGTGACGACCAGGCGCTCTTCTTCGAACGGCTTCTGGATGAAGTCTTCGGCGCCTTCACGCAAGGACTCGACCGCCGTTTCAACCTCGTCGATGCCCGAAACCATGATGACCGGTACGTCGTCCCGCATCGATCGGACTCGGCGCAGGACCTCGACGCCGCCCATCTGAGGCAGCATCACGTCGAGCAGGATCAGATCGGGCCAACGCTTCTCGACGTACGCCAAGGCGGCTTCTCCCGAATCCGCTTGAGCGACCTTGTAACCGCCTCGCTCGAGACAGCGAGTGATCAAGGTTCGAGTGAAGAGCTCGTCGTCCACCACCAGGATGAGGGGGACTCGACCGCGCTTCTTCGATTGACTGCGAGCGATCTCACCGATCTCGCTCATGCGTCTCCACGCCCCACGACCTTCTCGATGCCCTGGGAATTCGCGATTCAGCCCATCACCGCGAAACGGTCGCGATGCGACGAATGTCCCACTGGCTCTGTCGGCTTTCCCGGTGCCGCCCCTGAAACGTGCCACGGCGCCAACCTGGGCGGGTGACCCCGTGCCACGCCGCCTCCAGTTTCCTTCGAGGTCGAGTCGATAGAGAGAGCATCGCAGGAGCCGTTCCCTGCTCATCCCTCGCAGACCCAGGAATCTTCGAATGCCCTCCGATTCCTCATCGAAAGCCGTGCTCATCGCGGACGACTCGACGATGACGCAGCGGCTCCTCAACGGCCTGGTGTCAGACCTCGGCTTCGGACCGATTCACCTGGCTTCCGATGGGCGAGCCGCCCTCGATCTTTGGGTCGAGCATCGACCGCCTCTCGTCCTCCTCGATATCCTCATGCCCAACCTGAGCGGCATCGAAGTTCTCGAGAAGATCCGCCAAGACGATTCTCAAACCAAGGTCGTGATGATCTCCGGTCTTCAGAGTCGTGACGAAGTGATGCGTTGCCGGGAGCTCAATGCCAACGGCTACATCCTCAAGCCCTTCGAATCCGAGCGCGTTCGAGTCGTGCTCTCGAAGGTCGCCGGCGACCTTCTCGGCGATTCGGACGACGCCGACGAGGCGGCACCGAAGGCCGAGGAAGACGCCGAGGAGCCTTCCAAACCCACCGAAGCCCCGAGTGCGGCCGCACCGGCTGAAAACTCGGTAGACGCCGAGTAGACGGAGAGCTCCTCCGCCTCGAACGGGCGACTCCGCGACCGGGTTTCTCAGAGTCCCCGTCGCGTGAAGCGGTGGATCATTCTCGAGAAGGACTCGCCGCCGACTTCCGATTGAACGATGAAGCCGCTCGCACCCGCTTCGAGACCCTCTCGCCGAAGGGTGTCGGAGTCTTCGGTCCCGACCAGCACGAGAGGGACTCGCCGAGTTCTCTCGTCACCCTTCAAGCGCTTCACGAGTGCGACCGTTCGACGGTCCGCGGGCGAGATTCGTAACAAGATCAGCACGACCGCCGAGTCTTGAGCCCTGACGAGTACTTCGCTCGCCTGCGACGTCGCCTCGAGCTGCAGGCCCAGGGCCTCGAGCGTTTCTCGCAACTCGTTCTCTTCCAGGTCCGGTCCCAAGACGACTCGGCGGAGTCGAGCCGGAGGCGGTGCCGTGGCTTCCCGAGCGAATCCGACCTCCTCGAATGAGCTGCCTCGTCGGTGCGCTCCCGCCCGCACGAGCTCTCCGGCATCGAGCACGACCACGACCTCACCCGAGCCCAATGTCGTCGCGCCCGAGGCGAGGCGTGCGCTGTCGAACACTTGGGAGAGCTGCTTGACGACCGTCCAGCGCTCGCCGAGGGGAGCATCGACCAGGACTCCGAGATCCCTTTCGTCGTGAGTGAGAAGCACGACGTTGATGAGAGCTTCCGACTTGGCGGGCTCCTCCAGCCGCGGCGGCGCACCGACCAGGGCCGTGAGCGATTCCAGCGGGACCGAGCGCCCCTCGAGCTCGAGTACCGTGCGACCTGCCAGAGTGCCGACCTGTGCGGGCTCGACCTGGATCAGGTTCTCGACGGCGCTACTCGGAATCACGAAGCGCTCCGAGCCGGCCTCGACGATCAGGCCTCGCACGATGGCGAGCGTCAGCGGCAGCTTGATCAGAAAAGACGTTCCCTGACCCAAGCGCGATTCGACCTCGACCTGACCGTTCAACGCCGCGACGGCGCGGTGAACGACCTCGAGCCCGATGCCTCGGCCCGAGACGGTGCTGGCCTCGTCGCGGGTTGAAAAGCCCGGCTTGAAGACGAGCTCGAGAAGCTCGGACTCTTCGAGCTGAGACGAGTCGGAGGCTTCGAGCAATCCGGCTCCGACCGCTTTCTGGCGCACGCGCTCCGGGTCGATTCCCCGCCCGTCGTCACTGATTCGAAGGTGGACCATGCCGCCGTGCTGGCGAGCCGCCAAGGTGAGTCGGCCCTGGGTCGGCTTCCCGGCGGCTCGTCGCTCCGAGGCGGTCTCGAGTCCATGATCGATGGCGTTGCGCACCAAGTGGAGCAGTGGATCTCGGACGGCATCCACGACGCGCCGATCCAGCTCCGTCTCCTCTCCCTCGAGGACGAGCAGGACCGACTTGCTCTGCGAGCGACCCAAGTCACGGATGATCCGCGGCACGCTGGCGAAGAGCGTCCTCACCGGCACCATGCGAGTGCTCATCACATGGTCCTTGAGCCGCGCCGTCAACGAGCGGGAGGAGGCGGCATCGGTCTCGGTCGTGCTCATGTACGACGTCACTCCCTTGTGCAGATCGCCCAGCGCGATGCGAATGCTCCGCTCCAGACCGACCAGACGATCTCCGACCTCGGCCGGCATCTTCAGTCGTTGCGCATCCAGGTACTCGCGCAGCTTGCGGTGTCGTCGAAGGACGCGGCTGAACCCGTCCACGATCGACCGCAGCCCGCCGAGCCAGCTGTCGAGGCGGATCTGTTGCTGGACCAGCTCTCCGGTCACGTCGAGCAGCTCGTCGAGCTTCTCGATCTGGACGCGAATCGTCTGACCACTGATCGGACTCTGACTGGACTCGATCTCGTCGACGACTGCCACCGTCGGTTGCCAGTCGTCCGACAGGAGCTCCTGGCTCGCAACTCGGAGCCGCTCGGCTCCCTCGGGGCTCGGCGTCCGCACGTAGGCCGTCACCGTGTCGACACCTCCGAGCAGCCGACCCGCTGCGGCGAGATCGTCGATCTCTTCGAGTCGGCGCAGCCGCTCCTCGAAGGCGTGGAGGTAGCTGCCGACGACCTCGAGGCCGGCCTGGAAAGCCGCGCCCTTGAGGTTGTGGACGTGTCGCTTCAGAGCGCCGGCGACCTCGGCATCGTCTGTCCCTTTTTCGAGCCGAAGCAGGAGCTCCTCGATCTCGGCACTCGTTTCGAAGAACTGCTCCCGGAAGAGCTCGAGCAGGAAGGAGTCGTCGATGTCGGGGAGGTTGCCGAAAGGGTGCGCCTCGAGGGTCTCCCCGCTCGCCGGTGGGTCGGTATTCGCCCCGTCTTCGCTCGCGCTCTGTCCCCCCTCCATTCGACGAGCCCGGCAGAGCTCTTCCAATCGTCGGCCGAGCTCGGGCGGCCAGGAGCCGGGATGGCGTGCCTCGTCGAGGATGTTCGCGAGTGCCTCGAGCAGAAGGTCCGTATCGCTCGAGGACCAGCCAGCTTCGGCCCGGGCGCTTTGGTCGAGCAGCTCGCGCAAGGTCTCGAGCACCTCACTCAACGGAGCCCGGCGCTGGATGGCCGGTTCACGTGCGAGCGCTTGCAGCCGATCACTCAGTTCTCCGAGCGACGAGGCGAGCCCGTCCTCTTCCAGCTCGAGGAACTGGCGGTTGAGGTCGCGAATCGTCGCTTCGAGTCGCCGGCGCTCCTCACTCGAGAGAAGTCCTTCGGGACGGTCCGGGCTGCGATCCCCAGGATCGTCGACTCTTCCGCTGCTCATGGAGACTCCCGACGACCGTTGGGTCGGTCACGATGGCTGGGGGTGGGCAGGGCCGCGAGCAGTCGGTCGGGATCGATGAGGCCGATCAACCGGCCGGAAACTGCCACCGCCCGGTGACAGGAGGACTCGTCGCCATGAGTCGAGGCGCCCGGTCGATGACGATTGTCGAGGAGCGCGAGATCGAGCGGGCCCGCGACCTGGAGCGCGAGCTGGAGCTTCGGGAGCTCCAGCACCAAGAGGCTGGTGGCTCGGCCATCGGGAGGAAGGTCGAGGAGCCGACAGGTGTCGAGCACCGTCACGAGACCCCCGCGAACATTGACGACGCCGCGGAGCTTCGGGTCGGCGCCCGGAATCCGACAGATCGGCTTCGCCGACATGACCTCCCGCACGCGGGCCGCCTCCACCGCGTAGGTCTCACCTCCGAGCGAGAACGTCAGTAGCGGGGTTCCATCGTGCTCGACGGTCGCATGGCTCTGACTCGCGCGATGCGCACGGTCGCGCAGAACGTGGCGAATGACCTCCTGCTCGATCGGAGAGCTGTTTGGGCTCACGTCTCTACTCCCGCGTCGGTCGTCTCGCCGGTCCGCTCGATCAAGAACGCGTCCACGTCGATCACGAACGTCAGGCGCCCTTGAATCTGGGTCAGGCCCGAGCACGCTCCTCCGAGGCTGGCGGGAAACGTGTCCTCGCGGCGGCGGAGCTCGTAGGGCTCCGACGTGATCCCGATCACCTCGTCGACGACGAGCCCGATGCGCTGCTGCTTCGTCCCGCAGACGATGATCCGCCTTCTCAGCACCGGCTGCTGGGAAGGCACTCCCAAAGCCGGCTCCAGATCGAGCACGGGCACCAGACTGCCGCGAAGGTTGATCACGCCTTCGGCTCCCCTCCCATCCAGGATCGGTGTGATCTCCATGTTGCGGTGCACCTCGAGGCAGGCCGTCAACGGGATTGCCAGGTCCAGGTGTCCCTGCCGAAACAAGACCAGAGCGTCCGGTGTCTCGTCCGTGCTCATGGCGCGCTCTCCTCGGGTCCATCGACCGGACTCCGCGGACCCTCCGACGACTCCCCGACCGGGATCCGGAAGTACTGGAGCGTCTGTCGGAATCGGCGCGCCAAGCGGGCGAGATCGGTGGCATGGGCGGTCGTCGTTCGTGCGCCATGCGCCCACCCTTCCGTGACCTCGGTCAGCTCACGCACCGAGATCGCCGCCTGCTCGTTCGCCTGCTTCTGCTGCTGCGTCGACACCGAGATGTCCCGCGTCGCATTCGCGGTCTGACAGATCGTGCTGACGATCGCCTCGAGGCTGTGGCTCGCCTCCAACGTGAGCTCCATGCCGCGCTGAACGAGTCCGACCTCCTCGTCCACGGCTTGCATGCTGAGCTGGGTCGCGCTCTGGATGTCGGCGACGAGCTGACGGATCTGCTGCGTCGACCGCCCCACGTTCTCCGAGAGCTGTCGGATCTCCGAGGCCACGATCGCGAAGCCCTCTCCCCCCTCTCCGGCCCGCGCCGCCTCGACCGAGGCGTTGAGGGCGAGGAGATTGGTCTGCTCGGCGATGTGATCGATCAGCTCGATGAAGTCCCCGATGCGCTCGGACCAATCGCCCAACGCCGTGATGCGCTCGCTGTTCGCTTGGCTCTTGCGCAGGATCTCCTGCATGTTCTCTTGCACCTGGCCGACCGCGGACTGACCCTTCTCAGCGCTTCCCAGCGCTTGCTGCGCTCGATCGCTGACCTCGGTCGTGGTCTCGGCGATGTGCCAGGACGTGCGTGCCAGCTCGTCGACCATTGCCGAGGTCTCACGAACCGAGCTCGCCTGCTCCGTCGAGGCAGCGGTTTGATCGCGGGAAGCCTGCAGAAGGTTCTGAGCCGTTCCGTCGATCTGCTGGGCACCTCGCTTGAGCTCCTCGATCGCCCCCAAGGTTCGAGCCACCAGCCGCCCGAGGGCTCGCGTGAGGCGATCGAGCTCGCCATCCGCTTCGCTCACTTCGATGCGCACCAAGTAGTCGCCGTCGGCCAAGGACTCAGTCGTCCTCCGAACGTCCCCGATGCGGGCGGCCACCTGCCGCAGTACGGCGATGGCGACGAAGGCGATCGCTCCGATACCCAAGCCGATCACGACTGCCAATCCTTGGAGAGCCCAGATCCCGAAGCGCTGCCGCTTGAGGTCATCGGCCAGAAGCCGATGAACGCGATCGCGTTGACTCTCCGCCGCTCCCAGGAGGGACTGGTGGATCTGGCGGATCCGTGCGTAGAGCTCCCGGGCAGCCGTTCCGGTCGTCGAAGCAGACTGCTCGGAGGCCTCGACGGTGCGGGCGAGCAGGGAGCTGGCCTCACCGAGCTGCTGCTTGATGGCCGCGGCCGAGCTGAAGCCCCCATGAGTGGCGGCCGAGGACTCGACGCCCTGATACAGCCCGCGATACTCTTCGAGACGAGCCGTCACGATGGCAAACCATCGGCCCAGGTCGTCGCCGTCCGGGAGATCGGGGGGCGCCGTCAACGGCATTCGCACGATCTCGGCATGGAAGCGATCGATGTCGCGGAGCTGACTCGACCACGCGTCGCCCTTGCCGACCCCGCGCGCCAGGATCCAGATGGCCGCGCCCGCGAGCAGCGCGAAGATCAAGATGCCGGCCAAGAGGGCCGATTGCGATCGCAGATGATAAGACCACGTCTTCATGAGAGTGCTCTTCCGTCAGAAGCCCGACGAGAGCGGTCGGGTCGGAGTCGATCCTGGCAGCTCGCGAGAAGATCGAGCACGACCCGGCGTCGTTCCGGCAACGTCTCCCGACCTGATGCGCACTCGAGGAGCTCGTGGGCATTCATCCAAGCTCGCGTCGCAGCCTGGAAGTCGCGTCGGTGCTCCAGCAGGTCGCCGAATAGAAGCCAAGCCGAGGCATCCTCGGGATCCAAGTACAAGGTGCGGCGCGAGAACGCCATTGCCTCGTCCCAGCGACCTTGCCGGGTTCGGAGCTCGGAGAGGCAGCGGTGAGCCTCGGCGTGCAGGGGGTGGTCTCGAATGACGGCCACGCAATCACGGGCCCCCGCCTCGTAGCGGCCGAGTCTCCGAAAGACGCTCGATCGGAGGAGACGGTGCTCCGCTGACCGGGGCTGGCGAGCGATCGCCGCCTCGAGCCGACCCAGAGCTTCCGAGAGTCGATCGGTGACCACGAGCTGCTCGATGTCGCTCACCTCGGAAGACCCCCCGGATCCGCGTCGGCGTCCCTCCGCCTGGCTGCCGCTGACTCGTCGTCGGTAGTACGCGACTTCCCCATCGAGCTCGATCTGCAAAGAGGAACTGAGATCCTCGAGCCGCCCTCGGAGGGACTCGACCGGGCCGAGCATCAGGATGCCGCCCGGCACCAGCTGCGAGACGAGGTGATCGAGGGCCCGATTCACCTCGGCCGCTCCGAAGTAGATCAGCACATTGCGACAGAAGATCACGTCGAACGGACCTTCAGGGCGGGGTGTCTCGCTGAGGAGATTGTGCGGCTCGAATGTGACGCGTTCCGAGAGCGAGGGGGCGATGCGCAGCCCGCGAGGCTCGGCGAGGAAGTACCTTCCCAGGAATCGGCGGGGCAAGGCCCGCACGGCTCGAGCGTCGTAGAGACCACGGCGAGCACGGTCGATGGCCTGCGGATCCAGGTCCGTTGCCAGGATCTCGATCGGCCAGCGGGGCTCGCGATCCAGCGCCTCGACAATCTCGATCGCGATCGTGTAGGGCTCTTCTCCGTGGGCGCAGCCCGCGCTCCAAACCCGAAACGGCCGCCCTCGCGACTCACTGAGGAAGGGCTCCAAGCTGACGCGTCGAAAGGTCGCGACTTGCTCGGCATGCCGGTAGAAGAAGGACTCGTGGTTGGTCACCCAGGGCAAGAGGTGCTCGACCTCCTTGTCGAATCGGTCTCCCGGCTCGATCCAACGGAGGTAGTCTTCACAGCTCGGCTCTCGCACCAGCCCGGCCCGCTTGTCGAGCGCACTCAGCAAGATGTCGAGCTGCGGACCGCGAAATGCCACGCCGAGGCGTTGGCGAAGGCGCCGTCTCAGCCGAGACAAGCGCCGCTTCGTCTCCGAAGACATCCGCTCGGGTGCAGAAGTCGGTTTCGGTGCCTGGGTCATCTGGGTTCGCGCGTCCTCAGCTCTTCTCGATCACGTCTTGCAGCGTCACCAAAGAGCCCTGCGCCGATGTCTCGAGCTGCTCCAACGTGCTCTCGAGCCTCTCGAGCTGCTCCCCGACCCGATCGCTGAGTGATTGGACGGATGAGAAGCCCTCGCGGGCCGCCTGTCCTTGCTCACCCAGGGAGTCGAGCGATCGGTGAATCGACTGGGCGAGCGTGACGACCTGATCGGTCACTCGTTCGCCCGAGTACACGGCGTCGGCCGCCAGCCCCGTGGTCTGCAAAAGCTGCGTCAAGATCTCCTCGATCTGGACGGTCGCTTCGTGGGACTTGCGCGCCAAGCGCCCCATCTCGTGCGAGACGACCTCGAAGCCCCGCCCCGCCTCGCCGGCGCGCGCCGCTTCGATGGTGGCGTTGATCGACACGACCTTCGAGCGATACGAGAGCGTCTTCGCCGTCGCGATCACCTCTTCGATCTCGTGCGACTGCTCCTCGAGCGAACGTACTTGCTCCGCCAGCGTCTCGATGTGTCGGCGCAGCGCGTCGAGCTCGTCCAGGTCCTCCTGGATCATCGCGCGCGTGCCTTGGACCTCGTCGACCGCTTGTCGGATCACCTCGCGCAGCTCGTTGAGACGGTTCGTGCCTTGAGCGGCGGCCGATCGCAGCTCGACCACCTGACCGTGGCAATCGCGAATCGTCTCGACCTGCCTCGAGGATTGAAACGCCACGTCTTGAAAGCCGTGCTTCCGCACGAAGTCTGGTCCGTCGCTGCCACCGGTATCCGGCGCCAAAGCGTGCAGCTCTCGCCAGATCTGCTCGTCGAGGCCGAACAGCTTCTCGAGCGCGATCAGCTGACGAGTCAACCGGCGCGGCCGCATCATCTGGCGACGGACCAGGCGCTCGATCAGGAATGCGAGCACCAAGCGGTGTCCATGCATCCACCAGGCGGCCGGAACGCCGTGGGCCAGGTGGGTCTCGGCCAGGCGTCGACGATGATGGAGGTAGCTGTCGACATCCTCGGCTCCGAGCAGGCCATCGAGGTATTGGACGAAGAGCTCGCGGAACCGGGAATCGCGGCGCGTGACCTCCCACATCGGGAAGCCCCCATCGGAGGTGCGAGAGAGGGTCTCTTGAAACCAGTCGGCCGCCTCGCGAAATCGCTCCTTGAGCCAACCGTCGAGGTTGCGCAGGGAGGTCCAGGCCGCCTCGTCGAGGCCCAGGATCTGCATCTGTCGCCGCCAGTGCGCAACGCCCCGGGGCACTCGGAGAACCGAGCCAGCGTTCCGGGCCGCGACCATCTGGGGAAGCGAATCGAGCTTGGGGTCCTGCGGGTTCATGTGGTTCTCGATGCGCCGACCGTTCGCGTCTCGGGGGAGACGGCTTGCAGATTCCTCTTTCTCTCCTATCGGACCGCGATCCACCGATCCTTTCGGGCTCTCCGCATCCGGAGGCCGACTTCCGATCCGAGTCCCGCGCCCTCGACAGGAGGCGGAGCGCTTCTCCGTCAGCCAGACCGACCTGGTTTGGGCTCGTCTTCACAGCACGAGCCGTTAGAATCTCGGCTCCCTTCTCATCCTCAGGAGTCTCGTCTGCGCCGATGGAAGTCGAACTGACCCGCGAGTTTCGTTTCGAAGCCGCTCACCTGTTGCCTCACGTTCCACCCGGACACAAATGCGCCCGGTTGCACGGCCACAGCTTTCGCTGCGAGATCACCGTGACGGGACCGGTCGACCCCGTGACCGGGTGGTTCCTCGATTTCGGTGACATCGAATCGGCCTGCGCACCGTTGCGCGAGCAGCTCGACCACCATTACCTCAACGATGTGCCCGGCCTCGAGAACCCCACCTCCGAGATCCTGGCAGCCTGGCTCTGGGAGCGATTGAAGGATCGTCTTCCGGGTCTGGCAGGAATCACCGTGCAGGAGACCTGTACCTCGCGCTGCCACTACCGCGGACCCGACGCCTGAGGCGAGTGCCGCCGAGGCGAACGCTCGGACTCGGCGATCGCGACCGCGAGCGCGGGAGCGCTCGAATGGTCGAAGCACCGCATCTCACCCGAGTTCAGTTCAACCGGGTGACGGTCGATACGATCCCTGAGCCTCAATGGAGCCCGTTCCCAGGAAAACTCCCCGCATGCCGTTCACCGCTGCCCATGCCGCGGCCATCCTGCCGCTCCGACGCTGCCGCTGGCTCGATGCGCCGGCGCTCGTCTTGGGCGCGACCGCTCCCGACTGGGAGTACTTCTTGGCGCTGCGGCACATCAGCGTCGTCGGGCACACACTTCCGGGTCTCTTCACGTTCTGCTTGCCGGTCGGACTCGTGCTGTGGGTGCTCTTCGAAGCGATCGTCCGACGCCCGCTGATCCTGCTCCTTCCCGCCGGGTGGCGAGAGCGGCTGTGGGGCCGAAGGGCGAGCGGCTGGCCGAGCCTCGGGCGCATCGCGGGCGTGATCCTGTCGATCGGGATCGGTGCGGTCACCCACCTCGCCTGGGATTCGATCACCGAGCCGGGCAACTGGCTGGTGCAGCTCGTGCCGCCCTTGGGAGAGACGGCGATCCGAGCGGGCGGACTCGAGGTGAAGGGCTATCGCGTCCTCCAGCATGTCAGCACAGTGCTCGGCCTCGCGGTCTTGAGCGTCTTCGCGTGGCGCTGGTATCGATCGCAGCGGCCGGGAAGGGCGCCCGTGCCCTCGGCGCTGGCGCTGTGGTCGAGTCGACTGCTGCTGTGTGTCGGGCCGCCGGTGGCGGGCGCTTGGTGGGCGATGCATCGCTCTCCGGCGTTCGACGGTTCGGGTCGCCAGCTCGTCATCGACGGGGTGATCGCGACCATCGCGTTCGCCGCCGCGGCTCTTCTGGGCGTCGCGTCGGTGTGGCGTGGTGTCGAGATCCTCTCTCGAGGAAGAACCGTCGCCCACTCAGGGACGATCCTTCCCGAACCGGCACCCCGACCGCGCGGTTGAGTCGCCGTCGGGCCCTCGGTATGGTGGCTTCGCGTTCGAGAGCCCCCTCTCCGAGGAGTCCTACCGATGCCGAATCGTCGCGAGTTCCTGATCGGGTCCGGCGCGGCCGTGGCCGCCGCCGTGCTTCAGCCGTGGTCGACGCTCGCCGCCTCCCAGGAGGTCGCGCCTCACTTCAAGATCTCCCTCGCCCAATGGTCGTGGCACCGGAGGCTGTCCGGGCAGCAGGAGCCCAAGCTCGACAACCTCGAGTTCGCTCAAGCAGCGCGCAGCTTCGGCATCGGAGCCGTGGAGTACGTGAACTCGTTCTTCAAGGCACGGGCGAAGGACGAGGCGTACCTGGGCGAGATGAAGACGCGAGCCCAAGGCGAGGGCGTGAAGAGCTTGTTGATCATGGTCGATGGCGAGGGGGCGCTCGGCGACGCCGATGAGAAGAAGCGTCAGCAAGCCATCGAGAACCACCATCGCTGGGTCGACGCCGCCAAGTTCCTGGGCTGTCACTCCATTCGCGTCAACGCGCAGAGCAGCGGCACCTACGAGGAGCAGCTCGGGCGAGCGGCCGACGGGCTCCATCGGCTGACCGAGTTCGCGGCCAAGAGTGATCTGAACGTCATCGTCGAGAATCACGGCGGGCTGTCTTCGAACGGCAAGTGGCTCGCCGCGGTGATGAAGCAGGTCGATCACCCGCGCTGCGGCACATTGCCCGACTTCGGCAACTTCCACCTCGGCGACGGGAAGTGGTACGACCGCTATGAAGGGGTGCGCGAGCTGATGCCCTACGCCAAGGCGGTCAGCGCGAAGTCACACGACTTCGACTCGGAAGGCAATGAGACGAAGACCGACTTCCGCAAGATGATGAGAATCGTCCTCGACGCGGGTTACCGCGGCCACGTCGGCATCGAGTACGAAGGCGGCTCGCTCTCCGAAGACGAGGGAATCAAGAAGACGAAGGCCCTCCTGGAGTTGGTCCGCAAGCAGCTCGCCAAGGGGTGACCGCGACCGAGTCGCACGGCGCGCCACCGACTCCCGACCGTTCCGAGAAGCGCCGAGCTCTGGGGCTCCTCTCCCTCGCCACCGTGCTGGGGATGAGCCCGTGGTTCTCGGCGTCCGCCGTCGGGCCGAGCCTCACGGCGCTCTGGCAACTCACGCCCGCGGAAGCCGCCTGGCTCACGATGATCGTGCAAGTCGGCTTCGTCGTCGGAGCGCTGTTCAGCGCGATCCTCAACACAGCCGACCGCTTCTCGCCGCGGCGAGTGATGGCCGGCGGTGCGGCGATCGCGGCTGCTGCGACCGGACTGCTGGCACTGCTCGACCTGGGCTTCGCGGGGGCGCTGGTGTGTCGCTTCGTGACCGGCTTCGCGTTGGCGCACGTCTACCCGCTGGCGATGAAGGTCGTCGCCACCTGGACGCTGAAGGATCGCGGCCTCGGCATCGGTTTGATCGTCGGCGCCGTGGTCGCCGGATCGGCATCGCCGCACCTGGTGCGAGGGCTGGGTGGCGTCGACGACTGGCGGTTGGTGCTCGGGATCGTGGCGGCCTTGGGGTTCGGGGGCGCGGTGATCAGCGGGTGGGCGGGACAGCTCGGTCCCTATCGAGCGAAGCGTCCGCCCTTTCAATGGCGACACATCGGGCATGCCTTCCGCGATCGCCCACTGCGATTGGCCAACCTCGGCTACCTCGGCCACATGTGGGAGCTGTACGCCATGTGGACGTGGATCCCGGTGTTCCTCGCCGCGTCGTACCGCGCATTCGATCCCGAGTGTGAGGAGGCGACGATCCAGCAGGCGGCCAGCCTGTGTGCTTTCGGGACCATCGCCCTCGGTGCCTTCGGCAGCTACGGCGCCGGCTGGCTCGCCGATCGTTGGGGTCGCACCCGAACGACGATGCTGAGCCTGGTCATCAGTGGGTCTTGTGCGCTAACGATCGGGTTCCTGTTCGGGCTGTCGCCCTGGATCGTGACGGCCGTCGCCTGGATTTGGGGCTTTGCGGTGGTGGCCGACTCGGCGCAATTCAGCAGCGCCATCTCCGAGCTCGCCGATCCCGACTACGTCGGCACGCAGCTCACGACGCAGACGGCCTTGGGCTTCCTGCTGACGCTGGCCACCATTCGATTGGTTCCGACCCTCGAGCCGAGCGTCGGCTGGAGATGGGCGTTCGCATTCCTCGCCTTGGGTCCGATCGTCGGCACGTGGGCGATGGGGTCACTCAAGCGCTCCCCCGATGCGAAGCGCCTCGCGGGCGGGCGAGGGTGAACCACGGAGAGCACTGAGGTCACGAAGGTGAAGAGGAACCATCTTTCGAATCACGCGGCACCTCTCACGCGTCGGCACGCGGAATCCGGAGCCTCGACCGTCTAGAATGCCAGGTGGAACGACACGGGACGAACGCGGCGAGGTGGATGTGATCGCGCAGAAGGACAGCACTCGGGCTCTTCGAGATCTGACCCACATCCTCAAGCTGGCCTACTCGGGGGAGCAGGCGGCGGCTTTCGCCTATCGCGGTCATTGGCGATCGCTGCGTCGAGAAGATGAGCGCGTCGCGATCCGCAAGATCGAGGACGAGGAGTGGCACCACCGGCGCCAGATCGCGGTGATGCTGGCGGAGCTCGGCGAGCGCCCCTCCAAGCTGCGGGAAGCACGCACGTGGGTCATTGGTCGGAGTCTCGGACTGTTGTGCCATCTCTCCGGCTGGCTCATTCCCATGTATGGCGCGGGCAAGCTCGAGAGCCGCAACGTGCGGGAGTACGAGTCGGCGGCGCGCTTTGCCTGGCACGGTGGTCGCCGAGAGTGGGTGGACTGTCTGCTCACGATGGCCGAGGTCGAGTGGGACCACGAGAGGTACTTTCGCGAGCGCGTTCTCTCTCACTCACTCGGGGCGCGGCTTCCGCTCTGGGCTCCCCCACCGCCGAGAGAGAGGATCCGGTCCTCCTTCGAGCAGGATACCGGAGTCGTATCGAGCGAGGCGTTTCAAACGGTCTAAACGACGACTCGCCACTCGATCCGAGTGGATCGGCGGCTCAGTGCTTCTCGTCGGCGCCGTCGAGCTGCGGCGGACTGAGGCGGCTGGGGACCGGAAGTCGGTCGTAGGCGTCTTCGTAGAATTGGCGGTAGCCACCCTCGCGAAGCGCGTGGTCGACGATCTCCTCGCTCGTCGCGTCCGAGAGGAGCGACGCGGCCAGGTGAGGATGCTGGTCCAGCCCCCGACTCGTCGGCATGCGAAACGTCTCCCGCAAGAATCGACGCGTCGCGAGCTCCGCACGAGTCTCTTGCTCTACCATCGCTCGCACGAACTGCTCGCGATCGAGCTGCCCGTTCAGGGCCTGCGTGGTGACCTCCTCGAAGCGTTCCTTGCCGCGGGCGTTGTGCATCTCGAAGACGAGGCAGGCCATCTGGTCCAGTCCGGAGAGATCCTCACGGATGCGAATTACTGCGCCGCCCTCGGTCGGATGATGCTCGGCGTCGAATCCGCTGATCGGCGCGGCGGGATCCCAGCCGAAGAGCAGCCCCGATCCCTGACCCGCGAACTCGTGGGCGGCCCACTCGTGAATCTCCGGTTGACTGTCCAGCGCGGCGGCCAGACGCGGACGGTCGACTCGCATCTGCGTCCAGGGGCTCCGCTCGATCCGCGGCGGTGGGTCGAGCGCGATGAACACGATGACGGCGGACGGAACGAGCACCGGGAGCGAGACGAACAGCACGAAGGCACTGAGCCGAATGCGACGGGCAAGCGTCGGGCGCGCGCGGGGGGTGATGAGATCCGATTCGTCCATCATTCCGGGGCCCGGTAGAGAATCTTCCCGTCTCGAACAGTGGTCTCCACGGCGGCAAGCACTCGAATGTCTCGGCTCGGGTCTCCGCCGAGAACGACCAGGTCGGCCACAAAGCCGGGAGCGATGCGGCCTCGCTTCGCGTCACCGAAACGGTTCGCCGGCACCGTCGTGAGGGCGGCGAGGACCTGCCGAAACGTCATGCCTGCCGCAGCCATGAGCAAGTACTCCTCGCTGGGATCCGCGTCGTCGATGCCGCCGACGTCGGTGCCGAAGAGGACCTCGCCGTTCACTTCGAGCCAAGCGCGGAGCTGGGCGACGCCCTCCCGCGCGGCGGCTTCACCGAGAGAAGCGCGGTCGTGCCGCAGGTGGTACTTCCAAATCTTCAGGGTCGGGATGACAGCGACTCCGGCCTCGCGCATCTCGTGGATCAGCGCGGTATCCCAGGCTCCCGTTCCCGGCGTCGTGTGCGCGATGATGTCGACGCCGCCCTGCACGGCCACCGAGACTCCGGCCGGCGAGGATGGATGAGCGAACACCAGCTTCTTTCGGCGATGCGCTTCTTCGACAGCCGCTCGGATGGCTTCGGTCGACAGCAATCCGTGCGGAGGAGCCGGCGAGGCCGTGAAGAGCTTGAGGCCGTCGGCGCCGCTGGCGAGGAGGTCGCGAGCCGCCGCGGTCGCCTGCTCGCCATTCGTCACCTCGGGTGAGGGAAAGATCAGGAAGCCCAGGGTGCTCAGGAGGCTCGCCGGCGGCATCCATCCCGGTCCCATCAGCGGCTCCCCCGTCGTGAGGATCCGTGGGCCCAGGATCTCACCCCTCTCGATGCGGTGTCGAATGCGTCGCGTGTTGGCGCCGGGAGATCCCAGGTCGAACACGCTCGTGAATCCATAGCGCGTGAGCATGTCGCGAAGCTGCCTGGTGAGCTCGTCGGCCGGCAGCTCCTCGGCGCGCGCCCACTTCCGCTCGAAGAAGTGAACATGGCAGTTCCAAAACCCGGCCGCGACGGTCCGGTCCGAGCAATCGAGAATCGTGGCCCCGGCGGGAACCGTCACGGTGCCACGCGACCCGACTGCGACGATGACTCCGTCCCGGACCACGACCACGCCATCGACGATCGGATCGACCTCGGGCGACGGAAAGACCGTGCCCCCCGCCAGGACGAGCGCCTCGCCGTCCCGCACGTCCTGAGCAGGCAGAGCGCCCGTGAACGTGAGGAGGATGGAGAGCATCCCGGTCCAGAGCTTCGACGATACGTCACTCATTCTAGGGTTCCAGCGATGTGGCTGCGCAGAGTGCGTCCGTGAAGCGGAGCTGACGCCCCTCATCGATCCCGAGCTGCAACCAGCGCGCGCGAGGCTGACACACTGCCCACCGCCCTCAGCCCTCATCGCGAAAGAAGAAGAGGCGGCTCACGCCCTCTTCGCCGTCGCTTGCGAGAAGGTGGATGCGGCCTCCCTGAGACAGCATTCGGTCTTGGCGATTCCGGTGGAGCGAGAAGCCGAGATCGACTTCCTCGTTCACGATGTTTCCTCTCGCATCCAAGATCATCGCATGCAGCGACTCCCCGTCTCCCGACTTCTCCCAAAGCACGAGGGTGTTGCCATTCGCGAGCTCGGTGACTCGAGGCGCATGAACGGATTCTCCTTCCCCGTACTGCGTCAGCCAAGTCACCCCGACGACCCGCTGCTTGCTCCAGCGCCCGCCAAAGTCGAAGAAGCCGCCGGTCTCCGCCTTCGCGCCTCGCGGCAGCCGGGCCATGAGGACGTCGCTGATCTCGTTGCCGCCCGGCGCGCGGCCGAAGTTCTTGACCACGCGGACCATCGCGAGATTGCGCGGATCGGGACAGCCACGGAAGGCTCGACTATTGTCGAGGACTCGGCCATCGGGCGCTTGGTCGGTCGCGAAGAGAATCGTGTAGGCGTCCTTGGCCTCGACGATGCCGCCCAGCTCCGTATAGACGCCATTGTCGTTCGACCACTTGTAGAACGTCTTCCCGTCCTGGCTGATCTCGTCGTAGACGGGAGAGCCATTGCGACTCTCGGTCGCATGCGCGGTCTTGAAGGTGAACACGACGCGCGACGTCTTTTGATTCTTCGTGAACTCGTGAAGGTGAACGCCGCGTGGGTAGTTGTCACCCAGGTCGATCCCGAGGAAGACGCCCTTGGAGTTGGTCGTCAGCAGATTCGCCATCGAGTGACCGCTCGTTTGCCCCAGGTTCCTCAGGACGCTCAAGTCCTTGGCCGAGAACACGACCGCGATGGCGCCCTGGTGGCGCAGTCCGTCGGGGCTCCGGTGCATCGTGCGCGGCAGGATGAGCCCGAGCAAACCGCGACTGTAGCGCAGGCTGCCGGATCGTGTGACACCGCGGTTGAAGGCGAAGATGTTGAAGCCCGCCTGCGTCACGTCGATCGCTCGCTCGAGTGCCGGCTCGCCGCGAGCGTCCGTCTTGTGCAGCGTGGCGACGACCTCCTGCCCGGCCGGACGATCGTTGGACAGCTCCTGAATCACGACATAGTAAACGTTGCCGTCCGGGTCGGTCGTGCCCGCGGCGAGGAGGGCGTCCTCGGGGCAGGCGAGGGCGTGCGTCTCGTGATGCTGCAACGAGGCGTCGATCCAAGTGATGGCGAGCGCGCGCGTCCCCGGGTGCTGCCAGAGCACACCGATTCGCTCCTCGGACTCGTGACTCACCAGGATGCGACGACCGATCCCCGAGTGGCTCTTCCCCAAGACGTCGGCCAGGTCGTAGCAGAACAGATCGCGAGCCGGATGCTCGGATTGAGGCTCCGTCCAGGATGGCGTGAGCGCCCAACCCGCCCGAGCCAAGGTGTCGTCGAGCCGGCCGTGTCGGGCGTTCGAGGATTGGTCGGAGGCGACGTTCCCAGGAGCCTTCGCCCGCAGCGGCAAGTAGGCGACGAGGTTCGGATCCTGCGGGGCGGGTTGCCGCAGGCTCGCCAGGATCTCCTGCGGGCTGCGAGCCACTCGCCAGATGGCGACACCACCCAGGAAGCCGTCGAAGAACCCGGGCCGACGCGCCCAGGGATCGACGCGCGGGCCAAGCGTCAGCGGAAGTGACGTCTCTGCGAGTGGACCCCATTCGGTGAGGTCTTTTCGTCCCACCTCGCGCCCATCGAAGGTGACCCGCATGGTGGCGCCATCCCAGCTCGCGGCCGCGTGGTGCCACTGGCCATCCGACCAGTCCCCGAATCCGACCAGGGCAGCCTGCTGGCCCGCCGCGCTTCTCAAACCGAAGCTGATCTTCTTGCTGCCCGAGAGGGACAGATGAAAGCTGCCCGCGTCCTCGTCCTTCGAGCGCTCCGACCAGCGTGAGATCAAGGCGACCGGTTGACGCGCATTGGCGGTCGACCGAAACCAGCACTCGAGGGTCAGGGGATCGGCTGCGCCCGGCACCGACGGGCTCTCGACCTCGACGACGCCGCCGTGCGCGAAAGTGATCCCGTAGCTCTCTTGTGCGATGCTCGGTGAGGCGAGAGCCAGTGCGGCGGTTGCGACCGCAATGGCGCACCATACTCGTGAAGACCTCGAGTGCATGTTCAACTTCCCGCGATTTCCTCATTCGTCGCCCGCCGCCATTCCCGAATCCATGGCTGGTCGCCGGTCACAGGGTATCGGGGTCACCGACGCCTGTCACGCCCGCCGGACGTGACCGAGAGACGAAGCCGGATCGCGGTGGCGGGCTCGAATCCAGCCGCAGGCGGGGGACGAGCTCGATCCGCCTACTGCGTCACGACGCTGATCGGCCCGGTGATCGCGACGAAGCGAGGAATGAGAGGGTCGATCGTGACACCGGCCGCGTAAAACGTCCGCCCCGGAGCAACGAGTGGGAAGGGCACGATCGGGGTCTGGGCCTTGCCACTCCCGTCGATGGGAGCCCTCAGGAAGATCGAGAGCTGGAGACCGAGCGTCGTGCAGGCGTCGGGCGTCAGCCGAACCATGCGGCCGTCTCCCGGCAGCCGAAGGCCATCGGTTCCAGTGCACGACAGCAGCACCAGCAGATCGTGGCCGGCTTCGCCAAATGCACCTGAGAGCGAGAAGCGCACCGGTTGGGCGGGAGCGGGTGTGCCTTGGAAGACGAGGTGGGCGCGGTCACGAAGAAAGACGTCTGCCATCCCGAGCCGGTCGTCCAGGACCAGGTTGTCGGCTTCGCTCGTGAAGCTCACCCAACGACCGTCCGCCGAGAGGGCCGGGTCTTTGGAAGCGGCGTTTCCGAAGTCATCCCGGGAATCGACGCTGACGATCTCGGTCACGCCGGTCTCGCGATCGTGCACGAAAACGTCGGTTGCGCCGTTCAGGTCCGCGACAACGAGATTCGTCGCGTCGCTCTGGAAGGCGATGATCCGGCCATCGCCCGAGAGTCGGGGTCTCTCGCTCTGCCCGTCGCCCTCGAATCCGAGCGAGTCGACGCTCACTCGAACTGTCGAGTTGGTGAGAAGCTCATAGAGGAAGATGTCCTCGGAGCCGTTCGTGTCGTTCGGGACGAGGTTCGTGGCCTGGCTCGAGTACACCACCCATTGCCCGTTGCTCGAGACGACCGGCCACTCGGAGCGCGCGTTCGCGGGAGCGCCCGCTGCGCTCACGAGCCGGGTCGCTCCCGTGACGAGGTCGCGGACGAAGACGTCGCGCAGGTCGTTGACGTCGCCGGGCAGGAGGTTCGACGCGCTGCTCGAGAAAGCCAGCAGCCGCCCGTCGCCCGAGAGCGATGCGCTCCAGCTGCTCCCGTTGCCTTGTGCTCCCCCATTGCTGACGCTTCCGCGCACCGTCGTCGCGGTCGTCAGATCGTGCACAAAGACATCCATGAGCCCGTTCGAGTCACCGGCGATCAGGTTGTTCGCGCGGCTCGCGAACGCAACGAAGCGTCCATCGGCTGACAAGACGGGATGGTCGGAGACATCGTTGGCCTGGGTCCCGTTCGTCGCAACACTCACCCGACGTAGGATCCCGCTCGTGAAATCGAAGACGAAAGCGTCGGTCACTCCGTTGGTGTCGTTGGGAACGAGGTCCGCGGCGTCGCTCACGAAGGCGATCCGATCGCCCGCTGCCGAGATCGACGGCTGGAGCCCGGCTCCCATCCTGTCCAGCACCCTCGTCTCCCGGTCCAGTCGAAACACGCTCGAGGTGCCGTCTGAGTCCCCGACCACGAGGTTCGAGGCATGACTGGCAAACGCGACGAATCGGCCATCGGTCGAAAGGGCGGAGGTCCGGCTGACGCTGTTCGCTTCCTCGGAGAACAAGGGAAGCAGCGCGGTCGTCGCGCTCCCGACGTCCCTCAAGAGCACGTCGGAGTAGCTCGGGTTCCCGTCGCGGGGATCAAGGAGGGCGTCGCTCTCGAACGCCACAAGCGCTCCGGCGAACGTGATCGTGGGAGAACGGCTGATGCCGTCGCCCTCCATCCCCGTCGAGTCGACGCTGAGGCGATCGGTGACTCCGGTCCAAGTGTCGTGCCGAAAGATGTCGGGACTCCCGTTCGTGTCGCCCGGCACGAGGTTGGTCGCATAGCTCGCGAAGACCACGAAGCGACCGTCTCCCGAGATGCGTGCGTCGAAGCTCCGAGCGTCGGCCTCGGCTCCGGTCGAGCTCACGCTGACTCGGTGCGTGGTGCCGGAGAGCCGATCCCGCACGAAGACGTCCATGGCCTGATTGGTGTCCCCAGGAACGAGGTTCGTCGCCCGGCTCGTGAAGGCGATGCGGGATCCGTCCGCAGAGACGCTGGGGAACGAGCTGGAGTCGTTTCCCACCGCTCCGGTCGTGCTCAGGCTCAGCTTCTCGATCGCACCGGTCGTGAGGTCCCGCAGAAACACGTCCGACCCGAAGTCACCATCGGCACCGGGCAGGAGGTTGGTGGCGAGACTCTCGAACACGAGGAGGCGCCCATCCGCCGACAGCGCCGGATTCGAGCTGTGATGATTCGCCTCGGCTCCGTTCCAGGCCAGGCTGACTCGCGTCGTGAGGCCGGCCTGTCGGTCGTGCAGGAAGATATCCCGACGCCCGTTCGTGTCGCCCGAATCGAGGTTCGTCGCTTCGGACTCGAGAGCAGCGAAGCGACCGTCCTCCGAGATCCCATAGCTCCGCGTCTCGCCATTGGCCTGTTGCCCCATCGAGCTCACGCTCAGGCGCTGGAGCGACCCGGTCGCGACGTGATACACGAAGAGATCCCGAAAGAACCCGGTGTCACCGGGCACGAGATTGGTGGCTTGGCTGAGGAAGAAGACGAGCGTCCCGTCGCCCGACACCACCGGGTCCTCACAGGCGCGGTCGGGCTGCTGGCCCGATGGCGGTAGGCTAGCCCGCACGAGGGCGCTCGACTGCAGGTCGACGAGATAGACATCGTCGGCGAAGTTGGAGTCTCCGGGGACGAAGTTCTGTGCGGCGCTGAGAAAGGCGACGAAGCGTCCGTCCGATGATATCGCTGGGCGATGGACGGAGCCGATCGGCGCGTAGGCCTGCAGATCGCCTCGAGTGATCCGGGTCGTCGGCTGGCCGATGACCGAGGCTGCAAACAAGAACGGCAGCAACGCAGCGATGAAGACTCTCATGGCGAACTCCGTCCGGCGGCGCCCGCCACCGGCGGCTGTCGGCGGTGGGCTGAGGGAGCGTGGCATTCGATTCTACTGGGTTCACATGAGAGTTGATAGCAATCGGGAACGATGTCGTCCGGAGCGTCGACATCTCACAAGGTGTCGCGTGCCGGCCAAGTGAACCCGCTGCTCCGAAGTGCTCTCCTGAGAATCCGTGGATCACCTGTCCGGATGGCTTCGTTAGACCGTCGCGTATACCTTGGGTGGACGAACACGGACCTGGCTCGTCGCGATGTGGGTGCGAGATGGACTCAGCGGAACGCATCCGGCCGTCGATTCGGCGGACTTCGGGCCTTGGTCCCCAGGCTTCCCTGATTCGGCATCGCCACTCCGCGTGACGCCGGGTCGGGTCGACGATCTGATTGCACGAAAGCTCATGCGCGCTTCTCATTCACGGCACCCCTCGCTGCTTCTCGCGATCACTCTGCTCCTTCCGGCTTGCAGAAGCGATCCAGAGCCGAGCGGGATGTCGGTGCTGCTCGTCACCCTCGATACCACTCGGGCCGATCGGCTCGGCTGCTACGGATTCGCGAATGCCGCGACACCGAACCTCGACGCCCTCGCCGCGGAGGGAGTGCTCTTCGAGCAGGCGTACACCGTCGCGCCGATCACGCTCCCGTCACATGTGTCGATCCTGACTGGGGCCCTGCCATTGAGGCATGGGGTGCGAGACAACCGCGGGTTCGAAGTGCCCGAGTCGATGGCGACGCTCGCCGAGGCGCTGCGCTCCGCTGGCTATCGCACGGGCGCCTTTCTCGCCGCCTTTCCGCTCTCGGCGAAGTTCGGCCTCGATCAGGGATTCGAGGTCTACGACGATCGATTCGACACCGCGGCCGAGCACCGCTTCGAGTTTCCCGAGCGACGCGCGGAGGAGGTCGTCGCGGAAGCCGAAGCCTGGCTCACAGCCCTCGACACCCGCGATCCTTTCTTCGGATGGGTCCATCTCTTCGACCCGCACGAGGCCTATCGGCCCCCCGAGCCGTTCGCGTCTCGGTTCGCAGAGGATCCCTATCAAGGTGAGATCGCCTATCTCGATCGAGCCCTCGGACGACTGCTCGAAGTCTTGGAGAGCCGCGGTCGCGCCGATGACACTCTGGTGATCGTCGTCGCTGACCATGGCGAGGGGCTGGGCGAGCACGAGGAGCGCAATCACGTCACGCTCGTCTACAACTCGACCGTCCGGGTTCCGATGCTGATGCGTGGACCGGAGTTGCCGCACGGGCGTCGCATACCGCAGACGGTGCGCACGATCGATCTCGTCCCGACCGTCACCGATCTCCTCGGCCTTCCCGGTCTCCCCGACGCCGTCGGTCGATCCCTGGCCGAGGTCTGGCAGAATACCGACGCACCGTCTCGACCGGCTTACTTCGAGAGCTATTGGCCGCAGCTTCAGCAAGGTTGGAGTCCACTCCGGGGTCTCGTGCACGGGCGTTGGAAGATCATCGAGGCGCCCGGCGCCGGCACGACCGAGCTGTATGACGTGTTGGCCGACCCGGGGGAGCTCGACGACCTCGCCGCGCGTGAGCCGGACCGGCTCGCCGAGATGCAGCGCCGGCTGGCCGAGCTGCGTGAGCGCTCGCCGGAGACGCTCTCGACCGCGCGCCGCGTGACTCCCGAAGACCTTCAGGCGCTACAGCGACTGGGATACGCGGGCACGACTCGGAATCCCGTCGAAGCCGGTCGGCATCCTCGAGAGATGGTCGCGATGCTCTCGGAGCTCTCCTCCGTCATGCGGCACCTCGATGCCGGTCGCCCCGAAGCCGCGCTCGCGACGCTCGATGTCTTGGAGCAGCGGTATCCGGGCTCCATCGGCTTGCACGAGTACCGGGCCCTTTGCTACGCCGATCTGGGACGCCGAGAACCTCGTCTCTTGAAGCAGGCGATCGCGGAGCTTCGCCTCTGCTTGGCAAACAGCCCCGCGGTGCCTTCCCTCTGGCGTCGACTGGCCGAGGTCCAACAGCTCCAGGGTGACCGAGCGGCCGCCGTCCGGAGCACCGAGCAGATCTTGAAGCTCGATCCCCGGGATCACGCCGCGGCCGTCGTCGCTTCGGAGCTCTACCTGCAGCTGTCCGACGTCGCTTCGGCTCTGGAGGTCTTCGAGCGGGTTCGCGAGCCGATCGAGCTCGACGGGGAATTCGAGATCGCCCGAGCGACGGCCCTCGCGGCGGCGCAGCAGTACGAGGAGGCCATTCCCCGATATCGACGTGTCGTCCAATGGGCCGAGGCGACTCCCAGTCAGCGCTTTCGAGCCACCAATCGCCTGGGCCTGATCTACCGCGAGCAGGGAGAGCTCGCGGCGGCAGTCACCGCCTTCCGCCGCGCCGTCGAGCTCGAGCCGACCAGCCCGGTGGCCCGCGGCAACCTCGCCAGCGCGCTGGAGCGCGGCGACCAGCGCGCGGAAGCTCGCCAGATTTACGAGCAGCTTTCTCGCGAGAATCCCGATGAGCCCTACTACCGGGAGCGCGCCCAGGCACTGCGCTGAGATCGCCCCTGGTTTTGGCTCGTCGATCCGCTATGTTGGCAAACATGGTCATGACCTCGACCCCTATCCGCCGCCCGCGGCGCCCGCAACGCCAGCGATCCTCTTGGATCTTGCTGGTCGGGTCGTTGCTTCTGGTGACCTCTCCGGTCGCTCGACCGGTGGTGACGTGCCTCGTCACCGGCGAGGTGCAAGTCGAGGACTCGGAATGCTGCGAGGTGGTCACGGCTTGCTGTAGCTCCGAAGCTTCGGCCGAGCCGAGCGTCGCGCTGCACGCGCATGAAGCCGGTGTCGACTGCGACTGCTGCGTGCTGACCTTCGATCGTGTGACACGTGACATCGAGCGGTCGCGCCGTGATCATCAGGAGCTGACGGGCTGGCTCGCGACCGAAGTCGTTCTCGACGACGTTCTCGCGTGGGCACCCGCAATGATCGCGCCCCTCGAGCGGTCGACGGATCCCTGCCCCATACCGGCGGCCTTCCTCACGCAGCGACTGCTGCTCTGATCCTTCGTCGTCCCTCCGAACGGCGGCGGTCCGGATCGTGGTTTCAGGCCCGATCTCGGCTCGTCGAATCAGTCGGTCGACGTCGATGATCGGAGCCTTCGCGTGTCACCCAATGGTATCTCTCCCTCGGCCTCGCCTCGCTCTTGCCTGCTCGGGCTGGCGGGCACCCTCGCCCTACTCGTGTTGGGGTGCCGTTCGATCGCTCCTCGGCCCGTCACGGTCGAGGAGGCGCACGATCAGCTCGAGCAACGCACGTCGGAAGATGCCGCGCTCGCAGCCGCATTGGAGGCGGCGGACCTGACTCCGCTGCCCGCTTCTTGGATCGAAGGCTGGCAGGACGGCCCGAGCAGACAGGCTTATTGGCAGGCGACCGCTTGGGCGTGGAACATCGATTGCCAGCGTGCGCGGCGAGAGCTGCTCGCCCGCCTGGCCGCGGCCGAGAGTGCCGGTGCCCCGGAGGAGATTCGTGCCAGCCTCGAGTCACCCGATGTGGAACGATTGGACGTCGGCACTCATGTCGGAGTCACGATCGACTTACTCGGTGTACTGGGTCTCGGTTCGGCAGGGGCGGCCCGTGAGCTCGCCGATGCCGATATCCGCTCGGCACTGGCCGATCTCGAGCGAACGCTCTGGTCCGTTCGACACGATGTCGATCGGGCGCTCGTCGCGAGAGAAGCCGAGATCGATCGTGTGCAGGCGCTCGAGGCGCTTCTGGCCCAGGTCGACCAGGATCGCCGACGGGTCGACCTCCTCGATGAGCGCGGCTGGCTGGCCCCGGCCGACGTCTCGATGGCGCGCGCGATCGCGACGCGGGTGGAGAGGCGTCTGAATCAGACTCGAGCGGCCTTGGCCGTGCGGGACGAGGAGCTGGCGCGCCGAAGCGGGCTTCCGATGGTGAGCCCCGGGTTCACCGTGACTGGGATGCTCCTCGAGGTGCCTTCATTGAATGGAGGACGCCGTGTCGAGGATCATCCGGACGTTCGCCGGCGCCGTCTGGAGCTCGTGGTCGCGGAAGCCGAGCTGCGCCGAGTGCTCGCGGATCAGTGGCCGAGCCTCCGCATCGGACCGCGCTGGCAGCTCGGCGACGATCTCTTCGGCGGGTTCGTTTCGCTCGGCTTGCCTTGGCCCGGCTCGCTGAATGGTGCCATCGACTCGGCTCGGGTTCGACGTGACCTGGCGGTCGAGGAGGTTGTCGAGGAGGTGCGTCGCCTCGAAGCGGCCACCGATCGTCAGACGCGTGTACTGGCCGAGGCCGAATCGGAAGCAGCCGACATTGGCCCGCGCCTCGATCGTGAATCGGCCGCGGCTTGGAAGGCCGCCCGCGCACGTTTCTCCGTCGACACCGCCGCCCTCCCCGTTTGGGTCGACTCGTTGGAGCGTCGCCTCGATGGAGTGACGGCGGCGATCGATGCCGAAGAGCGGGTGAGCCTCGCACGCCTGGCACTGCGAGAGGCACTCGGCCCGGATCCTTCTCGTCTGGAAGGAGACCCGCGATGACCGTCCATCCACCCTCGGTCGATCTCGATGTGCTGGCCCGTGAGCGCGGTGTCCCCCCCCCGCCTCGACGCTGGGGTCGCTACGTGCTCCCGCTCGTGCTCGTGCTCGGCTTCGGGGGCGCCCTCGCCTGGGCCTTCCGGGACGCTTGGACCGATCCGATTGAAGTCACCGTCGTTCGACCGCGGTCGGGAATCGCTCGGGTGGCGGAGGGCTCGGTCGCATTCCAAGCGGCAGGCTGGGTCGAGCCCGATCCCTATCCGCTCGAGGTGGTTGCGCTGACGACGGGCACCGTGCTCGAGGTGCTGGTCGAGGAGTCGGACGTCGTCACGGCCGGAGGCATCGTCGCGCGTCTTGTCCGCGCGGATGCGGAGCTCGAGAGGCGGTTGGCCGAAGCGGACCTTTCCGAATCCGAGGCCGACATCACGGGTGCGCGAGCCGAGCATCGCCGACGAGTCGAGGCCGTGGGCAAGAAGGGAGCTCAGATTCGAGTGCTGGAAGAAGAGCTCACCGTCCAGCAGCTGCTCGAAGAGGAAGGAGCCTCGGGGCCGCGTCAAGTCGAGCTGGCCGAGGCGCGACTGGCCGAGGCGCGCTCCGAGCTCGCGGGTGTAGAGGCCGAAGCCGACCTGGCCGCCGCCACTATTCCGCAAGCCGAGGCCCGTCGCGATCGACGCGCTCTCTTGCTGGAGCAGGCCGAGCTCGCGCTCGAGCGGACGACGGTCCGCTCGCTCTGGGACGGCATCGTCTTGGAGCGTCTGGCCGCGCCTGGCTCGCTGCTCCATGGCCACGAAGGTGCAGGCGGTGTGATCTGTGCACTCTACGATCCCGATCACCTGAGAATCCGTGTCGACGTGCCCCAGGAGAGCATCGCGAGCGTCTCCATCGGCCAGCAGGCGCAAATCCTGTCCGAGGGACGTCGCGGCCAGGCCTACTCGGGTGCCGTGATGCGTCTCGTGCCTCGAGCCGACATCCAGAAGGTCACGCTCGAGGTGCAGGTCCGTGTCCACGATCCCGACAAGTGGCTGCGCCCCGAGATGCTCTGCCAGGTGCGCTTCCTGGAGCCGGAGCGTGACGAGGGAGTGGAAGACCAACCGACGCTCCTCATCCCGGCAGCTCTCCTGGTCGACGCGAACAAGGTGTGGGTCGTCAGCGCTGACGGCGACCGCGCGGTGCTGCGGACGCTGACCGTCGGTGAGCGGATCGGCGACGAGGTTTCGGTGATCGCGGGCCTGAACCTCTCGGACGAGCTGATTGATCGTGGCCGTGAATCCCTGACCGACGGTTGTCGCATTCGCACGAGTGAGTAAATGATGTCCTTCATTCGTCTGGAAGAGGTCACGAAGCGCTATCGCAGTGGCGAGCACGTGATCACGCCGCTCGAGAATGTCTCGTTGGAGATCGAAGCCGGCGAGCTGTTCGTGCTGCTCGGCCCGTCCGGGAGCGGCAAGACGACGCTGCTGAATCTGATCGCCGGCATCGACCGTCCCGACGCCGGTCGGATCTTCGTCGAGGGAACTGAGGTCTCCGCTCTCCGAGGTCGCGCTCTGTCGGATTGGCGAGCAGAGCATATCGGCTACGTCTTCCAGCAGTACCACCTAGTCCCGGTGCTGACGGCCTACGAGAACGTCGAGCTGCCGCTGTTCCTGTTCGGCTTTTCAAGGCGAGAGCGGCACGCGCGGGTCGCGGTCGCCCTCGAAGCGGTGGGGTTGGTCGACCGGAGCTCGCACCGACCGCCGCAGCTCTCGGGAGGCCAGCAGCAGCGGGTCGCGATCGCGCGCGCCATCGTGGCCGATCCTTCGGTGCTGGTCTGCGACGAGCCGACCGGCAATCTCGATCATGACTCGGCGAATGCGACACTGAGCCTACTGGCTCGCCTCAATCGAGAGCGCGGACGGACCATTCTGATGGTGACCCATGACACGCGCGCGGCCGCAACCGGCAGTCGCGTCCTCTCGCTCGACAAGGGACAGCTTCGCGATCCGCGCACCCCCGCGGCGGAGGTGACGTCATGATGCCGATGGTGAAGCTCGTTCGCCGTCACCTGGTGCGACGTTGGGGGCGCACGATTTCGACGGTGATCGGCGTCGCGGCCGCCATGCTGCTGTTGGTGGCGGTGGAGAGCCTCTCGCGCGGGCTCGATGCCGCGATCGAGGGCGGTGAGGCCGCACGGACGCTGGTGGTCTATCGTCAGAATCGATACTGCCCACAAACCTCCCACCTGCCCGAGCGATACTTGACGCGCATCACCGAGATCGCGGGTGTCGAGAGCGCTCTCCCGGTCAAGGTCACGCTCTCGAACTGCCGCACCAGCCTCGACGTGGTCGCCTTTCAAGGTACGCCCGTCGAGACGCTGCTCGCGACGCGCGACCTGGAGGTGGTGGCTGGCGATCTCGAGCGATTCCGCCGTGAAGGCGGCAGCGCACTGGTGGGCCAGGCCTTCGCCGCTCGGCGCGGACTGGAGCCGGGAGATCGCTTCCGCTTCTCGGACATCACGGTCGACGTGGCGGGCGTCTTCCGATCGAGCGACCCGGCGCAAGAGAACGTCATTCTCACGCACCTCGAGTTCTTGCAGCGCAGCTCTGCGGTCAATCGTCTGGGAACCGTGACCCAGTTCGAAGTGAAAGTTCGCGACGCCCGTCAAGCGCGCCGGATTGCGGACGAGATCGACGCCGCCTTTGCTCAGGCCGAGGAGCCGACCGACACCCGGGCCAAGATCGCGTTCCTCTCGGATGCCACGGCCGAGCTTCGCGAGATCCTGCGCTTCGGCCGGCTGCTCGGCTTCGTATGTGCCGCCGTCATCCTGGTCCTCGTCGCCAACACGGTGGCGATGTCCGTGCAGGAGCGTCAGGCCGAGCACGGTGCCTACCGGACTCTCGGATACCGTGGTCGCCATCTGGTGGGTCTGGTCTTGCTCGAGACCCTTGCTCTGACGCTCGCCGGTTCAGTGCTGGGCCTCGTGAGCACCTGGTCGATCCTCCAGCTCACGCATCTTTCCATCGGGGTCGAGGGCGTGATCGTCGGCTTCGAGCTGGCGCCGAGCGTCGTCGGCACGGCCCTCGCCCTCGCCCTGGGAATCGCCCTCCTCGCGGCGAGCATTCCGGCTTTCCGGGCGGCACGCTCGTCGCCGGTTGCTCTTCTCAAAGGGGCGTCCTCATGAGAAGGCGTTTGCCCATCGACTATGCGATCCGCAATCTGACCCGCCGCCCTGGCCGCACACTGCTGACTGGCCTGGCCGGAGCCCTGGTGACGGCCGTCATCGTGATGTCGGTCTCCTTCGGGCGTGCGCTCGAGCGGAGCTTCACGGGGCCGGGTCGAGGGGATACGTCGATCCTGCTCTCGAGCTCGGCGATGCGCGACGTGATTCGCTCGGCGATCACACCCGCGGTGGCTGACCTGGTGGCCGCCGACGTGCCCGGCGTCTTGACCGTGCACGACGTGCCCGCCGTCTCCCCCGAGATCCACATGGCCACCAAGCTGCGCCTGGGGGGAGCCGAAGACACGAGCTCGGTCGTTCATGCGGCGTTCGTGCGAGGCATCACCGAGCGGGCGTTTCTGGTTCACGAGAAGGTCACGCTGATCGAAGGTCGGCTGCCTCGCTCCGGCGAGGTCTTGGTGGGACGGCTAGTCGCTCCGAAGCTGGGTGTGTCGGCGGTGCGGCTCGCGCCGGGCGCGATCTTGCGATTCGAGGGAGCGACCTGGACCGTCTCCGGAGTATTCGGAGCCTCGGGCACGACGATCGAGTCGGAGATCTGGGCGCCGCTCCGCGAGCTGCAGGGCGTCGCACGCCGGGACGACATCTCGGCGGTATTCGTGCGCATGAAAGACCCCAGCGGCCTCGACGACATCGACGTCTTCGCTCAGCGCCGGCTCGATCTCGAGCTGACGAACATCCCGGCCGCCGTGTACTATCGCGAGCTCGCCGGATACTTCGCGCCGCTCCGCTCCCTGGCCTGGGGCATGACGATCTTGATTGCCTTGGCAGCACTGGTGACGGGAGCCAACGCTCTGAATACGACCGTTCAAGACCGCCTCGGGGAGCTCGCGACATTGCGGGCCCTGGGTTACCCCGGCTCCGCCCTGGCCGCCTCCCTCTCGCTGGAAGCCCTGCTGCTCGCAGCGGCTGGCGGGCTGGCCGGGCTGGCGATCGCGAGCCCACTAGTCTCCCAGGCCACGTTTCGGATCGGAATGGGCGCCTTCCGGCTGGACGCCGATGGACCGGCGGTTCTGGCAGGCCTGGTGGGCGTCTTGGTGTTGGGCGCGTTCGGAAGTATCCCCGCCGTCGCCCGTGTCCTGCGTCTCCCCATCGCGACGGCCTTGAAGGAGGATTGAGGTGAATCGTCCGTCATCGCGCGGCCGGAGGACCTTCCAGCGGACTGAGTCGGGCCGATTCGGAGGCCCGACTTCAGTCGGGTGGGAAGGCACTCGCTTGGTTTCATACCCACAACATCAAAGGAGTAGATGATGCGCTTCTTCGTTCTCTCGATCGTGACGCTGAGCCTCTTGGCCGCTTGTGGAAACGAAGAGTCGGCCCCTCCTTCGGGGGGCGACCTTCTCGCGGAGTCGTACTGGGCCGACAGCGCTCCCGCCGAGGCGATCAGTGTGATTGCCGTCCACGATCAGGCCGAGTCGAAGGATGCGATCTGGGTGACCGGCCGGGTTGGGGAGTACCCGTCCGGGCGAGCGCAGTTTCGTCTGACGGATGCGACCTATGACGCTTGCAGCGACAACGAAGACGATGGCTGCACGACGCCCTGGGACTACTGCTGCTACTCACCGGACGACCTCTCCCGCGGAACCGTCATCGTCGAGTTCCGCGACGCCGGTGGTGCGCTCCAAAAGGCGAGCCTCACGGGCTTTCACGGCTTCGACCATCTCGCCCACGTCGCAGTGCGAGGTCGCCCCGAAAAGGACGGTGCCGGCAACGTCATCCTGGTCGCGGAGGCTCTGCACGTGAAGTGACGACGGTGGCGACTCCCCCTACTTCCGGCTCGGGATCGGGCGAGCGCTCAGGCCCGTGATCGGTCGACCGTTCGGGTCGGAGAGACGCGCGTGGAAGCCCCAGGTGCCGGTGCCTTCGACGATCTGGAGGACGAGCACGTTCGCTCCTTGCTTCAATGAGAGCGGCACCGCGTGGCGATCGGGCTCCGAGGTTCCGAACCAGTCGAGCTGGCTCACGATCTCACCATTCAGAATGACTCGCCAACCGTCGTCACTGCCGAGCCAGAGGACCGCCTCGGTCGGCTGGGGCACGATCACGGTGGTGGCGACATAGGCGACGGCCCAGTCGATGGGCCGCAGCGCCTTCTGCAGATCGACGAACGATTCTTCGGCCGGACCTCGGTAGAGCTCCCACTTCAGCTTTCCCACCCGTGCGTTGACGACCGGGCGCCCCTTTGGAACTGAAAACTTCTTCGGATCCCAGGGATCGTCGTCCTCGATGCGCGCCGGTCCGGCCACCAACCACTCAGTCAAGAACGGGATGGCGGCGTCGGGTCGCGGTCGTCGGTCGCGCTCGGCCTGGCGCTCCTTGAGGATCTTCTCGCGCTCCTCGAGGGCGAGCTGCTCGCGCTGGCGGCCCCCGGTCAGGGTTGCCCGCTGGAGGAACAACAAGGCGAACGCGGTGTCGGCCTCCGTTCCCCATCGTCCGTCCTCGAGCTGGTTGGCGAGCAGGTATCCGGCGCCCTCGCCGTACCAATCACGATCGGCCAGCTTCTTGATCTCGGCCAGGTCGCAGAAGCGCTCGAGGCTGTAGAGCGTGTAACCGAGGTGGTACTTGGAGAGAGAACCCCGTGGACCTTGCGGATTGTAGAAGAGCGTGAAGTGCTTCTCATACCACTCGAGGGCTCGCTGACGACAATGCGCGTACTCGGCCCGCTTGCGCCGCCAGGTGGGCGTTTGGCCGGCGACCTCCTCGGCGATCACGAAGACTCCCAAGGCCGCCAAGGTCATGCTGCCGCGGCTGATCTCGCCGCGCTTGTAGCCGACGCCGCCGTCCTCGTTCTGGGCTTGGACCAGCGCGTCGCAGACGTCGGTGAAGGCGCTGGCAGGAACTGCGATGCCCATTCGATGGGCAGCGCGCAATCCGAGCAGAGCGTACTGCGTGTTCGAGAGATCCGGGGATCCGTCCGGGTAGGCCCAGTAGCCGCCGGCCCCGGCGCGTCGGTTGGTCTCGAGGTAGTGCGAGGCCTCCTCGGCCTTGGCGCGCCAAGTGGGGTGATTGGGATCACCCATGGCTTCGATCATCTGAAGCAGGACGGCGACCGAGTAGGTCTTGCGGAGCGGCCGGTGCTCGAGGAACTCCAGCGCTCGCCGCACCGGTTCCTCGGTCGGGCCGAGACCCGACTTGAGCAGTGTCTGCGTCATGAGCGCGGTCTGCCCCATCGGGTACCCACCGTGCCCGGCCCACGAGCCATCCTCACGTTGCTTCTTCAGCAGCCACGTGAGACCGAGCTCGATGGCGCTATTGATCTCGGGGCTGGTCGGCCGCGCGACCGGCTCGGGTGGATGCACCCACCAATCTTGCGCGATCGCCGGACCGGCACTGGTCAGAGCCAGCACCAGCCCGATCAGCAGCCCCCGAGGTCTCTCCCCTTCGCCCCACATGTGTCGTCCTCAATCTCCAGCCGGTAGCAAGGTCGGCTTCAGGTGTCGGTCGAAGAAGCGCTCGATGCGCCGATACTCGTCGATCCAAGCGTCCGGGTCGGTGAAGCCGTGATTCTGGCTCGGGTACAGCATCGCGTCGAAGTCCTTGCGCAGGTCGATCAGCTTCTCGATGAGGCGAATCGAGTCCTGGGCGAAGACGTTCGAGTCCTTCATGCCGTGCAAGACCAGCAGGGGCTTGGTCAGGCCTTCGACGTGATCGATCGGGCTCGAGAGCCGGTAGTTCTCGGCGTCCCTTTCCGGATCCCCGAGGCGAGGATTGGTGTACCACGCATTGTAAGTTCGCCAGTCGGTGACCGAGCGGAGCGCGGCGCCGCACGCGAAGACGTCCGGCTCGGTGAACAGCGCCATCAGCGTCATGAAGCCGCCGTAGGAGCCGCCATAGAGGCCGACGCGCTCGACGTCGACGAAGCCGAGCGAGTCGAGGTATCCGACGCCGGCCACCACGTCTTCGAGGTCCTTCCCACCCATCCAGCCGTAGATGTCGGCGCGAAAGTCGCGGCCGTAGCCCTTGCTGTGTCGGTAGTCGGGATCGAGTACCAGGTAGCCCTTGTTGGCCAGGCGCTGGTGGAAGCTCATGTTGACCGCGTAGCGCGTCAGGTTGCGCGTCACGTTCTGCAGGTAGCCGGCTCCGTGAACGAATACGACGGCCGGATAGCGGCGAGTCGGATCGAAGTTCGCCGGCTTGTAGAGGAGCGCGCGCACGGAGACGTCGTCGTTCGGATTGGCGTAGTTGACGATCTCGGGGGGCGTGAAGGCGTAGTTCAGCCAAGCGGCCGGGATCGTGTGGGTCATCCGCACTGGCTCGGTGCCGTGCTCGATGTCCAAGGTGTAGAGCTCATCCGGGACACCGAGATCCCCGTGAGTGAAGACGGCCTGCCGGCCGTCACGGCTCAGCTCGAAGCCGCTGTTGTATCCGCGCGGCGTGCCGAGGTGCTTCCATTGGCCCGGCGCCAGCAGCTCATAGAGGTGGCTCTCGGCGCGGTCGGCCTCGTTCGAGCTGAAGAACAGCTGCCCGTTCTCCAGCTCGTCGAACCAGGTCAGCTCGAACTCGCCCTGAGTCAATGCCGTGACCTCGCCGGTCGCGATCGACACCGAGGAGAGCTGGTTCCAACCCGACCTCTCGGAGGTGAACAGGATGCGTTGGCCGTCCTGCGACCAACGGGACTGCAGCGAAGGGCCGCCGATCCAAGCCTCGTCGTACTCGCCGAACAGCCGCTTGAGCGACTCCTTCTCCGCGTCGAAGACGAAGATCTCGCGCACGTGCCAGTCGTCCGAGATCCGATCGATCAGGCAGCGTGCCCCTTCTTCCGACCAGGTCATCTGACGGAGGAAGAAGCGATCGGCGCGGTCGAGCGCGACGGCGCGACGCTTCCCGTCGATCGACGAGACCTCGAGCGCGACCTTGGGTGCCGGATCTCCGGCGATGTCGCTGCGCACCGGAACCGCCGTCACTTGCTCGGTCAGGTAGTCGGCCATGATCAGGCGTCGCTGGCTCTCGCGCTGCACGTCGCGAATGAGGAAGTGCTTTCCGTCGGCGGAAGGAGAGACGCGATCGGAGTCCTTCACGCCCGGAATCCGCGTGTAGCTCTTGGTCTCGAAGCGATAGAGGTAGAGGCCGGCTTCGGGCTTCGCCTTTGGAGCTTCCTGCACGACGTTGCCGGCCGTGAGCGTGTCCCCCTTCTCCTCGAGCTCGACCTTGTCCTGTTTCGGCGGAGCTCCCACCGTTTCCGGCTCGGGCTTCTTCTCCTTCTCCGGAATGGCAAAGACCAACAACCCGTGGTCGACATCGAGGCTACGGATCCGACCCTCCTCGGGAAGCTGTGCGCTGAGCTCGGCCCGCTCGCCGCTGGTGAGGTCGAGGCGCCACAGAGTGCGATCGTCGAGCCGGATCCAGACGACCAGGCCGCTCTTCTCCCACTCGATGTCGGGCCGGCCGGAGCCGGTGCTGAATAGGGGCTCGAGGCGAGGCTTCTTTCCGGGGTGCAGTCGATGGAGCCAGCCGTCGTGCCCGATCAGGGCATGATTCCCAGCCGGGGGAATGCTCACGAAGCCTCGCCAACCGTGGCGGCGACGGGGCGCGTCTTCGTCCTCGTCCTCTTGGCGATTCGCCCAGTCCCCTTGGAGGAGGAGCGTCGGCTGGGGCGACTGAGGGGAGACGAACCACAGGTCGCGCTCGTGCTCCTCGGTCTCGTCCTCTCGCCAACGATAGACGGCCCAGGATCCGTCGGCTGCCATCTCGGCTCGCGAGGGCCGCACTCCGTGCAGGGGTGGGAACTCGAAGATCTCCTCGAGCTTCGGGAGGGTGTCGTCGTCGGCGAAAGTAGGAGCGGCCGTCCAAAGGCAGAGAAGCATCAGCGCGCCCTGCAGCGTGATCATCATCCCGGGATTCTCCTGTTGGCGGTGGACCGAGTCGAAGAATCACAGTCTACCGTGTGCGTTCGCGAGTTCGAGAGCCGAGATCGGTGCGATCGAGACGTCTGACGAGTCGGCGGACTCGGCCGGCACTCTGTACTGAAAACCGAGCGATGATGGGGTAGACTCTGGCGCCATCGGGCCGTCCAGGCCCTCTTCGACCGAAGCCGAACCGTGTCCCGGGAGCTTGCTGCCTTCATGTTCCAAGATCACCAGGTGAGCGTGATCATCCCCGCCTACAACGAGGAAGAGACGATCGGCGGGGTGGTGGACGACATGCGGCAGAACGAGTGGGTCGACGAGGTCCTCGTCGTCGACAACAACAGCCGTGACCGCACGGGCGAGATCGCGCGGCAGCGCGGCGCACGGGTCATCGAGGAAGCTCGCCCCGGCTATGGCAGCGCTCTGCGCTGCGGCCTGAATGCGGCCGAGGGCGACATGCTCGTGATGACGGAGGCCGACGGCTCGTTCCGGGCCAACGACCTCATCAAGCTGCTGGTCTATCTCGCCGACGCGGGCCTGGTGCTCGGGACGCGCACGACGCGCCAGATGGTGCAGCAGGGCGCGAACATGGACTTCTCGCTGCGCTGGGGCAACGTGACGATGGCGAAGCTCCTCGAGCTGCTCTGGTACGTCCCCCACGAGCCACGGCTCACTGACGTCGGTTGCACCTACCGGGCGCTTTGGAAGACCACCTGGCGGTCGCTCGCCGAGCATCTCGAGGAAGATGGGCCAGCCTTCTCTCCCGAGATGATGTGCGAGGCACTGACACAGGGATATCGAGTCATCGAGGTGCCGGTCCATTACTACCGGCGCATGGGCGGAGACTCGAAACACTCGGACAGCTTCTTGAAGGTAGCTCGCACCGCCTTGATGATGTTCCGCACGATCGTCCGGAAGCGTTGGGAGTCGTGGGGTGTCTCGCGGGGACCGGCCGCATCCGATGCAGCAAATAAGGTTTAAGTCCCTGTCGATAAATGGTTTGCCAGCTTGGATCCAGGGCGGTAGGATCTGGTCGAGGTCGACGAAGGCGCCCCATGCGGGGAGGTCCTGGTTCGTCCTCCATCCTGAGCCTGGTCTCGAGATCCCAACGCCTGCCCGCTTGACACCCGATCGCTCGCCTCGCGAGATGGTCGCGGTGCCCTTGTCGTCCTTCACCGCCGTTTCCATCCGAAGCCCAGAGAGAGCGTGATGCCGGAGTACTGCGGGGTGATCTTGTCTGCCGGTAAGGGCAGCCGGATCGATCCCTTCCATACGCACTACCCCAAGCCGCTGCTGCCGATCGGAAACGTGCCGATCATCGGCCACCAGATCGAGATCCTGAAGTCGCTCGGGATCCGGAAGATCTACATCGTGGTCGGGCACTTGATGGACAAGATCCTGAACGCGTTCGGCCGCGGTGAGGACTTCGGTGTCGAGATCGAGTACGTCGAGCAGGAGCACATCCTGGGGATCGCCCACGCGGTGGGACGGCTCGCGACGCACATCGACGATCCGTTCTTCCTGTTCCTGGGGGACATCTTCTACGTCCCCGATCGCATTGCGCAGATGCAGGAGCGCTTCGAGCGTGGAGACGTGGCGGGTGTCCTGGCCGTCAAGCGCGAGCCGGACGCCGACGCCATCCGCAAGAACTTCACCGTGAGCCTCGATGGCGAGGACCGGGTCACGCGCGTGGTCGAGAAGCCTCGTCGCATCGAGAACGACCTGAAAGGCTGCGGGATCTACCTGTTCAGCCCGGACGTGTTCGACGCGATCCGAAAGACCCCGCGGACGGCAATGCGGGACGAGTACGAGATCACCGACTCGGTACAGATCCTGATCGACTCGGGACTCGGAGTCGCGGCCTGCAACGTGGTTGCCTGGGACTACAACATCACCTTCCCGCAGGATGTGCTGTACTGCAATCTGCGCTGGTTGGAGCATCGCGGCGAGGGTGCGCTGATCGACCCGACGGCGGTGCTGGCCGAGGGCACCGAGATCGTCGACTCGGTGATCGGGCCGGGCGTGCGGATCGTGCGTCCCATTCGCATCGAGCAATCGGTGGTGTTGCCGGGCACGGTGATCGATCAGCCGCACGACATCGATCATGCCGTCATCAGCCATCAAACCGTCATTCACTGTCGCTAGGGGCAAACGCGCCTCGACATTCTTCCCTGAGCCCATCGCAAGGTCGCTGAACACGATGACCGACGACAAGCCTTCTTCCGAAGCCTCCTCCGGGGCCCAGCACGATGTCCTGATTCTCGGCGCGGGTGTCGCGGGCCTGAGTACGGGGTACGAGCTCGCCAAGGCCGGCTACCAGGTCACGGTCATCGAGCGGTTGCCGTTCGTCGGCGGATTGGCGACGAGCTTCCAGGAAGGCCCGTACACGTATGACCTCGGTCCCCACCGCTTCTACACGAAGAACCCGGCGCTGATCGCCCACATGGAAGAGATCCTGAGCGACGATCTCTTCTACCCGATTCGCAAGAGCCGGATCTTCATGCGGAACCGCTTCTTCGATTACCCGCTCCGGATCGGAAACATCCTCACCAGCCTGCCGCCTTGGACGCTCGCCAAGGCCTTCGCCGACTACTTGTATGAGCAAGTGAAGGGCAAGTTCAGTCCCCCGGAAGACCGCAACTTCGAAGAGTACATTCGGAGCCGCTTCGGCAAGACGCTCTACGAGATGTTCTTCGGGATGTACACCGCGAAGGCTTGGGGCATCCCCCCCACCGAGATCTCGGCCGACTGGGCGTCCCAGCGCATCTCGCTGCTCAACCTCTGGGACACGATCGTCCAGACCATCAAGCAGCAGTTCTTCAAGGGCAAGAACGAGCCTCGCACCTACGCCAGCCAGTTCTTCTATCCCAAGCATGGCGGCTTCGGGCGGATCTCCGAGACCTACCGCACCTACATCGAGTCGAAGGGCGGGCAGGTCCTGTGCGATGCCGAGCTCAAGTCGATCGAGTACGACGACACGCACATCCAGCGCGCGATCGTCGAGCACGGAGGCAAGACGTTGACCTTCGAGCCCGAGCGGATCGTCAACACGATCCCCGTCACCACACTCCCCCGTTTCTTCCAGCCGGCCATCCCGGTCGACATCAGCCAGGCGATCAGCCGGCTTTGGTACAAGGCGATCGTCTTCAGCTACCTCGTCATCAAGCGCCCCCAGCTCACCGATGATCACTGGATCTATCTGCCCGAGCCAAAGCTGGTCTCGCACCGTATCAGCGAGATGAAGAACTTCTCCAGCAACTGCGCACCCGAGGGCGAGACGATCATCTGCATGGAGATCACGACCAACTTCGAGAGCGACATCTGGAAGATGGATGCCGACGAGGCGGCGAAGATCACGACCCAGGACCTCATCAAGATCGGCCTGATCGACAGTCCGGACGAGGTGAAGCAGGCGTTCATCCAAAAGCGCAAGCACGCCTACCCGATGTACGACCTGATCTACAAAGAGAACCTCGAGCAGCTCCTGACCTACCTCGACCGATTCGACAACCTGATCACGACCGGTCGCCAAGGTCTCTTCAAGTACAACAACTCTGACCATTCGATCGAGATGGGGCTGGCCGTCGCCGCCGAGATCATCGGCGCCGATCGCGAAGGTCGTGGCATCGCCCACGATCACCGGACCGTCGCCACCGAGAAGGAGTACTTCGGCTAATGTCCTCGCCCCCCTCTGTCGACGAGACGAGCCCGGCCGCCAAGGGCGCCGAGCTCCACGAGGTCCCCTGCTACCTCTGTGGTGAAGAGCAGCAGGTGCTGCTGCACGAGAAGCCGCCCTTCAAGATCGTCCAATGCCCGAAGTGCGATCTCGTCTACACGACGCCTCGCTGCTCGGGCGACGAGCTGCGCGAGATGTATCAGACCGACTACTGGCAGTCGGAGAGCGCCAAGGACTTCGGGTACACCGACTACCTCGCCGACGAGGCCGACTACCTCAAGACCTTTCGGATGCGCAGCCAAGTCATCACCGAGCGCTTCGAGAAGCCCGGCAAGCTGCTCGAGGTCGGCTCCGCCGCCGGCTACTTCCTCAAGGTCATGAAGGACCAAGGCTGGGACGTGACCGGTGTCGAGATCTCCGAGCACGTCACGAAGCAGGCGAGGGAACGCTTCGAGCTCGACCCGATCCATGTGGGAACGCTCGAGGAAGTGCAGCCCGAGCTCGACGCCGGTGGCTACGACGTCGTCTGCTTCTGGGACGTCATCGAGCACTTGGTCGACCCAGCGGCCGACCTCAAGCGCGCTCACGCGCTGTTGAAGGACGACGGTCTTCTCCTGATCGAAACCCAGAACGTCGCCTCACGCTTCGCCAAGCTCCTCGGCGCCAAGTGGCACCACTTCAAGTACCTCGAGCATCTCTACCACTTCTCGCCCAAGACCGTCGCCAAGATGCTCGACGACTGCGGATACGAGGTCATCCGCAACACTGGCCGCTACGGTGGCAAGCATGTCTCCTACGGCTTCATCCGAGAGCGCACGGCGCGCATCCATTCCCTGATGCCCAAGCTCCTCTTCCCCTTGAAGTGGATCGCGAACCGCTCCCTCTACCTGAACCTCTTCGACGAGATGATCGTCCTCGCGAAGAAGAAGTAGGTCGGCAGCATTGGGTCGGTTCTCTCTGTCACGCTTCGAGCTCACGGAGCCGGAGCCGCCGGTACGTCGCCCCATCGCGCGATTGACGCTTCGCCCAATCAGGCGTAGCCTCGGAAGGGTTCCGGGAAGGACCCGTCGCCCTCCTGCAAGCCGCGGGGGGAGGCGACGACACATAACAGGGGAGTGAAACATGAAGAGCATGATGAGCACCACGAGCGTCCGTACGGCGATCGAGGGGGGGGGCACTGGTTGTCGGGCTGATGCTTGGCTTCATCGCCTTCACGCCTGAGGCAGTCTCTCAGGTTTGCGCACCGGGCGGCCCGTCGCGCAGCGTGTATTTCCAGAAGACGGATGGCGTCTTCGACTTCAATCTCCAGGAAACCGCGATGGATGCCGGCGCCCACGTCTGGGAGGGGATGCTGGACGATCTCATCACCGATCCCACCTGGGGGATCACGAGCTGGCAGAATCCCGTCGATTACGCCAGCGTGGATGTGAGCAGCTTCGCTTGGGACGGTCCACTCG
>JAJDCO010000134.1 GCA_029260795.1 Planctomycetota bacterium | reverse complement strand
ACCCATGCCTGCTGCGTCAAGCTTCCTGCGCCGCCTCGACGACCTGCAGCGAGGTCGACTGCGGCGTGCTCGGTCGCTTTCCTTGCATCCACGGGCATCTTCGACGCCTCGCGACGATGTCTGGTGAGAAATGCGGGCTAGAATCGACTGAGACGCGACCTTCATCAAATCGGGAGCATCCCACATGTCCTCGCCCGGAGATCTCTCGCCTCCCAACCGGACCCGGCGCCGCTGGATCCGCTGGCTGTTGATCGCCAGCTTCTCGATCCTGGTGCTCGCCACCCTCACGATAGGCCTCCTGCCGAGCTGGCTTTCGACGGACTCGGGGCGCGACTTTTGGACCGGTTGGGTCGACGAGCGAGCCAACGGAGATTTCTCGGTCGCCGATGCCCAACTGAGCTGGGTCGATGGCGTGGCCCTCCGGACAGTCGAGCTCACGAATCCGACGGGCTTCGAGGAAACGCCGATGTTGAGACTCCGCAGTGCTCAACTCGACTTCGGTGTCGGTGCAATGCTGGTCGGTGACTACGACCTCGTGATGACCGTTGCCGAGCCCGAGCTCACCATCGTGCGGAATGCCGACGGAAGGCTCAACGTGATGGAGTGGTGGCCGCTCCCGGACCGCAGCGACCGGGATCATGACTCTCTACACCGAGAACGAAGACGGCCCGGCCTGCAGCTGGACATCCATGTAACGGATGGGCGGCTCGTCTTCGACGACCGAAAGCTGAACTCTCTGACGGTACTCGAAGACGTGCAGCTCGAGTGTACAACGGCCCATGCCCAGGCTCCCGTCCTCTGGAACGTGACGGCGCAGCTCGCCGGCAAGCACTCAGGTGCCTTGTCCATGTCGGGTGAGCTGGTGTTGCCAGCGACCGATTGGCTCAACCCCGAAGGCGTGTCCGGTTCGATGGAGCTCACACTTCAGGAGATCTCGAGCGAAAACTGGCTACCGAAGCGAACCGAGGATGCGGTTCTCGAGGCCCTCGCCGCGACGATGGCCGGAACGATGCGCCTCGGTTGGAGCGACGGTCGCCTGACTCCAGAACTGGATCTCGTCATTCGCGACTTGTCGGTTCGGGCGGAGGCTTTGCCGCAACCATTCCAAGCCCCTGAAACGAAAGTCGCCATGCGGGCGTCCGTTCCCTTGAGCGACGAGCCATTGAGCTGGGAGAGGTTCTCTGTGGATTCCCCGCTGCTCGGGATCGAATCCTCGGGCAAGATGGCGCGTTGGCGCAGCCAGAGCCCCGAGATGAGCTCCCGCTGGAAGGTCCGATACGACCTGGCCGCCCTGCCTCCTTCTTGGCGCGAACAGCTGAGTGAGTGGGGAATCACCGGTTCGCCCCGCGGTCTGGCGACCCTCCAGGTGAGTTCTGAAGAAGCCGGCCTGAGCTCGAACGCCATTTCCCTCGACGGTCAGTGGACCTTGGGCAACCTCAGTTTCAAGGGCAACCGACTCGAGGACACTCAGGTCGACATCGGTTGGAGCGGAGGCCAGCTCGACCTCGCGCCTCGTGGAGCGTTGAACGGTGGCCCGTTCCGGTTCACGACCTCCATCCGTCCGAGCCAACAGAGCTTCGAGCTCGAGGCCGACCTTTCGGAGGTCTCGATCGAAAAGGGTCTGACGGAGGCCCTACAGTATGCCGTGCCGTTTCTCGCAGGCGCTCAGGATGTCGCTACCACGACCGGTCGCTTGGCCGGACGGCTACGCTTGGCCGGACAAGGCTTCGAGTGGTCCGAGCTGAGCCAGACGCTGAACGGGTCCGGCTCACTCGCCCTGGCAGATCTCGAGGTCGGCGGCTCAGCTCTTCTGGGTGAGATCGGTCGGAGCATTCAGCTCTCTCGTCTCGGTTCCTTCCAAGAGCTGACCTCGGACTTCGTCATTCGAGAAGGCCGAGTGTTCAACGAGGACCTCCGAGTGAACAGCCGGCAGGTGTCCTTCTATCTCGAAGGCTCGACTGGCTTTGATGGATCCATCGACTACGCCGTCTCAACCGAGCTCGTGGCGGAGCTGATTCGAAAACAGAGCGGAGACTTAGCCAAGCTCCTCGGCCAAGCGAAGGGGCTCTCCCGGATTCCGTTGTCGTTCGGCGGCACCCTGCAGAATCCGACCGTCCACGTCGAGCTCGAACAGCTCGCTCAGTCCCTTGGAAAGACACTCGAAGACACTCTCGGCGAAGCGGTCGATCGCGCCGTCGACGAGGCGTTGGATCGCGCGACCGGCGGTGGAAAGCGAGACAGCACAGACGCCGCACGCGAAGCGCTCGAGGAGGTTTTGGGAGGCAAGACAAGCTCCCCTACTCCAAGGCCAGAGGGGCGGCAACAGGACGAGACGGGTGTAATCGAGAGCTTGGCAGACCAGCTCGAACGTCAGCGCTACGACAAGCAGGTGCGGCGGGCCCGGGAAAAGGCCGAGGCGATCCTCAAAGTCTGTCTCGATCAGCAGGGTCGCTTGAGCCGTCAGCGCCTGCAGGGAGATGCGGCGGCGAAGTCGGTCGTCTTGGAGCTCCTCCGTCTTCCGGTGGCTCCGAAGGCAGTGTCCGTCGACGATCACGCCGTCGAGACGATCGCCCTTCGAGTCGCGAAGTACAACCTCGCGTTGGCTCTGGTGGCGGCGTCGGCCGAATCGACCAAGGCGCCCACCTTCGAGAATGCTGCTCAGCGGAGCTTCGATTTCGGCGATGAAGGCACACAAACACTCGGAGACTACCGAGAGCGCATTCCTACACAGCGCGATCCACGGCTCGAGTTCGCGCTCGCTTTCAGCGGCGATTACCCGATGCCCGCCGGGAAGCTCCTGACTGGGGAATCCCTCGTTCCGGGCTCCGTGACGGCAGCGCAGCATCTGTTGGCGAGAACCACTCGCGTCGAGGGCGAAGAGCTGGCGGTGTTCTGGTACGTCTACGCTCGGGCTCAAACACTCACGGGTGCGGATCCGAACCAGGACCCCGACGGGTTTCGGCGTGGCGTGCTGACCTTGTTGCAAGACTTCCTGCCTGCGGACCATCCTGCTCGGCGGTTGATCACGTTGCCCGAGACGCGCCTGGTTCGAACGACTCGCTACTGATCGAAGCTCCGTTCGACCCGCCAAGTAGGAAAGAAGGTGGGACCCGGTCGTCGGGACCGGGCCCCACCGCTCCTCCAAGCACGCTGGACTCCGGCCATCCTGCCGAAGCCGATGCGATTCGAGTGTTTCAGGGAAGAACCCGCGAGAAGACTGGATTCGACAGCCAACAGCCGCGCACCGGATCGGACACGACATGCTGAGTCACGAATCGCCGGCCCACGAGGGCGGCTGCACTCGGCGGGACGCCGAGCGTCCAGGAGAGCCGGCCAGATGCGGGAACGGCTTGACGGCTCAACCAGAAGACAGTGGCTGGATTCAGCCAAAGGCTCTCCGCACAGCCCGGCAATTGCGAGGCACTCGACTCCCCGATGCTGATTGCGAGGCTGAGCATCCCGCCCGGCCATCCCGCAGCCCGGAGCTCAAAGGGCGAGCCCAGCTGGACCGGACCGCGAAGATCGAGTGTTGCCTCCGTGACCTCTCGGGTCACGACCTCGCCTCCGTTTCCGAGCCGATTGGCATGAACCGATTTCGAAACGGCCACCGCTCGGCGTCCCTGGGCGTCGAGAGCGACGTCAAAGACCGACCCAACGGTATCGATCTCGAAGATCGGGTTGGCGTCTGCGACATCGAAGACGTGCACCTCGGCGTGAGCGTTGGCTTCATCACCCCAGCCTCCCACGATGAATCGTGTCGCCTCTCGGGCGAATCGAATCTGCCGCGGAACGTCCTGCGCAGAGCCTTGCGCTTGAAACGTCGCCTGGAAGAGTCGCTGCCGAGTCATGACCTCGTAGGAGAACACCTCGTACCGAGAGAAACGATCGTAGTGTACCGCCGCCCAGGCAAGATGCCTTCCCGAGGCGTCCAACGCACAGACGGCGGTGTAGGCCTTGCCTCCATAGGATTCGATCACCCAAAGCGTGTACTGGCCGTCCCCCAGGACATCTCGGTAGACATGGACCGAGTTGAAACCACCGAAAGCGAACGTGCCTCCGTCGGCTGAAAGGCTATGGCTCGAGAAGCCACCCGCGTTGCCGACCTGGAACAAGATGGAACCGTCGTCGCCATCGAGCAGGTAGCTCGTCTGCGAGGAAGCCACGTAGATCCGAGCGCCATCCGCCGAGACTTCGAGTGCACGAACGTCGTTGTCGACCAATCGCCTGTCGAGGAGCACTCGACCATCGTTGCCAGCCAGCACGACGAGTCGAATCTGTCCGGTCGACGTGTCTTGTCGAGCCACGACCACGCGTTCTCCACCGGTCGTCACGGCCAGGTAACCAGCCACTGAAGCACTCGCTGCCGTCGACCAGCGCCAGATTGGATGGGGCGCCCCTGAGCGAAAAGCCCGGATCTCGGCCAACCAGCCTCCACCGGAATCCGGATGATGGACAAGTCCAACCGCCAGATCGCTCTCGGCTGCCAACGCGACCATCAGGTCTCCCTTCGACGACCTGAACTGATCGTCGAACCAAACGGGCTGGACACTCCCGATGGCGGAGGAATCGAAGAGCTGAAACCGCTCGGCATTCAGGGACTCGCCGACCCACGTTAGAGCTCCGCGGTCCCCGATGGCCACCGAGGTCGGGATGTAGGCCAGGCCGCCGTCCACGTGATGCCAACGCGCAGCGCTCGTTCCGCGAACAACCGGCCCGTCGCTTCGCGGCCGAAACCTCTTCGAGGTGACGATGCGAGTGCCAGCTCCACTCGGAGTCAGTACCTCCAGGCTCCGGCGGCAGGATGGCCTCTCGAGATGGGCATTCCCCGGAGGAAAGGCGATACCGATCGAAGCTGGAATCAACACGACGAGTGCGAGAACGAGGTGGGTCACGAAGGTCAGTCGTCTCAGGGGAAACGGGCGAGTATCTGACTCAAGGGCTTAAATGCAAGGATGTTGCATCGACACCCCTGACCAGAGATGAGACGAGTCCAGGCACCTCGAGGTTCCCGTAGCACCTTCGAATCGCCCCCAGTCGGCCACCCAGGGCGTCAGGTCCTTTCCGTTCGCGCTCTTGAAAGTGACGGAAGAGACCGATAGTCTGCCCAGCTTCGCTCGCGGCAGATCCCGAGCTGTTCCCGATCGACAGGAGAAAGAAGCGGTGAAGATCAAGAGGCGCAACAGCGGTCTGAAGCGCCGCAAGATGACCGGCTTTCGTTACCGCAACAAGACGAAGGGCGGCAAGAAGATCATCAGCCGCCGTCGACGCCTCAATGGCAAGTTCGCCAAGGGCTGAGCTGAGTAAGAATGGCGCGTCGTGAGGGGGCGCTGTGGAATTCGTTTGGGTCATTCGCCGTCGAGACCTCTTTCCGATCGCCTTCACCCACGGATTCTGCCACCGCGCCGATTCGCACCCTGCGGGGCGTCCTGATGAGCTCCTTGCCCGCATTCGCCAGCACGGGTTCTTTTTGGAACGGCGCGCGGCGGAGCAGGACCCCTCGTTCAAGCAGATCATTCCCTACTGCGTGATCTCCACGGAACGGGGATGCCTCCGCCTCCAAAGGCTACGTGCTCAAGGGGAGACGAGGCTGCACGACCTGCTTTCGATCGGTGTGGGAGGCCACATCAATCCGATCGACGCGGCGAATGCTCGAGATCCTCTCGATGCAGGAGCACATCGAGAGCTCGAAGAGGAGATTGCAGTCGCCGGCGCTTGCGAACTCGAGCTCGTGGGAACGATCAACGACGATACGACTGCCGTTGGGGCGGTGCACTTCGGAGTCGTTTATCGAGTACCAGCCGACAGCAAGACCATTCGGGTCGTGGAAACAGAGAAGATGGCAGGTGAAGTCGTTTCGGCTGCGGACCTGATGAGAAGCTACCGCGAGAACCCCGATCAGTACGAGAGCTGGTCCGGCTTCTTGATCCCACGTCTTGAGTGCGTGCTGTAGCAGCGCCGTCAGATCCGCCGATCTCGTCCTGCCCAGAACTTCTCCCGGACGGCGCGCTTGTCGAGCTTGCCGCTCCCCGTGCGCGGAAGCTCCTCGACGACCTCGACTCGTCGCGGTCGCTTAAAGCCGGTCAGGCGTTCGCGACACCAGCCGAGGAATCCGTCCACGTCAAGTGTCTCGACCTCATCGGAGAGTACGACCACTGCACAAACTCTCTCGCCCAGATCATCGTCCGGGACGCCGATCACGATCCCTTCTGCGATGCTCGGGTACGCCAAGACGACGGCCTCGACTTCAGCTGAGTACACGTTCTCTCCACCCGAGAGGATGACGTCCTTCTTTCGATCGACGATGTTGACGCTCCCCCAGCGATCCCAAACCGCCAAGTCACCCGTGTAGAACCATCCGTCCCGGAACGCGGCGGCCGTCAGCTCCGCAGCCCGGTAGTACCCGGGGGACACAGTGGGACCGCGAACGACGATCTCTCCCACCGTCCGATCATCGCGCGGGACGTCTCGCCCCAGCTCGTCGACGAGGCGAAGGCTGATGCCGATGACGGGTCGTCCCGTTCGAGCTCGAATCCGGCGGCGATCGCTCTCGGGCTCACTCGCAAGCTCTCGAGGAACCATCGACATCGTCAGATACGGACTCGTCTCGGTGAGACCGTAGGTTTGCACGTACTCGCAGCCGAAGGCCGACTCGACTTGCTCGACCAAAGCGGGAGCGATGGGGGCGCCGCCACTCAGGATCCGGCGAAAGGCGTGAGCGCGTCGAGGATCGGCATCCGAGTGGCGGACCGCTCGCCCCAGCATCGTCGGAACGAGATTCGTCATCGTCACCGCCTGCTCGTCGACGATTTGCCAGAAGGCCGCCGGCTCGAACGTCGGCAAGAAGACATGCCGCCCCGCGACGGCGGTGATGGCCCAGATCGCCCAGGCATCCGCGAGGTGAAACATGGGGGCGGCATGCAGCCAGACGTCCCGTTCATCGAGACCCAGCTCGGCGATCGCCATGAGCGCGTGGGTCGTGATGTTCTGAGCCGTCAACACTACTCCCTTGGGATGGCCGGTCGTTCCCGACGTGTAGTACAGATTCACGGGTGCTTCCGGCGCCAAGGAGACTGACTCGAGTGGCTCGTTTCCTGAAGGCGGCGCGTCGTCGACCGCGAGCCAGCTCCACGATCGCGGGAATCCGGCAGCTCGGCCGGCCGCCTCGGCCAGAGCGCGATGCTCGAGACCGGCGACTCCGAGCTTCGGTCGAGCGTGAGCCAACGCTCCGGACCAATCAGCGGGCTGCAGGCGCGTGTTTCCCGGCATGAGGACGGCACCCAGCACCGCCGCGGCGAAAGTGGCTTCGAGGAACCGCCTCGAGTTCGGGAGCAGAGCGGCAATCCGGTCGCCGGAAGACACGCCGACCCGGCGCCACTCGGCCGCTCGCCCGCGGACATCCTCCCAGAGCTGCGAGTAGGTCCGAGCTTGGCCGCCTTCCACCAGTGCCACTCGGTCCGGAAACACGCGGGCCGTGCGCTCCAAGAGTCCGGCCGGATTCACGATCGATGCCCCACGCGGTGTTCAGGTCTGGCTGACGTCTTCAGCGATCCTCTCCTGCCATCCAGGCTTCGATGTCCGCGATCGTGCGCGGAGCCGATTCGGAGAGCACTTGGCAGCCGTCCTCGGTGACAAGGATGTCGTCTTCAATTCGCACGCCGATGTTGTGATACTTGGGATCGACGTCCTCGAGGTGGGCGCGAATGTAGATGCCCGGTTCGATGGTGAAGACCATACCCGGGGCCAGCACCTGCTCCGGACCGACATCGTGCACGTCCATGCCTAGCCAGTGTGAAGTTCCGTGCATGAAGAAGCGTCCGACGGCCCGCGTCGCGACGCGGCCCTCGGAGTCCTTCTCGATCAAGCCGAGATCGGAGAGGCCTTCCGCGATAACTCTCCGCGCTTTCTGGTGAATGCTGAAGAGAGGGATGCCCGGTCGGGTCATCTCGATACCCGCTTGTTGGGCTTGGAGCACGATCGTGTAGATCGCTCGTTGCTCCTCACTGAAGACCCCGGACACCGGGATCGTCCGAGTGACGTCCGCGGTGTAGTAACCGAACTCGGCACCGACATCCATGAGCAACAGTTCTCCGGACTCCATCCGACGCCGATTGGTCGTGTAGTGAAGAGTGGTCGTGTTGGGTCCCGATCCCACGATCGACGGGAAGCCATTTCGGGGCGATCCTTGAAGGCGAAAGGCATGCTCGATCTCCGCCTCGACCTCATACTCGAATCGCCCGGGCGCCGCGGCGCGCATGGCCTCGCGCAGCCCGGCGCAGGTCGCGCCGATCGCTCGCCCCAAGAGCCGGATCTCGTCGGCATCCTTGATCTGTCGACGACGAGACAGCACCGGCCTCAGCGGCTCGACGACCACGTCACGCTCTTGTCGGGCACTCTGGAGCCAACCCTGAAAGACCTTGTCGAAAGCCTCGTTGCCGTTCGACTCGTAGTAGACGCGCGTCACGCCTGCCAAGAGCTGTTTCAACGAGCCCGGCAGCCCTCGATTCGAGTGCGCCACGTCCGCTCCGAACTCGGCCGTGGCCCCCTTCACACCGGCACGGTAACCATCCCAGATCTCAGCCGATGGATTCTTCGGTGGCACGATCAGGTGATAGACCGGGGCATCGGAATCAAACCGGAGCACGAGGGAGGCACCCGGCTCCTCGAAGCCCGTCACGTAGTAGAAGTCACTCGCCTGCCGATACTCGTAGTCGACGTCACCGTTGCGGTGTCGAACGGGCGCTCCTGACATGACGATGGCACCGGGCTCCAGTTCCGAGATCAACCGATCTCGTCGGCTGGAGAAGACGCTCGGATCAGAACGAATGTCGTCCTGTGCATCGGCTCCAGTTGCGGAAAGGACCACGATGACCAGAAGCCAGGCTCGCAACGAGGGACTGCTCATGGGGCCTCTCGATTCTTGGGGCTAGAAGGGGAACGAAACCGCGGGCCCAGGATCTCGACCAGGATAGCGGGCCGAACCGGGGATTGCAGGGGCCGTGAAGAAAGTCCCCGAAGACGGACCACCGCAGGCTCCGAAGCTCAAACATCCGGCAACGTCGCCTCGAACCGGAGTGCCGGTTACAATGCTCGGGAGTCCCCATCCGACCCGATCGAAAGCACATGACGATCACTCGTATCACTGGCCGAACGGCCACGTCGCATCCAACACTTTCGCCGGCCCCACGCCTTGAACGGCTCTGGCCCGCCAGCCTGCTTCTCCTGCTGGCTGCTGGCGCGTTTCCCGGCTGCGGCGAAGTCGAGCCTGGATCCTCGGGGCCGGCGCAAAGGCACGGCTCGGGCGAAAGATCGGTGTCGGACGGTCCGATTCAAGAGGTCGACGACTCGAACCTCTGGGTTCAGCGCTACCAGCAGCGACGCCAACCCGAGCTCCTCAGACAGCTCGAAGAGTTCCAGCTGCAGGTCCAGCGCGCGCCGAACGATGCGAAGGCTTTGCGGGAACTCGGTTGGCTCGAGTACCAGCTCGGGCGAACACCCGACGCCTTAGACCATCTCGCTCAGTCGGTGCGCTTCGATCGGCGAGACGGCGAGGCGTCCTACCGGTTGGGCGTCGTCCAGCTGGGTGAGCAACATCTGGAAGACGCCGACAAGAGTTTTCGGCAAGCGCTCAAGCTGGCCCCTCAGCACGCGCTGGCCCTCCAGCAGCTCGGCGTGACCTGCCTACGGCGACAGCGACTCGCAGAAGCCGAAGAGTTCCTCTCGCAAGCCGCGGGTGTGAACGCTCTCGATGCCGAGAGCCGAGTGCTGCTTGCCCGCCTTCGGTCGGAGTCGGACCTGGTCGCCGCGATCTCGCTCCTCGAAGAAGCGGTCGGAATCGACCGCTACCATCGGGGAGCCTACGATTTGCTGCGCCGCCTCTACCGGCGGACGGGGAGAATCGAGGAAGCCAAGCGAGCCACAAAGACCGTCGAAGAGTTGGCGCTGCTCGATGACCTGGGCGTACTCGGACACCCCTTGCAGCCCGAACGGTTCCTGGCCGAGGCGGACTACTACCGTCGCCACGAACGCTTTGAGCGCTCGCTCGAGGTTCTGCATGAGGGCATTCGCGTTCATCCCAGCGAGGCGGATCTGCACCTGCTCGAGGGTCGAATCCATGCCCACGAGCAACGCTGGCAGGACGCGTCCGAGTCGCTTTCCGAGGCCCTCCGACTCGCACCGGACTCCGTCGTGCCCTTTGAGGAGCTGTCCGAGTGGATCACTCAGTCCGAGACACCGAGCGCCATTCCCGAAGCTTGGGTCGATCGTCTGCGAGAGGCCGCAAAGCGGTGGCCTGAGCTGAGCTCCCGCCTACCGATCGATCGTTGAGCCGAATCCTCTGAAGGAACCTCTGTCCGTGACTCCATCGAAGCTCTCGAGCGTCCTGAAACACCCGTTCTTGCTGGGCATCACGCTTCTCCTAGGTTGTGGCTCGGACGAGAGCAAAGAGGAGACCCGTGAGGTTGAGTCGGCTTGGTTCGTTGACGTCACGGCCGAATCCGGCCTGACCTTCGACCACCAGAACGGCTTCTCGGGATACCGTTATCTGCCCGAGACGATGGGAGGGGGCGTCGCGTGGCTCGACTACGACGGCGACGGCTCTCTTGACGCTTACTTCGTGAACAGTACGGCCGCCGCGGGTGACGAAAGTGCCAGGCCGGCCACCAATCGCCTCTTTCGAAATCAGGGTGACCGGTCATTCGAAGACGTGACGGAAACCGCCGGGGTCGGCGACGCCGGGTTCGGGCAAGGATGTACGGTCGGCGATTATGACAACGATGGCGACGCCGACCTTTATGTCCTCAACGACGGTCCGAACATCCTCTACCGGAACGACGGCGACGGCACTTTCACGAACGTCTCCGCGAATGCCGGAGTCGCCGGGGACTCGTGGAGCGTCAGCGCCGGCTTCTTCGACTATGACCGCGACGGCGATCTGGACCTCTATGTCGTCAACTACTTGATCTTTAGCAAGGACCTCCAGCGTCAGCGATTCCAAGGATTCGAGGGGAGGGCTCCGGCATATCCCCATCCGGATCGGTTTGACGGAGCACCCGACCGGCTGTACCGCAACGACGGTGAAGGGCGCTTCGAGGACGTCAGTGATGAATCGGGAATCGCCTCCATCATCCCGGGAAAGGGGCTGGGTCTGGCGCTTTCGGACTTCGACGATGACGGCGACATTGATGTTTATGTCGCCAACGACTCCACGCGGAACTTTCTCTTCGAAAACAACGGCGACGGTCGTTTCGCCGAGACGGCCGCTTTGGCCGGCGCTGCCTACAACATCGATGGGCAAACGGAGGCGAGCATGGGAGTCGCCTGCGGAGATGTCCAAGGCGATGGTCGCACCGATCTGTTCGTGACCCACCTCGACCTGGAGACGAACACCTTCTACGAGAACGCGTCTCGAGATGGACTGACTGAGTTTGTCGATGCCACCTTGCGCAGCGGGTTGGCTGAGCCCAGCCTCAATCGAGTCGGCTTCGGAGCCGCTCTGTTCGACTACGATCACGACGGGGACTTGGATCTGATCGTGACCAACGGTCACGTCATCGACAACATCGCGGACCGGTATCCCACTCGAGCTCACGCTCAAGCCGATCAACTTTTTCGCAACGACGGTGATCGCTTGGTCGACGTGTCCCACCTCGCCGGTCCCTATTTCCGAGAGCGTCGGGTCGGTCGAGGCTTGGCGCTCGGTGACTTCGACAATGACGGGGATCTCGACGTCCTGATCGGGAATAACGGCCAGCCAGCGGTGCTCCTCGAAAACAGAGCGCCAAAGGTCGGCCATTGGATCCGAGTTCGTCTGGACGGCGACGAGCGAGACCCGCGAGACGGTCAAGGCAGTCGACTGACGCTGCTGGCGGGAGGTCGCACCTTGATTCGAGAGCTCAGAGCCTGCGAAAGCTATGCGAGTGCATCTGAGGCTTGGGCTCACTTCGGCGTCGGGAAAGCCGAGCGCATCGAACGTCTGGTGATTCGGTGGCCGTCCGGGCACCTCGAGACCTTCGAAGACCTACCCGCCGATCGTGCCTACACCGTTCGACACGGAGAGATCCAGGCGTGGGAGCCTGGGAGGCAGTGAGACGCAGCTCTCTTCGGGCAAGCGGTCAGAACTGGCGTTCGAAGCTCTTCTTCTCGAACCGCTCGTTCTCAGGAATCGGGCGCCAGAAGGAGTCCCTTTGATCCTGCTTGCGATCGAGAGCATCCCGACCGATCAGCTTCATGAACAGGGAAACCGGAGTCATCACGAGGTAGAACATCAGAGTGAGGAGGATGCGGGTGTTGACCCAACCGAGCCCGAGCGCCAGCAGCATCCAGTACTTCTGAATCGGTCGCATGACTGCCGGCGGGGCGATCAGTGCCAATAGAAGAAAGGCACCTGCGATGCCCCAGAGAACTTGAGGACCGGTACCGATCCCACCGCTGATCCAGGCGACGACGCCGCCAATCACGGTGAAGCCACCGGTCATCACGAAGCCGAACTTGCGGAGCTCGGCAGGGGTTTGTGGGGTAATTGCTTGGGTTTCCATCAATCCAGCTCGAACTCGTCTCGCCAGTCTGCTTCTTCGTGGAACTCGGGCTGCTCGGTCTTGGCGAGCACGTGGTTCCCGAGGACGAGGAAGTCCATCTCGGTCCTCATGAAACAGCGATAGGCATCTGCGGGGTTCGCCACGATCGGCTCACCGCGGACGTTGAAGGAAGTATTGACGAGGACAGGGCAGCCTGTCTTCGCCTCGAAGGCCTTCAGAAGGTGATAGTAGCGAGGATGAGTTTCCTCTTCGACCGTCTGGATGCGGGCGGAGTAGTCCACATGAGTGATCGCCGGAAGGGTGGATCTCGCGATCTTGAGCTTGTCGATTCCGAAGAGTCTCTGCTGGTCTTCAGTCATCGGAATGCGATGCTCGTTGCGCACATCCGCCACGAGCAGCATGTAGGGTGAGTCACCATCGAGCTCGAAGTAGTCGGCGACTCGCTCACGGAGCACTGAGGGAGCAAACGGACGAAACGACTCGCGGTACTTGATCTTCAAGTTCATCGTGGTCTGCATCTCTTGAGAGCGCGGATCCCCGAGGATGCTGCGGCCTCCGAGAGCTCGAGGCCCGAACTCCATCCGACCTTGGAACCAGCCGACGACGTTTTCACCGGCGAGGATCTCGGCGACCTCCCGGGCCAGCGATTCCTCGTCATCGAGGCGGCGGGCCGGAATCCCCTCTCGAGCAACGTAGGCTGCGACTTCCTCGTCGGAAAACGACGGTCCCAAGTAAGAGCCGCGCATGTGATCCCGCCCGTTGGTGGATCGCGGGTTGCCCAAGTACATGTGATGGATCATCAGGGCGACGCCGAGCGCTCCTCCCGCATCTCCTGCGGCCGGCTGAATCCAGAGGTTGTCGAAGGGCCCTTCGCGAAGCAATCGGCCGTTCCCCACACAGTTGAGCGCGACGCCACCCGCCATGCAGAGGTTCTTTTGCCCAGTGACGGACTGAACGTGCCGAGCGATCTTGAGTACGGCCTCCTCGACGACGACCTGAACCGAGCGCGCGAGATCCATCTCACGCTGAGTCACCGGAGACTCCGGTTTTCGAGGCGGACCTCCGAAGAGCTTGTCGAACTCCCGATTCGTCATGCGCAACCCGGACAGGAAGTCGAAGTACTTCATGTCGAGCTTGAACGAACCGTCGTCTCGCAGATCGATGAGCTTGTCGAGGATCAGGTCGACGTACTTGGGCTGGCCGTAGGGCGCCAATCCCATCACCTTGTACTCACCGGAGTTCACGCGGAAACCGGTGTAGTAGGTGAACGCCGAGTAGAGCAGCCCGATGCTATGAGGGAATCGGATATCCCCCTTGAGCTCGAGCTCGCTGCCTTTTCCAACTCCGTAGCTGGCGGTCGTCCACTCCCCGACGCCGTCGAGGGTCATGACGGCAGCTTCTTCGAACGGAGACGGGAAGAAGGCGCTGGCGGCATGCGATTCATGGTGGCGGCCGAAGAGAAGCTCGCCATCGGAATCTGTGCGCTCCGCCATGACCGACTTTGTCCAGAGCTTCTCCTTGATCCACATCGGCATCGCCTTCATGAAGGACTTCAGCCCGATAGGGGCCACACCGATGTAGGTCTCTAGGATGCGCTCGAACTTCAGAAGCGGCTTGTCGTAGAAGCCGATGTAGTCGAGCTGGGAAGCCTCGATCCCCCCTTCCGCCAAACAGAAGGCGATCGCTTTCTCCGGAAAGCTCGCGTCATGCTTCTTGCGTGTGAATCGTTCTTCTTGGGCGGCCGCGACGATCTGTCCGTCTTGAACGAGGCATGCCGCACTGTCGTGGTAGAAGGCCGATATCCCCAGAATGTTCATGGGCGGGGCTGCAGTTTCCCTGGTAGTTCGGTGGCGGAGCGGCGGCGCTCCATGAGCACCGCCCGAGAAGGTGGGATCAGCGCGAGCCTGGATCAGAACATCGCATAGATGAACGGCGCAATGGCGGACGAACCGGTCACGACGATGATGATCCCCAAGAACAGGAGGATCAGGACGATCGGCCCCAACCACCATTTCTTGTTGAACTTCAGAAACTCAAAAAACTCGCCGATCAGGCTCAGCTTGTGACTGCCCATGCCCATGGTCTCCTGGAGGCCAGGCCGGCGGGACCGCCAGCCCGTGCAATACTCTCAGCCGTCCTCCGACGGTATCGGAGGGAGCCCGACCCCCACGGGGTCCAGCTCAAGGCCGTTACGATCTGATCATTTTTAGGCTTGTTCGTCGTCAGGGAGATCGAACTCCTGACGGGAATCCCATAAGCTTATCCTGGTGAAATCACCCTGGCAACGATGAAGCTCGTGCCTTTCGATTCCGCCCGAAACGCCGCAAAGCGGGCGCTCGAGGGCCCCGCCTCTCGGTCGATCAAAACCGCTCCAGGACCTGGTCGAGGATCTGACCGGCGGACTCGATCGACTCGGCGTCGACGTCCAGCGGCGGACGAAACCGAATCGACTGATCGCCGCACGCCAGGACGAGGAGTCCCTCCTCGAAGAGGCGGCCGATCAGTCGATCACGGTGCTCTCCGCTCGGAAGATCGAAGGCGACCAGGAGACCCTGGCCGCGAACGTTGGTCATCCAGCCCGAATGACGGGCCGCCAGCGCTTTCGTCTTGTCGAGGAGCCGCTCGCCTTGACGGGCAGCGTTTTCGATGAGCTTCTCGTCGCGAATGATCTCCAGATAGGCCTGTGACCGTGCCATATCGCAAAGGCCGCCGCCCCAAGTCGAGTTGATTCGGCTCGATTCCTGGAAGACGTGGTTGGCGACCTCCTCGATCCGGCGATTCGAGAAGATCCCACAGACCTGGGTCTTCTTCCCAAACGCAACGATGTCTGGCTCACATCCGAAATGCTCGAAGCACCACGTCTTACCCGTGCCGCCCAAGCCGGTCTGAACCTCATCGAACAACAACAGCACCTCGTTTTCGTCGGCGAGAGCTCGTAGCGTCTGGAAGAACTCGGGGCGAAAGTGATTGTCGCCTCCTTCACATTGGATCGGTTCAATCAAGATCGCAGCGATGTCGTCCTTTCGCTCCTCGAAGGCGGCTTGGATCTGGGAGACACACTTCTTCTCCGCTTCGGCGACCTTCCTGAGACGTGGCTCGTCGAGCGGAAACTCGAGCTTGGGGTTGTCGACCCGCGGCCAGTCAAACTTGGGGAAGTATTTGGTCTTTCGGAGATCCGAGGTGTTGGTCAGGCTCATCGTGTAGCCGGAGCGACCATGAAAAGCCTCTCGGAAGTGGAGGATCTGGCTCCCCTTCTCCCCACGACCCGCTGCGAGGTTCTTCCGGACTTTCCAGTCGAAAGCCGCCTTGAGGGCGTTCTCCACGGCGAGCGCTCCACCTGAGATCAGGAAGAGGTGCGGATGACTCGACGGCAAGGCGACCTCGGCAAAGGTCTCGACGAAGTCCGCCATGCCCGTGGTGTAGATATCCGAGTTCGACGGGTTTTGAATCGAGATCTCGCCCATCTTCTTGAGCAGCTTCGGGTCGCGCATCCTCGGATGGTTGTGCCCGAGGGGGGCCGATGCAAAGAACATGAAGAAGTCGACGAAGCGCCGGCCGGATTGGGCGTCTACGAGCTGGCATCCAAGGCTCGCTTCGGTGTCGAATACTAAATCCAGGCCATCCGCGAGGATGTGTCTTCCCAAGACCTCGCGAACGTCTTTTGGAGCGAGCTCGACCATGAGCGTTCTCACCTCTCTTTTTCTGACCTGTTCAAAGAACGCTCCGGTCGGCCGAATCGTTCGCTTGGTTGTTCCAAAACCGGCTCGAAACCGCGAGGCTTCGTTCCGGCAGAGCCCCCGTTCTGCAGGCTGTTTTGGTGGGGCCAGTAGGATTCGAACCTACGACCTACGGATTATGAGTCCGCGGCTCTAACCGCTGAGCTATGGCCCCTCTCGACAATCGTCCGAGGGCGACCGCGCCAAGATACGGGAGCTAGAGCGAGAGCGTCAATCGCTGGACGTCCGATTCGAAAGCGCATCACCTCCTTCGATTCGGATACGAAGGGCTTTTAGTCGCTCGCGTCGAGAGGGAACCGACTCGCGTTCGAGGGCTCGATCGATGATCTCGAGAGTCCGAATCTCTTGATTCGGGATCGAAGCGTACTGAAGGGCGAGGTTCTCCAACGACGGTAAGAAGAGCGAGTCTGCTTCCAAAGCTCTCCGGTAGTACCGCAGCGTGTCCTCACGCAGTCTCACGACCGATTGGGTTGTGTCGATCAGCATCTCGATGAGAGCCCGATCCTCTGCTTCCGCCGCCAGAAGAACACTTTGAGCTCGGCGACGCTCCTCGTCGTCGCGAGTCAGGCAATCGACGAGTGTCACCGTCTCTGGACGTCGTTCGAGATTCTCCCAGAGCTGCTCGGCGAGTGTCTGGGTGCTGGCGGCACGAGCGGCACAAACCACTCCGAGGTTGTGGTGAAGCTCAGGAGTACTCGGAGCCAGATAGACGGCCTTCTTGAGGTTCTCGTCCGCCGCCTCGAGGAGGCGAATCCGCTCTGCGTCCCGGGCATCCGTCGCTGAATCGGCGTAGGATAGGCCAAGGTAGGTGTAGGCCTCGACGTCCTGTCCCTCGAGGGCCAAGAATCGCTCCATCTCGCGCCGCCCGCGCTCGGCATGAAGCGTGCGCGTCGCCGGTCCGGTGTTGCGCCCGAGCAGAATCAGCGTTCGGGCGTAAAGGAACAACGCCTTTGGATCTTCAGGCTCCAGCTCTCGAAAACGCTCCAGAGCCTCCAGGGCAGCGCGCTCCTCTCCCCGCTCGATGCGGGCAACTGCAAGATTGTAGAACGCTCCCGCAAACTCGGGATCGATCCGAATGGCCTCCTCCCAGAGACTGACCGCAACCGTCAGATGACGCTCCCGGTACTCGAGCTCAGCCAAGCTTGCCGGATACTCCGCAGTCCAGGGGTCCAACTCGCGCGCTCTCTGCCACGAGGCCTTCGCCTCTTCTGAGTGGCCGAGGCCCTCGAGCGCTTCGGCCAGACCAGCCACCAGCGGTGCTGACCGAGGTTTCTCTTGGAGCGCGAGCTCGAACACATCGTGAGCCCGGCTGAACTCGTCGCGCACGAGGAGAGCGCGTCCCCGTTCCAATGGAGTCGGACCGGACGATTCAACGAGAGACCTGCAGCCGACCAGAGCAACGAGGATCGTCAAGAACAGCCCGACTGCTCGCAGCGGGCGCTCGGTATCCCTCGAACCCGGGATTCGTGGATTGGAGATCATGACGGGAGGATGCCAGAACCAGCGAAGCCGGTAAACGTGGAGAGCGCTGATTCGGCTACCGGGACCGGCGCTCGGGGGAGCTTGACGACCGGGAGCTCCGGGCCTACGCTTGCCGGCCATCGGCAACCGAGGTACCGAGCCGAGTTTTCCAGAGCGCGCGAGTCGCTGGTTCGATCGACAGATCGTGAGAAGGGCGCCATGGAGATCAACTGGGAACGAGAATCGACGTCCTACCAAGAGAAGATCGCCTCGTTGGAGCGCGAGATCCAACGAGTTATCGTCGGCCACGAGCAGGTGATCCATCAGGTGTTGTTGTGCCTCCTGTCCCGCGGCCATCTGCTCTTGGAGGGCGTTCCCGGTCTCGGAAAGACTCTTCTGATCCGGACTCTGAGCGAAGTACTGCATCTGGACTTTTCGCGGATCCAGTTCACACCCGATCTCATGCCAGCGGACATTCTCGGCACGAACATCTTGACCGATGATGGCGAGGGCCGCCGACAGTTCGTCTATCAGCCGGGTCCCATTTTCGGCAACCTCGTCTTGGCAGATGAGATCAATCGGGCAACTCCCAAGACACAGTCGGCGCTCCTCGAAGCGATGCAGGAGCGTTGCGTGACGGTCTCGGGGGTCGGCCACCCACTCCCCGACCCATTCTTCGTTCTCGCCACGCAGAATCCGATCGACATGGAAGGCACGTACCCTCTGCCCGAGGCTCAGCTGGATCGGTTCTTCTTCAAGGTGCGCGTTCGGCCCGGAAGCGTAGAAGACACCGTGGCGATCTTGAGGCGGACGACCGAGGAACCTCCTCCAGCTCCTTCGCGGGTTCTCGATGGACCAGCGCTCAGGCACCTCCAGGGGCTTGTTCGGCAAGTCCCTGCAGCAGAGCATGTTCTGAGATATGCGGCTCGAATCATTCAAGCGACACATCCCGAGATCCCTGGCTCGCCTTCGTCGACTCGTGAGTTTCTTCGATATGGTGCCAGCCCGCGAGGCGCGCAGGCGATGGTCCTGGCCGGCAAGGCTCTCGCGCTTTGGCGCGGTCGATTCAACCTGGCCATCGAAGACGTTCGCGAAGTGGCCCTACCAGCACTACGACATCGGGTTCTCTTGAACTACGAAGCCGAAGCGCAAGGCATCGAAGCTGATGCGGTCATCACGGGTCTGCTGGAGGCCATTCGCCCCTGATCTTGCGGTCTCTGACACGTCGATTGGGGGTGGATACTCAACTTCGACTTTTGGACACCGCTCTTCTCTAGTCGCCGAGATTCTGTTATCTAGGAAGGGTCTAGGCACTCTCCCCGGACACCGGCTCTTCTTCGTTTCGCTCTCCGGAACGCCTTTGAGTCGTCTGGGAATCCCAGAGGAGCTTTGCTCAGCCGATCGTGATTTGATTGGTTTGCTTGGACCTCGAATTGGTTTAAGGTCTCGGATCTTCACTCTTCATTAGGCTTATTTTTTCTTGGAACCTACCCTCCCCAACATCTTCTGACTCACCTCTCCCTCCTAGGCCTTAAACCAATCCCTTCATCTTGAGCCACCCCTTCTTTCCACCGCTCGAATGCTCCATCGGAACAACTCTGATCGTCTTGAAAAGCAAGACGACCTCAGGCCTTGCTCCGTCTCCCCACAGAGCGAGTCCTGAGGTCATCTCGATCGACTTCCAGAGAGGAAGACACCGCGCGGGTTGACCTTGGATGAGATACTCGAGCTCGGACGCGATCAGACGCCCTCGCTCGCAATGAGCTTCCGAAGCAACTCGTTGATGTCGCAGCTAGCCACGTCGTCGTCGCTGATCTCGGGAAGATCGCGAAACTTGTGGAACTCCTCGAGCGAGGAAAACTCGACGTAGTCGCGGTATGTCATCTTGCGCTCTGGGCGCTGTTTCTCCCTCTCCGGATACTTCTCGTCAGCCATATTAACCCCCTGGTTGTCCCTGGCATCCGACGGCTCCTCACGAGTCGAAGCGATCGCGACCTCGTCGAAAGAAGCATAGGCCTGGCAACAAGTCTTCAAGATTGCCTCGAGCCGGGCACAGACCTCTTCGAGACGCGCCGAGCGACCGCCGCCTCCTTGGAGATCCATGCTCAACCGAATCTTCTTGATCGCCACCTCGAGAACGGCAATGAGGCAGGACAGCTTCTCTTGGAGCCCTCTCCGACCGGCATCCGAGTGAAGGCCTCTCGGTCGACCGGATCCTCCCTGACTGTCCATGAGACGCTTGGTATCCATTGATTCCTCCTGCGCCCGTCACCCGGTTTCCCGGTGTGACGTCCTCGATTCCCGACCCCGAAAGCCGAGCTCACCGTTGAAACGGCTCACCCGGACGGTGGCGTTGTCCTGTGCAAGCCGACAGGATTGACGTACGACGGACCGACATCGCACATCAGGGACCAAGGCCCACTCGCACGCGGCCTCGACCAGCTCCTGGTTCAGGACGGAGGCAAACTCAAACCGCTTGCCAGTGCGGATCGGGGCCGCCGCAGGATGAGAAACCGACCACCACAGGATCCTAACTAGCTACAAAAGAGCGACTTAGGATCGCTGACTCGATGTCGATCTTCGGGAGTGAACCGCCTTGCCGACCTCAGGGACCTGAACTGAGGTTTCGGAGAGGATTCGGCACCTGGAGACGCGTTGGGCGGGTGACAGATCGACGTCTTGTCGAGACGCTGCGACGGCGTCGGACCAGAGGAGAGGAGGTCTGAAAGGTGAGGAGGAGAGGAAGGAGGTCGAATGGAGTTCCAGTGCTGGAGGCTCGGTTGAGCGAATCTGAAGAGCCGAGCCCCCGGCGAAGGATCTCAGAGCAACATCAGGATGTCTTCGACGATGGAGTTGCGATCACGATAGTTGAACCCGATCGCGATACGCGACAGGTCAGGTAGATGACTCGCATCGCTGATGTACCCAAGAGCCGCGGCGGCTCCAGACATTGAACGCGCCGAAGAATGGAGCTGCCCCGTCAAGACGTTGCGTAAGGGATCGACCGAAGCGTCGGAGCGAAGTAGTCCGAGCCCCTGCACACACATTCCGATGAGGATGTCCGAATTCGATCTCTGAATCACCGCAATGAGTGTCGGTACCACTCGGGAATCACCGAGAAGGCTGATACTCAGCACCGTAGAGCGGCGGAGCTCGATCGGCTCATCTTCGTCGCTCAACCGGGACTCGAGCAGGGGGAGCGAAGCACGGTCACGCAAGAGTCCAAGCGAGAGTGCGGCGTATCCACGCAAATCCGGGTGCTCACTCTTGTCGACGACGACCTCTCGAAGTCGATCAACAGAACGCGAGTCTCGAAGAAGCCCAAGCCCGATCGCGACGGCTGCTCGCAGTGATCGCGGATGGGCCCTCTGGAGAAAAGGCACGAGTTCGTCCACGGCAGAAACGTCACCGAGGATTCCGAGTGCGACCGCCGCGAAAGCACGGGTGGACGTGGCGTCTCCGCTCTTCAGCTTTGTGAGGAGGGCGTTCCTCGCCCGATCGCTGCTTGTCCGAGCGAGCGCGATCGCTGCGAAGCTCCTCGTTTGCTGGTCTGGGTCCGAGCGGAGCAAGGTCTCCAGCAGAGTCGACGGTGCCTCACCATCAAATCCTGTCAACGCCAACGTCGCTGCTCGGCGAACCGGGATGCGATCGTCGAGCAGACCCTTCACGAGGTAGGGAAGGCTGCCGGAATCACCCAGGCGCCCCAAGGCGGCGAGTAGGCTCGCTTCAAGCCGTCCACTCGGGGTGGGCTGTCGTTTGAGCTGCTGGAGGATGGAGACCAAGAAGGGTGCCGACGATCGCTTCTTCGACAGTCCGAGCCCGAAGATCGTGGACTCCGTCAGTGCCTCGAAGCTGTGCGCCGTCACATACGCTGGTAGGTGACGGCGCAGACGGTCAGCCAAGAGGAGGGCAGAGCGCGGATCCCCTTGGAGGCCGAGGGCAACGGCAGCCCAGCACCGAATCTCCTCTGAGGCAGACTCATCCACGAACACTCGAGCAAGTCGATAGAATGCCGAAGAAGTCGGAAGCATGCCGAGCGCGAGAACAGCGGCTTTCTGAACATCGGGGTTGCGGTAGGCCAAGTATGGGGCGACGTGGCTCTCGGCATCTAGGTGGCCCGACTTGCCCAAGGCCAGCAAGGCACTCCGCTTCACCGAAACATCGTCGATCGAGAGGCTCTTGAGGAGTGCCGGAATGATCTTCTTCTCGATGTCAACGTCAGTCGGTCCAGACACCGAGCGGAGCTGCCCCCGAGCCTGTGGTCCAAACAGGAAGCCGAGATCTCGATCTCCGTCGTCTTGTTCGACATTCACGGATTGATCCGACCGATTCCACAGGTACGTGTCGCGATTGTGCTCCCACCAAAACTCCCACCGCGCGTAGCCCTCGATGTCGAACACCGAGCGCGACGACGGCGGGTGATGCTCATTGTTCGCGCCAGGACTGGCTGCTCCGCGGATTCGGCTCGGTGCGACGACCTCATCTCGAGGTCCTCGATATTGAGTTTGCGAAGAGGCGTTCGCGGCGAGGCTGCCCAAGGCGGCAGCCAGGTGAATCCAGGTCGAACTTCGTGTCATCGAAGCGATCCTCGTGATGTCAAAGACCCGTCGGTTCGGCGATACACCTTGGCGCTCCCGGGCAGAATCTCTGTGCGCAAATGCACCAAGATCCCGGAGCGAGTAGCACCGAGACAGCGCCCACCGCGCTGGAATCCGAATTACTCGTCGAGAGAGTCAGGCTTCATGAGAGTTCGCTCAGCGAGTCGGACTCGGTGAGCAAGCTCCAACTGTATCGTCGACGCATGATCACGAGGTTGACGACAAATCTCTGAGCTGCGGGCTCAAGAGATTGAGGAGACCGAAGGTGCGTCAGGGTCAGCAGAGCGGGAGCGGCTCAGCGAGCGAACTCGAGGCTCTCGACCATTGTGATGAGCTCGGACTCAGCGATCTGACCGATGATGAAGGTCGCGACGGATTCCGAGCTGATAGAGAAGGCAGTCAGCCCTGAATCGTCATCCAACGGGAATCTTGACACCTCGACCCGTCGGTCGCTGGAACCGCCCAAGTCGGCCGAGGACTCCCCCTGGTCGTTGCCGACCGGGAGTGAGATGACGAAGAGCAGGTTGACTCCGTCGGTCATTGAGTGCAGCAGGTATTCGTTGGCGATCATCGCGGGAGCGTGCTTCAACGGAACCGGGGGGCGCTCTAGCGAGAGTATGGCAGTCTTGTAGTCGCGGAATCCTGACGGAATGTACCTGGGGAGCAAGGGGCGAAAGGACAGCTGCTCCAGAGCATCCTCCAGGGGCAGATAGACGAGGCTCGCATCCAAGTCCGAAACCTGAGTCTCGGCGGCACTTTGGGTCTCTGCTCCAGACGTCTCGAAGTGAATCTCTCGGTAGCGCATGCGGTCGATTCGAGTGCCATTCCAGTCGAATCGATCATAGCCGAGGACCATGCCAGTGCTGGTTTCGATCCACACTTGATACGACAGTCGAGTTCCGGCCTGGTAGGGCGTCAGGTCGACTCTTCGGCAATCCAGGTCGGCGATCGAGGCTCTGGCCTCACTCATCTCGACGCGGTAGCTCCCGAGCAGCCGATCGAGGCCCCCGTGTAGGTGAAACTCCGAGTAACGAAAGCGGCTGGGCGCAAGTTCCAGAGATCGCTCCCAGTGAGCGACGGCACGCGCTCCGTCGGGATCGAGATCGGCCTCGGCCACACCATCCACGAGGAGCGCCTTCCGCGACCGGACTTCCCCGCGACGAACTGCGATCCGCTCGGTCAAGACGCTTCCATCGGACTCCAAAGTCCTGAGCCCGTTCCAGGCGAGGCGATCCTGCGCCTCAGCAGCTCGGCGGAGTAAGGAAGTGGCTTCGGGGTCAGCGACATCGCAGGCCCAGACACTCACACCCAACAGAGTGATTGAGGCGAGATGTCGGATTCGAACGACGCTCAAGCCACTCACCGTTTCTCTGTCCAGGAACCTTCACCCAACACGAAAGCCACCTGCTCGATTGGATCGCTCAGGTCACCATGTCGCTCGAGATCTGTCGTTTTCCAGACGAGCTCGACCCGCCTCCCTCGTTCGGGAGCATTGGACCACAGCAGGTACGAACCAACGAGAAGGGGAAGCACTACGATTGCCGCCCGGGCCCATCGGGTCCAACGATGAACCGGGACCGATCCAGGTCGATGGACCCAAACCGTCTCCTCGCGTCGATCGATCTCTCCTTGAATGCGATTCCAAAGATCGGCCGGCGCTTCGCGCAGTGCCAGCTTCGAAAGGACCTCCGCCACCCCGAACGACGCCGCGCTCTCCACGGCGTCCCCTGTCGAGATCTCGCGTTCGATGGAGACCCACAGTCCGGCCGGAGCCGACCTCTGTGGAAGCGAGCGCAGTACTCGAACGATGCGCTCTTGTCGCGAGCAGTGTTCCGCACACTCCGAGCAGCGGCTCAAGTGCGCGACGACCTCGCGGGACAACGGCTCCCGTTGCTGCTCGAGGTGTTGCTCGCGAACTCGATCACAGGCCGGATTCATGGGGCTCTCTGCGTTGGGACGTGGCGGTCGAGAATGCCCGTTTCGAGGCAGCTCAGGAGTCTGGGTCAGAGGCGGTAGTTCTCGAGGTTCGGTCCGAGGACGGCCTCAACCGCCTTGTGAGCTCGCGACAGCCGCGACTTCACCGTTCCGATCGAGCAACCCAAGATGTCACCGATCTCCTTGTAGGAAAGATCTTCGAGGTATCGGAGCACCAGAATGGTCGAAAACTTCGGGCTCAGTTGATTGATGCAGCTCTGGACGTAGCCCTCGAATTCCTTGTGTCCGAACACCGACTCCGGGGTCGCTTCGCGTCGGTCGACCAACTCAGGAGAGTCGAGACTCTGAAGTGTCTCAATCGTCTCGGAGGTCATGACCAACTTCGAGCTGTTCTTGCGGCGTCGGTCGATACTCAGATTGACCACGATCCGATAGAGCCAACTCGAGAACTTCGAATTGAATCGGAAGTCCTGAATCTTCTTGTAGAGAACGATGAACGCCTCCTGCGCTACGTCGGCGGCGTCAGGCTCGCTACCGGTGATTCGGTAGGCGACATTGAACACCTTGTTCTTGTAGCGCTGGAAAAGCTCTTCGTAAGCTCGACGGAATACCTCTTTAGAACCGGATTGGCAAGCCGTTACGATCGAAAGGTCTGGATCTGTCTTCATGGTAGGCTATTGTTTTAGACGGGGTCGCGAGAAGGGAATGTTCCGTGAGAAATCCGCCGGTCGACTGGAATTCGATCCGAACGGAAGACCTCTGGGAACACGGAGGGAGGGGAGAGCCTTGACGCCCTGGCCCGCGATGACGCCCGAGAACTCGAGACCGTTAGTCCAGTCTGGTAGGAGGACGGTACGATTCTCGACGTTCTAGCTTCATCGAAGCAGGACCAGGTACAAAGGCTTGATCGATGAGAGGAGTGAGGAGGGAGGGGAGGAGATGCCGAGTGGCCGGCGTTGAAGGACTCGGAAAGGAAAAAGGCTAGGAGACGAGACTGATGAGGAAGGAAAGGCTGATCATCGTGATGCGCATCCCTTGGCTGGCCGCGCACTCAGTGGGAGAACACGAGCTGCCTTCAAAGACTTGGCACCAAGAGTAGTCGCACTCATAAGTAACGACACTCGAGTGGCCATCTCCTTCTTTGACAACGCGGTACAGGCGCTGGCAAGTGAGGTCTTCTGTCCAATCGTTCGATTGCACTCCGGAGTCGGCTTCGAGCGGATGGCTGAGTCGAACGAGATTCGATGTCCCCCGCCAAGACGACTGCAGAACACCTGCTGCTGAGCGGAAGACTCGGATGCCTCTTGCTTTGGGTGCGTCTCCCAGGTTTGCTGCCATTCCGAAAGCGACGCTTTCGCTCACACCAACGAGCTCTTCGGGAAGCGTCAAATCGATCGCCAGGAGCGCAACGCCCGAAGCATCTCGCACATAGGTGAAGTTGCCGACTGCCAGCTCCGCCAGGAAGAGAGAGGTCAGATTGACCAGGTTGTCATCAAACAGGCCATAGACCACGAACCGAGGCTCCCGAATCTGGTTCGGTGAGGCCAACATCGCCGTGATGATCAGCTCGTCCTGTTCCATTGAAGCTGCGAGGCACACCTCAGACTGGCTCAGGTCAGGCCATTCGCCGCCACGTAGAGGCAAGGGCGAACCGGCCATGTGCATGAACTCGGCCGAGTCCCAGACCTGATCTCCGTCAGTGTCACGATTGTCGAGATCCGTTCCGAGGAGGAGCTCGAGGGTATCGGACAGACCATCCCGGTCGCGATCGGAAGGGACTCTGCCGAAGTGATCTCCCGCACCTTGGCCACCGCTCGAACCAGAGCCACCACCGGATTGTTGTCCGTTGGATGGGGCCGGCCAGTTCAGCGGGCCGCCGTTCGACGTTTGGGCAACTGCGAAGTTGCTGGCTCCCCAAGAAAGCAAGATGACCCAGGCCAGCTGACGGAACCTCAGCGGCGGGGCGACTGGGCGAAACGCCTGCTCGTTGTTGAGGATCAGCGGGTGGGGCATTCGAAAGACCTCGGGCAAACGACCTGTTAGGGGAAGGTCGCCGCAGCTTCGAAACTCGTCGCTCGGCGGGTCCAGCTTAGATGGACTGGGCAAGTGACACAAGTGCGGAAAGCGATGGGGAGGGATGATGAACAAGAACATCCCGAGTGGTCCCTACGATCTCTCGTACGGGGATTCGTTCAGAGTGCTTTCTGGACTCCATCCTGCCAGTCGGCACTGTGAAGTATACGTCCTCCTCGGAAGCTGTCCACCGAGTTTTCAGGGGCCTTGGTTTGCCTTCGTCGGTCGACGACAGCCGGTCCTTGTCAACTCTGTCGGTCGAGGTTACCTTCGCTCTTCGGGCGGATCTTGGTTCTCTTGAGCGGTTTGACCAGGCGCCGCAAGCAGTTCGGGGAGGGAACAGCGTGGCGAAGATCTGCCTGACAATCGACTTGCGCGATCCATTCTTCGGAGGATCCCCGCCAGGAGACACGACGGCCCTGGCGGCTTGGCGAAATCGACTTCGAGCAGACGTGCTCGGTTGCTTACGATTCCTCTCCGATCGCCGATTGACTGCGACGTTCTTCTTCACGGGACAGGCTGCCGAAGAGCTGCCCGAGCTCGTCCCAGTCACCCGGGAGGGTGGCCATGAAGTTGGCATCTTGGGACTCGACGACAGACGCCTCGACGCAATCCGAGTTCCGGAGTTTCGAGCGCAACTCGCCCGCGCGAAGGACTTGATGGAGCGCGGCGGGGCAGAGGCCACACTCAGTTATCGCGCCCCTCACTGGTCGCTGACTCGGAGAACCCTGTGGAGCTATGAGATCCTCGGTGATCTGGGCTTCAAGTTCTCGAGCAGCAGCGTTCCACACACGACTTCTGGAGATCGCCGAGGGCTCCTCGAGCCCCACCGAGTACGAACTGCTGCCGGAGAGATCGTCGAGATCCCCTTGCCGACGGTTCGATTCTTTTGGGAGAACATCCCCTTCTCCACCGGACATGCGTTGACTCGAATGCCCTTCTGGTTCCTGGCCACCTGCGTTCGTCATCGACTCGAAGCAGGACAGTCTTGTGTCGCCTCGATTCAATCTTGGGAGCTTGGCCCACCCCGATCGGTTTGGCACCGACTTCGGGCTCGACGTTTGGCCTTGAATGTCGAAGGTATCGCTTCATTGACCCAAGTCTCTCGACTGAGCGAACTCTTTGTGAGCGAGCCAGCCAAGCTTCCGATCCGCCTCATTGAAGAACAGGGTCGGCAACGCACTTTCCCAGTGCTCGACACCATTGCCGAAGAGGCGCCGATCGCAGCCTCCTCCACCTGAGCAGATCATCGTGCAACAGGCACGGTGTGTCGAACGATCTCGAGGTCGACATCTCGCCCGCCAGGATCGGGCCCGGTCCTGCCATCGAGTCCCAGTAGTGGCCACTCGCTCGGCCATGCTCGGCGGTGGATCAACCGCACTTCGAAGCTCGCGATCACGTGATCCGAATCGTGATAAGTGATCCGCGTCTCCGAAGGGCGCTTGGGCGCAAGTCGCCGATCCCACAGCTCTCGAGTCGCACGCCACCAGGGTACCGGATCGCTGCTTTCATCGACAGCCAATCGACGGTCCCAGAGCGCCCCACCGAGCCCCGCGAACAGGCCTCTTCGAAGCCGCTCTTGGAGAGGTTCCTCCGAGAGGCCGGCAGATTCCGGCAAGACAGATCCAACGCTCGGTTGGATGACCATTGGACGGCCTTGAAGGTCGAACGGAATCACGACCAGGACCAGGTGCTTGTTCGAACTACCCGTCGGCACCTTGTGGTCGGCTCCAACATTCTCGATCTCCACCGAGACCGAGACCTGCTCACCTTCGGCTTGCGCAGTGGCACTGAATCGAAGGGCAGTTCGCAGTTGTTCGGCATCGGCCCCTCGAAACTGATGGTCCTTGAGCTGATCCGGGCCGCGGTCCATTGCCCAGATCGCCGCTTCGTCTTCAGCCAGATCGACGTCTCCCGGCATGTGGCAGTCTTGGCACGAGCGCGGGTCTGAAAGGACTCCGACCACATCCCGCCACTCCGAGAACGTCTCGAGCTTCTTCAGACCGGATTCGTTGGTGTCGGACTCGTGGCAACCTGCGCAAAGCCAACTCGTTCGAAAGATGGGGCTGAAGGAGGCTCCCATGAATTGGTAAGTGGCATCGGTCAAGGGCCCGAAGACTTGTTGAACGGGACCCGGAACATCGGATCGACTGGGTTCTGGGCGCCCCAGCACGAGACTTCCCGAGAGCCCGTTGCGATCCGCTTCCTCGATGTGTCGAATCTTGTGGCAGAAGTCGCAGTGGTTTCCACGCTCATCGACGCCGTCGACGTTCAGAATCGGGTCGCTAGAGGAATCCTCTCTCCTTGCCCAAGCGGAGGGTACATGGCAAGCCGCGCAGGCCGCTGCCGCCTCTTCGATCGAAGCCTCGCCTGCTTTGAGAGCTGGTAGGAAATCCCACTGGTAGGCACGGATGAAGTGAGGGTTGACTGCAGCCAACGAATGCCGTGAGCGATTCCAAGCCTTCCACTGGCGGCGATGACAGTTCCCGCAAGCGAAGAGCTCACGAACGTCATCCGGATCCTCGATCGGGTCCGGTGAGATCCATTCATAGCCGGCATGGTCTCCAAGTGACGCTGGTTCGAGGACGATCTGCACGAGATCTTCGGGCGAGTCGATCCTTCCGTAGACAGCGGTTTGCCCGTTGCGCCAACCGGCCTTCCCCGCAGTAAAACGCAACACACCACCGAAGCCAGGAACATGGAGGGCGAACCGTCCCCGGCTGTCCGTCAACGTCGCGGACCGTTCGATGCCCTTGATTTGAACACGAGCATCGGCGATCGGCGCGCCCTCTGGCCCCACGACTCGACCTTCAAATCGAAAGCCACCTTCACGCGTTGCCGGAGAGACTCGCTTCGGAACTCGACCTCGGTAGGTGCCTGCCGCCGGATCAGGCACCCCTGGCTTCACGCGTCGCCCTTCTCCCCATTCCAGCAAGCTCGGTTGAGTGTCGTGATAGTAGAGGGCTTCGAGGCGATCGCCCTCGAAGGTCAGCAAGGCGCCTCCACCGTTCGCAAAGGATCGCGAGAGGTCGACACAATCCCAAGAAATGCGGGCCCGATTCCCTTCTAGTCGACCCGCCCCGACCGCCCACCAAGCTCCGCCGCCCACCTGCCTGTCGAGGCCGTCAGCCTGGAGAAACAGGACCTGGCCGTCGCGTTTCACACGGATTCGATAGTTGTAACGCGAGAAGAGATAGTCGCCTTCGATGGGACCGTCCGAAAGCCCTTCGGCCAGCGGCTGCGTCAGCCAGTCCTTTCGCCGGACATACTCGCCGCGCCAACGATCGATCTCGAAGATCGACGCTTCGGGATCGTAGGCTTCGTTCGGCTGCTCGCTGCTGCGCCAAACGAGAATCGCTCCGGTCGAAGTGAGTGCGACGAGCAGGGACAGTGCAATGAGGGGACGCTTGGAAGTCGAATCGGTGGCGCTCATGGGGGCAGAGCGTAGGTGACGGCGAGTCTTCGTTCAACTTCATGTGCCACCACAATCGGAGCCGAACCCTTGTCGAGAGGTGCGCAACGGCTCAGACTTCTGGTGAAGAAACGGGCACCGCTTTCCCAGGTCGAAGGAACAGGGACCAGGAAGGGCGCCTTCGAATTCGAGGAAGCCGAAGGAGTGGAGACCACTCGGGCACACGCGGAGAGCGTCTCAACTGCATGCCTGCTTCATCGAGAGTGCGGTCGCCCTTCCGGCCGTTGCAGCGCTCGCAAGCGAGTGCGCAGTTCGTCCAGGTCGACCGACCACCTCGAGAGCGAGGGATCACATGGTCGATGGTAAGCTGGGCGCGACCCGGCTGCACACCGCAGTACTGGCAAGTGTGTTCGTCACGCTGATAGAGAAAACGCTTCGAGAATGACTGTGGTGGCCTTGGATGGCCACCGTAGCCCGTGAGCACGATGATCTCAGGAGCTCGGATTCGGCCTCTTACGGTTCGGACTCCGCTGCTCTCGGAAACGTTCGGACGTTCGGTCCAAGAATCGAAGTCGTGCAGGGAGTAGTCTTCGATCGCAAGAGCGCAGGCGTCTCGCTGGTAGAGCTGAACCAAAGCCGCGCGGACGGTCGTGACCTCGATCGGAATCCAATGCCGATTCAGGACCAGAGTGGGCTCGGTTAGCGCGCTCTGCATCGGACCTCGATCCGCCTCACTTTTCCGTGCTTGGGCCTCGGTCTTCCGGCTCCTCCAGCTTCCGAGACTCGTCTCCCAGAGAGGCTCTTCGCCTCGTGGAGGCCGTGGGCTTTAGCTCGCGTCCTCGAGCCGAACCGACGTGCCCGTCATTCTTCTCGAATGAGTGGATCGGGGCATGCTTGAAGCCAAGTCTTGAACATCTCGAGTTGGCGTCCATGGTGCGACGAGGTGCAGTGGTAGTGGGGCAGCTCAGACACCAGTCGGAGATCGGGATCGAGTCTCAGGCCAAGAGACTCGAGTCGAACTCGGTGCTCCTTGGGTTTCTCCGTGACGATCTGGAGGTTCTTGTGAACATCGAGACGGATTTCGTCCGCCATCGACTTGTCGAACACCGAGACTCCCAAGCAGCCGTCGTGCAACACGAGCGATTGAAACTCGACCAGGTAGGAACGCAAGACACAGTTGTCGAGCTCGACGGAGAAGTACTCCTCATAGTCCGCTCCACCGGACGTCGAGGCATCTTCGATGATCGCAAAGACGTAGGGTCCAAGAGCTGCGACCGAGTCCAAGAAGAGGTCCAGGATTCGATCCCCAGAAGCGGCCGCGACGATTCGAGGGAGACCGTCTTCGGTGACTTCCTCTCGGAAGCCCTCCTGAGGCGTGAACGCCACTGCCGGATCGGGCCGAATCGCACCCGGGAATCGGTAGCCCGCGATGCTGCGAAGAGACACGAGCCGCCGGACACCGGCCCGAGACAAGTGCGCTCGGCAGGTACCGAACTCGTCATGTCGAAAGAAGCGCTTCTGAGGAGACTGAAGCTTCATCTGTGGGACCTCGGGCGGGCGGAGGACTTGCGGGCGGGGGAGGTGAGAGCCGGCGAGGGAAGGGCGACACGGGTCGGTGGGTGAGCGCCCGGAAGCGCTGGTCGTAGGACGAGTCCGAGGGCCTACAGGGTTTCGCAAAAAACGAGTCCCTGATCGGCCCTCCTTCCGCTCTTCGGCCTTCGTCGACCGAATCAGTCCTTCCGCGGCGCCGCTGGCAGTTCCGAATCGGTGGGCGCCGCGATGGGCCGAGCCGTTTTCGAGCCAGCTCCACGTTCTAGCAGGCTCGCCGTTACATCCAGGCGCTCCTTGATCCGGCGGTCCTTGGGCCGGTACTCCAACGCCTTGGCGAGATGCGATTGCGCCGCGGTGAAGTCACCACGGTAGTAGTGGCAGTTACCCAGCTCTCGCTCGATGAAGCCGAGGTAGAGCTCGGGAAGCCCTTCTCGGACGGCTGTCTGGTATCCACGAATCGCCTGATCGAAATAGCCCTGCGCCTGCAGCTTCTGGGCCCGAACCAGCTTAATGAGATCTACTTCGGCAATGGTGGTCTCGTCGTCGACCTCGAGGTCGAAGATCTCGATCCAGGGAGTGCCCTTGAACTCTGTGCGCACCATGCCGCGCAGGACGACCCGATCGTACTTTTCCAGGGCCAGCAGCTTGTCCAAGTTCTTGCTGTGCTTGGCCATGAAAAAGAAAGTGTGATCCTGCTTGTAGGCCTGCCGGTTCCAAAGCTCTTGCCCCTCACCCCAGGCCGAAAAGTTCAAGAACCGTTCGGGTTCAAAGAGTGTGTAGTAGGGGTTGAAGAACTTGTCGAATCGATGGAACGTGGCCGAGATTCGAATCGGCACGTTGATAAACGCCTCGGGCGTACGCTGAACGACGGCGAGATCGATCAGACGAACCGAGTCCCCGTCCTCGGCATGGCTATCTTGATACTGGGCGAAAGAAGGCGTTGCAAAGACCACGAGCCAAGCGGCACCCAACAGGAGACCACGGGCGTGATTGCGAAGGTTCATGACGGATTCCCTTTCTCCGAGCCTCCGAGTTACCGGCCGCCTTCTGTCGGCCGCGCGGCGTCTCGGCAAGGTCAGTCCCCACTCTCTTCGGCTTCTTCTTCGATCTTCTTGCGTCGCGCTCTTTCTTCGGCATCTTCCATCTCGTCGAGAGCGCCGGTAATCAGACGCTGGAGCGCGATTTGAAACTTGCCTCCTGTGTCGTAAACACCTGACCACACCAGCTCTTGGATCCGCTCGATCCGCGCTCGGCGTGGACCGGTTCGCGAACCAACGCTTCCGTTTCGGTCCCAATCAGCCATGGGTCCAGACTCCTCGTGTTCGTTCATTCGGCCCATCGGGGGCCGGCGAGGCTTATCGGCCGAGCCATCCAACACCCTAAACACCTAAAAACTAGCTATTTAGGTCGGATAGCCTTGTGGGGAATCGTCGATATCGTCGGTCGGCAGGATGGCGGACGGGGCGTCGAATCGCTCGCTCGGGCGGAGTCCGTCGATGCTAGCGCTCGAAGAGGGAGATCGTGGTCTCGCCATATCGCAGCGATCGCATCGGAGGGGAGTCGAGCGGATTCCCTTCTCTCGCGGGATGCTCGAGGAGCAGAAGGCCATTGGTGGCCGTGCTGGTGAGGATCCTTTCCTCGACCCAACGGGCGAATCGCACTCGCTCGCGGGGAGACTTCAAGATCTCAAAGGGCGGGTCCAGATAGACGAGGTCGAACCCAGGATCATCCGGAAGCCAAGCAGCTGAGCGAAAGGCATCCGCACGGCGAACCATGACTTGCTCCTCGAGTCGAGCGCGACGGGCGTTCTCGAGGATCAGGGCGCAGTTTGCCGGGTGGCGTTCGATGAATGTCGAAGAGACCGCCCCTCGACTAATCGCTTCCAGGCCCACTGCACCGGTGCCCGCGAACACGTCTAAGAACGAAGCCCCCTCGATCCTCGGTGCAAGCACATTGAAAACGCCTTCCCGTACGCGATCGAGCGTCGGTCTCACGCCGTGACGGGGTACGGGAAGAAGTCGAGTCCCTTTGGCACACCCACCAATGATCCGCATGCAACCCGAGTCTCTCGCTCGTCTGATGGAAAGCGTATATTCGTTCACCGACGGCCACGAGCCGGAGAACAACTGTCGATGACGACCGAGAGGATAACTCATGTGGAGCGGTAGCTGGGTTGCGCTGGCAACACCTTTTCGTGAGGGAGAGATCGACTTCGCCGCCCTCGAGAGTCTCGTCGCCTGGCAACTCGCAGCCGGCACGGATGGCATCGTGGCCTGTGGAACCACTGCCGAGACACCGACGCTGTCTCTAGATGAAGCTCACGATGTCCTGGAGTTCATCATCCGGGAGGTGGCCGGCCGAATACCCGTCATCGCTGGCACTGGAAGCAACGATACTCGTCGAACGCTCGCGACCACTCGAGAAGCGTGCGAGCTGGGCGCAGCCGGTGCTTTGGTCGTCGTGCCGTACTACAACAAGCCGAACCAAGAGGGGCTCTACTGGCATTTTCGGACGATTGCCGAGGACGGTGGTCTGCCAGTGATGCTGTACAACGTTCCAAGTCGAACGGGCGGGGAAGTCTCCATCGACACCGTGGCCCGGCTGAGCGAGCTGGAACGGATCGTGGCCATCAAGGAGGCCAGTACGGACATCGATCGCACGAGCCGCATTCGCGCCGTCTGCGACTTGGCGATTCTCTCTGGCAACGACTGCATGACTCTTCCAATCCTTGCGCTTGGGGGGCGAGGAGTCGTGAGCGTCGCGGCGAACGTCATCCCAGAGGCCGTCGCGGCACTCTGCCGAGCCTCCCTCGACGGTGACTTCGAGACCGCCCGAAGCATTCATTTGTCCATGTTCCCCCTCTTCGAGGCCTTGTTCGTCGAACCCAACCCGATTCCGTTGAAGGCGGCCTTAGCCATTCTTGGGCGAACGAGCGATGAGGTGAGGCTGCCGCTCGCACCGGCTGGGGAGAGGACGCGCGAGATCCTACGCGCGGTGTTCGACCGGATCGAGGCGACGGTTCCGGACTAGGACCGCTTCGGTCTGAGTAGAGATCCTGCCGATGATCCCGGGTATGACCGCCTGGCTGGCGACGCTTTGACGCCCTGGATCCGGTTGCTAGACTGGAGGCGGAGAATGTCGGCGACGGAGCCTGACGCACCTGGTGGATGTTCGCTCGTTTCGAATCGCTCTCATGGGCACCCTCTAGACTTGAAGACCGTGTGAGCCGAGACCGAAGATCGCAAGCGATCGAGCGGTCGGAACGAACGCTGCTCTTCGGGTGCGTCAAGCGCCACGCCGGGCAGAATGGACGCCACCGAGGCCAAGAGGTACATCCCCGTGTGCCCTCTCGCCGCCCCTCCTTGCGGGTCGAACGATGCCCCAGCCTCCGCAAGATTGCCCGAGTAGTCATCCTTCCACTCGACGAGCCACCTTTCAGCTGGTGATTCCAGGCGACCCAGACGAGGCTCGGTACGCGATCGAGACCGAGCTTGTGTCGATCGGAAGCTCACCTCAAAACAGCATCAGCCTCCATCACCGAAGCGTTTCGCCTCGTCACTGTCGGCTCGAAAAGCGCAACGACGCCTTGTGGTTGGTCGCGATCGGGGATGCCGAAACACTCGTCAATGACAGAGTCGTCAGCGAAGTTCGACTTCGACCCGAAGACCAGATCCGAGTAGGTGAGCTGACCCTCTCATTCGAAATCTGTGAGGCTGGCACCTCAGAGGTGTTGTCTCACACCTTCCGCCGCGACACCTTCGGCGACGTCTTTCTGCAGGAGCTCAAGCGAGCCCCCTGGATGCTGACATCCGTTGGCGTACATGCCTTGCTGCTCTATGTCCTCTGGGAGCTGCCCTTCTTCCAACGGCTTCACTCGGCGCCCACTCCTCCAATTCAAGCCGGTCTGGCTCAGTTCGATCCCGATGAACTCGTGGATCCCAAACCATTGGATGAGACCGAGCTGGAGATGGAGACTCCTGAGCAGAACATTCCGGAGCCGGTCTTGGAGGAGAGCATTCGCGAGATAGTCGAGATGCCCCGTCTCGACTTGGCCGATGCCCGCGGGCTCGAGGAGTTCTCGGGAACAGGTGCAGGTGGAGGACCGCTACTCGGGCAAGGAAGTGATCGCCTCCTGACGAGTGGCAGCGACGCTGGCTTTGGCGATCGAGTCCAGGACCTCAGGAGACGCGGAGTCGAGATCGTCTTCGTGTTCGACAGCACTTCGAGCATGACCGATGTGCTGACCGACGTGAAGCGCTCGCTCGACCGCATGATCACGATCCTCACCTGGATCGTTCCTCACGCCCGCCTCGGAGTCGTGACCTTTCGCGATCACGGAGACGACTACTTGGCTCGCAGCCTACCGCTGACGGGCTCTCGGTATCGGATCCTCACCTGGGTAGACCGGATCCAAGCTGCTGGGGGCGGCGACATCCCTGAAGCAGTCTTCGAAGGCCTGGGCGCAGCCTTCGAGGAGATGCCCTGGACGGAAGGCGCTCAGCAAGTGGTGGTGCTCATCGGCGATGCTCCGCCCCACTCACAGTCCATGAAGCAGATCGACGAGATCGTCGCTCGATTCCGTAGAAGGGCCGGACGAGGTGCCGACAACCTGGTGAGCACCGTCTTCACTGGCAAGAGTGACTCAGGCTCGCGCGACGATCTGGAGACCATCACAGCATTCCAACGAATCGCGAGCCGGGGTGGTGGCAGCGCCGTTACCCTGAGCGACGAGAATCAGATCACACAGCAGTGTCTCACCCTCGCCTTTGGTCACGTATACCGCGATGACATCGACCGAATCTTCGCTCAGCTCCAAGAAGGCGGCCGTGCACAGCTCCTCAAGCGAAGGCTCCAACGTGGAGCACAGGAGGACATTGACTGGTTGCTCGCCAAGCTCCATCGAGCTCCCGTACATCCCGGAGTAGTCAACGGGCTCCTGCTTTTTCATCGCCGGTACCCCAAGATCTCCGATGAACTCTTGCGGAATCTGCGACGAAGCGACGTGGGAGAGGAGAGTCGCTGGGCATCTCTCTATCTGCTGCGACGCATCTTCGACCACGACTTCGACTTCGATCCTGCGGCCAGTCGCTACGATCAGCAGCGTCAGATCCAGTCCATCTCTAGTGTCATCGACGCCTCCCGCCGCCGCGGACCCCTTCGAAGACGACGTTGAGAGATCCTGAGCTCCTACGCAGGGTCGACTTGCCGACTCTCCGCTGTTCTAGAAGTCTGAGCTGAGGCCGCTAAACAAGCGCTCGAAAACGACTTGCACATCAAGCGCTGGCCGTGATCAACCGTATATTTCGCTAAAACGCCGAATTTGACTGGCTCAATTTGCCAAGTCAGCAGATGAGGGCTATTCTTTCAGCGATCATGGTAACTCCTCCTTTCACTTTGGGCCTCGTTACCGCCGGGAGGCGGTGACGAGGCTTCGTTCTTGGTTGCCTCCTCTTCCTGCCTCTCAGGTTTTTCCCCCCAAAGCTCGATAATCCCATCTGTCCCAGGCTTCGCGCCGCTCGGCGCTGCCCTGGTCGTCGAGAGTTGCGGAGGAGCACCACATGTCGGCTCGTATCTCGGGTTCAGTCCAAGAATGCCTCATGATCGCCTTCGTCGCCGGATTGCTTGGCGGCTGCAAGGCCTCAATCGAGCTTCCCAGCGAACCTCGCACGGAGGATTCAACGCAGTCGGCCCCTTCGCTCGTCGACGATTCGGCGACGCTTCTAAGCCTGGCACCCGGTCTGGCGATACCTCAGGGCAGTCGGGTCGGACTGATTGGAGCGGATACCAGCTGGATCGGTCCTCTCGAGCGCACGGTGGCCAAAGGCGGTTCCGTGACCCGCTGGGACGTCTCGGGCTCCTTTGCGCACTCGATGCCAGCTTCGCATTTCGCGGAATTCGACGATCTACTTCTGATCGAATGCTGGGCAGATCTATCCCGCAAGATCGATGCGAGTCCGGATCTCTTTCTGAGAGAGCTCGCCGCACGACTAGTCCCGGGCGGGAGGATTTGGGTCGTAGAGCGTAGGGTGTCAAAGGAGAGCGGCTCGCCTGAGCGAGGAGCAGCTTGGCCTGACATCGTTGCGATGTCGCGCCTGGCCGGGCTATCGGTGAGGGTCGTCGACGTCAATCGACTTCCGGATCACGTGATCGTTCAAGTAGAGAAGCGCCTCAACCCTCTTCCCTGAACCGGTGAACTCAGCCAGTCGACGCGGGCCGCTTGCCTGGCCGAGACTCGTGCCGGAACGTGCTCGCCTTCTTGTACATCTTCCAGACCTTGCGGCGCACGTCCGAGAGAATCTGGTTGACCGCCGGCTGGGAGATGCCCAACATCGCGGCGATCTCCTTTTGCAGAAGCGATTCCCGATAGTAGAGACCCACCACCTGCTTCTGGCGATCCGTCAGGAGATCTTCGTAGTCGAGGATGAGGTGGGTTGTGATTCGACCGATCCAGAGCCTTGGCAGGTCTTCGGCATCGACTCGGCCCTGCTCCATCGAGGGCAGTAGCCCCGAGACGTTGCTACAGATCTCCTGGCAGCGATCGCGGACGGGGCACGCGTTGCATGTGACGCACTGGATCATTCGATCGCCTCGAAACCTGTATGAGAGAGCTGCAGGATCATCTACCGTAGATGTCTATCGTCTTGTGAGTTAGATCACTAAAATCGTCGAGCAACGAGCCCGCCGTATATATCACCCTCCCCAGGTGAAGTCAAAGTGGACGTCTCGAAGGCCCCAGCCACGAGCAGCAGCTCCTCCCGTCTCGCGTTGGTGGTGGCCGTCCTGGCGATCGGTGTCGGAGGCTTTCTCCGATTCTACCACCTCGATGAGCTCGGCATATCGCACTGGGATGCGGGCTCCTACACGGCAGGCCCGCTACAGGTAGGGCCCTACGGGCGACGCCCTATCTTGCCTTACTACGCCCCTCCGCTCTTGCCATCTTTGATCGGTTGGTCGTTCTCGCTCTTCGGCACCAAGGACCAAGTTGCTCTGGCGCTCGCGGCGACTCTCGGAACACTCACGCTGTTGGCAGCGTTTCGGCTGGGAAGCGAGCTCGTCGGCCGCCGTGCTGCAGCGATCGGAACGGCGATTCTCGCCTCGATGGAGTACCAGATCCTCTACTCCCGGCAACCATTGACCGAGGGTCCCTATCTCCTCTTCTTCATCCTGGCGATTCATCAACTCGCGATCGGTTGGCGCACCAGCCGGTGGCAGGCCTACGTCCTCGGAGGTGTTTGGAGCGGAGCGGCACTCCTCACGAAATACCACGGCTTCTTCCCGCTCATCGTCCTCGGCATCGTTGCGGTGTTGACCGCGATCGGAGCCGGACGGACAACACCCTCGCTTCGGCCGATCCGGCGAAGTGTTGCAGGCCTGCTGATCGCTTCCGTGGCGCTCTTCCTACCCGCCATCGGACTCGCATACCAGATTCACGATACGGTCGGCTTCGCGTCATTTCGAGCCAACCGACAGCAATGGCTTCCCGTGCTCGGCTGGTACCTCCTCCCACAGACGGCCAGTTACCTATGGTCTTGCCTGACGGCCTGGATTGACCCCCTGGCTCTCGCGACTGGCCTTTGTGGACTCGTGTTTCTGGCCTACCGCCGCCGGCCCGGGGATCTGTGGCTTCTCGCCTGGACGACGTTGTTCGTTGGTACTCTCCCGCTCTACAAGAACTACCCGCGCTTACCTCTCCCGTTGACAGTCCCACTTGCGCTGGCCAGTGGAGCGATGCTCTCTTCGATCCTGAATCGGTTGCAGCCGACGAAATCGCTCGTGTTGCTGCCTTTGTCGGCTGCTGCGCTCGCGATTGTCGGAACCTCCTGGTCCTGGGGCAGCCTTCAGATCTCGGACCGAGGCTACGCCGAGGCTGCAGCGATTCTGAGGGCCGATCCTGTGGACGAAGGAGTCGACCTGCTCGTGACTCAGCACGCGTTGCTCTTCTACCTCCACGACCACTCGCGGGCCGTAATCACCTACGATGAGGACGAAGCAGCGATCCGGCTCGCGTCTGGCACTTTCCGTTACCTGGTCGCCGATCTGCGCACGCTGCACGCTCCTGCCTTTCGTGAGTACTTGGCGAGTTCGCCTCCCGAGTTGGTGGTGGTGGCCACGTTGCCCAACCCTTTGCCTCCCACGACGCTCGTGAACTGTGCGGGGTTCTCGGCCCTCCGAGACACCGATGAGGTACGCCGTAGGGAGCTCGACACGATTCGAGTCTATCGACGCGTCGAGCGCTGATCACACGGGGATCGTCCAGCGTCCAGAACAGTCTTCGCGATCCTCCTTGCCCACTCAAGCTTCGGGACCCCCCCGGTCGATGAAGACGGGAAAAGCAGAGGCAGGGTGTCCCGAAAAAGGAGGGCCGAGAGTGTTGGGCCGTTTGTTCTGCTGCGTTCTCCTCGCGACTGCGAGTGCGCAAGCGGATGAGTATCTCGCCGACATCGACGTCATCAATGACACAGACGTTCCACGTTCGCTTGAGACGGTATCGATCGGGGTGCCCTTCTCAGAAGGCCGCCTGCAGCCCAGCGATCTCGGTCGACTCACGTTGCGGGCACCAGGTGGCCAGGAGATTCCACTTCAAACCCGGATCTTGGCAGCTTGGACCCCGGGGTCATCGATCCGGAGCCTGCTGATCACCTTCTCCACGTCTCTGCCAAGCCACAGTACTGGCACCTACCAGGTATGGTTGTCTGAGCTGCCCCACTCGTACGTCGGGCGCAACGCGGTTTTCGATGCCAACACGCTGAGAGGGATCTTCGGGTTTGGAATCTTGCGGGTCATCTTGACCGACACATTCGGTCAGGAGTACTTCATGACACGACCTCGTATCCAGATCCTGGAGCAGGGTCCGGTCCGAACGATGTTCAAAGTCGAGTCATACCATCGCACATACCCGGGCCAGGGAATCGGCCGAGACTTCCTTTGGACCACCGCCTATGTCCAGTTCTTCCACGGACAGCGGCAAGTCGTTGTCGAGTGGTTCCTGAAGAACTCGTACACCACTCGCCCTCTTGGAAGCGTCGCGTTCCAATCCTATCGAATGGAGCTGCGCCACGGCGCGTTTCCTCTACGAGCTCACGGCGACGACGGCGACATCTTCGACCTGCCGACCAGCGTCTTGTACGACACGGCACAGCCTCGACCCGACTTGTGGATGTGGGCCGGAAACGACCAATCGAATCTCGCGGTAGCGACGCGTCGCTCCTGGCAGACGTTCCCAAAGGGTGTCGAGGTCACCGAGGACTTCATCCGCAACTGGCTGCTGCCCCCGAGTGACTACTGGCTCGACGACGGCCAACACCTCGCGACCAAGACCCTGATCACATGGAACACGTCACCCGAGGAGACTGAGCGGGCAGTTCTTGCCTTCAACCAGCCGCTACTCTGTCGTTTGAGCTCGGACTACATTCGGGCCACTCGAGCGTGGGGAGACTTCGGCGCGATCATGCCCGTACCCGAAAGCAACGCGCTGCCATCACTTGGTCCGAGCTCGTACTTCTACGGTTGGAGCGAGTACGGTGAGACCTATCACTCCACTCACACGACCGGAAGTCCACGCAACCGCTTCAGCTACCTCCTACCGTATCTCCAGACCGGCCATCGACCGCACTTGGAATGGGTCGAGGATCAGTTGCTGATCTCGATGAACATGCGGCCCTACCACTGGAACACTCTGGAGGCCGAGTTCAACTCGAACGATTTTCCCGGAGACCGCTTTTTTGATGGCGCCTGGTCTCTCGACGGTTCAGGCCCCGGTGCGGAGGCCCGGCGCGACATCCCGTCCAGCTATGTTCCCTGGCAGACGAATCGCCGGCACGCCTGGAACGGCTGGGACATGGAACATATGACGATCGATGACCTGAGAGACTGGTTCCTCGCCACCGGACACCCCAAAGCGCTCGAGTCGATCACCGAAATCGCCGAGACCCTCAGAACCTATCGAATGTTCTGGGATTGGGACACCTGGGTACACACCGGGCGCACGTTTGGCTGGTGTGCACGCGCCATGCTCGAAGCATATCGCCTAACGGGTCGCGAGCAGTACTGGGAGTCTCTGACGCACCTCATGCAGCTTGCGTTGCTTCGGAACGGCACGCGACGCATCCTGCAGAACGGCTGGGCAACCGACGACTTCGAACCACTTTGGCTCTATCAAGATGTGCAGCACGGCATCACGAACTACGATGAGTTTCGACCCTGGATGTCCGCTATCGGCGGCATCGGTGTCGGCCTCTACATCGACGAGCTCGAGCGACGACGCGCTGCCGGTAGGCCGGAATCGGTCAGCGCGGATGAGCTCCGAGCCTATCTTCGTGAGACCGCGGATCTGATGCTCGAACTCGGTTGGGTCCCGGGCGAGGGGTTCATCTACTCAATCGACATCTATCAAGAAGAGGGCGAGTACTCGGGAACCAAGAGCGGGACGGCGACTTGGACGACAGACTTTCTAACGCTGACCACGATCGAGACCGGGGACCCGAAGTACTTCCAGATTGCGCGGGAGATCCTCGACCACCAACGAGGGAAGAAAGAAGTCCTCGGCGACCCGTGGTATCAACTCACGCTCGAGTACGAAGCCGGCCTTCGCTGACCGGCTTCTTCGTTCTCAGGGCAACGAGATCGTGACCGACTCGGTCACATGTCGCAGAGCCGAGAAGAACCCCGGCGCGGCCGTGTCGAGTGTGATCGCAGCGAATCGAACCTTGAGCCCGGCGAGCAACGGATCATTCGGTACTGACACAGTGGCCTGAGCCTGTCCCGAGGAATCGAGCGTCCCTTGGAAGTTGAAGAAGTAGGGCCCGGAGTTCGGAAAAGTCAGGCTGAGGGTCATCAAGAGGTCGTTGTTGAGCGCCAGCCGCCGGCCATCGGGCAACATGAGACCCGGATCGCTCTTGAGCGAAGCGACGACGAAGTAGTTCAGATCGGCCCCACTGGGCAGATCGAGATCGAGCTGGAAGGAGCCGCCGAGCATGGGCTCGCCCAAGCGTCCGAGAGGTTGGTCTCTGAATCGCCGCACGAAAACGTCTTGTGACGCCTCGCCAGGACCGGTGTAGGAAAACACGAAGTCTTGGCCCGCCCAATCCAAGGCGACGCTCGGGTTCAGCTGATCGCCATCGGCAATCTCGTTGACCATGAACTCGCCACCGATCGGAGCTCCCAGGTTGTCGAAGCGTCGCGCCAAGATATCCGAACCGGCCAAAGCCCACGACTCGTAGGCGACCACGAAATTCCCCATCCAATCGGTTGCGAGAGCGGGCTTCGCTTGGTTGGCGAGCGTCGTCGTGTTGACGAGGAACTCCGGGCCGAGAGCGATGCTGTCGCGATAGAGGCGTCCGTAGATCCCGTAGCCGCTCCCATCGTTTAGACGGTCCTCCCAGACGACCACCCAGCCGTCAAAGCCATCCGCGGCGACCCGAACTTCGCGCTGATCGCCGGCAAGGGAGTTCTCGTTAATCAAGAACTCCTGTGCATCGATGACCGTGCCATCACTGTTAAAGCGCCGGCCATAGACATTCGTCGCCGTGCCTACGCCGCCGTACCCTCCGTAGTCGATGTACACCAGGAAGAGCTCGTTGTGGCGATTGGCGCAGATCTCGGTGTCGATCTGAGCGTTGTTGGTCTGAGTGTTGGCCTGGATGTCGCCCGTTCGCGGAGTCCCGTTCGGCTCGAAGATCCGAAAGAACGCGTCGCCGCTGAACGTGCCGGACCAGGTCACGACCCAAGCGCCGTCCGGAAGAACCGTTGCGTTGGGCTCCCACTGCGACTCCGCGCCGTCAGCGTTGACCTGAAACTCGACACCCTTGGGGCTACCGTTGACGTCGAAGATCCGGGCGAAGATGCCCATCGAGTCCCCGTCGTAGGCGCTCCGGTCAGACCACGCCACGATGAAGTTGCCCCACGGATCGAACGCGATCGTTGGCTCGTCCTGGATGTAGTTACCGAGATTCGGGTTGACGAGAATATCCCCGGTCAAGGCACTCCCGTTCTGGTCGAACAAGCGGACGACGAGATCGTGATTGAGCACGGTCTCAAAGGCGACGCCGAAAACCGTGCCCTCGGGGTTCGATGCGACCCGTCCGTACTCCTGAGTGTACGACGTCGTTTGTGGGACGAGTGCCTCACCACCGGAGGCACCAAAGTCGGACGCCGGTGCTCCGAGTGAGATCTCGATCAACACCAGCAGAAAACAGATGGGCTTGAGGGTCGCAAAGAGTCGGCATTTCATAATAATCAGCCTCCTCGATCGAGCCAACTTCCCGGGGATGGCTCGAGGGCGGATCGGCTGGCGCGGAGGTCTGCCAGCGTGGGTAGTCATAGGCTCAACACCCAGAGTATATGTCGCTCGGGAGGCGGTGGCAATTCTCGTTGTGAATGAACATCAGATCGAGAGTGCGGTGGATTTTAGGGTTTCAGAGCCTCAGGGCTCCGTGGTCTCAACGAAAAACGACCCGGGCAGGCGGCGCCTGACCGGGTCGTTGCATGATTCGAGACGGTTGGAAGCGAGGCTCAGTACATGCCGCCGCCGGCCGGGCTGGCGGGAGCCTTCTTTTCTTCAGGGATCTCCGAGACTACGGCCTCGGTTGTCAAGAGAAGCGAGGCGATCGACGCGGCGTTTTGAAGAGCCGTTCGAGTGACCTTGGTGGGATCGATGACGCCTTCCTTGATCAGATCCGCGACCTTGCCGGTCGCTGCGTTGAAGCCCTCGGTGTCCTTGGCGGCCGAGCGGACCTGCTGAACGATCACGGAGCCGTCGAAGCCGGCATTGGCCGCGATCTGCTTGAGAGGCGCCTCCAGCGCGCGCCCCACGATTCCGGCACCGATTTTCTCGTCGCCGGTCAGCTTGATCTTATCGAGGATCTTGGAGGCGCGGAGCAAGGCGACGCCACCGCCCGGGAGGATTCCCTCCTCGACCGCGGCTCGCGTCGCGTGCAGAGCATCCTCGACCCGCGCCTTCTTCTCCTTCATCTCAACCTCGGTAGCTGCACCGACGTTGATCTGCGCGACGCCACCCGACAGCTTGGCGAGGCGCTCCTGGAGCTTCTCGCGATCGTAGTCGGAGGTGATTCGCTCGATCTCGCTCTTGATCTGCTCGATTCGCCCCTTGACGGCGGTACTCTTGCCACCACCCTCGATCAGAGTAGTGCTGTCCTTCGAAACGATCACCTTCTTGGCCCGACCGAGGTCGTCCAAGGAGACGCTCGAGAGATCGACCCCCAGATCTTCGAAGATGGCTCGACCGCCCGTGAGCACCGCCAGGTCCTCGAGCATCGCCTTGCGACGATCACCGAAGCCGGGAGCCTTCACGGCGACGCAGTTGAAGACGCCGCGAAGCTTGTTGACTACGAGCGTGGCCAACGCTTCGCCCTCGATGTCCTCAGCGATGATCATCAGCGGGCGACCCGCCTGGGCGATCTTCTCGAGGCAGGGGATCAGATCCTTGATCGAGCTGATCTTCTTCTCATGGATCAGAATGTAGGGATCTTCGAGGACGACCTCCATCCGCTCGGGGTTGGTCACGAAGTGAGCTGACAGGTAGCCCTTGTCGAACTCCATTCCCTCGACCCACTCGACCGTCGTTTCGAGGCTCTGGCCCTCTTCGACGGTGATCACACCGTCCTTGCCTACACGCTCCATCGCCTCGGCAATCATCTTGCCGACCTCTTCGTCGCCGTTGGAGGCGATGGTGCCGACCTGAGCGATCTCCTTCTTGTCCTTGATCGACTTGCTCATGCGCTGGAGCTCTTTGATCAAGGACGTGACCGCTTGGTCAATGCCGCGCTTGAGTGCCATGGGGTTGGCACCGGCCGTGACATTCTTCAAACCTTCTTCGAAGATCGCTTCAGCCAATACCGTTGCGGTGGTCGTTCCGTCGCCAGCGATGTCGCTAGTCTTGCTGGCGACATCCTTGACCATCTGCGCGCCCATGTTCTCGAAGGGATCCTCGAGCTCGATCTCCTTCGCGACGGTGACGCCGTCCTTGGTCACAGTCGGAGAACCGAAGCTCTTCTCCAAAATGACGTTACGACCTCGTGGGCCCAGCGTCACCTTCACGGCACGCGCCAGCTTCTTGACGCCGCTGCGAATGGCTTCGCGGGCCTCGTAATCAAATGCGATTTTCTTGGCAGCCATCAGATACTCTTCTCCTCATTGCGGGGTGGCGCTTTGCCACCGGGTCGCGGATCCTTCGCTCGCCCGATTCAGCTCAGGATGGCGAGAATGTCGTCCTCGGACATGATCAGGAACTCATCGCCGTCGACCTTGATCTCGGTGCCGGCATAGGAGCTGAAGATCACACGGTCGTCCGCCTTCACCTGAAACTCGGCGCGCTCTCCGCTCTCGAGCTGCTTGCCCTCGCCCAGCGCGATCACGATCCCCTCCTTCGGCTTTTCCTTCGCCGAATCGGGAAGCACGATGCCGCCCTTCGTCTTGCTTTCCGCTTCGACCCGCTTCACCAGGATCTTGTCATTCAACGGTCGGACTCGCGTCTTCACCTTGGGCATCTGATTGCTCTCCTCGTCCTGAAGTCATCTTCTTCCGCGCCCGGAGCTTCGCTCCTGGGGAGGCCGCCTTCGCACGGCGGCTCGTTCCGCTCTACAATGCCGACCATCCGGATCTCCGGGTCGCCGGCGGTGAATATTGTGAAAAGTCCTCCGCGAGTACCAAACGCCGTGCCAATGCGACCACAGGGAGGCCAGCAGACACAAAACAATTTCTCTAAACAACTTAGGTCTAATGGTTCATTGAGCGTGGCGGTGCCATTTTGGCAGCGCTGCTGAAGGGATCGGGAAGGAGACTGTCAAATTGACACGCCTGGCGGGTGAGCTGCGTCGCACTCGACTGCGCCAATCCCAGCTCTATCTGCTCTTGTCGGAGCGGCTCTGTCGCCATCCCTTCGAGGAGACTCTCGAAGCCGCGATCCTCGGTGGGGTGGACGTGATTCAGATTCGTGAGAAAGAGAGGACGTTCGACGAGTTCCTACGATTCAGCCAACGTGTCTTGGAGATCGTCGCAGGCCGTGCGCTCGTAGTCGTCAACGACTGCGTGGAGACTGCATCACGTTTGCCCATGGACGGTGTCCACCTTGGCCAAGCGGACTTGCCCCTCCGCGACGCCCGTCTCAGAATCGGAGAGGAACGACTGCTCGGGATCTCCACACATGACGCGGCGGAGGTCCGGGCTGCGCTTCCCTGGGCGGACTACCTGGGGTTCGGCACGGTCTTTCCATCCCGGACTCGAGGCAACCTCGCAGGTATTGGACCGGATGCAGCAGCCGCGGCTACAACCCTTGCTCGACACTGTCCGGTGTTCGCGATCGGCGGAATCACGATCGAGAACATCGAGGCTCTCGTTGGACGCGGAGTTCGCCGCGTTGCGGTTTGTGAGGCAATCCTGAGCGCACTCGACCCGGAAGCGATCGCGAGGAGCTTCAAGGAAGCTCTCGATCCGGCCTCTGAAGCGCCTACCGAAACCTGAGGAGGTGTGGCTTCAGACGCCACGAACCTCGGTGAGAAACTCCTGCTCGGTCATCAACGCGACACCGAGGTCCTCGGCCTTCTTGACCTTTGTTCCCGGCTTGTCACCGACCACGAGGAAGTCCAGCGACTTGCTGACTGAAGACACGACCCGACCTCCGGACCTCTTCACCAGTGCTTTTGCTTCGTCCCGGCTCAACTCCGTGAGCTTGCCGGTGAAGAGGAAGCTCTTCCCCTCGAGTGAGCTCGAGACAGGCACCGGTTTCGACGCCAGCGGGCGAACTCCTGCTTTCTCGAGATCGAACAAGGCCTTGCGATTCTCATCGTCGGAGAAGAACTCGACGAGGCTCTCGGCCACTTTGGGGCCGATCTCATCAATCTCCTCGAGATCATCTTGCGTCGCCTCGGCAAGCTTGGCCAAGCTGCCGAACTGATTGGCCAGAATCTCGGCGGTCGCCTCGCCCACGTGGCGAATCCCGAGGGCATGAATGAATCGATGCAATGGCGTGACCTTTGATCGCTCAATCGCTTCCAAGACGTTCGCCGAAGACTTCTCGGCCATGAGCTCGAGGCTCATCAGCGTATCGCGGTCGAGAGTGAAGATGTCCGCGACACTCTCGAGCCGCCCCTTTACCAACAACCGCTCGATCAACTTGGGTCCGAAGCCCTCGATGTCCATGGCGCGGCGTGAGACGAAGTGCTCGAGGCGAGCTCGTCTCTGGGCGGGGCAGCTCATGTTGACGCATCTCGTCACGACCTCGTCCGGGTCAAACCGGACGGTGTGCCCACACTCCGGACACTCCTTCGGAAGACGAAAAGGGTGAGTCCCGGAGGGACGCTTGTCGAGGATGACCTTGACAACCCGTGGGATTACGTCGCCCGCTCGCTCGACCAGTACTGTGTCACCCTCCCGTATGTCCTTCCGCTCGACCTCGTCTTGGTTGTGAAGTGTGGCCCGCTGGATGACGACACCGCCGATGTTGACCGGCTCGAGATGGGCGACCGGGGTCAAAGCTCCTGTGCGGCCGACCTGGACACCGATCTTCTCGAGTCGAGTCGTTCCTTGGCGGGGCGGGAACTTGTAGGCCACGGCCCAGCGTGGCGATCGCGCTCGAACACCCAATCGGTCCTGGAGAACGTGATCATCGACCTTGACGACGATGCCATCGATCTCGAAGGCCAGGGTTTCGCGTCGTTCGAGCATGCTGGCCTGGTACTCGAGGATCTGGCCCGAAGTCCCTCGTGCTGAGAGCTCCCTCATCGTCTTCAAGCCGAAAGTCGGAAGCGTCTGGAGGAGCTCCCAATGAGAGCCGAGCTTCCACTCAGGAGGGCTCTCCGCTACTCCGTAGAAGAAGATGTCGAGGGGTCGGCTGGCCGTCAACCGAGGGTCGAGCTGCTTGAGGCTTCCGGCCGCCGTGTTGCGCGGGTTGGCATACAGCTCCTCACCGGCCCGACTCCGAGTTTCATTCAGAGACTCGAACTCTCGGCGACCGATGAACACTTCTCCTCTCGCTTCCAGTCGCTCCGGCCAAACTCCACTCCCGGACGACAATCGGAGCGGAACCGATCGGATCGTCTTGACGTTCTCGGTCACGTCCTCACCGAGCGATCCATCACCTCGAGTGGACGCTTCGGCCAGGACGCCGCGAAGGTAGACGATCTCGACAGCCGTACCATCCATCTTTGGCTCGGCGGTGAAACGGAGACCGGACGCCGGAGCGTTTAGGAAGCTCGCAACCTGACCCACCCAGTCATGGAACTCCTCGGCCGTCGCCACGTTGTTGAGGCTCAGCATCGGGAGTCGGTGCCGAACGGTCCCAAAAGCCGTCAGCGGTTCGGCACCTACTTTCTGTGTCGGAGAATCCGCCACCCGTAGACCCGGATGCAGCTCCTCGAGCGCGCAGAGCTCTCGAAACAAAGTGTCGTACTCTCCGTCGGAGATCACGGGATCATCGAAGACGTAGTACTGCCGGTTGTGGAATCGGATTTCCGCTTTCAGGTCTTCGACCCGTTTGGCTGCTTCAGCTCGATTCATTGGTCCAGCGGCTTCGGTTTCAGTGGATCCACATGGCATCGCCATATGAGAAGAAACGATAACGTCGAGCGATGGCCTCGAAGTAGGCAGCTCGAACTCGCTGGTAACCGGCGAAGGCGCTTACCAGCATCAGGAGCGTGCTGCCTGGCAGGTGAAAGTTCGTGATCAGGGCGTCGATCGCACGAAATCGGTAGGGCGGCCGGATGAAGAGCCGTGTCTCTCCGCTGCGCGCCACGAAGTGGCCCGCCTCGTTGACGACCGATTCCAGAACCCGACAGGAAGTGGTTCCCACCGCGATGATGCGATGGCCTCGAGACCGGGCGCGATTCAAGGCTGCGGCGGCTTCGACGGTAAGTTCGAAGCGCTCCGAGTGCATCGGGTGACGATCGAGCTCCGAGACGGTTACAGGCTTGAAGGTCCCCAGGCCGACGTGGAGCGTGACGGAAACCTGCTGAACACCGCGCTCGAGCAACTCGTTCATCAGCTCTCGAGAGAAATGGAGACCCGCGGTCGGAGCGGCAATCGATCCCGGCTGACGGGCATAGACGGTCTGATATCGCTCTCGGTCCAGGGCGAGCTGTTTCAGGTCGGTCGGACTGCGCCGGATATAGGGCGGCAACGGAGGGCGACCGACTTCCCGGAGCGTCGTCGTCACCTGTCGACCGTCCGTGGACTCGAGCTTCCCCCACCAATCTCCCTCGACGCCACGCTCGAAGAGCTTGAATCGAAGGGCGCCTGACTCCAGCTCCACTTCCTCGCCAGGTTGCAGCCGCCCACCCGCTCGAACCAGCGCTCGCCAACGATGATCGTCTCGAGTCTCGACGAGAAGGACTTCGACGCGTCCCCCAGTTTCGACTCTCCGACCGAAGAGGCGCCACGGCTCGACACGGCTATCATTCACGACGAGCAGATCGGTCGGGCCGAGCTCTCGCGCCAAGTCACAGAAGGTACCGTGGCTCAGCAGACCTGTCGCTCGGTCGAGACCGAGGAGGCGCGACGACTCGCGCCGAACGGCCGGAGCTTGTGCAATGAGCTCTCTGGGTAGCTCGAATCCGTAGCTCGCCAGTCGGTCGAGACCGGTGACCGACGGCTCGATGGGCGAGTCACTCTTCACCGGGGTCTCCGCCCGGCTCGATGCGCGGTGACGAGCGGAAGGGAATTCCGCAACGCGGGTGCAGGGTTCCGGGGGATACTGTCTTCAGCGGCCTTTTTCCCCAAGAGTCAATTCCGATGCAGGCAACGATGTCAGCTTGGCAGTGCGCCGTGTTGGGCAGCTATCTTAGCATCCTGTCAGTGCTGTCCATCTACGGCCTTCACCGATACCACCTCATTTGGCTCTACTATCGGAACCGCCAGCGTCGTCGCGTGGAGCCGCCTTCCATTCGGGAGCTCCCTCACGTCACGGTTCAGCTCCCGATCTTCAACGAGGCGACCGTCGCGGAACGTCTGATCGATGCCGTGGCCGCCCTGAGATATCCGAGCGACCTGCTCGAAATCCAGGTCTTGGACGATTCTACCGACGACACCAGCGAGCTCGTAGCGAACCGTGTCGCTGCCCTCCGAGCAAGCGGAATCGAGATTCACCACCTCTCTCGGAAGAACCGGCGAGGCTACAAGGCGGGAGCCCTGGCCGCCGGTCTGGAGCAAGCACGAGGTGAGCTCGTCGTCGTCTTCGACGCCGACTTCCTTCCTCTGCCCAACTTCCTCGAAGCCACTGTTCCGTACTTCGAAGATCCACATCTTGGGATGGTGCAAACGCGCTGGGGGCACCTGAATGCTCCTTACTCTCTCCTGACTCGCGTACAAGCGATTCTGCTCGATGCTCATTTCATCATCGAGCACTTTGCGCGGAACCGAACCGGCCGCTTCTTCAACTTCAATGGAACGGCTGGCTTGTGGCGTCGAGCCTGTATCGAAGATGCCGGTGGCTGGCAACACGACACCTTGACCGAGGACCTTGATCTATCCTACCGGGCCCAATTGGCCGGCTGGAAGTTCCTATTCCTGCCAGAAGTTGTTGCTCCGGCAGAGCTTCCAGTTGAGATGCGTGCTTTCAAAACTCAGCAGCATCGTTGGGCGAAAGGATCGATCGAAACTGCCCTCAAGCTCCTTCCCAGAATCTGGCGGAGCGGACAGCCCTTTCGCGTGAAGCTGGAAGCCACGTTCCACCTGTCGGCGAACTTCGCCTACCTCCTGGTCGTTGGCTTGTGCCTGCTGCTTCCAGAGGTCACCCGAGTACGGTCGCAGACCCAGTCGGATTGGCTCGGCACGAGCATTGACGTCTCGATCGCTTGTGCGGCCATGGTGTCCGTGTGTGTCTTCTATGCCGTCTCACAACGAGAGCTGTATCGCCGTTGGTGGAGGCAGGTCTTGCTGATTCCGGCCCTGCTCTGCATCGGAGTGGGACTGGCGATCAACAACTCTCGTGCGGTCCTCGAGGCCCTCGGACGTCGGAGCAGCGCCTTTGTCCGCACTCCCAAGCAGAACGTCGTTGGACGGCGGGGAGGTACACGCCGCTACTCGGCTCGCTCGAGCTGGCAGGTGATCATCGAGCTGGCCATGGCGGCCTGGTGTGCCACCGCCATCATCCCCGCGGTCGAGAACCGCCAGTGGTTCCTTGCCGGATTCGTGGCGATCTTTCTCATCGGATTCACGTGGGTTGCCGGGTCATCGATCTTGGAAGGTCTACGTCGCTCTCCTGGTTCGTCGACCTAAAGAGAACCCGCTCGAGCGAGCCAACGGAATCGGTGGTTGATACTCTTCTACGTTTGTGGTGCGCCGGCCATCCCCGGCACGGATCAGAACTCAGAGCAGAAGAGAAGGAGATGCTGAGCAACGTGCTCGCCCCGCTGCGAACGGTAGGGTCGGGCCAGTCAAGTGAACGAAGGGGGTGGGTCACTTCTCGTTTGGCGTTTCCAAAAGAATCGCTCGATCCCCAGGAGGAGAAAGAACGGTACGAACTGGATCCACCAAACCCATGGTTCTTCACGCCAGCCGAGACCACCTTCTCGAAGCACCAGAGCCCGATACGATACAAGGATCAACCCAGAGAGGAGCCACCAAGAGACGGCGGGCCGAAAGCAAAGCCACGGGATCAGCCACGTGAGGTACCAGGGATGGAGAGTTGGTGTCAGGAGCACGAAAGCTCCGATCACCCACAGGCCGGCGCGCACGGGCTCGAGGCCTCGTCGGGCGACCCAGGAGGCAACGCCCACGACGAGCAACCCCACCAGGCGCCGAGCCCATACGTTGGCGAACAACTCGTGAACCCCAGGATGCGCGTCGGGTCGAACCCACACCGAAAGTGACTCGAGGAGTTCGAGTGGCACTCGGAACAGGGCATCATTGAACCGCCAGTGCGTGCCGTACTGATCTATGGCAAAGAACAAGCCGCCGGGCTCCCGGGACCAGCGGGCTCCCTCCAGAAAGATTGATGCGAGCAGGCCAACAATGGGAACCACCCACAGCACTCGCCACCGGAATCGTGCCCAAGCGAGCGGCACGAACAAGATCGGGAGCACCTTCGCCGATATTGCCAGTCCCAGCGAGGCGACGGCTTGGCCGCACTTGGCTCGCTCGAGCGCCCAACAACAGGCGACCAGCGCTGCGATTCCCACGGAGTCGGCGTGGCCTGACCAAGCGAACTCGACGATCACAAGTGGACTCCACCACCAGAGCACCGCCCAGGCGAGGTGACGACCTCGACACCGGAGCCAGGCCAGGAGAAGAAAGCCGGTCGCAAGATCGCCCAGGAGCGACAGGACCTTGAAGCCCGTGACAGTCGGTGAAACGGATGCCGTCGCCCAAAAAGCCAACTGGAGCACCGGGGGATAGATGGCCGAGATCTCCGGATGGTTGATCCTCGGAAAGATCTCGTCATCGCGCAGCGCCTCCAAGCGATCGTCGTTTGGCGCGATCGTGTACGGGTTGAACCCTTCGGTTTGTATTCGGCCTTCCCAGATGTATCGAAAGATGTCATCGCTGAGCATCGGCTCAAGCGGTAGGAGGATTCCCCGCGCGACGAGGCCGGCGGTCACGACCCAGAACGCTACGGCAGGTTGGGAGCCCGACCAGGCGAGTCCTGCCAGGCATCCGAGCCCTTGGGCGAGCAAGGCTCCCACAAGGCAAGCGAGCGTGACTCCGACAGTCCCCTCTCTTGGCTCGAACCTCCACGGGCCGATCAACAGGATGGACACGAAGGCGAAACCAGCGAGACCAAAGAGTACGCCACTCCAGTTCCGCCAGCCCGAGGCGCAAGGCGCTTCGGCCTTCGATCTGTTGACCATTCGAGGCCTCTTCCGACGTGGAGCCAGGACGTCAAGAATTCGAATGCGGAAGCCTGCTAGCGATCGCGGAAGTATCGATGTACGAGAGAATCATATCGTTCCTCCCACACCGTGGAGCTCAGAGGGCTACCAGTCGGTCGCTCGTCGGTGAGATCCAGCGGAATGGTCGTCTCGGTGCTGGACGAGAATTCGGCACTTGAAGCGACTCCTCCCGGCAATCCTTCCAAACGAGTGGTCCCTGGGGAACTGGCAAGTCGCGCCAGGGCTTCTCGAATCCTCTTGTCGGACCTTCCCGCCTCGACGAGCTCGACCGCTCTCCGTCCCAGATCCAGCTCTACGCATTCCATGAGGTCGTCGGCTACTCTTTCAGTGACCGCGCCAGACTCAATGAGCCGCGCCAGACGCTGAAGAGACGCTTTGATGTCCTGGTCTTTTTCGCCAGGTTCCCCGTCTGGCGACAGACGGGTCAGCTCATTCGCCGCTGCCCGGACTGCGGCGGCTCGCTCCGTGGAAGCGCTCGTCATCTGCTTCGTGATCGACGGCCTCGGGTCGGACTCTGGAATGAGGGCCCAGCAGACGATCAACGCGGTGGCGATCAACGCTCTCCTCCATGGAAGCATGGGCCAGGCAGTTCCTCGAAGCAGCTGAGCTTCGAGCTGGGTGGAGATCAGGCGCCTGAGCTCGGGTACCAAAGGCTCGAAAAGGGTTGCACAGCGATCCTCTGTTTGCGCGATGCGGTCCAGTCGATCTGCGAGCCGTTTCAGCGAGCGATGTCGCCAGAATGAAGTGGCCAGGGCCATCGTCAATGTGATGGCCAGGGCGCCCCCGGCAGCCACGAACCGGCCCCGGGAGTCCACCAGAAGCCCCGACCCGATTCCGACGACCAGGAGGGCTGGCGAGACTCGCAGAAGATCGGAGAGAACACTCCGCATCCAGAGTGCTCGCAGCGCATCGCGTGCCACCGGACCGAAGCCCGGTTTCGCGGACTCAATCGCCGTCGTCACGGACCTCGATCTTCTTCTTGGCCGAAGCCCGAATCTTCATCGTAACCGAGACGTCGGTGCCCGGTTCGGGGAGTATTCGCGGGTTGGCATACCAGATGTCGTCGAACCCGGCGTCTCGCAATGGGTTCACGAGGATCGAGTTTCGGACTTCGAACTGATAAATGGAAATGATGTTTCGCTCATAGTCGGCAATGAACACTTCGCCAGCGCCGGGCTCGATCTCGACGAAGCGAGACCCGAGATAGACCCAGCCAGTCTCGGGCATCTCCTTGCTGGTTTCAGCGTTGAGAATGCAAGCTTCCGCGCGATGAACCTGAGGCTTGGCATCGGCGGACCACTGGATCTGGATTTCCAACTGGTCGCCCTCAGGCGGGAAGATGTCATACAGGATCTCACCATCCTTGAGCTGCTCTTCAGTCGGCGGCGGGTCCTTCTTGACGTAGCGAATGTTCTCTCCCGGTTTCAGACCGAGTGCCTTGATGGCCGCGTTCAAAGCGCTCGGCTGAAGCCCGGAGATCAGAAGGCTCTCGTGGGTCGCACCTCCCGGTCCGACGAGCAAGTACTCGAGGGGCCCCCGGTCCATGCAGATCTGAGCGTCAAAGGTGATCTGCTTCTTCTCCAGATCGAGGCGGATACCCTGTTCGCGCAGCTCGCTCACGAGGGCACGACGCGCTTCAGCCAGCACTCGTTCGGCTTCGGAAGACGGCTCCTTGGGCGGCTCTTGGCCGACTGCGATCCCGATCGGAAGGAAGAGAGCCAGCACCCATGCTGCGCTCGTGACCCTGATGCGTCGCGGACTGAACATGGACAAGCCTCCGGGAAAACTGTCGCAACGGCGGGAGAGCGCGAATGACCGAGGCGCGCCAGCTCCCTGGAGCGGAGGGAACGACTCAGCCTGGCCGCGGTTCAGATTAGCTCTCCGGACGGGAACGAAAAAGGGCCGGCCGCCTGGAATGGCGGTCGGCCCGGTGTCTGGGATCGAGATATCGGATCGAGGTCTAGTCGCTCTCTCCACCCGTCAGCTCGTTGCCACCCACTCCCGAGGTGATCTCCTCGATCTCGAGCTCAGGCAAGAACTCGAGGTCGTTTCCAGCAACGATCACCTTGATCAGGTGCTTGCCTTCGAATGAACCTCGCAGGATCTCTTCGGCGAGCGGGTCCTCGATCAGCTTCTCCAGTGCCCTCTTCAGCGGTCGAGCACCGTATTGCTGATCAAAGCCACGATCGATGATGAACTGGAGCGCTTCCTCGGTGAGCTCGAGCGAGATGCCACGGTCGGCGAGGCGCTCTCGAATGTGCTTGAGCTCGATGTGGATGATCTCTTCCATGTGGACCCGCTCGAGCGGACTGAAGAAGATGATATCATCCAGCCGGTTCAGGAACTCGGGACGGAAGAAGCGCTCGATCTCGTCTTGGATGAGCTTCTTGATGTTCTGGACGCCTTCATCCGGCGCCCCCGTTGCGGCGCGACCGAATCCGAGCGTGCTCTTGTTCTTCAGAAGGTCAGCACCAACGTTGCTCGTCATGATGAGAACGACATTTCGGAAGTCCACGTGGCGTCCGAACGAGTCGGTCAGACGGCCCTCCTCCATGATCTGGAGAAGCATGTTGAAGATGTTGGAATGCGCCTTCTCGATCTCGTCGAGAAGAATGACTGCGTAGGGTCGGCGGCGGATCTTCTCTGTGAGTTGACCACCTTCCTCAAAGCCCACGTAGCCAGGAGGAGCACCGATCAGCTTGGAAGCGTTGTGCTTCTCCATGTACTCGGACATGTCGATCTGGATGAGGGCGTCCTCGTTCCCGAACATGAACCGGGCGAGCTGCTTGGCGAGGTGAGTCTTTCCGACACCGGTCGGACCCACAAAGATGAAGCAGCCTTGCGGGCGGTGAGGATCGCGCAAGCCACTTCGGGAGCGTCGGACCGCCTTGGCGATCGCGTGGATGGCCTCGTCCTGACTGACGACGCTTTCGTGGAGCTCTTTCTCCATGTTGAGAAGGCGTTCGGCTTCCTTGCGCTCGAGTCGAGTCAACGGAATGCCCGTCATGTTCGAGACGGTTTCCGCGATGACTTCTTCATCGACGACACCGTCGACCTCTTTCGAGAGGGACTCACGCCACTCGCGCTGAATCGACTCCTTCTTGAGGCGAAGCTTGTGCGCGGTATCCCGCAAGGACGCAGCACGCTCGAAGTCCTGATTCGCGACCGACTCTTCTTTCTCTTTGTCGAGTCGTTGGATCTCGGACTCGACGTCCTTGAGATCCGGGCGTTTGCTCATCGCCTTGAGGCGCACACGAGCGCCCGCCTCGTCGACGACGTCAATCGCCTTGTCCGGCAAGAATCGGCCCGTGATATAGCGAGACGACAGCTCGACGGCTGCTTCGAGGGCGGAATCTGTGATCTGAACGCGATGGTGCGCTTCGTACCTGTCCCGAAGACCCTTGAGGATCTCGAACGTGCCTTCCTTCGACGGAGGCTCGACCATGATGGTCTGGAAGCGCCGCTCGAGAGCGCCATCCTTCTCGATGTATTTGCGATACTCATCGAGAGTGGTCGCACCGATGCACTGCACTTCACCTCGCGAGAGCGCGGGCTTGAGCACGTTCGAGGCGTCGATGGCACCTTCGGCGCCGCCGGCACCCACCAACGTGTGCAGCTCATCGATGAAGAGGATCACGTTCCGGGCTCGACGAACCTCGGTCATGACCGCCTTGATACGCTCCTCGAACTGGCCTCGGTACTTGGTTCCTGCGACCATCATGGCAAGGTCGAGGACGACGATCCTCTTCTCTCTCAGCACCTCGGGAACGTTGCCCTTGACGATGTCCTGAGCCAAGCCTTCGACGATCGCGGTCTTGCCGACGCCGGCCTCACCAAGGAGAACCGGGTTGTTCTTCGAGCGGCGCGAGAGAATCTGGATCACTCGCTCGATCTCACGACGGCGACCGATGACCGGGTCGAGCTTGCCTTCACGTGCCAACTCGGACAAGTCTCGCCCGAAGGCATCTAGGGCAGGAGTCTTGGACTTTGCCGACACGTTGCTTTCGGCCTCTTCTTCCTCGGGGGGCAGCTCGGCACCCAAGAACTCGAGGACCTCTTCGCGAACGTCCTCGAGCTTGATGTCGAGGTTCATGAGCACCTGGGCGGCAATCCCGTCGTTCTCCTTGATGAGGCCCAGGAGAAGGTGCTCGGTTCCGATGTAGTTGTGACCCAGGCTGCTCGCCTCTTCTAGCGACAGCTCAAGCACTTTCTTCGCGCGCGGCGTGAACGGGAGCTGGCCCATGGTGACCATGTTCGGCCCGTTCTTGACAATCTTCTCCACTTCCTGGCGGATCTTCTTCAGGTCGACATTCATCTGCCGCAGCACGTTTGCTGCGACGCCGCTGCCCTCCTGAATCAGACCCAACAGGATGTGCTCGGTCCCGATGTACTCATGGTTGAAACGCTGCGCTTCCTGTCTCGCCAGCGTCATCACCTTCCGAGCACGATCGGTGAATCGATCAAACATACCTCGCTCCCAACTGCGTGCGCTCTCTATCGTGACTCGAAGTGGTCTGGACTCGGCAGCCTTGGCCGCTACGAGGAATCTCATCCTCAACTTCGGCTCGCCGCGCTCCTGAATGAACCTGACCTTTGTTTTCTTTCGACACCCAAACACTTGGACGCTGCAGGCCGCGCTCCCGCAAGGCTACACCACCAGGCGGCTCCGAATCAGCTCGGCTCTCACCTGATCCCTTTCGGCAGCTTTGAGGGTCCGACCTTGAAGGTTTTGGACATGTCCAGGCTGGACCAACAGGAATAGCTCATTGACCGTCACAACGTCCAGATCGGGGAGAATCCCGACGTGGGCACCCAACCGAACGATCGACAAGAACTCCATCGCCTCTTCAGAAGGAATCGTTCGAGCGGAACGAAGCATGCCGAGTGCCCGCCACACTTTGTCCTCGATCATCGTACGGCTCTCACTCACGAGAGCCTCGCGAACGTCCCGTTCCGCCTTCACGATACGGGGCACCGCTCTTCGAACATCTTCTAAGATGTCCTCTTCGCTCTTGCCGAGCGTCACCTGATTCGAAACCTGGTAAAAATCGCCCGAAGCTTGCGTCCCTTCACCGTAGAGCCCACGTACCGTCAGGTTCATGCTGTTGACCGCCTGAAACACCCTCTCGATTTCCTTCGAGAAGACCAAGGCTGGGAGGTGCAACATGACCGACAAGCGCATTCCTGTTCCGGTGTTCGTTGGACAGGAGGTGAGATAGCCGAGCTTCGGTGAGTACGAGAATCGCACGACCTTTTCGATCCGGTCGTCGATGTCTCGCGCCTTCTCGAGCAGGACCTCAAGCTCTAAACCCTGCTTCAGAACTTGGATGCGCAGGTGATCTTCCTCATTGATCATCAAGCTCAGCGCTTCGTCGCGACTGAAGATCACGGACCGCGGGTCGTCCCCGTTCGCGAGTTCTCGGCTGATCAAGTGGCGCTCGACCAGGAGCAATCGATCGAGCGAAGGCATCTCTCGGAGATCGCAGACGATCGAGTCGGGCACGGCTAGGGAACGTTCGATGCAGGTTGTCAGTCGCGTCACGACCTCCTGGGCCGCCTCTTCCTCGAGACGTGGCAGGAAGGGGAACCCTTCCAGGTTCCGAGCCAGCCGAATACGCGACGAGATGACGACATCGCTCTCGCCCCCAGTACCCCGCAGCCAGTCCCCGGCTCGATTCGAGAGATCCCGGATGACTTTGCTGATCTTCACTCGGATTCCGGTCCTGAACCGGAGCTGGAGGTCCCACTGGACAGCTCGACCTCCAAGACCTGTATTCGGTCCCGGATCTCAGCTGCCCGCTCGTAGTCTTCCTGTTCGATGACCTCTCTTAGCTGTCGACGCAAGCGGGTGAGCTCCCGTTGCTGATGGAGAGAGGAGCTCTCCTCCCCCTCGCGGCAAGGAACCTTGCCGATGTGACGGGCGCTCCCGTGGATCTTCTCCAAGAGCGGCGTCAGCTCCTCTTCGAACAGCTCGTAGCAGTGTGGACAGCCGAGCCGTCCTTTGGCCCGAAACCCTCGATAGGTCATGCCGCACACTTCGCAAGCTTTCTCCACCGTGGACTCGGCCGACCGAGCCTTGGCCACGAAGCCCGAGAGCAGATCTCCGAGAAGATTCTGCTGTCCAGGGCAGCCTTGCGAGCGGGCACAAGCCTCACAGAGCTGAAAGACCGTCGCCTTGGCGTCCTTGACCTCGGTGAGGGTGACCGTGGCGTTGTTCTTCTTGCAGGATTCGCACAGCATCGTGAGCTCGATCCTCGACCCAACTGGCGCGGCGGAAAGTAGATGCGCTGGCGACTAGCGCATGCCGGGCTGATCATCGGGGCCCGCCGGGCTCGCAACAAGCGCCGAGTATAGCACAGCGCGTTTTGGCCTTTCAATCGAAGCAAGCGCGGATGAGGAGACGCCGTGGCGTGTCCAACGAACAGATTTCCAGTAACTTAGGTGCTCAACGGGGGGAGTTTGCGACTCAGCATCTGCGATCGCCCTCGACAGGTAGTCACCCAGGGCGCTCGGAGTCCTTTATCGACCACCGTCCGCGACCGGCTGCGTCGATTTCGAAGCACCGATTCGCCGCCGTACCAAGGATCGAAAACGATCTCCGCGGTGCTCGAAACTCCGAAACTCGTCGAAGCTCGCAAAACCGGGCGACAAGAGCACGCAATCTCCCCGACGGACCAAGGAATCCGCAGCTCGACAAGCAGAGTCCAGGTCCGGCGCGGTCGCCAGGGGAATGGGGCAGACTCCCAGCGCGATCTTCAACGAGTCTGCCATCTCACCGAAACAGACGACCGCGCGAGCGCGACGTGGCACCAGCTCGGCCAGCTCGTCGAGAGACATCCCCTTGTTCCGTCCCCCGACTAGGAGCACCACTGGCCGATCGAGAGATTCGAGGGCGGCGATCGTGGAGGCTGGGTTCGTCGATTTCGAGTCGTTGATCCAAACAACGCCGTTTGTCTCTCCTACCGACTCGAGTCGATGAGGCAGACCCGGGAAACTCTCGACACCACGGGCCGCCGACTCGGGTTCCGCGCCAGCCAAACCGGCCGCGATCGCCGCGGCCATAGCGTTCCGAACGTTAAACCGGCCCTGGAGCTTCAATCGCCCGAGGTCGAACAGCGAACGATCACCTTGCTCGGTCCTCCAAATCGCTTGACCTCGTTCCAGTCCCGTCGCTACGGGAGGGGAGGTCGAATCCAAGCCGTACCACGTGCGAGCGCCGTTTCCCTCGCGGGTGAACGCATTTCGGACGGCCGCGTCGTCGAGGTTCAAGACCGCGTGATCCTCGGGGCCCTGATGGCGGAGCAGCTCAGCCTTTGCCCGGACGTAAGCGGTCCACGAACCATGTCGATCGAGGTGATTCGGACTCAGAGTAGTGACGACTGAAATCCACGGGGAGCGTTTCTGACCGGACAGGGCCTCGAGCTGGAAGCTCGAGTACTCGATGACGACTCGATCATCCGGTTTCATCTCGCTGACGCGATCCAGAAGAGAGCCTCCGAGGTTCCCCCCGACCCAGCATCTCAATCCCGCTGCGGAAAGTGCGGCTCCAATCAGGCAAGTGACGGTCGACTTCCCGTTGCTCCCGGTTACGCCAATCACTCTTGCGGGGCATGCATCGAGCAACAGTCCCAGCTCCGTGGTCGTGATCGTGCCGGCAGCCCTGGCAGCCAGCAAGTACGGAGAGTCCTGCGGAACTGCCGGGCTAGCCACGACCAAGTCCACATCGACGAAGTCCTCTTGTCGATGCTCACCGAGTCGCCAGCGGGGTCGATACTGCGCCAACTGGTCTCGAGAGGCGGTCAATTCCTCCGCTTGCCGCAAGTCCGTGACCAGGACGTCCGCACCTCGCTCCAGTAGGTAGCGAGCGGCCCCGACTCCGCCTCCGAACAACCCGAGGCCCATGACGGTAACCCGTCTCCCTCGCCAGTCCATGCCGCCCTCCCCAGCGCAGGGCCCAGTGCCTAGCGCAAGCCTTCTCGCCTCAAGTACTGCTCAGCCCGACGGACCAGCCGCCCGCCTGGTTCGCCGCCCTCCGGTCCCGAGCGATCGCTCTCGTCGAGCACGAACACCACCTCTCGCTCATCGAGCAAGCGCCAAGGTACCAGAGCCTCGAATGCGAAATCGAGCACGGGAAGCTGATACCAAGGAGCTGCGACGTCGATCAAGTGGCTTTCGGATGCGTGGTTCTCGAGGCGCATCGTGATCCGGCGAGTGCCGTAGTAGACGAAAGGCACTTCGAGGGGGGTCACACCCACCATCCGACCGTCCAAGGCGACCTCGGCGCCGGGCGGATCGGACCGCAACAGGAGCTTTCGTTCAACGCACGCAGCGGTCATTCCTGCCAGCAGCAGGATGCACGCGAGCCTCGGAATCCCCAACCGGATGATTGCGCCAGCCTTCCTCATCGAGAAGGAAGATTGGCGGAGAGGGCGGGATTCGAACCCGCGGACCCCCAAAGGAGTCACCGGCTTAGCAAGCCGGCGCATTCGACCACTCTGCCACCTCTCCGCTTTGGCGGAGGGAGTGGGATTCGAACCCACGGAGCCCTTGCGGGCTCAACGGTTTTCAAGACCGTCGCATTCGACCACTCTGCCATCCCTCCACCGGACGACCGCCGACCTTTCTATCAAAGAGCATCGACGGCGCCACCCAAAAAAGTGTTGTCCTGCGCCCGTGCCGGGCTCGGTTCAGGTCGTCGCCTGCCCGAGCACGGATTCCTCGACGAAAATCGGTCGACCGAACTGAGCGGCCAGGGCGATCGCATCGCTCGGCCGGCAGTCGATCGCGACCTCCTCGCCCTTTCGATCCAGCATGATTTGCGCGAAGAAAGTGCCTTCGGCCAACCCATTGACGACGACGTGCTTGAGCTCACTCCCGAAGTCCTGGATCAGCTTTCCGAGCAGATCGTGGGTCATCGGTCGCTGAGTCGAGACAGCCCGGATCTTCCTGTTGATCTCGGCGGCTTCGAAGTAACCGATGATGATCGGAAACTCTCTCTCACCGCCTTTCTCCCTCAGATAGATGTACTGAGGCTGCTCCATGCTCTCGCGGATGATGATGCGTACGAGCTCAACCTCGATCATCGGCACGTCGTCTTTCTACTTCCCTGGGAGCGGCTGCGCGGTGCTTCCGGCTCGGCGGAACCTCCGGATTCTAGGGCCCGCGTCAGCTGGCCGCAATCCCGGCGCCTCAGGCACCCAAGGACTCACCGGGACGGGCCCCTTCCCGGCTGGAAGGCCGCCTTCTAGAATCGGCTGCGGGTAAGGATCCCCTTTTGGTCGAGTGGAGTCGATGTTTCTGAACCCCATTCTCGTACAGTTTCGGCGAGGCGGCCTCGTCGAGAGTGTCCATCGCGGTGCATATGTCGTGATCGAGCAAGGCAAGCTGCTCGAATCGCGGGGAGATATCGATCGTCCTGTCTTTCCAAGATCGGCGTTGAAACCGTTTCAGGCGCTTCCTCTGCTCATGACCGGTGCGGCCGATCGATTCGGTCTTACCGAAGAGGAGATCGTGGTCACAGCCGCGTCGCACAATGGCACCGACGATCACGTTCGGATCGTTCGGTCGCTGCTGGAAAAAGGTGGCCTCGAGCCGGGCCACCTCCAGTGTGGTCCCCATGCACCGGCAGGTTCCAAGGCGCGGCGAACCTTGATCACCCGGGGTGAATCGTTCTCGTCACTTCACAACAACTGCTCGGGAAAACACGCGGGGATGCTCCTTCTCGCTCGACATCTCGGGGCCAAGCTCGGTGACTATCTTCATCTGGAGCACCCGGTCCAGCAGTCGATTCGAAGGACGCTCTCGGAATACACCGGCGTTGTGAAAGAACGGCTTCACGTTGGTTGCGATGGCTGCAACGCGCCGACCTACGCGTTTCCACTTCGCGCTCTGGCAACAGGCTACCATCGCCTTGTTGGAGCCAGCGCCTCGGCCGAAGCACGACGTCTGGTCGCTGCGATCCAGAGGTTTCCCGACGTCCTGGCCGGTCCCGGAAGGTTCTGTACCGTCCTCGCCAACGCTGCTCCCGGAAGGTTCCTGCCAAAGAGTGGCGCCGAAGGTGTCTACGCCGTCGGCGTCCCGGACCGTGGTCTCGCGCTCTCGATCAAGATCGACGACGGAAACGAGCGCGGGTATTTCCCCGTGGTCGCCAACATCTTGAATCGCGTCGGACTCCTCGATCGAGAAGAGCTCGCCCGCCTTGGCCGATTCGGTCAGTCGGAGCTACACAACTGGCGCGGAACCACAGTCGGAGAGGTTCTCGTAACTGAAGCTGAGACAGGAGCCGAAGCTTCATGACCCGGTCTCAGAACCACGAGGTCCTTCCTCGGCTTTCCTCGCGCGCGCCATCGGCTCACAAGGGGGACTTCGGACACATCCTTGTGATCGCCGGCTCGAGAGGCTTGACGGGAGCAGCGGTACTCGCCGGGGAAGCGGCCCTTCGAGGCGGTTCGGGGCTCGTGACCGTCGCCAGCCCGAGCAGCCAGCAACCGATCGTGGCAAGCAAGATCGCCTCGCCCTGCATGACGGCTGCACTTCCCGAGGTCGCCGCGGGGGCGTTGTCACACGAGGCTGTTCAGGAGGCTGCTCTCCTCGCAAGTGAACGAGATGTCGTGGCCCTGGGACCGGGTCTCGGAGCTCACTCGGAGACCCGAGGTTTCGTCGTAGAATTCGTTGCGCGACTCGAAAGACCATGTGTCCTTGATGCGGATGGGCTCAACGCGTTCGCGGAGTACGGTTCCCCTCCTCCGCGCGATGTCGAGCTCGGTCTCATCCTCACTCCTCACCCCGGAGAAATGGCGAGGCTCTGCCGTTGCACCACTGCCGAAATCGCCGCCGAGCCCGAGCGACATGCCCAAGATCTCGCCCAACGCTGGAAAGCAGTAGTCGTCCTGAAGGGGGCCACCACGATCATCACCGACGGGGAACGCTCTTTCGAACACTCGTGTCCAAACCCCGGTCTGGCAACGGGAGGCACTGGCGACGTCTTGACCGGATTGACCGCTGCACTGCTCGGTCAAGGTCTTTCGCCACTCGACGCCGCCCGTCTAGGTGTCCAGCTTCACTCTCGGGCCGGTGTCCTGGCACGAGATCGGGTTGGGGAAGTCTCCATGACCGCTGAGGACGTCCTGGACCGGCTGTCCGAAGCGATTCGCGGATTGGACTGACGCCTTGCGAAGTCTTCGAGGGCCGTCAATCAGGATCGGGATGCTCGTTCTGGCCTGCTTTTGCGGGAGGTCGAGCCTTATCCTCTCCACTTCTGTGGCTTCTTCCGACGATCCCGTCAGCGAGCTGACCGATGGTCAGTCTTTGGTTCGAAGCCGCCTGGCAAGGAGGTCCTTGGTAGCCCAAGGCGAGCCCGCTCGAGTTTTGCTAACGGAGAGCTGGAAGGATGAGAGACGTTGGTCCGCTCGCTGGGAGATCTTGGAAACGCTGCGCGAGATCGGGCACCCCGCCACGGCACCGACCTTCCGAGCGGCTCTGCGCGACCCGGCATTTGCGCTTCGGGCGACCGCGGTCGAGGCTCTCAGCGCTCTATCGCTCGAGGTCGACGTGCCCCGCTGGTTGGAGCTGACGAATGACCCCGCTTGGCCCGTTCGACGAGCTGTCGCGGTAGCCTGTGCTCGCGAATCGGATCGTTCCACAGCCGAGTCGTTGGTTCGACTCGCAGCCGACTCGGACGACAGTGTCCGTCGAGCAGCTCTCCGAAGCCTGAGCCGGCGCCGCGACCTCTTCTCTTCTCGTTCCCTGGGTGAGCTGCTCAGTCAGGGATCGACACGGGGAGCCGTCTTTCAGCATGCATCGCCCGCGGGACGGCCGGACATGGCGCCGGCCTTTGCACGAGCGCTCGCTCACGTCCAAGACTCGGCCGCATCGATCACCGTGGCAGTCGCGTTGAGTCGAAGTCGGCCGCCTCTGGGATTCTCCGAATCGGAGCAACAGTTGATTCTCGATCGGCTCTTGTCTGGCTTGTGCGAGACCGAGCATTCTCAGACCCGAGCAGTTGCAGCAGCCTTGAGGAGCTGGGGACCTGATGTTGCTCCGCGACTCCGGGCGCTTCTCGCGACGACAACGAACGCCGCCGCGCTTCTACAGATTTGGAATCTGCTCGTCGAGCTGGAAGGAACGTCGTTGACGTCCTTCGCCCAGGAGAGAGTCCTCGATGGGATCCCACAACCCGCCATTGCCATTCGTTCCCTCGAACACATCGCCGATGAGGACGTGTTCGCATTCCTGCAAGAGCTCTGGGAATCCGACACCGATCCGGCCGTCCAGCAAGCGATCCTTGCGGTCGCCGAATCTCACCGGTCCCCCCGTACGAGTTGGCTGATCGCGAAGGGGCTCGAGGCCTCGGATTTCCGGACCCGACTTCAAGCGGCGGCCCAGGTGGTCGCGCGAAGAGAGGACGGCATGTTGGCCGACCTCCTCACCCAGATCGATTCGGAGCCAGCACCTCAACAGACGCAGTTCCTCCGTCTCCTCGCCGAGTGGCCACATCCACGAGTCGAGCAATGGCTGCTCGCCCGCGCTGATCGCGATGAACCACGTCCTCTGCGACGAGCTGCGTTGGAAGTCCTGGGCACGTATCAAAGCCCCAGCGGGGGTGAAGACATCGTGGCCCATTTGCAGCGCCTCCTGAACGAAGCCCTCTCACACCCCCCTGCCTCGATCGAGGAGGAAGCCGGCTCGCGGCGCACGCGAGTGATCTTGGCCCGGAGCTTGATCACACGACTCGGACCCAAGGGAATCGTGATCCTGAAGCGATTGCTCGAAGTCGGCGCCGTCGAAGCCGATGAGGACCTGATCCGCTCCGTGGTCGGAGCCAGCTCCCCACTTCCGCCCGGTGAACGGCTCGAGCTTCTCCAGGGAGTTCTCGCAGACCCGCGCCTCAAGTCCTTTTCGACACTCCTTCGGGGCGCCGCTCGTCGGTTGGCCAGCGCAGGGGATGCTTCAGCCGCCACCTTCATGCTCGGGCATTTCGATTCCGCCAGCGCTGATGAACGAATCAGCCTTGTGCCTGAGCTCGCAGAGTTTCGTCATCCGGGCTTGGATCAGAGAATCGGTCGAGAGCTCGAAGCAGCCGTAGCCGGAGCGGATCTCGACTTTCCCTGGCTACAGGCTTTGATCGAATACTGCCTGTCTCGCAGATCGCCAGACCTCCTGCCGGCTCTGTTGCAGCTCGCGGAGCGCGAAGGCGCTCCGCTCGCGCTCCGAACGGCGGCTCTCGAGGCGATCGCCGACACGAGTCCTTCTTCTGAGGTGGAGCCGCGCCTACTTGCTCTCGTCGAACGAACTCAATCCCACCGACCGATCGGTCCACTCGCCGAAGAAGAAGAGCTCCTCCTTCGACGGGTGTTCGAAGCCCTTGGGCGAGTCGGGTCGGTCTCGAGCATCCCGGTTCTCTCGCAACAGCTGTTTGCGAAGAGGATCCGAGATCTCGAGGCAGAGACATGGTCCTACTACCAAGATCCGAACCGCTCTCTCGCCGATTCTCTCTTCGCATGGGAGGGCACGCTCGTTCGAGCACTCGCTCGACATTCCGAGCCAGACGTGCAGCGAGAGCTCCTTTCGGAGGTCGAGAGGCTGAAACAGAGTGGTCAGTTGTTCTTGATCAACGACGATTCACTCGTGTTCGTCGGAAGGGCCCTTCTTCAGACCGATCGGCCGACTCTCTGGTCCTTGGCCGAGGAGATCCTCGGTGCTTGCCTGATCGTGAGCCCGAATCCATCGGCGGCGGACTTCGAAGCTCGATACTGGCTCGCACTGCGAGCCCTGTCGTGCCGCGACTATCGAGCGGCCGGGGTCCATTTAGACTTTGCGATCGACCATCTTTGGGCAGATGTCCTTTCGACGCGTGAAGCCCGAGCGAGAATCGATCGGCGAGCGATGCTCGTCGCTCCCAGGCAATCTCTTGGCGTGTTGCGTTGCGTAGCGCAGTTTCTCGAAACGGAGGACTCCCGCGATCTCTCCGAGCTCGAGCTGGTGCTACGAGAGGTGGCTGCACCCGATGCCGACCTGCTGATGAACATCGCCGAGCTGCTTCTGGTCCAATCCGGACCAACGTCCTTGATCAACCTCTCCTTGAACCTGGCCACAGAATCCGATCCGGATCGCAGTGACCTAGCCCGTCTCCGAGCGCGGCATGCCGCGCTGGAATCGAACTGGAATGAGGCGGCCGCCGAACTCGTGAGGGCACTCCAATGGGCGGCTCGAGACGGCCTTTGCGATCTCGGAACGCTTCACGTCGAGCGCGCTCGCTGCCTCATTAAGGCGGAACGGGTCCAGGAGGCTCGAGCGGCGCTCGAACGGGCATACGCCGAGGATGCGAGCTGGCATCAGCGTGTGAAGATGGATCCGGCGTTTGCCACTCTCTTCGAAGCGCAGGACGGCGAGAGCCCGATTGATCGTCGTCCCCAATGAAGGTGCATGGCCGCAGCCTCGGTCTGAAGAAGGGACAGATCCGCTCGGTTCTACGCCTCTATCACCGTCGCATCCCCGCTGATCGCTCAGTCAGCTTTCGTTTCGCGCGTGAGCTCGCGCGGCTCTCGTACAAGACCGGCCGCCGACTCGGCGCTCTCATCGATCGGAGGGGAAGGGTCCTGCAGGTCGCCTCGGCGGGACGCCCGCTCGCTCATGTTCTCTACCCTCGAGCTGAGCCAACGCCTGCTCGAGATCGCACCGGGCCGCTCGGTCGTCCTCATCGATACCGTCGGGTTCATTCGCGATCTGCCTGAGAATCTCCAAAGTGCATTTCGGGCGACGCTCGAAGAGCTCCGACTCGCTGACTTGATCCTCCATGTCGCCGACTGGACTCATCCGGAGATTGAGCGGCAGATCTCCACCGTCCGAGGAGTGATCGACTCGCTCGGTCTCGCCGCGACCCCGCGACTCCTCCTTCTCAACAAGACTGACCGATTCGAGGATCCGGACTTGGGCCGGCCTCTCGCGACGGCTCTGGACGGGATTCCGATGAGCGCACTCAGTCCGCAGGACGTTCGCCGAGTCCGCGATCAGATCGCGGTGTCTGTGTTACGAACGGGCCTGGGCGTGGTTGAGGAACCGAAGAAGCCGCCTCGGTCGGAGGGACTCTCGTAGCCGATCGATCGGGGCCGGAATCGGACAGGCTCCGTCCTTCGGCGGGAAGCAGGAAAAGCGCTGAGTCTCTGAGCCGGCATGCTGGCCAGGCACCGGACGAGTCGTTATCCTGTGGCCCCGATTCGTCGCTGGCACAGCCGAGGTAGCTGAAGATGTCGTTTACGCCCGAAGAGTTGCTCCGTCTCCAGGAATGGCTGGAGAATCGAGAGTTCGAGATCCGGTCCGAGGCGTTCAAGCGCCCTGGTGAACGGGATATTCACGGCAATTGGATCCATCGGACCTTCCCGACACCGTGTCCCGCTGACGGCTGCTGGTCCGAAGACGAGGCGCAACGAGTCTGGGGCCGTCTCCACCTATTCGTCGACAAGGACGAGGCCGAGATCTTCACGTACTTCCATCGATTCGAATGTTCCTGCGACAAGCAGAAGTCGGCGATGGTCCAGCATGTGTACGGCAAGGATGGCGTCGGTCAAATCGACGTCTTGATGCCTGCTTCCGAAGAGAGCTCCTGACGCATCGAACTGCCTGGAGGTCTTTGGAACCGTGCTGCCTCTCAGCGCCGATTGCCTTGGCGGTTGCGACCACACCAGGCTTGTGGTTTGATGATGCGGATTCGCCCAGGGACGTAAGCGGCAACGCAGCCTAGGGATCGGTTCTCCTCGCCCCCTTTCTTGGGGTGTGCGAGAGGCAGCGCTGGGAGGACGGGCTGTACCGTACCCGAAACCCGGTCCCGGGTCGACGTCCGCCCACAAGCCTCTACCACCACCAGACAATCCACCGATGCCCAAACGCAAAGACCTCGAGAGCATCCTGATCATCGGATCCGGACCGATCATCATCGGCCAGGCGTGCGAGTTCGATTACTCCGGCACGCAAGCTTGCAAAGCACTTCGCGAAGAGGGCTTTCGGATCATCTTGGTCAACTCGAATCCAGCGACGATCATGACGGATCCGGAGATGGCTGATCGGACTTACATCGAGCCGATCACGGCAGAGGCGATTACCAAGATCATCGAGAAGGAGCGTCCCGACGCTTTGCTACCGACTCTCGGCGGTCAAACAGCCCTCAATGCTGCCATGCAGCTCAACGAGATGGGCACGTTGGAGCGCTTCGGAGTCGAGCTGATCGGAGCCAACTGCGAGGTGATCGCCAAAGCCGAAGACCGAAGCCTCTTCAAGCAAGCGATGGAGGCGATCGGCCTCGATGTCCCTCGCTCCGGCCTTGCCTTCAACATGAAGCAGGCCCGAGAAGTTCGAGAAGAGATCGGTCTCCCCTGCGTCATTCGTCCCGCGTTCACGATGGGTGGCACCGGTGGAGGCATCGCCTACAACATCGATGAGTTCGAATCGATCGCCGAGCACGGCCTCGAGCTGTCGATGATCAACGAGATCCTGATTGAAGAATCCGTGATCGGCTGGAAGGAGTTTGAGCTTGAGGTGATGCGCGACGTGAACGACAACGTCGTGATCATCTGCTCGATTGAAAACTTCGATCCCATGGGGATTCACACCGGTGATTCGATCACGGTGGCTCCGGCACAGACCCTGACCGATCGTGAGTACCAGTACCTCCGCGACGCTTCCATCAAGATCATCCGCGAGATCGGCGTGGAGACCGGCGGCTCGAACATTCAGTTCGGCGTCGATCCCGCTTCCGGCCGCGTGGTGGTGATCGAGATGAACCCCCGGGTCTCTCGATCCTCGGCGCTCGCCTCGAAGGCCACGGGATACCCGATTGCAAAGATCGCCGCCAAGCTGGCAGTCGGCTACACGCTGGACGAGCTCTCGAACGACATCACGAAGAAGACGCCGGCGAGCTTCGAGCCGACGATCGACTACTGCGTGGTGAAGATTCCTCGCTTCGCATTCGAGAAGTTCGCCGCCGCCGATCCCACTCTCACGACCCAGATGAAATCGGTCGGCGAGGTCATGGCAATCGGGCGGACCTTTAAGGAAGCCCTTCAGAAGGCCGTGCGCTCCCTGGAGCTGAGACGCTTCGGCCTCGGCTTGGACTCACTCGATCAGACGAGGTCCGGCTCTCCACCTGAGCGTCAGGAGATCGTCAACAAGCTCAAGACACCGAACGCGGACCGGCTCTACTACATCCGATACGCCCTCCTGGGTGGAATGTCGGTCGAGGACGTGGCCGAGATCACGCACATCGATCCCTGGTTTCTCGACAATATCGCGGAGATCATCGAGTTCGAGCATCAGCTCACGGAGATCGGCGAGCTCGAAAAGGCGTCCGCCGAGCTTCTGCGAGAGGCCAAGCAGCTTGGATTCTCGGACGTCCAGCTCGGCCACGCGCTTCAGGCCAAGCCCCATCAGGTTCGCGACCGCCTCGATCGAGAGGGGATCCGCGTCACGTACAAGCTGGTCGATACCTGCGCCGCCGAGTTCGAGGCCTACACGCCCTACTACTACTCCACCTACGAAGCGGAGTGTGAAGCGCGGGTGTCCGATCGTCCGAAGATCATCATCCTCGGCGGCGGTCCCAACCGCATCGGTCAAGGCATCGAGTTCGACTACTGCTGTGTCCATGCCGCCTATGTCCTCTCCGAGATGGGCTACGAGACGGTCATGGTGAACTCGAACCCCGAGACCGTCTCGACGGACTTCGACACCTCGGATCTTCTCTTCTTCGAGCCGTTGACCCACGAGGACGTGCTGAACATCTGCCGCCGACTCGAGCCCGAGGGGGTCATCATCCAGTTCGGCGGTCAAACGCCGCTCAACCTGTGTGCCGACCTCCACGCGGCTGGCGTCCCGATCCTGGGCACTTCGCCCGACAGCATCGACTGCGCCGAGGATCGCGAACGCTTCAAGATCTTGCTGGCCAAGGTCGGGCTGCGGCAACCCGAGAACGGCGTCGCGACCAATGCCGACGAAGCGATCAAGGTCGCGAACCGGATCGGTTATCCGGTGATCGTTCGGCCGTCGTACGTCCTGGGCGGCCGCGCCATGGAGATCGTATACAACGAGACCTCGCTGAGGCGGTACGTGATCCAGGCAGTGGATGCCTCGCCGGAGCGTCCGATCCTCATCGATCAGTTCCTCGAGGACGCGATCGAGGTCGACGTCGACGCGATCGGCGACGGCGAACGCATCGTGATCGGAGGCATCATGGAGCACATCGAGGAGGCCGGCATTCACTCCGGTGACTCGACCTGCAGCCTCCCACCGTTCTCTCTCGGCAACCAGATGCTCGACGAGATTCGACAAGCGACGGTCGCGATGGGTCGTGAGCTGGACGTTCGTGGACTGATGAACATTCAGTTCGCGATCAAAAACCGGGACCTCTACGTTCTCGAAGTCAACCCACGTGCCTCCCGCACAGTTCCGTTCGTCAGCAAGTCGATCGGCGTTCCCTTGGCCAAGTTGGCCGCTCAGGTGATGGCCGGCAAGAAGCTCGCCGAGCTCGGGTTCACCGAGGAGATTCGACCTCGCCATGTCTCGGTCAAGGAGCCGGTCTTCCCCTTCAACAAGTTCCCGGGAGTCGATCCGATCTTGAGCCCCGAGATGCGGTCGACCGGTGAGGTCATGGGGATTGACCGAGAGTTCGGCGCGGCGCTGGCGAAGGCCCGTATGGCCTCCTCCCAGGCACTCCCGCTCAACGGCAAGATCCTGATCACGGTCAAGGATTCCGACAAGAGCGCGGCCGTCCTAGTCGCGCGACGGCTGCACGATCTCGGCTTTCATCTGATCGCGACCGATGGCACCTATCGCGCCCTCAAGGAAGCTCAGCTGACCAAGATCGAACGCATCGCCAAGGTCGAAGAAGGTCGCCCCAACGTCCTCGACGTCATCATCAACCGTGACCTCGGATTGATCATCAACACACCGAGCGGCCAAGGGCCGCGCGCCGACGACGCTCGGATACGAGCCGCCGCGGTCGAGCATCGGATTCCCATGATCACGACCTTGTCTGGCGCACGTGCCGCACTCTCGGGCATCGAGTCATTGATCCGCGTCGGCTACGACGTCAAGGCGCTGCAGGAATACCACGTCTGAGTGGATGTTGGCGCCCGAGCGCGGCGCCAACATCGACCGACGCGGTGGGGATCAGCGTGAAGCCGTCTCGCGGTTCGTGACGTTCGCGACCGCAGTCCACCGATCGTCAGACAGGGTTTTCGCGACCAGCTCGAGCTTCGTGATGCTGTACTTGGGGTTGTTCTGGATATGGAACAGCACCCAGAAGATCCGCTGACGCTCCGCACCGCGCTTGCGATCACCGATGTCGAGCCGGCGCGTGACATTCGTATACTTCTCGCGTCGATTCGTCAGCTCAGTCTCGCGGCCGGTCTGAATCTGATCTTGGATCATGTCCATGCTCGCCACACCCGCGGCATCTTCCACGACCGTATTGAACGGAGCCTTAGGGTCGTTGCCCGAAGCTTCGATCTCGTTCTGCAGCTTCTTGACCTGCCAGTACTCCTTGAAGAGGCTCGGCAGCTGCGAGTTGTAGCCGAGCTGATAGCCCTCACGGTACTTGGAGATCTGCCACTCGCTGTAGCCGAGGAAACCGGCAAAGACGAGGATCGCCAGGACGAGGATGTAGATGATGATGCGTACCGGATCGAGACGGGCGAGAAAGCCCTCGGACTGCTCGTCGGTCGGTTGACGTTTCTTGGCCATGTCCTCGGCTCTCTTTACTGCTGTTGCTCGATGAACGGCACGATCAGCTTGCAAACAAGGGGACCGAACTCACGCACGGGCTCGTTGTCATCGTTTCGACCTACACGGATGGCTCCACCCGTGACGTCGCTGAAGTAGTTCGTTTGCGTCCGAAGCTGAGTCACCATCCGGTCGAGATCCGAGTCTCTCTTCACCGTTCCAGTGACCTGCAGGTTCGGTTGATCGACCAGAACGTCGACCCGGATCTCGCCGATCGTGAAACCCGGCACCTCTTTCTTGATCCGCTCGATGCTGTCGAAGAACACTTTCAGGTAGGGAAAGATGGAAGGCGTCGGTGGGATCGCCGAGCTGCGGCCGAGCTCGTCCTCATATTGCCCGCGCATCTTTTTCAGCTCAGCCCACATCGCGCTCATCTTCGCGAACTCGTCGACGTTCCTCTTGAAGGGCTTGTTGCCGTTCGCGGCTTCGAAATGCTTCGCGCCCACGCTGACCAGGTTCTGGTACGACGTCTTAACGTTGAGAAGTGGAGCCTTGGTTCGATAGACCGAGACGAACAGACCGACGGCGATAAGGAACAGCACCATCGCCAGCGGGACCTTGATCTGGTCAAACTTTCGCGAGTACTGGAGATCCTCTTGGCGCAGGTCGACCCCGCCTTCGTCGAAACCCATCTCCTTCAGGGCGAGACCCAATGCGACCGAGAGCCCTGCGTTGATCTCATCGACCTCGACGGCCGCGAACGGGTGCTCGACTCGCCCGAGAATGTCGAGTGTCTCGACCGGTCGCCCAATCGTCTCGCGAATGTAGGTCGAGATGCCGGGAATGAGGCTGCCACCTCCGGTCAGATAGACGACCTCGAGAGGCTTCTCGTCGACCATGGAAGCCAGCGAACGGATGATCTCGCGGCTCACTCGTTCAGAGAAGTCCCGCGCCGCTTGCGACGAGAGAGAGGTCACGCTCCGACGCGCGACCGCGTAGGGACTTGCTCCTTGATCATTCGGAGCCGGCGAGGCGACCTCGACGTCCCCGGGTGAGTCGGAGGGCGCCGCTTCGTCCTCGAACTCTCCTTCCTCGTAGGAGTCCGACTCGATCAGGTCCGCGTCGTCCGCTTCCCCTTCCATGACGAAGACCTCTTCGTCCTCCGGAGGTTCTGGCGCGGACTCGGCTTGCTCGGACGGCTGCTCGTCCTTCCAGGAGTCGGGCTTCGTCAGGGCAGCGGTTCCCATTCGAATCGAACGGAGCTTCCGGAGCGAGCCGTCCTGGATGGTCATGATCTTCGTGTCGTGCTCACCGATGTCCACGACGACGAAGCATTCGTGCTCGGCCCCGTAGCCCAACGCGCTGACCGTGTTGAAAGTCGACATGACGTCGACGTCCAGGAACATCGGATCGACCTTGGCCCGCTCGAACATCTCGATGCGGCGGCCGATGTCTCGCTTGCGCGCAGCCAAGATCATGAGATGGCACTTGTCGGCCGTCTCGTAGAGCTTGAAGTGATCGACCACGGTCTGGTCGATGTCACCGAAGTGAATGTGGCCTTCGGCCTCGAACTTGACGACCTTCTCGATCTGGTCGTCGTTCTTGAAAGGCAGTGAGATCTCTCGAAAGGTGCACTGCCCGGCTGAGAGTGCCGTCCCGACCTGCTCGCGCCGGATGCCGCTCTCCTTGAAGACATGAGCCACGAATGACCCGAGCTCCTTGGCATCGTCGGAGAAGATCCCGTTCGGAATCTCTTCGGCGGCGAATCGCGTAATCCGGATCTTTTTGGGAGGACTTCCGTCGACCTCGACGATCTTGATCCTTCGATTGCCGACATCGAGTCCCGTTGCTCTCGCCATCTCCGTCCTTCTCGTTCTCTTCCTGGATCCAGCTCAGTTCGAGAGCATCCGGTACTCTCGAAACTCAGCGCATGGTTTGACGGCTCAAGTTCCGCCACTTCTGGCGCTGGACCGGATCGAGGATCTTGAAGATCTCGTTCTCCGTTCGCTGCCGAAGGTCGGATTGGCTCTGCCTGAGCTCCCGATGCTCGCGATAAAGGTACTCTTGGTAGGTCTTCCAGGCAGCTCGTTCCTTTTCGGCGTAGGCGTTCAAGATCCTGACGAGCTTCCGCTCCTGCTCCCGGTCGAGCTCGAGCCGATCCACGAGCATCGCTGCATACCCATCACCCGACTCTTCTTCCATGCGGTCGGCCGCCAGGCTCGAGAGGAGCTGTCCGGCGGCCAATCCGCTGAGAAAGGTCATCAGGATGAGAAGACCGAGCCAGAAATGCAATCGCGTCATCGCGTCCCGCCCAAGTGCTCCCCGTTTCTCAGCGGCCCTCGTCGCCTTCGACGTCCGATTCCACCTCTTCATTCACCTCCGAGCGAATGCCGAGCGGTGAGACCGGGCTGGCATCGAGCTCCGAGGTATAGTCATCCGGTGGAACGAACTCGAACACCGGAGGACCCGCTTCCACCTCGAGCCCGATTCCACGGTGATCCTTGAGCCAGTACAAGCCCAAACATAGAAGGACGAAGAGAATTGCCGCTGCCATGGCCAAGCGTTGCACCATCGGCAGAATGCGCGTCTCGCCAGCGGAGGAAGATCCACCCCGATCCAGCCGCGCCAACACGCGATCTGCCAGATCGACGGGCGGCGCCGTCCTCAAGAGACCCAGCTTGATTCGACGCCGATCGGCTTGCAGCTCGTCGAGCTGGCTTCGCAGCTTCGGTTCTTCGCCGAGTCGACGGCGAGTTTCCTCCTGCTCGGACGGAGAGCCCTCTCCGTCGATGTACCGGCTCAAACGAAATCGCTCGTTGGGAGCAGTCATCGCTCCGAACCCTTTCCTGGACTGGCTCGATGGCCAGCCCGATCGCTCTCGTCGGGTCACTTGTCCAGGATCCGCATCTTTTCGCGGAACTTCGCACGAGCCCGAAAGAGACGTGATTCTACCGTTCCGACCGAGCAAGACATCACTCGGGCAATCTCCTCATACGTCAGGTTCTCGAATTCACGAAGGATCATGACAGTCCGATACTTGGGAGTCAGCGAGTCGAGCGCGCGGTGAACCGCAGCTTTCAGCTCGTCTCGATCCATACCCGAGTCCGGCCCGTCTCCACCGCTTCGGAGACCCTGATACAAGCCTACCTGCTCGTCCAAGGAGAGGGCTCGGCGCCGCCGAGCCCGCTTGAGACCATCCATCGCCGTGTTGACGGCGATCCGATACAGCCACGTGAAGAAGCTGGACTGGAAGTTGAACGTCTGGAGCTTCTGGAAGACCTTGATAAAGACGTCCTGGGTCAGGTCCTCGGCCAGGTGCTCATCTCGCACGAGATTCAGCACCACCCGGTGGATTCGGGCCTGGTACGTCTTCACCAGCTCCGCGAAGGCGTCGCGGGCGCCGGCCGCCGCAGCTCGAACCAGAGCCGCGTCGTCCAAGGTCGTGTCACTCATAACGCTCATGGTAGCGGTGAGACGGATGGCGTCAGGCCATATTCCGCATTTCCGAGGTGGCCCGGGATTCGTCTCTCCTCACCTGGGACTCGAGATGCCGGGCCCCTTCACACTGACACACAACCTACAGCTATATAACAGCTTGAAGTCGTCGACCTCGGTTGGCTCGCCAGGTGATTCGCTCAGAATGTTTCCGCATCGAGCGTCACGTTACTGAGCAGGTGACCGAGCTTCACCTTTTTCGTGCTGAGGTATTGGCGATTCTCATCGTTGGGCTCGATCTCGATCGGCAATCTCTCGACGATCTGGAGACCATAGCCGCTCAGCGCGTGGTACTTGCGAGGGTTGTTCGTCAGGAGACGCATGCGCTGGATTCCCAGATCGAACAAGATTTGAGCTCCGATCCCGTAATCGCGCTCATCCGCCTGGAACCCAAGACGCTCGTTCGCCTCGACCGTATCGAACCCTTGGTCCTGAAGGTGATAAGCGCGCATCTTGTTCGCCAGGCCAATCCCTCGACCTTCTTGCCGCATGTAGATGAGGACACCGCGCCCCTCCTGAGCGATGCGGCGCAGGGCGGTCGAAAGCTGTGCCCCACAGTCGCACCTCAGGGAGCCCAGGATGTCTCCCGTGAAGCACTCCGAGTGAACTCGCACGAGCAGGGGATCCTCGAGCGGTACCGGCACGCCTCCCTCGTCGGTCACCGGGATACCCTTGCACAGTGCGATGTGGGTTTCCCCCGTCAGCACACTCTGGTAGAGGCGAACATCGAAGGTGCCAAAGGCGGTCGGAAGCCGCACGGAGAACTCTTTCTTTCCGTCCTGCTCGTCAATCACGACCCGATCCACGAGCTTCTCGGCCTTCCGTCGGAACTCGATGACGTCGGCGACACAGCCCATCACCAGGCCATGTCGCTCGGCAAAGGTGACGAGATCCGGAAGCCGGGCCATCGTACCGTCGTCATTCATGATCTCGCAGATGACGGCCGACGGGTGGAGCCCGGAGAGTGAAGCCAGATCAACGGATCCCTCCGTGTGCCCCGCTCGAGCGAGGGTTCCTCCGGGACGCGCTCGCAGCGGAAAGAGATGCCCAGGGCGAACAAGATCCTCGGGACCCGTCTCCGGTGCGGTCGCTACGCGGACGGTGTGAGCTCGATCGGCCGCCGAGATGCCGGTCGTGATCCCGCGTCGCGCATCCACCGAGACCGTGAAAGCGGTTCCATGATCACCCAGCTCCTGTCCCGGAACCTGGGAATGCAGCTTCAGTCGATCGGAGATCTCATGGTGCAGTGCCAGGCAGATCAAGCCCCGGCCGTCCTTGGCCATGAAGTTGATCAGTTCCGGCGTGATCTTCTCGCCGGCGACGACAATGTCCCCTTCGTTCTCCCGGTCGGCGTCGTCGACCAAGACAATCGGACGCCCAGCACGCAATTCATCCAAGAGATCGGAGATCGGTCGGAACATCAGCGTCGGGTCCTCGAAGCCGTGTCGCCCCCTCAAACCTGAAACCTCTACAGAGAAGGAGCTTACGAGTCACGGAACCTAGCAGCCTCCGGCGAGCCTGTCAACGGCCGTTTGATCGGACCCCCGTTCTACCTCGGACGCCTACCCAGGCCGTGCTCCAACGCCTAGAATCAGTGCCTTCTCGACCCGAAGGATGATCGATGAGTCGCTCACGTCAACCTGGACTCGATGTCCACCGCCTCTTGGCACCCGTCGAGCGCCTCGAGTTCGAAGTCCTTCCACATGAGACTGGCTGGCGGGTCGACCAGTTCCTCGCGCGTCACATGGCTTTCACTTCCCGGCAGGTCATCCAAGGTCACGCTCGCCAGGACCGAGTGGAGATTCGAGGACGAAGCGCCCGGCCGAGCACCCGAGTGCGATCCGGCGACCTCGTCACCATCGACTATCACAAGTCCGGGCGTGATCTCTCGCCGCCGAGCGACCTCGACTTTCCGATCCTCTTCGAAGACGAGTGGCTCCTGGTCATCGACAAGCCAGCGGGTGTTCCCGTGCATCCGGCCGGTGACGAGGTGGCTCGCACCGTGCTGACAGCATTGGTTTGGCAGGCAGGTGAAGGTAGCTACCGGCGCCTCCCTCACCGGCTAGACCGCGAGACGAGTGGTGTCCTGGTCGTCACCAAAGATCCCGTTGCTCAGAGTCGCCTCAGTGAAGCGTTCCAGCGAGGCACCGTCCGAAAGGAGTACGTAGCGGTCGTCGAAGGAGTGATCGAGAGTGATCGAGGGCGAATCACGGCTCCCTTGAGGCGGGACGGTTATCGATCTGTCCCGGCCGAAGCAGGACGAGGGCAGCAGGCCCTGACGGACTGGAAGGTCGAACGGCGCGGAGTCAGGCACACTCGACTTCGCTTGTTTCCCAGGACGGGTCGGCGGCATCAGATTCGAGCTCATCTTCACTTCCTCGGCCATTCGATCGTGGGCGACAAGCTCTACGGGAACGCCCCATCCGCCAGTCCTCGCCTTGCTCTGCACGCGGCATCGGTAGCGCTGCGTCATCCGGTACATGATCATCCTCGGCGTTTCGATTCAGCGGTGCCGACAGATCAAGCCTTCGAAGTCAATCCGGATCCCTCCCTCCCTTCTTCGACCCAGGACTGAGAACGATGATGGACGCTCGTGCGCTTCCCGGAGACGACGACACTCCTCTCTACGACCTGTACATCGCGAATCGAGCCAGCGCGGCCCTGGCAGTCGCCGTTCGGATCGGCCTGTTCCCTCGCCTCGCCCAGGGCTCGGCCGACGCCGTGGCCCTCGCCGCCGAGCTCGGCTTCGCCCCACGTCCCACCGAGGCCTTGCTGATCGGGTTGGTCTCGCTCGGCGTCCTCCGACGAGACTCTCGGGGGGCATTCGAGCTCAGTGAAGGGGCTCGGAGCTTCCTGCAACCGGATCGAGAGCCCTATCTCGGATGGTTGATCGACCTCGATTTCGAGCACTTCATCACACCTCAAAAGCTGCTGGCCGCGATGAAGCTGGATCGTGAGCAGGCCTATGGGGACCGGGATGTTTGGCAGAGTCACCAAGAAGATCCCGATCGTGCTGCTCACTTCGCTCGCGCGATGCACAGCATCAGCATTCGACCTGCCAAAGCACTGGCACGGGCGTCCGAATTCTCGGCTTACCAAAGGCTGCTCGACGTGGGAGGTGGCCAAGGGACGTTTTCGAGAGAGATTCTCCGGAATCACCCGAGACTGCGAGCGACGGTCTTTGAGCTGGCATCCGTGTGCGAGCTGGTTCGAAAGACTGGGAGCGAAGGTGAGCGGCTCGATGCGATGGCCGGTGACATGTTTCGAGACTGCTGGCCGAAGGACTACGACCTCATCCTGCTTTCACAGGTATTGCACGACTGGTCTCCAAAGGATGGAGCCCGGCTTCTGGCAAAGGCTCACGATGCGCTTCCCAGCGGTGGCGCGGTCCTCATCCATGAGAAGCTCCTCGACGACCAGAAGCAGGGGCCGGTCGCCACAGCCCTGGTCAGCTTGGACATGGTGTTCTGGACCGAGGGACAGCAGTACAGCGGTGCCGAGCTTCGAGAGCAGTTGAACGAGGCCGGCTTCTCATCGATCACTGTCCGTCCGACGACCGGGTATTGGAGCCTGGTCGTGGGTCATAAGCGCTGAGTCGTCAGCAGGTCGACCGTCTCAACCCTTGACGCAAACGACCTGGCGAAGCGTATGCACGATGTCGACGAGGTCGGCCTGTGCCTTCATGACCGCGTCGATGTCCTTGTACGCCATGGGAGTCTCGTCGAGAACGCCGGAGTCCTTTCGACACTCGACGTGTCGAGTCGCTTCGATGTGGTCATCGAGCGTGTATCGCTTCTTGGCAGCCGTGCGGGAGAGAGCTCGCCCTGCCCCGTGTGAACAGGACTCAAAGCTCTCCGGGTTTCCTCTTCCCCGGACGATGAAGCTCTTCGCCCCCATCGATCCCGGGATGATCCCGAGATCGCCGGCACCGGCCCGAACCGCTCCCTTGCGTGTCACCAGGCACTCACGGTCGAAGTGCCGCTCCGCCGCGACATAGTTGTGATGGCAGTTCACCACCATGCGATCGGCCTCGAAGCGCGGCAGCCCTTTCATCCCGCGAACGGCCGAGACTACGTGCTCCATCATCACCTGACGGTTGATTCGAGCGAATTCCTGCGCCCAGAGCACGGCCTCGACGTAGTCGGCGTAGTGGACGCTTCCCTCGGACAAGTACGCGAGATTCTGATCGGGGAGGTCCCCGAGATGGCCAGCCATGTCCTTCTTGGCCTTCTCGATGAAGACCATCGCGATTCGGTTGCCAACGCCACGGCTACCCGAGTGCAGCAGGAACCAGACTCGTTCTCCCTCATCCAGGCAAACCTCGATGAAGTGATTCCCGGTACCGAGCGTTCCCAGGTGGCAGAGGTTGTTCGTCTTGACGAGGACGGGATATCGATCACAAAGCGCTTCGAACCCCTGGGCCAGGTGCGCCTTCCAAAGGTTGGTGACGCGCCGGGGCGGCTCCCCCCATGACCCTTTGTCCCGCCTGCTTCGACCGGCGGTGCGGCCATGAGGCACGGCTTCCTCGATGACGAGGCGCATGGCCTTCAAGCTGTCCGGAAGGTCCCGGGCGGTCAGAGTGGTTTGAACGGCACACATGCCGCAGCCGATGTCGACACCCACCGCCGCCGGGACGACAGCACCGACCGTCGGGATGACGCTTCCGATCGTCGCCCCCATGCCCCAATGCACATCCGGCATCACGGCGATGTGGCTGTGTATGATCGGTAACCGAGCCGTGTTTTGAAGCTGCTCGATCGCGTTGTCTGCCAGATCGACGCCCCGTGTCCACGCTTTGATGGGTACACCAGGGCTGTCGATCAGAACGTAGCTGGACATCCCGTTCTCCGAGACATAGGTAAGGGTGCCGTCTTCGAGCAGGCGACGAGTTCGGAACGTCTGCCAGCCGTCGGATCAGGCATCTGGTCAACGGAGAGAATCGAGCGCGTCAAGGTCCGTCGATTGGCTCCACTCCGACAGCGCTCGGATCCAGCACTCGACGCAAGCGACGACGATCGGCCGCGAATCCGAAGAGCTCGACGTTCTCCAGAATCGTGCGGCGAGCCTCTGCGGAGAATCCCGCATTCTCGATCAAGCGACCGAGGACCTGCATCTGATCGCTCGAGTATGCGATCTCGTTGATGACGAAGTGAATCAGGTCGACTTGCAGATCGCTGGGAAGATCGGGCCGATCCGCGAGCGCCGCCAGGACTTGGATGCGATCTCGAGTGAAACCAAGCGTCGCAGCTCGACGGAAGGTCTCACGATAGGCCTCGGGCCCCGACTCAGTGAGCGCGAGGAGGTCATCGACGGCGCGCTCGACCAAGAGCTCATGTGCCTGCAGGTGACGAAGGCAGCCGTCGATCCAAACCTTGTCGGTCGAGGTCGGTGGCCCTGAGCTCTGCTTTTCATACACCACCCAGTCGAATGCATCCGGACGAACCTCCCGAAAGCTCGCCTCGAGTGTCGAGCCTCGCCGATCCTCACGGAGCGTTACGAATTGACCGGGCTGAAGCCCCGTGATGCTCCCGTCACGGAGCTGGGCGTTGAGAGGCGCTTCCAAGCGTAGCCGTGATCCTTCCGCGGTGCAGAGGATCTCGCGATAAGGGCGATCGCCATGGCGGCGCACGGCGGCGCGGGCCGTCGCTTCCCAACATTCTTCGAGATGGGACTCGGGGGTGGATTGGCAGGCCGCGGCCATCCAGAGTGCGAGGATCCACACTCCGATGAGCACACATCTGCGGGGCTCGTCTGGGGTCTCAGCCATCGAAACGGCATCCTCCGACTGGGCTCACCTGTCGTCGGCGCTCTCGTCCAACGCGCCTAGGTAACTAAACAGTGAAACTTTAGAATCACGAGAAGGTCAAGCCTCCAATACATCGAGGTCTCAGACCGCTACCGAGGACCCCAAGTCTCCGTTTTCGGGGAACTCCCCCGGTCAGACCCCGTTGTTCTCCTGGCTATGACGTTCCCACGAGTCTCCCGGTGCCAGTTTTCGTCGGAATCGCACGGAGCGAGACTCGAGAATGCCCCAAACCCGCTGAAGGCTTCCCAGATGAAGGATCACTGCCACCTCCCGGACGACGTCTTGGTCGACCTGACTCGTCGCGGTCAACGCAGTGCCTTCTCAGAACTGGTTCACCGACACAAGAGCGCGGTGACGGGCCTCATTCAGCACAAGCTCCGCGACGCGCACCGAACCCTCGATGTGAGTCAGGAAGTCTTCCTCAAGGTCTTTCGAAACCTCTCTAAGTACGAGCAGCGAGGGCGCTTTCGCGCTTGGGTCCTCAAGATCGCTTCGAACGCGGCGATGGATGCGCTTCGCGAGAAGCGTCCGAAATCGCTTGTCTTCTTGGAACAAGTTCGAGGCCATGCACCGGCGGCTTCCGAAGCTCTCGAGCTCAAGGAGCGCCGTGAGGCGATTCACGCGACACTGGACGAGCTGAACGAAGCTTTTCGCGTCCCTCTCACACTCCGAGACATCGAGGGTCTCAGCTACGAGGAGATCGCCGAAGTGACAGGTCTCGCCGTTGGCACCGTGAAATCGAGAGTTCATCGAGGCCGAGAGCGTTTCCGGGCCAAGTACCTCGTTCGCCAGTCGCGGACCAAGCCAGAGCATCGTGAGATGGAGTCAGGAGGTATCTCGTGACGAACTGTGAGCACATCGCAAACAGATACTCCGCCTATCGGGACGCCGAGCTTGCCGAATCCGAACGGGAGACCTTCGAGACCCATCTCGAGGGCTGTCGCGACTGCCGAGCACTCGTGGACCAGTGGGACGATGCGTTGGCGGATCTCGCCGAGTACGGTGGGTTTCCGGTTCCCGACGATTTCGAAGAGCTCGTTCTCTCACGCCTCGCACCCGAGCTTTCGCCTCCCCAACGGCGTCCCGCTTGGCCGTTCGTCTTAACCGCTGTCGCAGCGAGCTTGCTCACGGTGTGGGTCCTCCAGTGGATGGGTCCTTCCGAGGAGGCGAAGCCGAGCGCCGAACACGAAGCGCATGTCGACAGGGTCCAAGTCGAGGCCATCTCCGGTGAGGCCGAAACCCTCGACTGGGCATCTGGCCGCTGGCGGCTGCTGAAGCCCGGCATGAGCCTCCTAGCTTCCAGTGTTCTTCGAGGTACCCGTGAAACGACGATTCGAGTGGGGAACAACGCTCCTTTGCGAGTTCCGGCAGGATCGTTGGCTTGGGTGGGCCTGGACGGAGCCCGATTGTTGGGCGAAGCGCAGCCGCCGACTGTGTCGAGCGCGGAGTCTCGTCCTTTGTACGATGCCCCCGAACGACCGGAGCTCGCCTCGTCAAACCGAAGTCAGGACCCGATTCCCCCAGTTCATCCATCCGTTTCCAAGCTCGACATCGCTTGGCCGACGGAGGCAGTCCGAGCTGCTTGGCAGGGCAGCCAGTCGTGGCAGGCCGCGCTGGTGGCTGGCCAGAGCCGCTGGTGGTCCGAGATGAGCGAGTTGGTGGGGGCGAGTGCTCGGTGGACCGACAGTGTCGCCGACCGGCTGCGTGCCGAGATGGATGTGAAGACCTCGCCAGTGGGGCCGCTTCCCGCTGAATCTGTCACACGGTCTACCGACTTTCCTGCATCCGGACCCACTCAGGCGGACATCGCCGTGCTGCCGTCGGGCGACGCTCGAACTTGGAGCGATCCACGAGAGACCTTGACCGTGCTTCGTCGTCGGGGACAGGTCGAGCTCGTAACGCGCGGCACCTACTCCAAGCGCATTCCCTTGCTCCTGGACATCCTTGAGAATGAACCGGCTCTGCGCGACCTCGCTCGGGTCCAGCTCGAAGAGATCTTGGGCGAGCTCGAGCGCAATCGAGTCTACCGTTCCGGTCAGCCGATTCCGTTTCCGCAGGCGGAATCACTCGGAGCCATGGAATGGCTGACTGATGGGGCCAGCCTTCCACCGGCGTTGCAACCGGATGGCCGGCGACAAGAGGAAGAGGACCGGCTCCGGCGCTGGCGAGAGTGGTGGAACTCGAATCAACCCGCCGTCGCCCGCGTGGAGCAAGCACCGACCGGTTTCTTCTGAGATCGGCCGGATTCGGACCCGTGCCACAGTGAAGGGACACCTGTGATGATCAATCTGCGTCTGGGCTACGTGGCCCTGATCGCGTTCTTGCCGTCTTGCATGACGACCTACGAGTTCCCGGTGCAAGTGCTGCGGGAACCGGCGATCGGGTTGCAGTCGTTGTCCCTGAGTCATCATGTCGGCGCGATACGGATCCTCGCCGCTGATGTTAAGGACATCGAGATTCGGACCCACCCGCGCGTGCGTGCTCTTTCACGTTCTCGAGCCGAGGGGATCCTGGACGGGACCGAGCTCGTGACGAAACGAAACGGAGGAGAGCTCGAGGTGCGCTGGTCACCCTCCAACTGGCGGCCCGAAGGTTTCGCGGCCGACCTCGACATCTCTCTGCCGAGCGATTTGGCACTGACGATTCGATCCAAGGTCGGAGATGTCGAGGTCCTCGGCTTGGACGCCCCTCTCCAGATCACGCTCGCCGTCGGCGACATCGACGTGCGCGAGTCCCGATGCTCGCGTCTCGAGGCCCACGTCGCCATCGGCGACATCACCGTGGATGCCGACCTCGCCTGGATCAAGCTCACTGGAGACGTCGGGGATGTCGAGGCCACCGTCGGTCCGGGCCTCCGCGAGGCGCAGCTGCAAACCGACATCGGTGACGTCGTCTTGAGCGTCCCGGAGGGGATGCCGGCTCACGTGCTCGACGCAACGACGGACCTCGGGCACGTCGCGGTACCTCGGACAGACTATTCCGGTGAGTCCAGCGGGCACGACAGTCCTCGAATTCACCTGCAATCCTCGACCGGAGACGTGGCCATGCGGCGAAATCACAAGACTTGGCCGAGCCGGTTCGACTAGGACGCCGGTCTCGCCTGGAGACGTTGCACTGGATTCCCATACGACCAAGGAGCCTTTGAAGATGACACGGTGGATGCTCGGAATCGCTCTTGTCGCTTTCCTGGGATTGGGGACGAGCTGTCGAACGACGGCACGTTACGACCGGGCGAGCGCGACCATCCTCGAACGCTCGGGAGAAGCGGGCTCCGAGAGGTACACGATTCAATCGGGCGGCAAGCTCTTGATCTCTCGCAAGCAACGTCAACCCCAAGGGTTTCTCGGGGTCTCGACTCAAACGCTGAGCCTGACCCGCGCCGAGCAGCTCGGCATCGATCCCTTCGAGGGTGTCTTCGTCGAAGCCATCGACAGCAACTCGCCCGCGAAGCGCGCTGGCCTGCTGCCTGGAGACGTCCTCCTCGAGATCCACGGCAAGGCCATCCACAGCAAGGACCAGTTCCGATACCTCATCGCGAACTCGCCCCTCGATGTCCCCGTCCAGCTGTTGGTGCGACGAGGTGGCGAGAACCGTGTCATCGATGCCGAGCTCGAGCAACGATACGAGGATGAGGACAGCAAGAGCCTGGTAAGGCTCGACAGCCAGAGCGACACGCGCATGGTCGGCATGGAGATCAGCACGATCCCTGAAGACCTCGTGCGCGAGATCTGGGAGGCCGAGGGGAGCTCGCGAGCCATCGTCTCGAACGTCGTGGTCGGCGGGCCCGCTTACTTCTCGGGACTGCGCGCCGGAGACGTCCTCCACAGCTGCAACGGACGGATGATCTCGACCGCCGAGGAATTCTTCACAGAGATCCGACGAGCCGGAGACGGCGAGACGGTGGAAGTTGTCCTGAAGCACTCCGGCGACAACACACCGATGCTCCTCGAGATCGAAGAAGACTTCCAAGGAGGAACTTGGTTCGGCATCCCGTTGTTGGTCGGCTATGAGTCCGATCACCGTCATACCGACTTCGGATTGCTCTTGGGAGGGCTGCTCCTGGACTACGAGTCCGAGTACTCCTACACGCCGGACCGGGAGCCCTCCTCGCGGAGTGAGTTCGGGCTCGTCCTCGACCTCTTTGAGATCGAGACTGACGACGACAGCACCTGCATCTCCTTGCTCTGGTTCATCAACCTTCGGTTCGACTGAGACTCAGGCTCTAGCCTGTTCGGCCGAATCGGGTTGGGCTATCATCGATGTCCCCAAGCACGCGGGCCGCCTCCGGCGGCCCGTTTGCATTGACAGGCCTCATCGCCAACGGAGTTTCCCGCCCTTGATTCGTCGCCTGAACCGAGCGCTCTTCGTGGTTGGGATGCTTCTCGCCGCCTGCGATGGCTCCTCAGACGAGGACCGCGCTCGAGCGGTCGCCCTCTTCGACGAGGGTGTCGAGGTGGCGCCTCGCGATCCAGAGCAAGCGATCGCTCGCCTCGAGGAGGCGATTCAAGCGGATCCCGACTTCGTGGAAGCGCAGTACCAGCTGGCCCTGCTTCAGCTCGCGAATCGAACCAACGTCGAGGCCCCGCGGCGAGCCCTCTTGGCGATCTTGGCAATCGAACCGAAACACGCAGCTGCCCTGGCAAAGCTCGGTGAGATCGAGTTCGACCAGGGTGAATTCGAGGCTGCCGAAGCCCACCTCGAGAAGGCGGTTCACGAGGACGAAACGGCCTTCTTCACCTGGATGACCTTGGGAAAGGTGCGCGATCGGCTGGAACGAACCGAGGGAGCCCTCGAGGCATTCCGCCGCGCGTCCGCGATCGCGGATCGTCCCGGCCCCCACTTCTGGCAAGGGCTCGTGTTACGCCGAGCAGGGCGTCTCGAAGAGTCGGCGCGAGCATTCCGCAGAGCTATCGAGCTCGAGCCAGCTCATCCGAGTGCCTATCACCAGCTCGGTCGAGCACTTCGCGAGCTCGGCGATGACGCCGCAGCTGATCGGGCAACCGAGATTCACGAGCTGCTCCAAGACCTGACGGGCGACATCCGAAGCCGCTTCGAGCTTCCCCAGCTCATCGAGCGTCACGATTCGGCTTTGCGAGTCCTCGAGCTCGTACCCGGAGCTGGCCGCATCGAGATCATCTTGGGGGACACGTACCTTCAACTCGCCGAAGAAGCTGGGCAAGCAGCGGCAAGCTCCCAGGCGCTCCGGCAAGCCGAGGCCGCCTATCTTCGAGCCATCGAGAGCACCTTGGACGAGATCATGGGGCGGGTGCGATTGCGCGCGCTCTACCAAGAGACGGGACGAGTGGAGCAAGCGGTCAAGATTACTGAGGAGCTCGAGTCGATTCGAGCGCGACCCTCCGGCCGGTCTGCCATCGAAGGCGAGGAAGATCAGTGAGAGCGGAGTGGATGGCGCGGTGGTCTGGAATCCTCTCCCGAGCACTGCTCTCCTTCTCCGCCTTCGGCCTGAGTTGTCAGGAAGAGAGAGCTGATCAGAATGTGACACCGTGGTTCGAGGACGCCACAGCACGTACGGGAATCGACTTCGTACACATCACGGGTGGAACAGGTCAGAAGCACCTCCCCGAGACGATGGGTTCCGGGTTGGCCCTCTTCGACCATGATCGAGACGGCGACCTCGATCTCTACCTGGTCCAGAGTGGGGATCTCCCGGGCTTGGCCGGCAGCCCGGGGGCGGGTGCGACCAACCGTCTCTATCGGAACGACGGGGGCCTGAGATTCGTCGACGTGACCGAGGCCTCGGGAACGGGTGATGATGGCTACGGGATGGGCTGTGTCGTCGGCGACATCGACGCGGACGGAGACCTCGATCTCTACGTGACAAACTTTGGTCCTGATCGGCTCTACGTCAATCGAGGCGACGGAACATTCGAGGACGCGACCGAAGCCGCTGGAATCTCCAGCGATGGCTGGAGCTCGAGTGCAGTGCTCTTCGACGCCGACCGAGACGGAGACCTCGATCTCTACGTCTGCCGGTACCTGCTCTATCGAGTCGACTTCTCCCATGCCTGCGAAGACCGGCTCGGGGTTCGGACCGTCCGATCGTACTGCCATCCCGACGTCTATCCTGCGGCTCCGGACATCTTCTACCGAAACCGCGGCGACGGGACCTTCGAGGACGTGACCCAGGAAGCCGGTGTGTTCGAGCGCGAGAACGGAAAGGGCCTGGGCGTCGTGGCCGCTGACATCGATGGCGACGGCGACGTCGATCTTTTGGTTGCCAACGACTCCAAGCCCAACTTCTTCTATCGGAACCGGGGCGACGGAACCTTCGAAGATCGCTCAGTCGTCTCGGGCTTTGCCTACAACGAGCTGGGTGAAGCGGAAGCTGGCATGGGTATCGACGTCGGCGATGTCGACGGCGACGGGAACCTGGACGTGTTCATGGTTCACTACGCCATGGAGACGAACACTCTCTATGTCAATCGGGGCGACGGAACCTTCCGCGACGGATCGGGACCCGCCCGGCTCGGCGAGCCATCACTACGGTTCTTGGGCTTTGGGACCAACCTGGTGGACTTGGACAACGACGGGGACTTGGACGTCCACATCGCCAACGGACACATCATGGACAACGTCGAGCTCTTCTTCGCGAATCAGACCTTTGCGGAGCCCGACTTTCTCTTCGAAAACGATGGCGGTGGCCGCTTTGCGAATCGATCGGCCACCGCTGGCGATGCGATCTTGACGCTGCGCGTCGGCCGCGGATCAGCGTACGGTGATCTCGACGGCGACGGGGATGTCGATCTGATCGTGTCGAACTCGGGCGATCGTCCCTGCGTGCTGGTCAACCAACATGAGCCGCGTCTCCACTGGATCCAACTCGACCTCCAGGGACGTGCGAGCAATCGCGACGGCATCGGCGCGCGAATCGTTCTCGAAGCGAACGGCCGGCGTCAGACAGACGAATGCCGCTCGGGTACGAGCTACCTCTCGCACAGTAGCCTTCGAGTGCACTTTGGACTGGGCCGATCGAAACACGTCGATCGACTCGAGGTTCGATGGCCGTCAGGTCATCAAGACGTGTGGACGAACCTCGAAGTCGATCGGGTTCACACGCTGGTCGAAGGGCGTGACGGTTGACGTTCGGTTCTCGAACTTGAGGGTGGTTCTCGGCGATCGATGACACGAGTGATGTCGTCACGAGAACCGTCAACGAATCGAAGGACTCCGTTTTTTCTTCGTCGTGACGAAACTTTTTTTCACGGTCCGGCAACATCACGACGAGTGGCAGTAACATCATGACTTTATATGAGTACATGATAATGACGCCCCCGCATCGCCGCTTTTGACAGTGCTTCAGCGTCACGTGGTGTAGAGATCGTGAGTCGAGCGGACGTGGTGGTCGTGCGGTCCGGGCACCGCTGGAATGTCACAAGCGCTGAGCCGTTTGCGTAAGTATCCCATTTTTTTTTCAACTTCGACGTAACGCCAACCGATTCATCCCATAACGCACCTTTAACGGTTTTTTGGAATTTACTTACGGCACGAATCGACCTTCGGTCGTGCCCATGTCGCGTTCGAGTCATTCGTGGAGAGGAAAACCATGGCCACCACTCGAAGCCGTCGCACCAAACGGAAGACGACGACGTCCAGCGGCACGCGCAGCCGGACCGTCAGCCGTCGCCCGTCCGTGAGCGCGTCGCGCAAGAAGACCACCAAGAAGAAGGCCACCAAGAAGAAGGCGGGAAAGAAGAAGGCCGCCAAGAAGAAGACCACCAAGAAGAAGGCGGCTAAGAAGAAGGTCGCCAAGAAGAAGACCACCGCGCGCAAGAAGGTCGCCAAGAAGGCAGGAAGGAAGAAGGCGGGAAAGAAGAAGGCGGGAAAGAAGAAGGCCGCCAAGAAGAAGACCACTCGCAAGAAGGCCGCCAAGAAGAAGACCACTGCTCGCAAGACCACCAAGAAGAAGACCACTCGTAAGAAGGCCGGCCGCCGGTGATCCGCGCGTCTCGGCGCTAGCAAACGAAACACGGGGAGCCCGAGCTGGTCTCGGCCTCCCCGTTTCGTTTTTTGATGAGGGAGGAGACCCACATGAACAAGAGTGACCTGATCGACCTCGTCGCCGAGAACGCCAGCTGCTCAAAGGCGGATGCTGAACGGTACGTCAACTCCGTCTTCCAAGGCGTGCGTGCAGGCCTGCTCAAGGACAATTCAGTGCAAATAATGGGCTTCGGTTCATTCACCGTCCGCGAACGCAAGGCCCGCCAGGGCCGGAACCCCGCGACCGGCGAAGTCCTCAACATCCCTGCGAGCCGCACCGTGGTCTTCCGCCCCGGCAAGGCTCTCAAGGAAACTCTCTGATTCGATCGCGACCCATCGGGCCCCCGGCCCGGTGGTGTCCTCGAGAACGAGCGAAAGCTACCGTCTCGAGTCGTGGTCATTGCGGGCCGACTTCCTGGAAGTCGGCCCGTTAACGTTCCTCCTCACCGAACGTCGCCCCTGCGTTGCGGCCCCTCCAACCGCCTGATACCCTCACCCCCGCAATCGCCTGCCCCCTCGTTTCCAATCATCCCTGGAGGAGCCCCTCTTGGACGCCGTGGCGCCGATGAGCACCCGCCGGTTGGTCGCCATCCTGTTCGTCCTCGGCGCCCTCGTTCGCGGCGTGTTCGTCGTCCTTCCTCTCGAAGACACCATCTGCCGCGTCCTTACCGATGACGCCTTCTACAACCTTCAGGTGGCCGAGCACTTCTTCGCCGGCGAGGGCGCGACCTTCGACGGTCGCCACCCGACGAACGGCTACCATCCACTCTGGATGATCCTCTGCTGGGTCCCCCTGCAACTCGAAGATCCGGTCGCGGTCACGCGTGCCCTCCTCGCCATCGCAAGTTTGGTCGACCTCCTCGGTGCCTGGCTTCTGTTTCGGACGCTGTGGGTCGTCTCCACTCGCAGCTTCGCTTTGTCCGTTCTCGCGCTCTGGCTCCTGAACCCGACTACCGTCGGCTTGGCCCTGAACGGGCTCGACACTCCGCTCGTCTTTTGCCTCACCACCGCTGCAGTCGGCGCTCTGCTCCGGGAAGCGCACGAGGAACGCCCCCGGCGCCTCCGAACAGCCGCCTTGTTCGCCGCTGCCTTCCTCGCCCGCGTCGATGTCTTGATCTTGGCCGTTCTCCTGGGCGGCTACCGGCTACTCGAGTGCTGGCGAGGACGTATTCCGTGGACCACGGTTGGCGCCACGGCCGCCATCCTGCTCAGCACGGTCGTTCCGTACTTCGCATGGAACCGAGCCGTCTACGATCTTTGGACTCCCGCTTCTGGACTGGCCCTCGGGGAGCACTTGCGACACGCCTCCGGCCTCTACCCGGCGGTCGGCGCCGGTTGGCAGGACTGGATTTCGTACTTCGGACACGGACTCGGTCAGTTCCTGCCGGAGTATCTCTCATTCTTCGGAGCCCACGGACTCGCCTCACTCCTCCGGCCGGGCGGCGCATTCTCAGGCTTGGCATTATTCGGCTCGGTCACGCTGGTCATCGCACTGATCGGCTGGCTCGTCCTCTCGGTCTTTCGCAGCGGCGTTCTTCAACGAGGTGGCGAGGGTCTCACCACACCGGCCAGCATCGTCGCTCTCATTCCGCTGGCCTACTTCGCGGCCTACCTTCTTCGCCTCGGCCCCAAGACCCGCTACCTCTTGCCCGCGCTGGTATCGATCTGGTGGCTCGGCGGATTGGCCCTTCGAGTCTGGCCAGAGGGTTCCATGAGGCGGCGGATCGGGCGAGTCCTGTGTGGCTTCGCCTTGGCGAACTGTCTGTGGGGCTGGGTCGAGCTGGCGACGGTCCCTGACCTTCACGGCTGGACCCGGCGAGCCAATCTGACGCGGGGTCTCTCGATCTTGAAAGAATCGGTTCCCGACTCGGCCCGCATCGGCGCCTTCAACTCAGGCGTCTACGCGTTTTTCTCGAAGCGACCGGTCGTGAACCTCGACGGGCTCATCAACAACGACGCCTACTTCGCCATCCGGGATCGGCGCCTCGTTGAATTCATCGTCGAGGACGACATCGACTACGTCTTGGATTTGGCCGATCAGATTCAGCTCTACCTGGCGGCCTTCGGGGGTCTGCCCCTCGAACGGTTCTTTGAGCGGTTCGAGATCGTCGGTGAGTTTCCGCTCGAGGCTCGAGTCCTCCGCAAGGCCAATCAACGCCTTCTCCTGCTCCGCGTGAAGCGATAGAGTCGACGGGACGCGCGCAGAGGCGCGAACCTCTCTTCACTCGGACAGGAGCCTCATCATGAGCTCGCCTCGTCGAACCCGCGTCCCAGTCTCTTGGACCGCCCTCCTCGTCGTCACTCTCGGGTCGTGGGCCGGGGCGCAGGTCGCCTCGGACGTACGCGGCGCCATCGGCAAGATCGACCTCGAATCGATTCAGGCCGACCTGGAGTACTTGGCGTCGGACGCGCTCTACGGTCGACACACGTCTCAGCGCGGGCAAGAGCAGGCCGCCGAGTACATTGCACAGCAGTTCGAAAAGGCGGGACTCCAGGTCGTGCCGGGTCACGATGGTTGGAACCACTTGTGGGAGATGGGCGTGATCGACGTCGACGAGAGCGCGTCGCGGTTGCTGATCCATCGTCCCCAGGGTGAGCCCGAGCCGTTTGCTGTTCGCAAGGACTTCATTCCAGTTCGCATCTCGGTCGACGGAGACGTCCGGGCACCGATCGTCTTCGTCGGCTACGGAATCCAGGCGCCCAAGTTTCGCCACGACGACTACGCCAAGATCGACGTTCGAGGAAAGATCGCACTGGCTCTCTGGCAAGAGCCGCGACAAGACAAGGGCGGCCGAAGCTTCGATGGCAAGCAGCTGACGCGCCACGCCTCGTTCTTCACCAAGGCGAAGCTCGCCCAGGAGCGAGGCGCCGTGGCCCTGATGGTCGTCAGCGGGCCCATCCTCTTTGGCGATGACCCGGAGGCGGCCGGCTTCGAGTTGCCCTCCCACAATTGGCCCCAGATCAGCAAGAAGCGAGAGCGAATCGAGATTCCCGTCGTTCACGTTTCTCGTGGCTTGGCTGAAGCGCTCTTGGGACGAGATCTCGAAGAGGTTCAGAAAGAGTGTGATCGCCGATCGGAGTCTCACGAGATTCCAGATGTCGAGATCGACCTCGGCGTCAAGATTCGCCCCACTTCTCGGCAAGTCGCCAACGTCGTCGGCTATCGCCCCGGCTCCGACCCCGAGCTCAAGGAACAGCACATCGTGCTGGGGGCACACTACGATCACATGGGAGTCGACTTCGACGGAACGGGCTTGATCCACAACGGAGCCGATGACAACGCATCTGGCACCACCGCCCTCCTCGCGGTCGCACGCGTTCTCGCCAACTCTGATGTCGAGTTGAAACGCGGCCTGCTCTTCATCGCGTTCAGCGGTGAAGAAGAAGGGCTGCTGGGGTCGAAGGGGTACTGCGAGAAGCCGTTGCTTCCGCTTTCTTCAGCCGTCGCCATGCTCAACATGGACATGGTCGGACGGAATCGACTGAACGAGATCACGATCGGAGAGCCCGACGAGAACCGCCTGCTCCGCCGATCCATTCACCGCGCCAACGTGACGCCAGGAGTCCGCCTGAAGATCGAGTACGGTGGCAACGAGTTCTTCAATCGAAGCGACCAGTTCCACTTTCACCAAGCGGGTGTACCGGCCGCCTTCTTCTTTGCTGGGCTGCACGACGACTATCACAAGCCCACCGACACGGTTGAGAAGATCCTCGAGAAGAAGGTCCAGAGGGTGGCCCGCTTGATTGCGGGAACAGCGGCGGAGCTTGCGAATGCCGACGCGACCCCGGGGGGATCTCGCTAGTCCAGTCAGCGAGAGAGGCTCTTGCTTTCAGGCGCTCGAAAGAACACAGCGCCGCCTACGATTGTGACCTGCAGCGTCGTGGACGCCAGCTCGAGCGGCCCGTCGTATATGACGAGGTCAGCGCCCAGCCCGACCTCGATCCGACCGGTGCGATCGGAGATGCCGAGCAGTCGAGCCGGGTCCTCGGTCAAACGCGAGATGGGTAGCGCTTCATCGTCTCCGGCCAATCGGCGGAGCTCAATCCGGGGATCGAGGAGACCCCGCCCTTCCGAACACCAACCAGTCAAGCCGTCGCCCGGACGCTCACCACTGGCGAGCGTCTGAGTGGAAGTGAGCACCCACGGTGGGAGTTCACTCGAGTCGCGTCGTTGGCTCGTGAGGTGAGCCGGAACACCGAGCGTCGCTGCCAGATCGCGCCGTTTCAGTAGGCGCCCGAGCCGTTCGGGTTGCCCGGCCTTTTGGGTCACGAGCGTCAGCGCCGCTTCCCCACGGCGCACCCTTTCCGCCCAGTGCGATTCACCCTGGATCGCGATGTCCTCGAGCTCCCGGTCGAGACCCGCGGTGAAGTCCAGCCACGCTTCGAGATCCCCGATCGAGCCGTCGATCGCCAGTACGACATTGCGGCGCGCTGGCAATCGGACGTCCACGATCGATCGATCCGGCAGCAGCTGTACCACGACCGCCTCACCCACCGACCAACCAGGCTGCGAAGGAGGGTGGATCTCGGCGGTCGTCCATCCCAATGCATGAGCAGCGGCCAGCGTCTTCGGGCTCAATCGGACCCACTCGTCGGCTCGGCGCGACGCCCTCGACGCACCTTCGACCGACTCTGCCTCGATCCCGATTCCCGAGGCCAGCAGAATGAAACCGGGTGTCACGGTTCCGTTCGGGAATTCGAGCCGTGGCGTTCCGGCAGGGATGGGAAGGTTGGACCCGACACCGACGATCTGTCGATCCCGTATCAAGACCACGCCGTTCTCGAGGACGTGAGCAGGAGTGATTACGCGGGCAGCCTTCACGGCGAGATCGAGCTCGGGTTGAAGGAGCCATGCAAAGAGCCAAACGAGCATCGCGATCTCCTAGCGGTCCGAGCTCAGTGGAACCCATTGACCACCCACGATCACCGCCCGAACGCGTGAGCGCGGATCGAACGGATCGCCCGACCAAACGACGAGGTCTGCGATTCGGCCGGCGGCGATCGAGCCCAGAGACTCTTCCACGCCAAGCTGCTGTGCCGGAACGATCGTCAAGGCGGCCAGGACCTCTTCGCGCGATGCTCCCTCGGCGATGGCACGCGCGCCTTCGAATCGCAGGTAGCTCGGATCCCCCAGGTCTTGAGACGCAAAGGCGACCTCGAAGCCATGCTCGAGCCACCACTCAGCTCCGGGACCCGAGCGGAGATTTCGTCGCAGTGCCGCTCGCGGGGGCAGTGAGGCGAGAAAGCGATCTGATCGTTCCAGGCTCTCGGGCTTCCACTCTCCAACTAGCCAGTATCGAATGCCTTCCAGGCCGTCCGCATCCAAGAGACGCCGGACCACCTCCGCTCTCGCCCCCTCCAACCGGAGAGGGCGACGTCCATCCAACACGTCTGCGAGCCTTGTCCATCGATGCCTTTCCGAAGGCGGGCGAGGAGGATCCGGCGCTGCCAATCCGAGTGTCTGCGCTTCTCGGTATCGGTCGAGCTGCCGATCGTAGACCTCCCAAGCACTTCGCAATCGCTCGGCCTCCGACAGCAGCGCAATCAGCGTGCTGGTTGCCTCCAAGTCGCCTTCGAGACTTCCGGTCCCTCCGATCCGGCCACACAGAATGGCTCGTGCCTCGACGACCACTATCCCGGAGCGAGCGAATCGAACCAGAGGAGCCCAACCATCGACCACGGCACGCGATGATGGAACGGCAACGGCCGCGGTCACTCCGCCTCGCCAAGCCACCGGTCGCAGAGGATGTCGGCGGTCCAGAACGTCGCTCCATTGCCAACCGGGCTGCGGAGCCGTCCCAACTGAAAGCCTCGGTGGGAATGCATGCCAGCCTGAGTCGATGAATCCGGGCGTGACCCAGGCCTCCCCGAGATCGTGAACCGGGACATCAGAGCTCGCCGCACGCGGGAGTCCGACCCAGGCAATACGATCTCCAACGACCTCGATGTCGGCTGGAGTCAGAGGCGCACTCACCGAGGTCAGGACGTGGCTCGCCCGGAAGATCGTCGTCGGTTCCTCCCGAGCCGCCCCTGCCCAAGCGATCAGCAGAACGGCGTGCCACATCACCACCATCATCGAGTGTGCCCCTCGAAAGCGGCATCGACCCACGCAAGCCGACCTCCGACGATGGTGGCCACGCAGCGGGCTCCTCTCGTGAGCGGGTGTCGATCGAAGAGAGCGAGGTCCGCGATCGCTCTCGGCACGATGCGGCCGGCCTCCAGCCGAAGTCCGAGCATGAGGATCGGGTACTGGATCCAGGCTCTCAAGGCCTCCTCCGCATCGTCCTCTCCAAGGCGAGCGCCGGCCGCGTGCCAAAGAACGAACTCGGGTCTCGCTTTGCCGAGCGCGAACGCCGGCCCCATCTCGACTCCATGTGAGCGGACCCTCCAGACGAGATCGGTCGCCCTGCCCTCAACGCCGGCGGACCGGGTCGCTTCAGCTCGAGTCTGCCAGCTCAGCTCCGATGCCAGACGACGGGCGATCCAGCCGTCACGTGGGTCATTCACGACCATCAACAGGTCAGCGTCCCGTCGACTCGCGAGCCGGCCCTCGACATGGGCCGCCCGAAGGCGCTCGGCCGTCAGGCCCGGAGTCCGACCGAGATCGAGGACTCGAGCCACCGGCGTCGACGGGACGTCCAAGCGAACGCGCACCAACTCATCGAGGAGCTCGTCGGCGCGACGCTCGAAGACCTCCGTGACGCCATGGGACAGCCACGCGACCTCAGAGTCCATGCTGCGTAGAGGAGTCGCTCGTGATTCCAGGTCAATGATGACGAACCCCGGAAGGACGAAATGCTCCGACGCGTCGATGACGCGTTCAGCCGATTCCGAGCCGATCCGGGGCGCCACTCGCACCACTCGGTCACCACGGATCAAGACATCTCCGGTTGGAAGCGTTCCGATCGAGAGCGTGATCACGGTGCCCCCCTTGACCAGCAACGCTTCGTCGCGGGCCTGAGGGGCCGTTGCGATGGCGCAGAAGACGTACACCAGCGCGTTGAGCATCGCTTGTCTCCTTCGAACGGGGGGGCCCAGAACTTCGAGCCTTCAGAACTTGACCATCGCAAGGCGGCGCGTCAACATCGATCGAGGCGTGTCCGAACGCTCAACTCCCACCGGCCTCCCGCCCGAGGCGGATCGAGGGAGCAACGGAGGGCACCTTCCAGACGCGAGTGGACTTTCGTCGCCTCACTCCCACCGCCGAGCCAATCCTGTTCAACCGGCGCGCGACTTGTGCTAACGTCGACTTCGTCACTTGGCCGAAGAGTCCCTCAGGACGTCATTGGCATGAAACCGATCCTCGTCATCGCATGGGCCGCCTGGCTGACCTTTGCAGCCTCCTGGCCCCATGACTGCTGTTGCAGTCTTCCACCCTCGTCGTCAGCCAACGACGAGCCTGCGGCCTGTTGCAGCCGCGACGAGTCGATCGAGACGAAGCGATCGAGCTCGCCCTCGAAGCTACTGCCCGAGGCTCCGGTTCGAATCGAGCCATCGTGTGCCTGCGAGCCGGCGCCAGCTTTGTCGGTTCCACTGGACCTCGATCCCAACACGAGCTCGCATGTCTTGCTGGCGATGGCGCCCCGTGCCAGTGAGCCGCTCGAGCCGATCTTCTCGGCCTCCGATCGCTCGGTGGCATATCGAGCTCCGGCGCGCCGCACGACCTTCTTGACCTCGATGCAGCTGCGGCTGTAAGCGCAAAGCCACTCTCACGCTTGCTCGTCCCGTGCCCGAGATCCATCGATCTCGTCGCCGGGCGCCCGTCGTTCGAACGATCGTCCTGGGTCCCTTGAAGACCCGCACGACGATCGTTGATGGTCCGAAGGCTCTTCTCAGATTCGAGGGCGAATCATGTCCGTGCACCATTGGGGCACCGGCTTCTTGGTGGCCATTCTCCTCGGTTGTCAGGCTCCGTCGTCCGAGGCGCATCGAAAGCAACCGACGGAATCGTCGATTAAGATCGCCGCCGTCGACTCCACCCGTCCAACGCTCCTCGTCGTTCCCGAGTCGTTGGAGTCGGGCCGGCGAGGTCAGCAGGAGGACAGCCCTTTCCTGGACGTCGATCATGGCCTGCGACTCGACGCCTTGATCGCCGAGGCTCTGGAAAACCACCCGGGCCTTCTTGCAGCTCGCGCTCGCCGGGAGTCGGCCGAAGAGCGCGCACAGCGCGCGGGATACCTCCCGGATCCCCGATTCACCTACGGCTACTTCGCCGAGCGGATCGAGACCCGAACTGGTCCCCAACGGCATCGCTTCGGCCTGTCGCAGACGATTCCCTGGTTCGGGACCCTGAGTGCCGATTCGGAGGTCGCCCTTGCCGAGGCTGGGATTCAGCGAGCCGAGCTGGAGGCGACTCGCCAAGGCGTGATCCGCGATGTCACCCAGGCCTACTTCGACTACGGTCTGCTCGCTCAGGACATCCGAGTCTCCGAAGAGACGTTCGGTTGGCTGCAGACGTTGGAGCCTGTCGTCCGACTACGCATCCGAACGGGCGGCAGCCAGCAAGATCTGCTCCGCCTGCAGCTCGAGATCGGGCAGGTCGAGAACGAGCATGTGTCGTTGCGACGCCAACGGCACGTGAGGTCGGCGCGCCTGCTGGCCCTGCTCGGTCGACACGAGAACGACCTCCTCCCGTTCCCAGCCGCCTTCGAAGCCTCCCGCCTCGACCCGACCTCGACGGAGCACTCCCTCGACCGCAATCCGGACATCGCCGCACTCCGCGAGCATGTTCGGACCGCGGAGCGCCGATTCGATCGCGCAAATCTCTCCGGCTACCCGGACCTCACCTTGGGCGTCGAGTACATCGAGACCGGTGCGGCCATCAATCCCGGTGTCCGTGGCAGCGGCGATGACCCCATCTTGTTGACGCTCGGCGTGACGCTGCCACTCTGGCGGGGTCGCTACCGCGCCGAGCGTCGCGCCGCTCGGGCCAGTGTGCGGGCGTCGCGAGCTTCCCTGGAGCAACGGACGCAGGAGGTAGGCGTTGCCCTCGCCGACGTGCTGTATCGAATCGACGACGCCTGGCGGCAGATCGAGCTGCATCGCGGCACGCTGTTGCCCCGTGCCCGGCAGTCGGTCGAGGTCGCGTTGTCCGACTATCGGACGGGTCGCAGCACCCTCCTCGAGATCATCGACAGCGAGCGCTCGCTGCTCACACTGGAACATGCCCTTTGGCGGTCGATTGCTGCTCACGAACACGCCCGAGCCGACCTCGAGGCTTTGATCGGAGAAGGAGGCCTGAGATGAAACCTTTCTTTCGTCGCGCTCTTTTCGTGTTCCTGGGGGCCGTCCTCATCGGCGCCGGACTCGGAATCGGATACTGGCTCGGTCAGGACTCCAGCAAGCCCACCGAGCTCGATCAGAACGCCCACGAGGACAAGGCGGAGCCGGCCTTCTGGACATGCTCGATGGATCCCCAGATCCGCATGCCCCAGAAGGGCCAATGTCCCATCTGTGGAATGGACCTCATCGAGGTCTTCTCGGATGGCCGAGAATCGTCGGGTCGACGCCTGGTCGTGAATGCTCGTGACCGCGAGCGCATGCGAATTAGGACGGCGCCAGTGGAGCGGCGCTTCGCCGAGGCGACGATCCGGCTCGTCGGTCGAATCACCTACGACGAGACTCGCCTGGCCCACGTCACGGCCTGGGTTCCTGGCCGCATCGATCAGCTCTTCGTCGATTACACGGGGGTGACGGTTCGCCAAGGCGATCACATGGTCTACCTCTACAGCCCCGAGCTGTACTCGGCTCAAGAGGAGCTTCTTCAGGCCAAGCGGGCCATCGGTCAGATCAGCGACCAGGGTGCCCTCCGGGGGAGCACCGAGGACACGTTGGCTTCCGCTCGTGCCAAGCTCCAGCTTCTCGGCCTGACGGATGTGCAGATCACCGAGATCGAGGAGCGGGGAACTCCCGCCGAGCACATGACGATCTACGCACCGGCCGGCGGATTGGTGATCGACCGCAACGCGCTCGAAGGCATGTACGTTCAGACGGGCACCCGGATCTTCACTATCGCGGACCTGAGTCGTGTCTGGGTCCAACTCGACGCATATGAGTCCGACCTCGCCTGGCTGCGATACGGACAAGAGGTCACCTTCGAGACGGAAGCCTCGCCCGGAGAGCCCTTCCGAGGGACGATCAGCTTCATCGACCCGTTCATCAACCCGAAGACGCGCACCGTCAAGGTGAGGGTAATCGCCAACAACGAGAGCGGTCGTCTCAAGCCGGACATGTTCGTTCGAGCGCGCGTTCGGTCCCGTGTTGCGGCCCATGGCCAAGTGATGGATCCGAGCCTCGTGGGCAAGTGGATCTCGCCCATGCATCCCGAGATCGTCAAGGACGAGCCGGGAGATTGCGACGTGTGCGGCATGAAGCTCGTGCCGGCCGAATCGCTCGGATACATCTCCGAAGAAGAGCTCGCGAGCGAGAGACCCCTGGTCATTCCCGTGACCGCGGCACTGCGAACGGGCAAGCGCGCGGTGGTCTACGTCGAGGTGCCCGGGCAAGAAGAACCGACATACGAAGGGCGAGAAGTCATCTTGGGTCCACGCGCAGGCGACTTCTACATCGTGCGTCACGGGCTCGCCGAGAACGAGCGTGTAGTCGTCGAAGGCAACTTCAAGATCGACAGCGCGCTCCAGATTCAAGCTCGGCCCAGCATGATGAACCCGGAGGGAGTCTCCGGTGGCTCGACGGCGCACGATCATGGCGGCATGAAGCCCGGAGGATCGATGCCCGGACCGAAGGTCGACCTACCCGCCTCCGTATCGGCCGATCTGCAGCAAGTGGAACGGCAAGTCGCGGCGGTGGAAGAAGCCTTGGCCAGCAGTGAGGCGGCCAGTATTCAGTTCGCCTTTTCGGGCCTGTACGAAAAAGTCGAGGGCCTGAAGGAAGATCGCTTTCCCGAGGACTCCCGCGCGGCGTGGCGCGAGCTGGCGATGCTGCTGCTCAACGTCGCCTTCGAGGGTCGGGAATCGAGCCAGCCTGAACGATGGTTGGAGATCGATCGCGACCTACATGCCATCGTCGCTCGGCTTCGAAGCCAGCTCGGGACGCATCCCGAGGCAGCGCGCCCAACCCGGTTCGACGCTCCCACAACACTTCGAGAGGGTATCGTCGACCTGTGGTCTTCGTATCGGGCGCTGCAGGCCGCTCTGGCAGCAGATGACTCCTCTGTGAGTCGCGATGCGGCTCGTCGAATCGTCGAAGGGTTCGAATCCATCGATCCGGGTACGCTCTCGGCCGAAGGCTCGACGCTGTGGCATCGACTCCGAGCCGACGGGCTCGAGTCGGCGACGGCCGCAGCGGAGGTCGACGAAATCGCCGATCGGCGAGCCGCATTCGAGACGGTGTCCCACGCCATGCAGCAGATCTTCGAGCGCTTCGAGGTCTCGACCGTGAGCCCGGTCCATCTCGTCCAATGTCCGATGGCCTTCGAAGGGCGAGGCGCGACTTGGCTGCAGCCCGGTCGAGAGATCGAGAATCCGTACTTCGGAAGCCGAATGCTTCGCTGCGGCTCGGTGATCGAGACGATTCGTGAAGGTCGAGAGGAGGACGACGATGGCCGCTGAGCCCAACGAACGTCTGTCCTGGCTCGATCAGATCATCCGGTTCTGTCTGGAGCGCAAGCTGATCGTATTCCTGCTGGTGATCGCCATCATCACCTGGGGTGCCCTCGTAGCGCCGTTCGACTGGGACCTCGAAGGCCTGCCTCGCGATCCAGTGCCCGTCGACGCCATTCCGGACATCGGCGAGAACCAACAGATCGTCTTCACCGACTGGATGGGGCGTTCCCCTCAAGACGTGGAGGATCAGGTCACGTACCCGCTGACGGTGGCCCTACTGGGCATCCCGGGAGTCAAGACGGTACGCAGCTACTCCTTCTTCGGCTTCTCGAGCATCTACGTGCTCTTCGACGAGGACGTCGAGTTCTACTGGTCGCGCTCGCGGGTGCTCGAGAAGCTCGCCAGCCTTCCGCCAGGCACCTTGCCAAACGATGTTCGTCCGACGCTCGGGCCGGACGCCACCGCGCTCGGGCAGGTCTTCTGGTACACGCTCGAAGGACGCGATCTGGATGGCCGGCCTACGGGAGGTTGGGCTCCGGACGAGCTCCGCTCCATTCAGGATTGGTACGTCCGCACCGGGCTCTTGGCGGCCAGGGGCGTCAGCGAGGTCGGCTCGATCGGCGGCTTCGTCCGCGAGTATCAAATCGATGTCGACCCCGACGCCATGCGTGCATATGGCGTGACTCTCGATCAGATCTTTTCGGCAACCCGAATGTCGAACCTCGACGTCGGCGCTCGAACGGTGGAGATCAATCGTGTCGAGTACGTGATTCGAGGGCTCGGCTTTATCGAGAGTGTCGAGGACATCGAGGAGACGGTGGTCACCGTCAACGAGAACGTCCCGATCCGTATCCAGGACGTTGCTCAGGTCACTCGCGGTCCCGCGTTGCGCCGCGGCGTCCTCGACAAGAATGGCGTCGAAGCCGTCGGGGGTGTCGTCGTCGTGCGCTTCGGCGCCAATCCGCTGGCCGCGATTCAGAACGTGAAGGAGAAGATCGGTGAGATCGCGCCCGGGCTGCCGGCCCGGGTCTTGATGGATCCGAACACCACAGACACTCAGGAGCTCGCAACATTCGCCGCAGGCCATCGGCTGGAACCCGAACCGAATGATCTGAACGAGCACGAGGCGTGGGTCGGAGCACTTCGTGCCACCTCTCCTTCCGAGTGGCCGTCCGGGGTGACTCTCACTCAGGTGACGATCGTCCCCTTTTACGATCGGACCGGCTTGATCCAGGAGACTCTGGGAACGCTCAACGAGGCGCTTCTGCTCGAGATCCTGATCACCGCTTTGGTGGTGATCGTCATGGTCCTGCATCTTCGAAGCTCGTTGCTGATCAGCGTTCTCCTTCCACTCGCCGTCCTGATGTGCTTCATCGCGATGCGGGTCTTCAACGTCTCCGCCAACATCGTGGCGCTTTCCGGGATCGCGATCGCCATCGGCACCATGGTCGACATGGGTGTCATCGTTAGTGAGAACATCCTCCGTCATCTCGAGGAGGCGGACCCCGGTGAGCCTCGGCGCAGCGTCATCGAGCGGGCCACTCGAGAAGTCGGCAGCGCGGTCCTGACAGCCGTGGCAACGACCGTCATCTCTTTTCTGCCGGTCTTCACGATGACGGGAGCCGAGGGGAAGCTCTTCCGACCCCTCGCGTTCACGAAGACGTTTGCCCTCGTCGCGTCCATCGTCGTCGCTCTGACGATCATCCCACCGGCGGCTCACCTGCTCTTCACCCGCCGAGTGCGCTCTGGCATTCTCAAGCAGCTCGCCGGATTCGGGCTGGCCGCTGGAGCCGTCTTTCTCGCCGTGACGGCCACGATCTGGGGAGGTGTGCTGCTCTTACTCGTCGCCCTCAACCTGCTCGTCCGCGATCGCCTGCCCTTACGCTTGGGAAAGCTCATTCCCTGGGGGATCACGGGGCTCTCTCTCGCCATTCTGCTCGTGCTTCTCACCCGGGAATGGCTTCCCCTCGGCCCCGAACGGGGCCAGCTGCTCAACATCGCTTTCGTCGGCGGCCTGCTGGGAGGGCTCCTCGCGCTGTTCCTGTTCTTCCAACGGAGCTACACGCGAGTGCTTGGCTTCTGCCTTCGGCACAAGCTGCTGTTCCTCTCGCTGCCCTCGATGCTGTTAATCGCCGGTGCCTGTGCGTGGCTCGGATTTCACCGCGTCTTCGCATTCGTTCCGAGAGTGGCGACGGTAGTCGGTATCGATCCCGGAACGATCCGTGAGTCCGCCGTCTGGCGAGGTGGGCACAGCGCTTTTCCAGGCCTCGGCAAGGAGTTCATGCCGGCGCTCGACGAAGGCTCGTTTCTCTACATGCCGTCGACGATGGCGCACGCGTCTCTGGGAGAGGCGCTCGAGGTGATGCAGCTTCAGGATCGTGCCTTGGCGGCGATTCCCGAGATCGAGTCCGCGGTCGGAAAGCTCGGTCGCGTCGACTCGCCCCTCGACCCGGCACCGATCTCCATGATCGAAACGGTCATCCGCTATCACTCGGAATACGTGACGGCTGCCGACGGCAAGCGGGTTCGATTCCGCTTCGATGAGGAAGAGGACGAGTTCGTCCGAGACGACTCCGGTCTTCTCATCCCGGATGACGATGGGCGTCCCTTCCGTCAGTGGCGCCCCCACATCCGATCTGCCGATGACATCTGGGACGAGATCCTCCGAGCCGCCGCCGTTCCGGGGACATCCTCGGCTCCACGCCTGCAGCCGATCGCGGCTCGCCTCGTCATGCTGCAAAGCGGCATGCGCGCGCCGATGGGTGTCAAGATCAAGGGCCCTGACCTGGACACCATCGCCCGGGTCGCCGTCGACATCGAGCAGATCCTGCAAGAGGTACCGGGTGTCGAGCCCGCTTCGGTCCTCGCCGATCGACTCGTCGGAAAGCCTTACTTGGAGATCGATCTTGATCGGAGTGCGCTTGCCCGTTATGGGCTGCACATTCAAGACGCTCAGCGCGTCATCGAGGTCGCCATCGGAGGCCGACAGATCACGAGCACCATCGAAGGGCGGGAGCGCTATCCGGTCCGCGTTCGCTACTTGCGCGAGCGCCGGGACAGCATCGAGAGCCTGGGGGAGATCCTGGTTCCGACTCCCCAAGGCGCCCAGATCCCGCTCGGCCAGCTGGCGGAGATCCGCTACGTGCGTGGCCCGCAAGCCATCAAGAGCGAAGACACCTTCTTGGTGGGATACGTCGTCTTCGACAAGCAGCCCGGCACCGCGGAGGTTGACGTGGTCGAAGCCGCTCAGCGGTTCCTGGAAGCTCGGATCGCGTCCGGCAAGCTGAAGATTCCCGCCGGCGTCAGCTTCGCGTTCAGCGGAAGCTACGAGAACCAGATTCGCTCACAGAAGACGCTCGCAGTCGTGCTCCCTCTCGCCCTCTTCCTCATCTTCATCATCCTCTACCTGCAGTTCTCAGCGGTCTGGATCACGATGCTGGTGTTCTCGGGAATCGCGGTCGCCTGGTCAGGGGGTTTTCTGATGATCTGGCTGTACGGGCAGGAGGCCTTCCTCGACTTCACGGTCTTTGGCGAGCACGCGCGCAGCCTCTTTCAAGTCCATCCCGTCAACTTGAGCGTGGCGGTCTGGGTGGGATTCTTGGCTCTGTTCGGGATCGCCACGGACGACGGGGTGCTGATGGCTACCTACCTCAAGCAGTCGTTCAAAGACGCTCGACTCGAGTCCCGCGACCAAGTCCGGCTGCTCGTCATTCAAGGTGCACAGCGCCGCATCCGCCCGGCGCTAATGACCACGGCTACGACGCTCATGGCGCTGCTACCTGTCCTGGCATCGACCGGACGTGGATCAGACATCATGGTCCCGATGGCCATCCCGTCGTTCGGCGGGATGTTCATCGCGATCCTCACGATGTTGGTCGTTCCCGTTCTGTTCTGCTGGGTACAAGAGCTCAAGCTCGGGAAGCAGACTTCGAATCGATGAGTGGGGAATCAGCTCGGCTTGGTCGCCAGACAGCAGATGACTCTTGAACGAGACTGATGGTCTTCTCGAACGAGAGCGCCGAAAAACGCGTCGGCAAGACTCATCACGCCCTCGATTCAGTACCTCGAGTCCTCCGATCTCATCCTCACTCAGTCTTGCGGGTCAGCAGGAAACGAACGAGAGCCCGGGCGTCCTCTTCCTCGACCTCCACCTCCATGGGCGTTCCGGGAATCATCACGGTCGGATCCCGAAGGAACTTGAAGAGGAAGTCCGCTTTCAGGCGCCGCCCCACGTCATCGAGGTCGGGCCCGTAGCCCACACCATCGCCCTCGAGGACATGGCAGGAGGAGCAGAAGTAGTCTTCATAGACGCCGCGACCGGCTTCGACTTGAGCCTCGGTCGGATCCTCGACCGCTCCCGCGATCCCGGCCGGAATCTGCGACGAATCTCGAAACGTCTCGAGAAAGGCGACGAGATCGACGATCTCGGACTCGGCCAAGCCGTAGTCAGGCATTCTCGCCACGGGACGCTCGTCTTCGTCTTGGTATCGGACTCGCCAAGGAGCCGCCAAGTAGCGTGCCAGCCAGGCCGACTGGACTCGATCGCCGATTCTGACCAGGGTCGGCGGAACGTTGATGCCGCGCCCCGCGCTCGCGCTCTCGTGACAGGCCGCACAATCCAAGCGCCGATAGAGCTCCTCACCTCGACGGGCCGCATCACTCAGACTGGTTGATGCAGCTTCATCACGCACGCCGGCCGGGGCACCTGCCTGCTCCTTCTCCTGAGGCGAAGACTTCTCCGATTCGAGAGGGAGTGACTCTTCGCTGGCGGTCTCATCGGCGGTCTCGGCAACAGCGCTCCGGTCTTCCAGCATCGGGATCACCGTGAGCATGCTGATCGAGATCGCTACCAGGGAGCCCGTGACGGCGGCGAGGGGCCGCTTCCGAAGCCTGCGTTCGGGGTTGCGATCATAGAAGGGCAGAAGAACGAGCAGCAGGAATCCCAGTGCCGGGATCACGGTCGTACCGACGACTGTCAAGGGGCCGTCGAGCCAGTGGAGCAACTGAAAGGGCGCGTTGAAGTACCACTCGGGGCGTGGCTGGTAGGTGGTGTTGCTCGGGTCGGCTGCTTCTTCGAGCGGAGCCTTCACCCACCAGGCCAACGCGGCCACGACGCCGAACACGATCACGGTGGCGATCAAGTCCCGAAAGGCCTGATCCGGCCAAAAGCGCTGTGTCGCAACGCCGTCCTCACCGACACGCTTCCAGGGCGGTGTGATCCCTCGGAACCGCACGAGGAACAAGTGGATCGCGATCAGACCTGCCAGCAGCAGCGGGAGGACCGTCACATGCAGGCCGTAGAAGCGGGTCAACGTGAGGGGTCCGACCTCGTCGCCTCCTTGGAGGATGCGCTCGACGCTGTCCCCGATGACCGGGACCGATCCTGCGATGCTGATTCCGACCTTGGTGCCGAAGTACGCCTTGAGGTCCCACGGCAAGAGGTAGCCCGTGAACCCGAAGCCGAGGATGACACTGAAGAGCAGCACACCGACCACCCAGAGCAACCGCCGCGGCCGCTTGTAGGCCGCCCAGAGAAAGACTTGGCTCAGGTGAACGGCTGCCAGCACCACGATCGCGCTCGAGCCCCAATGATGCAGGCCGCGAACGAAAGCACCCGCCGTGACATCGCGCTCGATGAACTCGATGCTCGCATGAGCATCCGTCACCGACGGTGAGTAGTACATGCCAAGCAGGGCTCCCGTGACTCCTTGCAGAGCCAGGAAGAAGAGCAGGAGACCTCCGAAGACGTGAAACCAGCCGACGCCTTGCGGAAGCGGCTCGTCGAGCAGATGTCGCCACACGCTGACGAGGGGGCGGGGCTCGGTATCCAAGCGGGGGTTCACAGCGTCCGACATCGCAGCCTCAGCCGAGTCGAATCTGGAGCTCGCCCTCTTCGACCCGCGACTCGATCACGGTCAAGGGCTCCGGGGGGGGGCCAGCGACGACAGCGCCGTCACGACCGAACTTGCCACCATGGCAAGGGCACACGAAGAGCTGCTGGTCGTCCTTCCAGCTCACGTTGCAGGCGAGGTGAGTGCACGTCTTCGAGAACACACGAGGCACCTGGCCATTCCCGTTTCCGGCGACGACCCACACGCTGTTCGAGACGGTCTGGATGCGGTATCCCGAGCGCGCCTCATAATCGAAATCGGCTCGGACAGGACCGATGGCACCGGCGAATTCTTCCAGGAGTCCCAAGGAGACCCACTGCGCCTCGCCGGAGCGACGACGGAGCGGCGACAGGAGGAATCCGATCGCGGGGAGACCAGCCGCCAACGTGAGCAGGCCCATGAGGGCACCGCTGAGCTGCGCCAACAGCCGGCGACGCGAGACGGGAGCATTCATCGGAAAGCCACTCCGGAATGGAATTCACGCGAGTCACATCGTCCGGTCGCTAGCCGTGAGCTGCCAACCGCTCGTTCTCGATCGCTTCGAGCATCTCGGGGGTCACATCCTCTGTCGGGTACAGCCCATCGAAACAGGCCGTGCAGAATCGCTCGATCTTCGGATTCCCTTCCGCCGCCGCCGCGGACATGTCCGAGATGTCTTGGTAGATCAAGTAGTCGCAGCCGATGGCAGCCCGGATCTCGTCGAACTCATTCTTCCGAGCGATGAACTCGCTCCGCGTCGACATATCGATTCCGTAGACACAAGGGTACTTGACCGGCGAGGAGTACGAGGCGAGGTAGACCTTATTGGCTCCGGCCTCTCGCGCCATCTGAACGATGGTTCGCGACGTGTTGCCTCGCACGATCGAGTCATCGATGATCAAGACATCCTTGCCTTCGAACTCGAGCGGGATCGTGTTCAGCTTGTGCCGAACCGACTGCTTGCGAGTGTCCTGGTCCTTCATGATGAAGGTCCGTCCGACATAGCGGTTCTTGACGAAGCCTTCGCGGTAGGGCATGCCCAATGCCGCCGCCATGGCGACCGCCGCGGTGCGAGCCGAATCGGGCACCGGCATGATCACGTCGGCTTCGAGACCCGTCGCCTCCCAACGTTTCGCGAGTCGCTGCCCCATGCGCAGCCGCGTCTTGTAGACACTGATCTGGTCGATCATCGAGTCGGGGCGAGCGAAGTAGACGTGCTCGAAGATGCAGGGACGATGCGGCTGGTTGGTCAAGCGCCGGCTCAGAACCTCACCGTTCTCACGGATGAAGATCGCTTCGCCGGGCGCGACGTCCCGAGGCTCTCCGTAACCCATGAAGTCGAGAGCGACTTGCTCAGACGCCATCGCCCAAGCGGTGCCCCCGTCTTCGTCTCGTTTCCCGAGCAGCATCGGGCGAATCCCGAATGGGTCTCGGAAGCCGATCAACCCGTGGCCGGCGATATGGGCGACCACTGAGTAAGCTCCCTTGACCCGATGGAAGATCTGCTCGACGGCCCCAAAAACTGCCTCGGGAGCCAGCTCTCGACCCTGAGAGCGCGAGCCGAGCTCCTCACCGAGCACGTTAAGGATCAGCTCGACATCACACGTCGAGCCGATGTAGTGGTGCTGCTTGTCCAGCTCTTCGCGTAGAACGGCGCCGTTCGACACGTTCCCGTTGTGGACCATCGCGATGCCGAACGGGTAGTTGATCAAGAAGGGCTGCGTGTCTTCGATACGGCCCAAGCCGACGGTGGGATACCGTACGTGACCGAGACCGACGTTGCCCTGCATGCGCAGGAAGTTCTTCTCGGTGAACACGTCCCGAACCAGCCCCTGGCCCTTCTTGAGCTGAAACTGGCCATCCACGAACGTGATGGCACCAGCCGAGTCTTGCCCTCGGTGCTGCAAGCAGATCAGGCCATCGTAGATCTCGGGGAAGACGTTCTGTTTCGGCCGGATGACGCCGATGAATCCGCACATACGCTTGCAAACCCTCTCGAAGACGAATGCTGTGGAAGGCGGCCTTCGCTCGGACTCACGGCAGGCCGAGCATGGGAAGCGACGATTATAGCAGAGCTTCGGCGACCCCTGCATAGCTGGGTCCCAGGGTCTCCTCCAATCCCAAGCCCGGTGGAAGAAGCTCATCCGTGGACCCCGAAAGAACTCGACCGTAGCTTGGTCTAGACTGGTTTCTTGTCACGAGCTCGGCCCAAGAAGAGCTCATCCGCGCCCGATCCAAGTTGGAGCTCTCGATGTTCTCTGCTCGTCCACTTGCCGTTCTGTTGTTGTTCGCCGCGTCTCTCATGGCACAAGAAGCCGGAAGCTCGGCTTCGGTCGCAGACGAACTGTCTGAAGAAGCCATCGACATCGCCGATCTTCGAGCCCACCTGGGTTTCCTGGCTTCAGACGAGCTCGGTGGGCGCTTGGCCGGGTCCCGCAACGAGCGCATCGCGGCGCGATACGTCGCGACAGTCCTCGAGCACCACGGCTTCGAGCCGGCCGGAACAGAGGGCTTTATCCAGCCTTTCAATCTCGGGCTCCGTCGAGTATTGGCGGACACTTCCCTGACCCTCGTCCGAGGCGAGGAGCTCAAGGAGTATCGAATCGGGCGTGAGTTCCTCCCGTTGATCCTCTCGCCGAATGCCCGGCTCGAGGCGACGCCGGTCGTCTTCGTTGGCTATGGCATCCGCGCTCCTGAGCATGAGTATGACGACTACGAAGGAATCGATGTCACCGGCAAGATCGTGCTCGCACTCCGGGGTGAGCCTCGCTCCAAGGACCCCGACTCGCCGTTTGATGGCACCGAGATGACCGAGCATTCCCTCTTCGTCACTAAAGCACGCATCGCGGGCGAGCAGGGCGCCGCCGCTCTCCTGGTCGTCAGCGGCCCCGTGGATCATCGCTCCTCGATCCCGGCGGGCCAGATGCTCTGGCCCTCACTGAAGAGCGCCGATGGCCGACCGGGTCTGATGCAGGGTGTCGCCGAGCTCGCAGCGAGCTCTGGAGATGCCAGCTCGAGCAACATGTCCGCGACGGCAATCGCCGAGATGCTGCCCAGAATGTTTCAAAGCTCCCTGCCCGAGGAGCAGCTGGCCGTGCCGAGCCTCTCTGTCAGCCGAAAGGTGACGAACGCGCTGTTTCGAGGCCTGGAGCAGGATCTGCGCGAGCTGCAAGCCCAGTTGGACGAAACGCTGCAGTCCGTCTCCTTCGAGATTCCCGCCTCGCGGATGGGCCTGTCGGTCGAGATCGGTCGGGACAGCAAGTTCAGCCGAAACGTCGTCGCCCGTTTGCCCGGCCGTGACCCAGAGCTGAATGGCGAGGTGGTCGTGCTCGGCGCCCACCTCGATCATGTGGGATTCAACGATGCCGGGGACATCTGGAACGGCGCGGATGACAACGCCTCCGGAACGACGGTCCTTCTCGAAGCGGCGGAGGCACTGAGTCGCGGGCCTCGGCCGGCGCGCTCGATCATGATCATCGCGTTCGGTGCCGAGGAGCAAGGCTTGCTTGGCTCGCAGTACTGGGTTCAACACCCGACCGTCCCCATTGAGAGCGTCGTTGCGATGGTCAACATGGACATGGTCGGTCGAGGTGAGTCCGGCAAGGTCACGGTCATGGGTGGCAAGAGCGCGGAGCTTCTCAATTCATGGCTCAACGAGCTCGACGGGCAGAACGGCTTGGACTTCCTCTTCGACGAGTCGGCCGACGCGGAGTTTTTCGGCCGCAGCGATCAGGCGAACTTCTATGCCGCCGATGTTCCATGTGTGTTCTTGTCGACGATGCTCCACGACGACTACCACAAGCCGACGGACACGGCTGAGAAGATCGATTTCGCCAACATGCAGCGGATCGCGCGGACGATTCGAGATCTCGCGCTCCGAATCGCCAACGATCCCGAGCGCCCGGTGTTCGTTGCCTATCGCCCCGATCCCGACATCCTCGAGGGTCTCGGCTCGGTGCTCGACCTCGGTCTCGAGCGCTGAGGAGCAGCACAGATCAAGCGTCGGCGAAGCGCGATCGAGACCTCCGCTACCAGTCGCGCTCGTGTGTTTCTTGGGGGTGCGGCGAGGACAGCTCGTCTAAGCCCTCCTCGACTGCCTCGCGGTGGGGCCGACGCGGCGGAAAGCTCTCTGCCGGCGAGTCGGGCGGGCGGATGACGATCCGCCCCAAGTTGATCAGATTGATCAAGAAGTGAGCCGTGAAGGCGGCGGCGAGGTTACCGGTCGTCTGAAAGAGCCACCCCAGCACGAGCCCCATCGTGGTCGCGAAGAGCGTCCAGGGCAGGAAACGCGGCCATGGCCCGACGTGAGCCAAGCCAAAGAGAATCGCGCTGGGTACGAGTCCGATCGTCGGCTGGAGAGCGCCCCGAAAGAACGCTTCCTCGGCCAGTGAGCTGAGGGCGGCCAGACCGACCAACTCGCGAAGCGTGAGTGGACCGAGAAAGCTCCGAAACTCGCGCTCGAGGAACTTCGCCCACTGAAAGGTCCGTGAGGCGACGACGGAGAACGCGAGCGTCGCGCTGGCAACCCCGAACCCGTAGAGCAGATCTCGTAGCAGAGTGTCGGTTGAAAGCAGGACCTCGACGGGCCGTCGGTCCAAGCCGAATCGAATCCAGGCCGTGGCGACCAACGTCAGCGGCAGGTACGCGACCAGTGCCGCCAGCGTGATCCCTTTGGGAACGATCATTCCGTGCCGTCCAGAGGTCGCCGCTCGCGATGATTCGGCGTGAGGTGTGGGCCGCGTGGCTGCGGAGCCGCGAGGGCGCTCATCGTCCTCTCGCGGTGCCTCGAGGACAGATCGCACGAGCACCACCGCCCCGCCCAGGATTCGAGGGGCTCAGGCTACCAGCCCTCCCCAAGGGTCGCAAGGTAAGGAAGCGTCTCGACCCACTCAGCCTCGAATCCCTTCCGGTCAGCGGCCGTCCCAGTCCCGCCCCAGCTCTTCCAGACGCCGCCGAAGACGCCGTTCGAGCTCGACAGGAGGCAGCTCAGCCCAACGCATCGCTTCCTGCTCGCTCAGCTCGAAGCGTTCCACGAGCGCCCGCCGAAGATTCTCTCGAGCGAAGCGGCGCCCTTCGGGGCGATGCTGCTCTGCGGGCATCGAATCCACCTGCTCCCGCTGCTCACGGGTGAGGTGGCTGAGGCGAGTGACGAGCGGCGGCCGGGCGTCGCGACGCGGTGGCCTGCGGCTTCCGAGGATTCGTTCGGCGAGTGCCGCTCGTTCCGCGACTGGCCGACGCAGGAGCAGACGGATCCGCTCGGGCTTCACCTCGTGTTGCTCGAGGAATCTCTGGAAGTTCGCATCGGATTGACGACGTCGAGCCCCTTCCCTTTGAGTCTCAGGGAGCGAATCGATCCGAGCGCGTTGTCGGGTCGTCAGCGCAAAAGGTAGGCGATCGCTAGGCGGCCGTGGCGGAAAGTCCAACTGCAGGCGATCGGGGAAGCGCCGGCGCAGGAAGCTGAAGAAGCGTTCGCTCGAGAGACGGCGAGCTCTCCCCTGCTCCATCTCGCTCAGCCCCGCGATGAAGTAAGGAGGAGGCTGCGACAAGAACTCGCGCTTTCGATCATCCAAGAACGAGCGAAGGTGCCTGTCGGGATCGCGCCGCCAGTCGGACGGAGCCGGCAGCGGTCGATTCGGCGCCAGGCTGGCCAACGTGCGTCGGGTCTCCTCGACCAGGAAATCCTCGAGCTTCTGAATGCGCTCGATCTCGGGCAGGGAGCTCAACGTCTCCCACTCGGCCTCGGGTAGCCACTCGGCCACTTCACGCTCGATCTCTGCCAAGGTGGGCTTCAAGATCTCGTTCCAAAGCCGTCGCCGCTCGGGGGCGGGCAGCTCTTCGAGCCGCTGCTGTTCGACCGGATCGAGCTGCTCGAAGACGCGAGACTTCAAGTCGATGAGGTACTGCTGACGGTTCTCGAGCCGTTGCCGCTCACTCTCGGCCAGGCTCTTTAGGCGAGCATGCTTTCGACGCAGCTCTTCGCGTTGAGTCTCATCGAGCTCTTCCCAGCGCTGTCGGTTTCGCTCGAGCTGTTCCTCCGGGTCGACCTGCGGAGAGGTCAGAGACCAGGCGATCCAGGGAGTCGACATCAGTGCGACCACGAAGGTGATGCTGAGCCTTCGATTCACGGCAGGCCCCTCATTCGTATTGGGCTTGAGCCAAGGACAACATCTCGAGACGGTGCCCGAGATCCAGCCGAAGGCCATTCTCTTCGAGCCAGTCGAGATCCTCGAGCAGGTGCAGCGAACGAACGACCTCAAGATCGGCTTCCAACATGCCGGCCTGCCGGGTCAGCGGAAGCGACTTCTCGTGGAGAGCGCCATCACTTCGGATCCGGAGGAGCCAGACTGCCAAGCCGATCAGGACGACGGCAGCCGCAACCAGTGGCCAGCCGACCAACCGCGGACGATGCGATCCATCGACTGGCCCTCTCTCCAAACGAGCGCGTCGCACGACCTGCGCCGTGAAGTCGGCCGGAATGCAGGGCTCCGGCGATGCGGCGTCGAGAGCATTCCAGCTCTGCGCAAGGCGCTGTGCCTCTCGCCTCAGCTCGGGATCTTCCGCCAGCGCATTCTCGACGCGAAGACGAAGTACTTCGTCTCGGATCTCGCCATCGAGGTAGGCGATCAAGTGATCACGAATGTCGCTTGGCTCGGGATTCATATGACCTTCTCCCGAAGATACGGGCCCAGCTTCTCTCGAATGTGCTGCCGAGCTCGCGCCAGCAGGGACTTCACGGCCGGCTCGCTGCATCCGAGCGCTTCACCGATGTCCCGATAGGAAAGCCCTTCGTACTTGTGGAGCTCGACCGCCAGACGCTGATTGGCCGGCAAACGATCCAGGATCCCCTCGACCATCACTCGAAGCTCCGTGCCTGCGATCTCGTCGATGGGCTCGGTTCGGCGCGGGTCAGGAAAGGTGATCGACGATTCGCCATCTGCCCGCAGACCTTCCAGGGAGACCACCCGCCCTCGCTCTCTGGACTGGATCCCGTTCAGAGCGCAGTTGTATGTGATTCGATAGAGCCAGGTCGAGAACTTCGAGAGCGGTCGATACCGCTCCCTCGCCCGAAACACCTTGAGAAAGACCTCTTGGCCGAGGTCATCCGCGAGAGTCCGGTCCTTCACGAGCCGTTGGATCAACCCCAGGACCGATGCCTTGTAACGGTCGACGAGCTCGGTGAACGCCTCCATGTCTCCGCTTTGGACACGGAGCATCAGAGCGACGCCGACGTCGGGGGGATGGGGTTCGGTCATGACCTATCCAGTTTCTCCGGCATTCAACCGGCGAGCGACAGGCTGGTTCCGCTCGAATTCTCCATACTCGAGCGAATCATCGACTGATCGAGTGGGTCGCCTGGAGAGGCTTTGGTCTCGTTGGGGATTCGAAGTCGCAGCGAGACCTCAGAGCGCGCGCCTACGGTCCCAAGGCCAGTAGATGGCCACGGCTCGCCCGATCACGTCTTGAGCGGAGACGGTTCCGAGGTCGCGGCTGTCACGACTCTCGGGACAGTTGTCCCCCAGAAAGAAGTACCCGTTCGGCCGAATCAAGAAGTCGGGTCTACCGATCGAAGGGTGTCGCCCACCCAAGGAGCGGCGGTAGTGGATGTCGCGCTCGAGCTGAATCTCCTCGATCGCGACCCGCGGTGCGGCTGCCCCTCCACCCCGGACCTCGATCGAGACGGAACTGGTCGGCGCACCGACCGGTGGGGCTTGGACAAAGTCGACATCGAATGCCAGGGCAGACTCGTCGATCCGCACATGGAGTCGATCGTCGACATTCGCGAACAAGACCCGATGTCGTCCCTCGAGGCCCCCAGGCAACGCGTGCTCGACCAAAGTCTCCTCATTCCGCAGCAGGCGGACCAGCCCTCCTTCGAGTGGGACGACTAGCTCGAAGTGATCCATCGCCTCCTCGAGCTCGAGGACCAGGCTCCCCGTGCCCTCGACCTCGACCTCGACTGTGAGAATCAGATCGGAAACACGTTCCGGAATCAGCGCCCGGTCCTTGCGCTCGGATCCATCGGGGTCGAAGTAGATGTCTCGGATCGCAGGCTGGTATTCCAGTCGCACGGATTCGAGAGGATTCGGGACCGCGATGGCGTGAGCATCTTTGGGCTCCCAGCCTTCGCCGCTGCGGATCCAAGGCCCCGCCAGTGAATCCCCGTCTTGCCAGAGATGGACCGGAATACTCATCTGTCGAATCTGGTCGAGTGACTTTCGAAGGACCTCTCCGTCGACCACCAAATCACCTCGGGCGAGCTGGAGATGTTCGCCGGGCAGACCGACCAAGCGCTTGATGTAACTCTTCTGATCGCCGGTGCTCCAGAAGACGATCAGATCGAAGCGTCCGAGGGGTCGAAATCGATGCGAGATCTTGTCGACCAGGATGCGATCGCTGACGGGTGGCCCACCGATGAGCGTCGGCATCATCGACGGCATGCGAACGGCGTAGCAACCGACCGCAAAGACCCGAGTGATGATCAAGAGCCCCATCGCGATCAGGAGGAGTCGAAGATGTCTCTCGACGAACCCGACGATCCAGGCGAAGAATCGTTTGATGTGCCGCATGCGCGATCGAGAATCCAGCGGTCAAAGGAGGAGGAGGAACTGGCGGGGCCCATGATACGGATCGAGGTCTACACACGCTCGAACTGTCCTCTCTGTGACGAGCTCGCCGAGCTGCTCCAGCAGATGGCGGACGAGTTTACTCTCGACGTCTCTTGGATCGACATCTCGACATCTTCCGGCTTCGAAAAGGAGTTCGGGAACCGAGTACCGGTATTGATGATCGACGACCGCGAGCGGTTCTTCGGTCGGGTCGATCCGGTGTTGCTTCGACGAACGTTGAGTGCCGAGCAGCGACGTCGATCCGATCCCAGCCTGTGGCAGCGCCTCACGATGAGACGGCACAAACCGCCGAACGACGACCGAACGGTGTGAGAACCGGCCGGAGAGCAGATTTCGGTGCGTTGATTTTTGCTGGTACGGTTTTGTGTCCGCTCTACAAAATGGATAGGTTGGTCTGAAGAGCGCTCGAAGTGCATCCCCCGAGACCACAGGCGAAACACGGGCGAGGCACCAGCTTTCTCGCCAAACCAGGCTGGGTGGAACGACGCTTCGCTGGCTCCTCGGAGCCAGGTACCGGCCGACGGGACTCGATCGCTGAGATCGTGAGGAAAAGAGCACAGGTGGAGAGCATTCGACAGAAGGATGGGGCTCGCGACGGACTCCGTCGGGCTCTGGAGGTCTGTCGCCAGCTGCTGGCGGCATCCGGGTCGACGAATCCAAGCGACTCCGTTCCAGAAGGTAGCCCCCGAAACTTGGCTCGCGCTGAGATGACAGTCCTTTCCCAGGAGTCCTGGGGGGGCGGCTCCCTCGCCGCGATGCACCGGGAATCCTCACTGACCGAGTCCGAGGTCTGGTTGATCCTCTTGCTCTTGCACGAGCGGCTCCATTCCCAGGAAGGCATCAGCGGACGACGCTTGCTGAACGCTCTGTTTGACAGCTCGCTCGAGGTCTTGGAAGGGACTCGTCTGCTCCTTCGTAACAGCCGCCTCCGAAGTGCGGGCCTCATTCGTCCGGTCAAGGAGTCGAGCCGGCGAAACGCTCTCGATCGTCGATTCCTGCTCTCCGATCGCGTGCACCGCCTCCTGCTGGAGGATCTCTCCCCGGCACAGCCCGCTGTGGAAGCACCTCGCCCGAAGTCTAGCCCGTATCGCAACCACTTCGAGCTGTTGATCGATTATCGGCGTCTGGTCCGGCTCTGCCGGTCGCGGGCCCGCTGCTTGTTCGAGACCAACTCCCGAGAGTACCGCCGCCGCCGCCAGATCTCGGCCGAGCAGTGGTCCCAGCGGGTCAATCAGTGTGAGCAGCGAATGACCGACCGCCTCCGGTTGACGGAAGGCGTCGCCAGCTTCCCGCTGCTCAAGCTCCAGCAGCAATTCCGCCTCTCTCCGGACGAGCTTCTCATCGTCAGCCATCTGCTGTTCCAGGAGATCTTCGAAGGGAACTCCTTCGTCGAGGCGGTCGACGTGATCAAGCTGGTCTGCCGAATCGAGAGCGACATCTTCATCAAGCACCGTCTCCTGTCCGAGCGGGGACCGCTTTTCCGCTCCGAGCTCTTGATCCTCGACGATATGGTCAATGAGAAGCAGATGACGGCGGAGGTTTGCCTGAACAACTGGGTCGTCGAGCGCCTGCTGGCCCCGGAGGCGAAAGAGGCGACGTTCTCCGCCGACGCCCGCTTGGATTTTCATCTCTTCCTTCAGCGGCTCGAGTCCTCCGAGCAGTTTTACGAAGAGCTCGAGCGCGAGGGCTGAGTCGGGGCTTCGTACCGACTCGAAGCCCGCGGCCATGAACGACCATCGGCGTCGAGTGCCACGTGGTGGCGTTTCTGCGCTCCCTCTCCTAACATGATCGGCGTTCGAGGCCGCAACGCGGTTGTCTCGCCCTCAATCCTCTCCGACAGCCCCTTCCCGAGGTGTGACCCGATGAGCTCAGGTGACGCGACGCCCCACTCGGAACTGATTCACGACTGGAATCGAGACTCGGAGGTCTTTCCCAAGGGCACCTCCGTCCAGTTCGACGACGAGACGCTCCGCGACGGCCTGCAGTCCCCTTCGGTGACCAACCCGCCGCTGAAGACGAAGATCCGCATCCTCCACCTCATGAACGAGCTCGGACTCGACACCGCAGATATCGGTCTCCCCGGTGCGGGCGACCACGTCTACCGGGACGTGATTGCGTTGGCAAAGGAGATCCGCGATCAGAAGCTCGCGATCCGAGCCAACTGTGCTGGACGCACCGTGCTGGCCGATGTCGAGCCCATGGTCCGAGCCGTCGACGAGGTTGGTCTGCCCATCGAGACTTGCCTCTTCATCGGATCGAGCGAGATTCGGCGAGTGACCGAAGACTGGAATCTCGACCAGATGCTCCGGCACACCGAGCAGGCGGTCCGCTTCGCTGCAGAGCGTGGCCTCTCGGTCATGTACGTCACCGAAGACACGGCACGCGCCCAGCCCGAGACCATTCGAAAGCTCTACACGACCGCGATCGAGAACGGTGCCAAGCGAATCTGCGTTTGCGACACGGTGGGCCACAGCACGCCCAACGGTGTTCGACACCTGATTCGATTCGTCGCCCAAGTCGTGCGCGATACGGGCGAAGACGTCGGCATCGATTGGCATGGCCACAATGACCGGGGGTTGGGCTTGATCAACACCTTGGCCGCACTCGAGGTGGGTGCCGAGAGGCTCCACGGCACGGCGTTGGGCATCGGTGAACGCTGCGGGAACACCGCCATGGATCAGCTTCTGATCAACCTCAAGCTCATGGGCGTAATCGAGAACGATCTCCAAGCGCTCTCTCGTTACTGTGGCGAGGTCTCGGAAGCAGTCGGCGTCCCGATTCCGTCCAACTACCCGGCTCTCGGTCAGGATGCGTTCGAGACAGGTACGGGGGTGCACGCGTCCGCTGTGATCAAGGCTCTCCAGAAAGGGGATCACTGGCTGGCCGACCGCGTCTACAGCGGTGTGCCGGCAGCCGAGCTGGGGCGGCAGCAGTCGATTCGCGTGGGGCCCATGAGCGGACGGTCGAACGTCGTCTTCTGGCTCGAGCGCCATGGGAAGCCAACCGACGAAAGCACCGTCGACCGGGTATTCCAGGCCGCAAAACAGAGTCAGCGATTGCTCACCGACGATGAGATCTTCTCTGTCTTGGCGGAGTCGTAAGGTCGCAGACGACCGAAAGCCAAGCGGAGTAACGACGACTCGGTCCGGTAGATCAAGCGGAGGCTGATTCGCCGTCCTTGCCCTTGAACCGATGGCGAATCATGTCGCCCTTGACCGTAAACACGACGTCTTCCGCGATGTTGGTCGCGAGATCGGCGATTCGCTCGAGGTGCCGAGAGACCGAGAGCACATCAATCGAGCTCTCGATGACATGAGGGCTCGTGTGCATGTAGGCCTGGACCTCCTCGAAGATCTGTCGGTTCAGCTCGTCGATCTTGTCGTCTTGGCGACGCACGTGATACGCCATCGTGACGTCGAGCTGCACGAGGCACTCGATGCAGCCTCGGACCATTTGCCTCACTCGCTCGACCATCTCCTGCAGCTGCGGCGGGAGAACCACCTCTTCGCTCGAACGAGACAAGTACTTCGAGCGCTCGGCGATGTTGACGGCCAGGTCTCCCATGCGCTCGAGGTCGTTGTTCACCTTGAGCACAGTGACGACGTACCGAAGATCACTTGCGACCGGTTGGTGGAGCGCGAGGATCTTCAAGCACTCCTCCTCGATCATGACTTCGCGCATGTCGATGGAGCGGTCACCTTGCATCACTTCGAGAGCAAGATCCTCACGGCTCTCCACCATGGACTCGATCGCCTTGTTGATGGATTCCTCCACCATCGAACCCATGATGCGGATCTCGCTCTCCACTCGATGGAGATCTCGTTGAAGGTGCTTCACAACTCCACTCCTTGGCGACCCGAGGAAAGACGCGTCAGTGACGCGCCTCGTTGCTCTGCTTGATCCACTTTTGGACGATCTTCTCCGTTCGGCGATGCTCTCCTCGAAAAGAGGAGTAACGCTCCGGATCATAGAGATGCGAATCGTCGAACTCGAGTCGAACGTTGAACCACTCGAGGTATCGCTGCCCCTCCGCCGTCGCCTTACTGAGCTTCTCGTAAGCCCGGCCTCGCATGCGGTCAAACTCGTCCTGAGAAGCGTTGTCTCGCGCTGAGCGCGCTTGATCGAGCAGGCGCTCGCCCTCGGTCCAGTAGCGTTGAGCAGCCTCCCAGACCTCGCGGGGCGGTTCACTCGGTGCGGGACCCGAGGGCTTCTCCTCGGTCACGGGAACCGACATTCCTGCAACTGACTCGATGGGAGGCTGCTGGGCGACCGCGGCCTCGTTGCCGGCACTCGCCTCGTCGGTCGACGACATCGAGATGATGATCACCACCACGACCGCCAATACGGCCAAGCTGCCGGCAAGGATGGCGCCGGAGCCCGCACCGCCACGCCCCCCTCGAGAGCTGCGGCTGCCCCGACTCGAACGACCCGGCGAGGTTCTTGTCTCGGTCCGATTTCCTGATCGCTTGTTGCGACCCATGACGTGGCTCCTCTGAATAGGATGGACAGCGAACAGCCCGCGTCAGGACGTCGGCCAAGCGCTCCCCGTGTTTTCTCCAAAACACATCGTTCCGCCGGCCATTATGGCGAGTGAGAGAGCCTCCATCAACCCTCACCCCACTCACTCAAATCATTAATGACAAGCACTTTGAGTGCAGCGGCCCAGACTCGATCTCAGCCACTGCTCAGCGTCGATTCCTCAGGGCGTCGGATTCGGGCCCAGTAACCACCGTCCCAGCCCTCTGCCGAAGGAATCGTCCACTCATCGCCATCGAAAGCGAAGTCGGAATGGCGGGCCAAGAACTGATCGACAGTCGCGCGGTCTTCTTCCGGCTCCAAGCTGCAGGTGCTGTACACCAGCCAACCTCCCGGTCGCACCATCGAGGCGGCCCGCTCCAAGAGCCGACCTTGGAGATCGACGCGAGAAGCCAGCCCCCGCAAATCGAATCGCCAGCGAGCTTCGACCCGTCGGGCGAGCACTCCCGTGTTGCTACAGGGAGCGTCGAGAAGCACTCGATCAAAGAGGTCATTGAACGGAAGCGGTTCCGTTGCATCGAGAGCCTGGATGTCCATCATCGTGATTCCGAGCCGGTCACACGACTGCTGAAGGCGCTCGAGGCGAATCGAATCGAGATCGACGGCGATGAGCTCTCCTTGCCCTTGCATGAGCTCGGCGAGGTGTGTCGCCTTCCCGCCCGGTGCCGCGCACAGATCGAGAACGCGCTCTCCCGGTTGTGGATCGAGCGCCCGTGCCACGCGCTGAGCGGTCGGATCCTGCACCTGGAATCTGCCGTCTCGGTAAGCTTCGGTATCGAACAGGCCGCGAGGGTTGTCGACCAGTAGGCTCCCTTCGACCGATCCCGGCCGAGAGACGATTCCGCATTCGCCGAGCTCGATCTGGAGCGCCTGAACCCCGCCGCTCTTGGCGCAAGCTCTCAGGCCGACCGTCGGCCGACGGTTGCTCGCCCCCGCGATTCTTTCCGTATTCTCAGGACCAAAGACCTCGAGCCAGCGCGAAACCATCTCGACCGGCATCGACCAGCGGTCCGCCAGGTGCATCGCCGGAGTGTCGGGATCGGAGAGCACGGAGCGGTCGAACAGGATGCCCGACCCGGTCACACCGATCGGGAGCCAGCGAGTCGGATCGACAGCCTCGGGAGTCGCATCCAGACGCTCCAGCGAACGGCCGATGGCTCGGAGAATGCCGTTGGCAAACCCTCCAGCCCGCCGCGAGAGCTTTCGCTTCGCTTCCGAGACGGCAGCATCGACGGCGACCTCCAATGCCACTTCGTCGAGGAACAGCATCTGATAGAGCCCGACCCGAAGGATGGATAGCAACCGTCGTTCGATGCGCTTTAGAGGCGCTTCGCTGAAGCGCGCGATCACGGCATCGAGGCTGCCTTTGTGTCGCAAGGTCCCGAAGACCAGCTCTCGGAGGAAGGCACGGGCAGACGGTTCAAGCGGACGTCGACGACACTGTGCGGCGATCAGCTGTTCTGCGAGCTCGTCGCCCGACAGCGTTTGGTGAACGATCCGAGCGGCAAGATCGCGACTCATGCCAACTCCTCCGGTGAGCGGACTCGACCCTCGAAGCGATCACCGACCTCGAGCCGGTGCCCACGCAGAAGCTCTTCGGCGGTCAAGACCTTGCCGCCATCGAGTTGAAGATGCGTCAGGGCGAGTCGCCCGCCTCCCGTTCCGACGACGATGCCGTCGGCGCCCGCCTCGAGAATCTGCCCCGCTTGCTCGGCTCCTATGGATCCGGGTCGTACTCTCGAGGCACGGAAGGACACGCGACGCTCTCGGCTCGAGACCCGAGCCTGAGCATGCGCCTTGGGCCAAGGCCAGTAGGCTCGAATGAAGTCGTGCTGTTTCTTGGGTGAGCGACGCCAGTCAATCAATCCATCAGTCTTTCGAATCTTTCGACAGTGAGTCACCTGCTCGGGATCTTGAGGCTCGCCAACGACCTGACCGGCCTCGAGAGAATCGAGCACCGTCAAGATCAGCTCCGAGCCCAATCGAGCAAGTCGATCGTGCAGCTCGCCGGAGGTCTCGTCGGCGCCGATACGTGTTTCGACCCGGCCCAGGACGTCGCCAGCATCGATTCGATCGGCCAAGTACATGACGCTGATCCCGGTCAACGCATCTCCCTCCAAGATGGCTTGCTGGATGGGAGATGCTCCCCGATGCCGGGGGAGGAGAGACGCGTGGATGTTGATCGATCGCAGCCTCGGAAGCTCGCACAGCTCCGAGGAGAGCTTCTGCCCATAGGAGGCGACGACGAAGACGTCGGGTGCCAGTGCGCGGAAGCTCTCGACCATCTCGGGCAAGTTGATGGACGCGGGCAGGAAGACCAGAAGTCCCGCACGCCGGGCGCAGGCATGGATGACGCCGGGCTCGGCCAAGCGACCGCGGCCACGCCGTCGATCCGGCTGGGTGACTACGGCGAGGACTTCGTGCCGAGATGCAATCAAGCTCTCCAACGCGGGGACCGCAAAGTCGGAGCTTCCGAGGTAGACGAGCCTCATGGTCTCGTCCCTTGTTTCTTGCCCGAGAAGGTCGTTGGAGACGAGACCGTCAAACGGCCTCTTGGACGAAGGATTCCAGGTCCTGGAGAGACTTGCCTCCGACGGTCTGCTTGAGAGTCTGTCCGCCCTTGAAGAGAACCAACGTCGGAACGGCGGTGACGTTGTACTTCACGGCCAGGCTTTGGTTCTCGTCGATGTTGACCTTGACGACCTTCAGCTTGCCGCTGTGGGTCTCGGCCAGCTTCTCGATCGCCGGCGTCATCGCGCGACAAGGCCCACACCAGGGGGCCCAGAAATCGACGAGTACGGGCGTCTCGGACTGCAGCGCCTCTGTCTCGAAGTTGCTCTCGGTAATCTCGGCGACCTGCTCGGACATGATTCCTACTCCTCGGCTGAAGGCTGATGGACACGCTGGGAAAGCGGCGTTCTAAGCCACGTCGCTCGACGAATCAACAAGGCACTCGTCGGAGACCGGTCGTTCGCGTCGACCGGGCGTCGGTTTGATCTGGCTCCGATGCTCGGCCAGTGGAACCGGTTTCGGGGCCTCAGACCAACGGATTCCCGATCACCTCGCCATTCGCTTCGGCCTGACCGCCTCGCTCATCGGCATCCGTCTCATCCGAAGTGTTCAGGTCGTCGATCGGTTCGACCGATTCGTCCGCCCCTTCGCCCGAGGCGATCTCTGCTGGCAAGAGGTCTTCACTGAGTGCCACGTGATCTCGCTCCGCAGGCTCCTCTCCCTCGACGGCGTCTGGCGGGCCTTTCTCCTCGGCATCGGTTTCGATTCCCATGTCCGCCGCTTCGGCCGTGATTCGAGCGGCTTCCTCTTCGGAGCGGAGAAAGATCTCGATCGTTCCGAAGGCTCCCTCTTGGCGAGCGGCGACCCGAAAGCGGCGGATGAGCTCGAGCAGTCCGATGAAGTAACCAACGATCGCGTCGCGAGTTCGGACTTGGCCGAGTAACCGCTCGAAGGGCAGCGAGCCACCCGCGAAGTCGAGTCGTGCGATGATCTCTTCGACGTACTCGGCGACGGGGCGCTCTTCATTGACGATGGTTCGGACTCGACCCGTCGTCATGGTCTCACGCACGACCTTGGAGAAGGCCGAAATGAGATCCCAGAGATCCACGTCACCGAGGTCCTTCTCCACCTCGGATTCCGGTATCGAGGACTTGCGGCGCGGGAACATCAACGACCGTTCGTCGGAGAGCTCCTTGAGGCTGCGCGAGAGATCTCGAAACCGCTTGTACTCGAGGAGCTGGTGAACGAGGTCGCTCTCGGGATCGATCTCCTCTTCGAGATCGACCTCTTCGACGGGAAGGAGCATGCGCGACTTGACGACCATGAGTGTCGCCGCCATCACGCTGAACTCGCTCGCCAAGTCGACATCGAGCTGCTCGAAGTGGTCGACGAACTCGAGGAACTGATCGATGACCCGCGAGACCGAGATCTCGTAGACGTCCACCTCCTCCTTGCGGATGAGGTGGAGGAGCAGGTCCATCGGTCCCTGGAAGTTCTCGAGCTTGATGCTGTAGTCCATGGCCGCCCTCCGAGCGTTCTCCCTCGAGTGTGACCTATCGGAAGAGGCCGTTCCAGAAAGCGATGAAGTCGCGGGGGATCTCTTCGACCATTTTGGAGCTGATCCCGATGCCCTTCCGCATCAGGATCATCACGGTGCCGAAGATCACGACCAGCCCGATCCACTCGAAGCGGCGAATCCCCCAGAAGAGGCGCCCTGGCAAGAAGGCGCGCACGATCGAAAACCCATCGAGGGGCGGGATCGGCAGGGCATTGAAGACGGCCAGCAGGAGATTGACGAAGACCGCGTAGACCCCGAGCTTCGCCCACGGATCCGGATCCCAGAGCTCGTACTCGTAATCGTAGTCGACCACCTCGAAGTTCAGCAGGATCGTCATGATGACCGCCATCAGACACGCCAACAGGACGTTGGACGCCGGTCCCGCGAAAGAGACCAGGATGTCGTCCCGCCGCGGCTTCTTCAGATTGGCGAAGTTGACGGGAACCGGCTTGGCGCCGCCGAACGGAAACCCCGCCAGGTAGAACGTGACGATCGGCATGACGATCGTGAAGAGGGGGCTGATGTGGCGCAACGGATTGAGCGAGATGCGCCCGAGGTCCTTGGCCGTAGAGTCCCCGAGCTTCCAAGCCGTCCAGGCATGGGCGACCTCGTGAAACGAGAGCGACAGGATCAAGATCACGACGGACGTGATGAGGACGGTGAGGTCGTTGGTCGGAAACATCGATCTCAGGGATCGTTCGAGAAGGGCGGCCGAGCGGTCCAAAACGCCGCTCTGTTGGTATCGACCGGGACCTTACCATATAATCGCGAGCTGGAATCAGTCCCAACTGCCGTCCTCGTAGGGCACTAAATCGCGATGCGCGAGCTCGAGTTCGCCCGGAAAGTCATCCACGCCGAAGCCGAGAGCGTTCGCCAGCTGGTGGATCATCTCGACGAAGGCTTTGCCCAGGCCGTGCAGAGTGTCCTCGCCTGCACCGGGCGCGTCGTCGTGTCCGGGATGGGCAAGGCCGGGATCATCGGCGAGAAGATCTCGGCGACGCTGTCCTCGACCGGAACCCCCTCCTACTCGCTGCACCCGGCAGATGCCGTCCACGGCGACCTCGGTCGGATCGTCAAGGGAGACCTGATCCTGGCCCTCTCGAACAGCGGGGAGACCGAAGAGATCCTCCGGGTCGTGCCATCGGTCAAGAAGGTGGGCAATCTCATCATCGCTTTGACGGGAAACCCGGAGTCATCCCTCGCGCGTCACAGCGATGTGATCCTCAATATCGGGGACGTGCCGGAGGCCTGCCCGATGGGCCTGGCACCCACGGCGAGCACCACGGCGATGCTCGCCCTCGGAGACGCCCTCGCCATGACCGTCTTGGAGCTGCGCGACTTCAGTCAAGAGGAGTACGCGTTCTTCCATCCGGGCGGGAATCTGGGCCGCAAGCTGCTCAAGGTCCGAGAGGTCATGCGCGGTGGCGAGGCGAACCCAGTCGTACGAGACGACGTTCGCCTGCGAGATGCTTTCGACGTGATGACCAATACGCCGGGAAGGCCGGGGGCGGTCAACGTCATCGATGAGTCGGGTGTGCTGGTCGGTGTCTTCACCGACGGAGACCTCCGTCGGCTGCTTCAAAGGGAGCCCACCAATCTCTACACGTTGCAGCTCGATGAAGTCATGACTCGCCACCCCAAGAAGATCGGCCAGGAGCGCCTCGCCACCGAGGCCCTTGGCATCATGAAGGAGAAGAAGATCGATCAGATCCCTGTCGTCGACCATCGCGATGTTCCGGTGGGATTGCTCGACGTGCAAGACTTGATCGCTGTCGGCCTCGTGTAATGGGTCCCCCACCCCCCTGCATGCGGTTCCGGGCGGTTCCGCGGCGGGTCGAGCCACATTCACTCTCGCCCTTCGGGTGATCCCCCATGTCTCTGCATGACATTCGCATGCTGCTGATGGACGTCGATGGCGTCCTCACCAACGGTCAGCTCATCTTCGATGCCGACGGTCGCGAGCTGAAAGCGTTCTCGGCCTACGACGGGTTGGGTCTCGCGCTCGCTCGTCGAGTCGGCCTGATCTGCGGCATCATCACGGCTCGGACTTCATCCGTCGTGGCCCATCGCGCCGCCGAGCTCAAGCTTCCTGAGCTTCATCAGGGCGCGCACGACAAGCTGGCCGTCTTCGAGGAGGTCTGTCGCAAACACCAACTGAAGACCTCGGAGGCGGCTTTCATCGGGGACGACTGGACCGACCTCCCCGTCCTTCGAAGAGCGGGTTTCGCCGCTTGTCCGGCCAACGCGGTTGCCGAGGTGCGGGCCTGCGCGCATTTCGTGACGCCTCGATCCGGCGGACACGGTGCCGTCCGGGATCTCATCGAGCTGATCCTCAAGGCTCAGGGCCGATGGGAGGAAGCGGTGAGGGGGTATTCGACATGAGGCGCTTGGCGATCTTCTTCATCGTGTTCCTCTCCAGCATCGCCATCCTGTTCATCCTGATCGATCCAACCGAGTTCAAGCGACCGAACGCCCATCCTCTGCTTCCTGAAGAAACGGGTGATGGCGGTGATGACGTCTCACCTCAGGAGTTCGAGGAGCTCGAGGGACGACTCCCCGACGATCTCGCCGGCTTGAGGCGCTTCTCGTCCGAAGGAACGAGCTTTCAACGGGACCTCAAGGTCGAGCTCGCGAACGGCCAACCACGGCTGCTGCCATTCGAGAAGGTGGAGGTCGAGGCCCTCGGAAACGATCCCGCAGCTCCCAGCCAGTTCATGTTGGTGCGAGGCATGAGTTGGAGCATCTGGAACTACGATTCGCTTCACCGCCCGCAGCAGTTCGCGATCCTGACGGCGGAGCGCGCGCGCATCGAGAAGACGCGATCGGAGGGCTCAGAAAAGCGCGAGAAACCGCTCGCACGGAACAACTCGTTCTCGCCGGAGGATCTCAAGGGCAACCTCTACTTCCTCGGTCCAGTGATCCTCGAAGCCTGGAGCCGCCCGCCCGACGTGGATCCCGAGATCTTCGCGGCCGATCCGAAGTCGACGGGCACTCCGACGCGCATCGAGACCTCGGATCTCGATGTCTGGTCACGTGAACGGCGCATGTCTACGGAACAGCCGGTACGGCTACTTCACGGCCGCGATCGGGAGCTCGAGGCCGAGGGCGTCGGCCTCGAGGTGTTCGGCAGCCCTTTTCTGGAGCGGCCACTTGCGACCGAAGTCGACCCCGGGGAAAGAGAGCCCGCTCCCATCGCCCGGAATGACGTCGTGCTGGTGCTCAAGAGCGACATACGGCTCATCGATCGACGAGGAATCGGCGCTCTGAACTTACCAGGTCTCTCCCCGCAGATCGTCTCCACCAACGAACCACCTGCGCCCTTGGTCTTGACGGGAAAGGGCCCCCTCTCCATTCGCGATCGCTCCGAAGTCGTGACCGCGACACTCCCCGAGGACGACGGTCCCCCTTGGCCGACGCTGTTCTGGGGCCAGCTCGAGAACGACGTGCACGTCGTGAGCGGAGTGGAGCTCGAGCTTTGGTGCGATCGAGTCTCTGGACGTTTTCGTCGACAGGAAATCGTGGATGCTCAAAGCTCGCCGACCGGTGACGATCCCACCTTCACGGAACGCATGTCGGGCCATCTCGAGTCCTTGCGCGGGGAAGGTGCACTCCGATTCGCAATTCGCGGAATCACCGGTTCCGCGGACTCCCTGGACATCGAGTTCCACCTGGATGAAGCCACGGAGGAGTCCGAGCTGCAGAAGCTCGAGCTCATCGGTCAGCCTCGCATCATCGGCCTTCCGGCCGATGGATGGACCGACCGACTCGGCGGTGTTCAGGATGTCGCGATGGAGAGCGACGTCCCTCCCACGGACGTTCCCGCGGCAGAGCTTCCAAAAGCGGATGCCTCACCGGAAGCGACCGGTACCCTGCGGGCTCTCAAGCTCCTCCGACTCGAGAAGACATCTCCGGATCGATGGCGCCTCACGGGGGATGAGAAGGCCCACTTCCTGATCGCGCCGACCGCGGAGGCGGTCCAACAAGCCACATCGTCCCTCGAAGCTCAGTGGATCGTGGTCGACCTGACCGAAGACGCAGACCTGCTCTCTCTGTCGGCTCACCAAGACGCGGTGGCGACCTGGTCGGATCCCCTGGCCACCGGCCCCTTCGCCTTCAGTGCCTCGTCGGACGACATCGAGTATCGACGCTTGGCAAACGGTGTCGACCAGCTGCGGCTCTGGCCGCAGCCACGGATAACGGCACGACTGCGTGAGATCGAGCTTCCCGGAAGCATCGTGGAAGCGGCGGCACCTGCCGACGAGATTGCGGCGCTTTCGATCGAGCGCCTGTTCGACCTCACGGGTCAGGCAGAAGGCGAGGTGCGCGTACGTACCGACTCGACGGGCCACCGGGAGATCCGAATCGAGTCGCCGATCGACATCGAGATCCAAGACTCCGAAGGAGGCGAGCCCACGCATCTGGCTTGCCAGACGCTCCTTCATGATGACTGGCCACTTCAACACCCCGAGTGGCCGTTGGGCCGCCAGCACACCGAAGCAGCTGGCGAGGTGCAATGCTCGGTACCGATTCTGGGGCTCACGGCACTGGGGAATCGCCTGGAGATCGATCAGGTGCCGCTCCCAGAGAATCGGGTCGCGCGAGAATGGTCTCTGGAAGGAGCTCCGGCGGACCTCGAGCTTCGCGACCTTCAGAAAGGCGGCTCAGCTCACCTGAAGGCCTGGCGCTCCTTGAAGTACGTCGAGAACGACACACGGCTCCTGTTCGCGGAAGGCGATGCGCTCGTCCGGCTCACGGTTCCGCCGGGCGAATCTTCTTCGGACCCTCGACATTCGGGTGGAGGTCTTTCACTGCTTGGAGTCGGAGCAAAGCCAAGGGGAACCGAAGACACGACCGCGGATCAGATCATCGACATCTATGGCTCCTTCGTCAGCGCAGACTTCGGTCCGTCGCTTGACCCTGAGCAACTCGATGCCGAGAATCCGACCGCCGAGGGTTCCCTTCCGCGTGAGCTAGTCGCGGCTGGAAACGTCCGGTTGGTCCTCGCGCGACAGTCGTTGGAGCTGAGTGGAGAGCTTCTCGAGGCTCGCGACAAGCTGGACTGGATCGATCTTCATGGCGGTGTGCTCGGTCGTGCGACCATCCGACAAACGAACGCTGAAGGTCGGGTGCTCTGGGCACAGGACCTCTCAATCGACCTCGAGGCAGAGCGGATGAACCTGTTCGGAGGGGGCGAGCTCCAGACCCCCAGCAAGGCGTTCCGTTCCTTGAGAGTCGCCCGGCGAGGCTCCTCGGCCTCTGCGGCGCCCGTACGGATTCGATTCGGACGCAACGGTGCCATCGATCGCCGACAAGCGCGTTTCGACGGCGGGATCGAGCTGCGACTGCCCGAAGGCGAAGCTCAGCTTGATTGCGAGGAAGCGGTGATCGACTTCGCAGCGATCGGAGGTGAAACGGCGAGTCCCGAGAGCGCCGTTCGACGCATCGAAGCCATCGGTTCAGTCGACCTCAAGAGCGAATCGCCTCGTCGGATTCGCGGCGTCGCGGACCGGCTCGTCTGGGACGTGCCGAGTGCTTCATTGACTCTCCAAGGTGGAGCGCGGCGAGTCTCGATGACTGTCGACGACATCCGGTACGAGACCATCCCGGGGGGTACCTTCACCCTGTTCTACTTGGATGGCGGAATTCGGAGCTCGGCGAGCGTCATCGAGTTCCTCGACCCGACGCTCTCGACACCAGCGCCCAACGAGAAGCGATGACCGAGCGGGGGGGGAGACGAGCTGGGCCGAGTGGCTCGCGTTCGGGTGTCTGGTTACTCGGTGCTGTCTTGGCCACCGTGTCAGGAGCCCTGGCCCAGGAGACTCCGACGAATCAGGCGGCGCGTATCCGCATCGAGTGCAGCGATTTCGTCGACCGATTCGTAACGGGCGACGAAATCGTACACTCGATCTCTGGCAACGTTCGGGTCCAGCTCCCCAAACTGCTGATCCAGGCGGAGCGGGTCGTTCTCTGGGTCGATCGGGAGAGCGCGTCGACGCTCCAAGACCTGAGCGATCCGGACACGCTCGAGAACGGTCTCCTGTGGCCGCCCCATCACGTCGCTTCTCGATCAAGCGATGTCGTTCGGAGAATCGCTCCCGGGCTCTGGGAGATCGGCGCGGATGTGTTCGGTTTGATCCACGCGTTGTACGCCGAGGGAAATGTCATCTTGGACACTGGCTCGCTGGAAGGACTCCAGATCGAGTCGGAGAGCATCGCGCTGAACTTCGTCGAAGGCAGCGGAATCATCCGAAACGGCCGGATTTCAAAGCCCATCCCCATCGACTTCGAGGTTCGAGACACGGCCGGCCTGAGAACGGCGCGGCGATACGAGCCTCTTCTTCTGGAGGCGAAAGAGATCCGACTCGAGAACGGAAACCTCTTTCGGGCACGGGATGCGACGATCACGACCTGCGAGTACGGGCAACCCCACTATCGCCTGGCCGGCGAGGAGATCACTCTCGAGATCGAAGCGCCTCTCGGATCATCCGGGCTGACCGCGGAGCGCACCGGACGCAAGCCGAGTGTATTGGTGGACATCAAGGACCTGACGCTTCGAGTGGGGGACGTCCCCCTCTTCTATCTGCCCAGCTTCGGATTCCGCGCGGAGAAGAGGTACTTCCCTCTCGAGTCTGCTCGAGCCGGATCCGAATCGAAGTTCGGCACCTTCCTTCGCACGAGATGGGCAGATGACTTGAGCGAGAACCTCGAGTGGAGGCTGAACTTCGATCTGTTCACCAAGCGCGGTATCGGGATCGGACCGGGATTGGGGAATGAGTTCTCCGCTTCGAGCGCAAGCGGTCGCGGCTACCTCGAGACATTCTGGATCGCGGATCAGGGCAGTGACCGAACGGCGACTGCTCTTTCGGCCGAACCACCTCGCCAGCGGGGAAGGATTCGTGCCCAGGAGCTGATCGATCTTCCCGGTGATGTCAGCGTCGCGGCCGAAGTCAATTGGCGAAGTGACTCGACGTTTCTCGACGAGTACTACGAGCGCGAGAACCGGGAGCTGCGTCCACCCAACACGTCCTTGTTCGTGAAGCACCAACGTGACAATCGAGCCTTGTTTCTGAGGTCGGACTGGAGACTCAACGAGTTTCAGACCCAGACGGAGTACCTTCCTCAGCTTGGAGCCGAGCTGGTCTCGCAGCCGATTCTGACCCTGCCCGATGCGCTGGAGTTCTTGAATCGCGGCCGCTCCCCGCAGGCATATCTCGACCTCAGTGGCCAGGTCGCCAACGTCCGCACGCGTGCTTCGGATGAGCTCGATCCGAGCTTGCCGACTCCCGAGCAACCGCGCACGACTCGGAGTGACGTTCTCGCGCAGGTGACGCTTCCACTTCGAGTCGGCTTTCTTCGCTTCGGCCCCTTCACCAGTCATCGCTTCACGAACTACGACCGGAGCGCTCCCGATCCCGGGCGTACGACCTCGGGCGGTTTGGGACGTTACGTGGGCACCACGGGGTTGCGGGCATCGACCGAGTTTCACCGGGTATTCGAGACGCGCTCGAAGTTTCTCGGCATCCAGCGCCTTCGCCACATCGTGACTCCCGACATCCGTTGGATCAACCGCTACGACACGACGCAACCTTCTGTCGAAGTCCTCCAGTTCGACACGGTCGATGACATCGACGAGCGTGAGGTGATTCGACTCGGTCTTCGCAACGTGTTGCAGACGAAGCGACAGCCTCGGTTGCTTCCAGGCTACTTCGGCGTCGAGGGAATCGAGCCGCGACGAGAGCGCACGGTCCGATTCGCCGAGGCCGATGTGGAGATCGACTATTTCCCCGAGCCCCAGAGAGACAACCGTGGCTTCGTCCTCGGGCCCGTGCGGCTGGATCTCGTCGCCAATCCCCGCTTCTTCGATGAGTTCGACGTCTCGTTCCTCGTGGAAGGAGCCTGGGACCTGCAAGCGCACGACCTGGAGACGCTCAACCTCGATACGCGCTTCTATCCCGACGAAGATTGGGCGATTCGATTCGGCTACCGATTGGCCAAGTCCCTCGATGAGAGCCTCTTCGCCGCCTCGGAGCGCTACCACCTGCGTACTGTCGGCGAGGTGTTGCGCGGCGGGGTGGAGCTGCAGATCAACGAGAAGTGGGAGATCGCCGTCCTCGAGCAGTTCGACCTTCAGGCCAGCAAGTTCCTGAGGCACCAGGTTCAACTGCGTCGCTATGCTCACCGCTGGCTGTTCGAGTTCGAGGTGTCTTTCGACGAGGGCACCGACAATCTTCGTTTCCAGATCGCGGTCTCGCCAACGTTTACCCTCCGGAAGGGCCGGCCTCCGCGATTCAGCGAGGACGTCTCGCGGCAGACTGCTTCGCCGTCCGGCTTCTAGGAGCCTCTGCTCGACCGGTAGCGCCTTCCTGATCCCGACACCAACTGATCCGTTGCATGCCCCAGGGCCAATGACCTACGCTGGACTTCGTCTCAGACGCCACTGCCTGGTCCCATTCGGTCGAGAACCAGTTCGATGAACCTTGGTCCCTTCGAGATCCTCGTCATTCTCGTCGTCGCCGTCCTGATCTTCGGTAGTCGACTGCCCGAGGTCGGTCGTGAGATCGGAAAGGCGCTCACCGAATTCAAACGGAGCCTGCGCGAGGTTCGCGACTCTACGGGTATCGACGACAACCTCCGAGACGTCCGGAATTTCGGCCGCGACGCTCGCAAGATCGCACGGAGCGAGTACGACCCATTCGGAGTGGACGACTTCCACTCGCCTCCTCGGCCGACCGAGCCCCAGTCCGAGGAGCCCATCGCTCCGGAGCAGCCGGAGGAGTCTTCTCCACCCGCCGCGCCACCGGCAGACCCCTTGGGAATCTCGGGATCCCGTCCCTCCCTCGATCATTCAGACCCGACGGAGGAAGATGTTGCCGAGGCGGAATCTCAGACGGAAGATCCAGACGCCGGCCGCGTTTGAGCTGGATCAGCCAGCCTCGCCATCGGTCAGGCCGATCTCACGCATGACCTCTTCATCGCCGAGGTCGAACAGCTTCTCCCACGAGCCTGCGTTGCCCGCCCGTGCCACCGCGGGTGAGAGGGAGAACAGCTCGTTCAGTAGTGCTCGTACGTCGTTGGCCAAGCCGACATACAGGAAGACCTCGTAGCCTGAGATCTTCTCGATCTCACGAATCACGTCCGGAGCGATGAGCCCCCCCATCGCGACCGTGAAGACGTTGTCGAAGAGGTCGAGAGGCAGGATCTGATACTTGTGCAGGAAGACGGTGGGCAAGATGTCACGCACGTCTCGGGAGATGTCGTGAGTCGTGACGTTGATGAAGGGGGTTTGGAACTGAAGCGTCACGGCGCGTGCGACGTCCCATTCCGAGGCAAACCCCATCTCCATCAGCGCGTAGGCCAAGGGTGTCTCATGACGCTTGGCGCCGTTGATAGCCTCGCTCAGCTGCTCGGCGGTGATGACACCCAGCTCGACGAGCTTCTGACCCAAGCGAATCTCGCTGATTCTCTCAACGTTGCGCATCGCGGCTGCCGTCCTCTCGAAAGAAGCCCTCCGATCGGTCCGGGCCGATCGATCGCGATCCGATCTCGGGGTCGGATCTCTCGGGGCTGTATCGGACTTTGGGACGGCAGAAGTTGAGTGGACGCCTCGAGCGGGTTGGCAGCCGAATCCGCCCCTTCGTCGGATTCGGCCTCACTCCCCAGGCAAGGTCGAGGTCAAACGTCGAGGTTTCGGACCTCGAGGGCATGACGCTCGATGAACTCGCGGCGCGGCTCGACTCCCGCCCCCATCAGGATGCTGAACATCCGATCGGCTTCGAAGCCGTCCTCGAGCTTCACACGGTAGATGGTGCGGGTCTCCGGATTCATGGTCGAGTCCCAGAGCTGGTCCGGATTCATCTCGCCCAGGCCCTTGTAGCGCTGGATGTCGATGTCCTTCGCGCCGATCTTCCGAATGCTCTCGAGGGTCGAGAGGAGGGAAGCTGTCTCGTGCTGGGTCCCGTCCGCTTCGACTCGGAATCGGGGTGGTACGGCGACTTCCTCTTCGTTCTCGGCGTCGATCTTGGGCTCTCGATAATCTTCGATGGTCAGCCCGAATTCGTTCTCGAGACGATGGACGCACTTCTCGATCTCGAAGCGCTCACTGAACTCGTAGAGCACGGCAATACGCTGCTCTCCGTCAGTCTCGGTGTCGAAGAACTCCGAGGCATCGACGACTTTCAACTCGGGATCTTCGGCCGTCAGCTCGTGGATGTGGGCCTGAAGCGACTCCGCATCCTTGAAGAAACTCGAGATCCCTTGCGTGCGCAGATGGTGGCTCGGCAAGCGGCCTCCAGTCTCGCATCGCTTGTCGAGATACGAGCGAAAACCGATGCCACGTCGGTTGGGCGTGATGGCCCTCCCGAGCTCCTCGAATCGAATCACCAAACGCATCAACTCTTGAAGCTCACCATCTCCGAATCGACGCCCGGAGGATAGGTGCTCGACGACGGCACCATCCGTCCCGAGCTGAACGAGCGCGAGCTTCATGTTCTTGTCGCTGTGTACGTACTCCTCGACCTTCTTTCGCCGAATGCGATAAAGAGGTGGCTGAGCGATGAAGATGTTCCCGTTCTCGATCAGACCTTTCATGTGTCTGAAGAAGAATGTCAGGAGCAGGGTCCGGATATGCGAGCCGTCGACATCGGCATCGGTCATGATGATGACCTTACCGTAGCGCAGCTTCTCGATATCGAAGTCCTCGGTACCGATCCCGGTGCCCAGCGCCGTGATGATGGTCTGGATCTCGCTGTGATTCAGCATCCGATCCACGCGCGCCTTCTCGACGTTCAGGATCTTTCCCTTGAGGGGTAGGATGGCCTGAAACTTTCGATCACGCCCTTGTTTCGCTGAGCCACCTGCCGAATCACCCTCGACCAGGTAAATCTCGGTCTCCTCGCGATCGCGACTCTGGCAATCCGCGAGCTTGCCTGGGAGATTTCCCGATGCGAGAGCGCCTTTTCGGCGAACGAGGTCTCGAGAGCGCCGCGCGGCCTCACGGGCTCGTGAAGCCGTAATAGCCTTGTTGACGATTGCCTTCGCGGACGGAGGATGCTCTTCGAGGTAGGTTCCGAGCTGTTCTCCGACGATCGACTCGACGATGCCCTGCACCTCTCGATTACCCAGCTTGATCTTCGTCTGGCTCTCGAACTGCGGGTCGGGCACCTTGACGCTGATGACGGCCGTCAGACCCTCGCGATAGTCGTCACCCTGGGGTGGGATACCATCCTTAAAGAGGTTCTGGTTCTTCCCGTATGCGTTGAGGATGCGCGTCAGTGCGGTCTTGAAGCCACTGAGATGGGTGCCGCCTTCGATCGTGTGGATGTTGTTGACGAAGGAAAAGAGATTCTCCTGGTAACCGTCGTTGTACTGGAGCGCGACCTCGACCACATGCCCGGCATCCTCTTTCTCGAAGTGGATGACCTCGGGATGCACCGGCTCTCGGTTCGCATTCAAGTCGGCAACGAAGGCTCGAAGTCCTTCGGGGTAGTGAAAGAGATCTCGCCGGCCATCGACCTCGCTCTCGAACTCGATGCGAAGATCGCGCGAGCCCATCAGGTACGCGAGCTCTCGAAGGCGCTTGGCGAGGACATCGGCCGAGAAGTCCGTTTCTTCGAAGATCTCGGTATCCGGCTTGAAGCTCACCTTGGTCCCGCGGCGATCCGACGCGCCCATCTCCTTGAGCTCGCTCGTGGGACCACCGCGCGCGAAGGTTTGTCGATAGACGAGGTTATTGCGATAAACCTCGACCTCGAGCCGTTCCGTCAGCGCGTTGACGACTGAAACGCCTACGCCGTGAAGCCCTCCCGAGACCTGGTAGCTCTTCTTGTCGAACTTGCCGCCAGCATGCAGCTTCGTGAGAATGACTTCGAGAGCCGACTTGCCTTCGCTCTCGTGAAAGTCGACCGGGATTCCGCGTCCATCATCGATGACTGTGACGGACTGATCGGCGTGAAGCACGACTTTGATCCATCCACACTCGCCAGCGAGCGCCTCATCGATGCTGTTGTCAACGACCTCGTAGACGAGATGGTGAAGACCTCCTGCAGAGGTGTCGCCGATGTACATGGCAGGACGCTTTCGAACCGCCTCGAGACCCTCGAGTACTTTGATCGAGGTGGCGTCATAGCGCTGTTCCGATGGACCTTCGCTCATCCTCAACCGATCCTTTGCTTTCGTTTCCAATCCACTAGTGCCGACGGAAGCTTTCCTCGAACTCCGCCCGAATCCCACTCCGACAACACCTGAACCGCCTCGTCACCGCTCGACGCGACCGGGTCTCACCCGAAGATCCGTCACACCCGATGCGGGCATCCGATCCCGAAAGGCCTCTAGGATCGATGCGCGACGAAAGGCCGCCACCTCGTGCAGCCGTGCCGACGAGTTCGCTTCGATCAGCAGAACGCCGCGCCGGACCGAGATCGCTCGGAGGCCCGAGCCCAGAGGCTCTCCAACCGTCTCTCTCAAGATTCGAGTCAGCTCAGCGGTACGCTCCGGTTGGGTAACCGGTGACTTCTGTAGCCACTCGGAGAGGACCTCGCGGAGCCGGATGGGCTGCTGTTCTCGCATGGGCCGATTCTACCAGAGGCCCCGACCACTCAACAGCCTTTTCTTCGCTTCCAAGTCGATGTGCACCAGCGATTTAAATGTCGTACTCGGCCGATCAGACGGTCACTGGCATTACGACGTAGAGAAAGCTCTCTCCAAGGTTGAATTTCGCAGCTTGAGACCCGCTCGTGAAGTCCAGACTGACGACGTCGTTCTCCGCCACGCGCAGCGCTTCGACGAGGAAATCCGGGTTGAAGGAGATCTCGATCGGAGGTCCCGAGTAAGTGATTCCGTCCATCCGGATCTCGGATTGGCCAACGCCCGAGCTGTACGATTTGAACGTCAGGAGATCATTGGCAAACTCGAGACGAACGGTTCGAGACTCCGGCGTTGCCAACAAGGCCGAGCGACGAGCATTCGCCAAGAAGCGCTCGCGATCGAGCTCGACTCGGTGCTCTGAAGACTCGGGGATCACCCGCTCGTAGGGAGCGAAGTCTCCTTCGATCAAGCGCGTCGCGATCTCGGCCCGTGGTGTCCGAATCATGAGCTGCGACTCGCCGATGTTGAGCTGGATGAGCAGCTCATCTCCATGAAGCAGCTTCAGCATCTGTTGGATACCGCGTGTCGGGACGATCGCTGAACACGGCTCACCCAAACCGGTCTCGGCCGGGCTCTCGATCAGAGCCATCCGCCGTCCATCCGTTCCGACCATGCGGACGCGCTCGGAGCTCATCCAGAGCAGCACTCCATTGATGGCGTACCGAGTCTTTTCGCGCGCCGTCGCAAACACCGTCCGCTCGGCCATGCGTGCAAACTCGCGAGCGGTCAGCTCGACGACGTTCTTCTCATCGAAGGTCGGTACCAAAGGGAAATCGTCGACTTGATCGCCCATCAGGTCGAAGTAACCATCGCCGAAACGAATCGTGACCGTTTCCTCGGAACTCTCGATCTCGATAGTTCCATCCTCGATCTCACGGACGATCGCCTGCAGCTCGCTGGCTGGCACCACGATTTCTCCCGGTACCGCCACATCGACCGCATGAATCGTGTACCGGATGGCGATCTCCAAATCGGTCGCTTGGAGCTCCAATCTCTGATCCGAGGAAGCGATGAGCTTCACGTCCTTGAGGATCTTCTTCGGAGATTTCTGGGAGACGATGCCGGCGGCGAGCGACAGACCTTCGGCGAGTTCTCCTCGGGCGCAGGTGATCTTCATGACAGAACCTCGAGCGGTGGAGTCGACCGGTTAGCGGCTGTTGGGAAGAAGACTGTTCTTAAGAGATATCTTTCCTTCTTCTTCATCATGAGAGTGAGGAAGAATGTGGATCGCGAAAGGACGAGTGATTGTAAGTCAGGGTAGGCGAAAACACAGAAGGTCTTGTTGTCCGAACCGGGCCGTGTGGATGGTAGGTGGGTAAGCGGGGAGAACTCGCTCTGTTCTCAACGCTTGTCCCCAGGGATGGAGTGGGTCTTGGCGAGGAATCCACAGTGATCCACATTCCCTCGACACTAGACTCACAGGTTATCCACATCTTCGTGCTTCAGATTTGGTCGAAGTACTTTCTCAGTCTGCTGAACACTTAGAAGTATAAATTGCTTCCATATAATACTTTATGTAATACTGTCAGTGATTGACCGGTCGCAAGTCCAACTGGTGCTCGCGAACCGATAGAATAATCTACAAGTTGTCCACAGAGATCTGCTGCAGGGCTGTCATTTCGTGCTCCGGATACGATCGACCAACCGTTGTATCTGAGTCTGTAAGACATCGTCGCCTTCGATGAGCTTCTGGAGCTTGTCGTTTGCGTAGAGGACCGTCGTGTGGTCTCTCCCGCCGAGGTAACCACCGATTTCTTCAAAGGAGTTACCAGTCAGAAGTCGGGCAAGGTACATGCAGACCTGACGGGCGAAGGCGATTTGCTTCGTGCGCTTGCGGGCGAGCAGGTCCGAGATCTTGACTTGGTACTCTTCGGCCACCACGTTCATGATTCGGTCCATGTTGACGAAGGTCGGGAGGGGAGCGATGACGTCCTTCATGGCTTCCCGAGCGACGGCGAGAGTGATCGGGCTGTTGTTGAGGGAAGCGTAGCCAACCGTCTTGAGCACGGCGCCTTCGATCTCTCGAATGTTGACGCTGATGTTTTCAGCGAGGAACTGCGCCACCTCGTCCGGGAGATCACGCCCCCGGAAGCGAGCCTTCTTTTTGATGATCGCGACGCGCGTCTCGAAGTCCGGAGGCTCGATCTCGGCGACCATTCCCCACTTGAATCGTGAGATCAAGCGCTCTTCGAGGCTTGGGATCTCCTTGGGAGGGCTGTCGCTCGAGAGCACGATCTGCTTCTTGGAGTTGTAGAGACGGTTGAACGTGTGGAAGAACTCTTCCTGCGTTCTCTCTTTGTTCGCCAAGAAGTGGATGTCATCGACGAGCAGAATGTCGCCGTGGCGATATCGCTGTCGAAACGTATCCAGGTCACCGTTTTCGACGGCCGAGATGAAATGATTGGTGAAGTCTTCGCAGGAGAGATAGAGGATCCGTGTTTGAGCGTCCCGTGCGAGCAAAGTGTGGCAGATCGCCTGCAGAAGATGAGTCTTCCCGAGACCGACGGAGCCGTGCATGAACAGTGGGTTGTAGACGGTCGCCGGCGACTCACTCACGGCCAGGGCAGCCGCGTGCGCCAGACGATTACCCGGACCGACGACGAAGTTTTCGAAAGTGTACTGATCGTTGAGGATCAGGTCACTTTCTCGGGAAGGTGGCGGCGGCAGGGGAAGGTTTCTCTGTCTCGGTGCTGGCGCCGCCAACGGAGCGGCACTCGGAGGAGCAGCAGACTCACGGGCTGGTTCGGTCTCGGTAGCTTCTGGCAGCGGTGAATCGACGACCACGATCTCGATCTCAGGGTGGCGTCCGATCACCTGTGCCACGGACTCGCGGAGCGTTTCCAAGTAGTGATCCTGGATCCAGTTCCGAAGAAACACGTTCGGAACTCCGATGCGCAAGACGGACTCGCCGAAGTCCAGGAGCTCAAGCCTTCGAAACCAGGTCTCGAAGCGCTGTCGATTCAACTTGGAACGAATGTCGGCGAGGATCTGCTCCCAGAGATTCTCCGACTCCGAAAAGCTCTCTTCGGACACGATCATCGGGTTCCCCCAAGACAGCCCAATGCTCGATAAAGACAGACCGTCCCTCAGTTCGGTGTCGGGACCGAACTCGACACTGAGGAAGATTCGAGGAGATGTGGCGTGTGTGGGATGGCTGGAAGTGAGGTGAGCAAGAACCACCACGAAGGGCCGACGTTATTGCCCCTCTCAGCGACTGTCAACAACATTCGATCGATAGGCCTTCTCGGCCGGCGTATCGGCCTTTTTCAGCCATCCTTAGGCGGTGGAAAAAGTCGGTGCCGGAGCTTCGTCGGAGAGCAGGTTCCACCCGGGTCGCGCGCAAGCCGCTTGCTCGCTGGCGAGCGAAGGATTAGCGTGCCTCCTCACTTCGAACCTCCGAGGCATCACCATGCTGCTCGTGATCGATAACTACGACTCCTTCACCTACAACCTCGTCCAGGCGTTCGGTCAGCTGGGTGCCTCGATCGAGGTCTACCGCAACGATCGTATCGACGTCTCCCAGATCGCTTCTCAGCGACCGGCTCGGCTCGTGATCTCACCCGGACCCGGGACACCGGCTCAAGCCGGCATCAGCCTCGAGGCCATCCGGCATTTTGCGGGCAAAATTCCTGTGCTGGGAGTCTGCCTGGGCCATCAGTGTATCGCCGAAGCGTTCGGTGGTCGGGTGGTGCGGGCTCCTCGCCTCATGCATGGAAAAACGTCGTTGATTCGACATGATGATCAACGCCTGTTTCGGGGTCTCACCAACCCTTTTGTAGCCACGCGGTATCATTCACTCATAGTTGATGAAGCATCCTTGGGTGATCCTCTCGAGATATCGGCTCGAACCGAGGAGGGTGAGATCATGGGCTTGCGCCACCTCAACTGGCCCGTGGAAGGTGTTCAGTTTCATCCGGAGTCGTTCCTGACCGCCGAAGGCCTGCACCTTCTCGAGAATTTCCTCCATGTCTGATTCCACCATGCCCTTTGTCGACCAGCTGATCGAAGCGCAAGTGGCCAAGCGCTCGATCGTGATTGCCGGCTTGGATCCTCATCCGACACTGCTTCCGCCCGACGTGATCGAGGAGGCGAGTGATGCTCCGGCTATCGAGCGGGCCTGTCGAGCCTATCGCCGCTTTTGCTTTGAGATACTCGAGGCCGTCGAGCCCGAGGTCGTTGCCGTCAAGCCCCAGATCGCCTTCTTCGAGCTTCTTGGATCGGCCGGCATCGCTGTGTTCGAGGAGGTTGTTCACCGAGCCCGCTCACTTGGCCTGCTCGTGATTGGCGATCTCAAGCGAGGAGACATCGGATCGACTGCCGAGGCCTACGCGTCCGCCTGGCTCGGCGGCGGCACGTTCTCGGAGCAACCGCTCAAGCGGATCGAGCTCGATGCACTCACGATCAATCCTTACCTGGGCAGCGACGGAATCCGGCCATTCCTGGCGCGGGCTCAAGAGCGGGCCCACGGGCTCTTCATTCTGGTACGGACGAGCAATCCGTCCTCTGCAGAGCTGCAGGAGCTGGAGTGCGACCGGGAGGGCACCCTCCTCTACCAGCGCGTGGGAGACCTGGTCGCCGAGTGGGGTCGTGAGTCCTTGGGAGCCCACGGCTACAGCTCAGTTGGTGCCGTCGTGGGAGCTACCTTCCCGAAGAGCTTGTCTGCTCTTCGTTCCCGACTCCCGAGTGTGCCCTTTCTATTGCCGGGCTACGGAGCGCAGGGAGGCGGAATCGCAGCGGTCGAGGCCGGTCTCGATGACCGGGGCCTGGGCGCGTGGGTCAGCGCATCCCGGTCGATTGCATTCGCATACCGTTCCGCGCCAGTCGGTACCGACTGGCGGACGGCAGCACGCGAGGCTGCGCGAGCGATGCGTAAAGAGTTGTGGAGAGTTCGGGAGCGTCGGCGGCGCGGTTAGTAGCCTTTTTCCTGGCGATTCAGGATTGCGTTCAGCTTCCGCAGGGCTTCGTTCTCGATCTGCCGGACGCGCTCGCGGGTGAGATTGATCTGCTCACCAATCTCCTTGAGCGTACAGGGCTTCTTCCCATCGAGCCCATAGCGGAGGCGCAAGATCTTGGCTTCTCTCTCGTCGATAGCATCGAGCAGCTGCTCGATCGTGCGGAGTTCCCAGGCATCGAAGAGGGCCTCATCGGGCTTCTTGTTCTTGTGATCTTCGATCACGTCGGACATCGACCTCATCACGTCGAGGCTGATTGCTTGACTGGTCGAGGCCGAAGTTCGGATGGCTCGCTTGATGATTCCGAGATTCTCGGCCGGGATGTTTAGCTCGTTCGCGACCTCGTTGACGGTCGGGGTCCGGCCGAGCTTGTACTGGAGGTCGAGTGCCGTGCTTTTCCACTTCGAGATGATCTCGACCATGTATGACGGGATGCGCACCGTTTTGACCGTGTTGATCAAGGCTCGGCGGATCGACTGCTTGATCCACCATGTGGCGTAGGTGCTGAAACGATTGTCCCGGCCCGGATCGAAACGCTCCACGGACTTGAGGAGACCGAGGTTGCCCTCCTCGATGAGATCCAAGAAAGGGAGCCCGCGATTGACGTAGCTCTTCGCGATGCTCACGACGAGGCGCAGGTTGGCCTGGATCATCTGCTCCCGAGCAGCCTCGTCACCTTTCTGAACTCGACGCGCCAGAGACTTCTCCTCGTCGGCGGTCAAGAGATCGATGCGGTTGATCTCGCGGAGATACGTTTCCAGGTCCCGTTCTTGGAACGGTTTCCGTGATGCCATGCGTCGCGATCCCTCCCACCGGCGTTTCATTCAATCTGCAGACACTCCCCTGCATCGGCGAGAGGAGCCCAGCGACTTGAATCGCCTCAAGAACGACCGAAATGACGCCGAGACTCAGGTCCGTTTTCTCGATCATGCACGCCGTGAGTGAGGGTCATGAGCAAGATCCGGAGGTCGAACCACAGAGACCAGTGACGAAGATAGTAGAGGTCGTACTGAAGGCGTTTTCGAATCGAGCTTTGACCTCGCAAACCGTTCACTTGAGCCCAGCCCGTGAGTCCCGAGCGGAGCCAGTGGCGTTGCGCATAACGAGGGAGTCGTCTTCGGAAGCTCTCGACGAAATGCGGCCGCTCGGGTCGCGGACCGACGAGGCTCATGTCACCTCGCAGGACGTTCCATAGCTGTGGAAGCTCGTCGAATGACCACCGGCGAAGGAATCGACCCAGCGGATAGGCCCGAGGGTCGACGGACTCTGCGAAGACCGGCCCGGAATCCCGTTCGGCATCGACTCGCATCGTTCGAAACTTGACGATTTGGAATCGGCGTCCATCGAGACTGATTCGCTCCTGACGGTAGAGAATCGGTCCAGGAGAGGAGAGGCGAATCGCCAAGGTGACAATCGCCATGATCGGAGCAGACAACAGCAAGCCCAAGCTGGCCCCGAACAGGTCCACGGCCCGCTTCGTCAGCAACGCGGCTCCCGAGAGTGGCGGACCCTGGAGAACGATACGGCCGATCCCATCTTCGATGTCGACACGATAGGGCTCCGGTGACAGCCGGTCGAGGTCGAGCACTAAGTCGATGGCGACGAGCTCCTCATCGAGAGATCGGACGATGCGCCGTGTGGCTCGATCGGTCAAGCCGGCGGTCGCGACGACGACTCGCTGCACTTGGTGAGAAGCTACGAGAGCAGGAATGTCCTCGAGGCTTCCGAGGGCAGTGGACGGTGTCTGGTCCGAGTCCGAGGCGCGCCCGACTACCTCGAAGGGTTGAATCGAAACCTGGCGTAACCGTGGCTCGAGTCGGCGACAAGCCAACGCATCGCCGACCATCAAGACTCGCTCGACTTCTCTTGCGGCGCGTCCAAAGGCTCTCTGAACGCTCAATCGGAGGGATAAGAGGATCGCCCCGAGAACGCAGATCCACAGCAGGAGGAAGCCGCGCGAGAATTCGAAAGCGCGTAGAAAGAAAGTGCTCGCGGCGAACAGAAGGCCGAGGGCACCCGACGCGAAGAGCCATGTCCACCAAGGTGGTGGGCGCCTCAAGCTGCGGGGCGCGTACCAACGTCGACTCTGAAAGAGGGCTTGTTGGTATCCGATGGCGACCACCGAGCCGACGGCATACCACGAGAAAGGTGGGATTCCCTTCGGGGTTGGAAACCATCCGATGTGAAAGCGAATGCCGTAGGCGATCGCGGCCGAGAGCATGACGCACAGGGCCTCGCCGAGACGGAGGCCCAGAGTCCAAGTATCGACACGGTCGGAGAGCATGGCTTCCAGAAGTCCTCCATCGCGGCATGCACGGACGGCGGGGGTTAGGGACCGCATTCTAGAGGGGCCGGCCTCTGCCGAGAAGGCCGAGCTCTCGGTCGTCTTCCGTGGGGGCCCGTCTGCTTGACTTTGCGGAGCCCGTTCTGATAGGTTTGCGAGGGAATAATCCGTAACTAGTAATGTTGCTCGGGCTTTAGGGGGTGTTCGATGGAAGACTCACTTCGACGGATCATCTCGGAGGAGGAGTTTGTCGGCATCTTGAAGCCTTCGATGTCGGAGCTCAGCGCGGCAGCCCGTCTTTACGGTGAGATGAAAGGTAGCGAGCGATTCCGGCAGTTTTTGAACTTCTTGAGTGAGCGAGCCCATGAGGTCGAGAGCTTCCTCGATGAGTTTGGAGCACGGTCGAACCGGACCTACTCGTTTCTCGGAAAGCTCGTCGCATCGGTGCGATGGGTCTCGAAGGGCCTCTTTTCTCTCGAGCATCTCGAGTCGAGATTCTCGGGCTACCTCCGCGACAGCTCGGATGCGAGCCACGATGACCTCCGCCGTGAGCTCGATCGAACGCGCAGCTATCTCCAAGGCGCCTTGGAGTCGATTCTGTCGGCGTGCGCTGTCGAGACCACCCGCCTGGGCTGCTCCGGAGAGGCCAAAGACCTGACGAAGGCCATTCCGGGAACGAATCCAGGCAAGATCGTCCTTCCGCAGAACCTCGACGAGCTCGACGAGGTCGATAATGAAGAGCAACGAATCATCGAGGTGGCCTCTAGGTTCCGATTCGGACAGGAGGAGATTTCGAAGGTGAGGGTATCGACACCCTTGGACGACGAGGGCGCGATTCGAAAGACGGTCCGCGAGCGATACGACGAGGAGACAGCCCGGAGGCTCGAGGCCATCATTCACGGACTCCAAGCGAAGTATGATACCTACATCCGAGGCACTGGCCTCGAGAAGGACTGCCCAGACCTACGAGAGCTGCGAGGACACGCGTCGATCGTTCTTCACCTCCTCGAGGCCGGCACGAACCTCGTCCACTTCCACGAGCGTCATGAAAGCGACATTCGGGGGACCGCGAATCAGGATCGACTCGCCAAGATCGTGACCGAGGCACAGATTCTGGAACGGATCCACAACTTGGTCTTGGTGTTCGCTACAGAGTACTCGAGACGAGGGCGAGAGGTGGCCGAGAGGATCATCCCGCAGTTCACGAAGGACGTGCGCTATGACCTCAAGGTGCCAACCGGGCTCTGGGTTCACGTGCGTCCGGCACATCGAATCGTCGCGATCGTCAATCACTACGGTTCACCGGTCGAGATGGAGATCGATGGGGAGTCGTGCGAGGCGAACTCGATCCTCCAGGTGATGATGCTGATGGGCAATCACGCAGACGCCCGGATCATCCGTTTTCGCGGTGACGAAAAGCCCCTCGGCGATCTTCGCGCTCTGTTCGATGCCGATCTCGGTGAAGGGGAGGATCCACTCCCAGACCAGCTCGGTTATCTCGGCTGATCGCCCGTGTTCCACGTGGAACTTTTCCGGTTGAACTTCGAGCCCCGGAGTCTCGTCGCGGAGTCCGTGTTCCACGTGGAACATTCACTCACTCCGCGCGCCTCGGTCTGAGTGAAGCACTTCGAACGGAGATCGCCAGGAGGCACCAGAGCAGCACGCGACTGGTGATGAGCCCCCCATTCAGTCCTGAGCTGTCGCTGCCCTCTGTCAGGGGGGAGAGCTTCGCGAAGTCCGGCATCAACGACCAAAGACCTTCGTGCCCTAGTGCAGGTTGAAGGTAGGAGAACACGACAATCGCCGCATAGAGCGCCGGTCCCGACTTCGCGTTCGAGACTGCAACCGAGATTGCGGTTGCCAGGATGGTGTGCAGTGCCCAGACCCCAACCAGGTCGATTGCTCTCCAAGTCGCCGCGGACTCGCCCCGCTCTTCTATTGCTGGCAGCAGTACCAACGCCGTCACGAGGAGAGGGGCGAGGAAAAGGAAGCTGGCAATGGCGAGGCTTGCCCAACGGGAGAGCGCCAAGAGCCAGCCAGATCGTTCGCGGCTCAGGAGAACATGCCACGCCTCGGGAGTGATAATCTCTCGTCGGTCGAGGAGGATCGGTAGAACTAGGGACGCCAGCCATAAGGTCGACAGGACCCCCTCGAATCTCAGGTCGCCAGCTCGCCCGAACTCAAACAGCACGAGAGGCGGACAGATGAGCGTCAAGCAGAGGAATGCGGCGACGAAGACTGGGCCGACGACCTGTCGGAGATCGCCTCGAAGATGGATCGAAGAGAGCGTGGCGAAGCGCCGCCACACGACTCAGCGCCGGATCACGAAGGACGAATGACGAGGCTTCGCCTCGGTCCACTCAATCCGTCGCCCGTGAATGAAGCTCTCGAGGTCGAGCTCGAGGCGGTCGAGCATGGCCCGGATCTCGTCCTGCGAACCATCGAGAACGAGCTCGACCTGCCCGTCTGGTAAGTTGCGAACGAATCCTGTTAGCCCGGAAGGCAGGATAATCTCGTGCGTTCGCCAGCGGAATCCGACTCCTTGAACTCGGCCGGAGTACCAAACGTGGGCACGGTGGGAGCCCATATCGATCTCCTCTACTTCAGAAGGTCGTAGAGGCGCTCGAAGTCGTCGATGGAATAGAATTCGAGGACGATCCGACCTCGCTGACCTGGTCCCGTTTGGATCTGGACCTTGGTCCCGAAGCGCTCACGGAGGTAAGCCGTGATCTCCTTGAGATGCGCTTGCTGAATCTTTTCCCGGCTGGAGACGGAGCGGCTGCCATCACCCGTGACTGCCCGACGCTGCTCCGTGCTGGAGCTGATCTGCTCGACATCCCGAACCGAGAGGCCGTCGCTTCGAATCTGATCAAACAGCTGCTTCTGTTCAGCTTGATCCTTCACGCTCAGGAGTGCCCGGGCGTGCCCCATCGTCAGCTCGCGAGACGCGAGGCTGTCTTGAATCTCGGAAGGAAGATCCAAAAGTCGAATGTAGTTCGCGACGCTCGAACGCTTCTTGCCGACTCGCTCAGCAGCCTGTTCCTGAGTCACACCCAAGGTGTCGATCATCTGTCGATATGCGTACGCCTTCTCGATCGGGCTCAAGTCTTCTCGCTGAACGTTCTCGACCAGCGCGATCTCGAGCATCTGGTCGTCCGAGAAGTCCTGGACGATGGCCGGCACCGCTGCGCGGCCAAGGCCTTGGCAGGCCCGAAAACGCCGCTCTCCAGCGATGATCTCGAAGTCTCCTCCTGGACTGCGCCTCACGAGGATCGGCTGGAGGATTCCGTGCTCGCGGATCGAGTTCATCAGATCCTCGAGAGCCCCGGCGTCGAACACCTGACGAGGCTGGAAAGGATTGGGGCGGATCTGATCGAGCTCGATCTGGACGATCTCCTCACCCTGCTGCTCGAGTGGGTTGGAGATCAGAAAGTTCAAACCTCGACCGAGCTTCTTGTCCGCCATCTTCATCGCTCCCCAGAAGCTGAAACGCAAAAGGAGCCTCAAACGACCCGTGTCGTTCGAGGCTCCACTCATGATGCTTCAGTCGCTGGAGCTTTTCTAGCCTGGGCTTGCCGAGGAGGTTTCGATTACTTGTCCATGGCGGCAAGGTCTTCGGAAGTCAACAAGGTCTTGGCATCGCCGCCGGTAAAACGGATCCTCGTGATCCGAACGGGTTCGGCAAGAACAGTGGGATCCTGAGGATCCTTGTCCGCGGTGGCAATTGTGCGCATCACATCGAGACCCGCTTCGACGGTCGCAAAGACGGTCCGGAGGTTGGCATCGCCGTGGGAGTCATTCAGGAGAATGTCGAACATCTCACTGGATTGATTTGCCCGTTCGTCGCCCGTCGAAGTGAAGGTGGACGGGCGGACTTGAGTGACGGCACCGGCAAACTGGTACAAGCGGCTCGCCTCCCAAGTGATGACGGGCGCCGTTCGATCCTCGGGGATCTCAGCTCCTTCGGCGGTCGATGGGTCGCCAGTGCGGATGGAGCCTGCTGGAGGACCCTGTACCCGATGGAAGGTCAAACCGTCGTAGAATCCAGAGAGAGCGAGTCGGATGAAGTTCGAAACGTGCTTCGGCGCGGCTCCCGTGTGAAAGGCGAGCTCGATCTCACCCGACGTCGTCTCGAGGATCGCGCGGATCGGCTGATCCGGGGCCGGGTTCTTCCGGACGATCTGGTCAGATTCTGACCAGGTCATTTGGGTCTCGATCTGATCGAGATAGCGCTGGATGATGCTTCCAACTGGCGACTCGTTCGCGGGTGACAGTCCATCCGTGACTCGGTTGAGCCAGTGCTGGGGAAAGCTGTCACGGATTCGGATCAGCGTCTCTTTTGCCGCCGGCCAGTCCTTATGGGCGATGTACTGCTTGGCCAGCATCATGAATCCCCAGGCCGTCGCTCCTCCGGCCTCGGTCGTCTCGAGGGCCTGCCGCAGGATTGCGGGATCGGGAAGTGCCTCTGGATCGTCGCGATCGATCTGGTCACCTTGTTGGCGCGACGCAGCGGCCACCTTGGACCAGTAATCATCCAAGGCACGGTTGTCCTCGGATTGAAAGTAGCTGTATCCGAGGACGAGGGCCGCGATGACGACAAGAGCCCCTATCGCGAGTTTGCGGTTCTCCTGGAGCCAGACGGCCCAGGACGGCAGGTCACTCGCCGGTTCGTGGCTCTCGGGAGCCTGCGGATCCGGTCGCTGGGGATCCTTTTGCTTGTTCATTGACTTAAAGTCTTTTCTTGAAATTGTTTAGTTCTCTTGCTCGTCGCCGATCGAAGCCCCCGACGGCTTATCGATCGTATCGAGTCGGATCTCGAGATCGGTCCAACCGGTCTTCTCGACAATGGAAAGGCGAGTTCGATAGCGCGCATTCGAAACCGACTTTTCGTAGACCAGGACGCGTCGTCCTTTGACCTGCTCTCGATCGATTCGAACCCAACCGTGAATCGGCATCTGGCCTTCGTAGAAGTCGGCGACCTCTGCGCTGGGCGCACCACCTCGATAATGGAGCTCCGCCTTCCGGTACGATCCTTCCACGAAGGAGAAATTGTTGTTCTCAGAGCGGTACCGCGAGAAGCCACGAGGCTCAGGCACATCTTCCAAAGGAAGCGGCCGGATCTCGGGGGCGACGCTGTCGGTCGGCTCACCACCGACAGGCGGCATGCTTTCGCAGGCTCCCATCATCATCGGCAGAGTCAGCAACAGTCCCAATACAGTGCCCGTCTTCATGGTCCCCTCCCTGGGTTCGAGACGTCAGGCGGGCGGGTCTCGGGTGCGAGTGCTCTCGCGAGCCCAGTCACCGTAACCTGCTTAATGGCTTGACATAAAATGGACGATTATTGTACGTTCCGACGTTTTGATGGGAAGGGCCTTTTCGTCGATTTCAGAACGACGTCGGATGCCGCACGCCAGCCAAGAGTGCCCCAGCTGCCATGCAGACTTCGGTCAAGCGGGCGATGCCGCCACGCTCTTGCATGCGCGATCCGCCCAGCAAGGCGGCCCGTACTACTCGGCGATCTGCCTGAGCTGTGGCCAGCGATTCGAGGTCGATCGGACTGGGCGAGCCGTTCGTCGTTTTGGAGCCTGGCGACCCGTCTGGTTCAAGCGACGAGTGTTTCGGTGGAATGCCTCGCAGCCAGCTTCCCGGAATGCGACTTCTCCGAGAGGGCCCTCCTCTTCGGATACGGCCAACCTTCGACGGTGGCTGCCATGGAGGCGCCAACTCGACCTCTTGGGTCTGCGTCCGCCCGCCCGCCGATCCGAACTGGTGTCAGCTTTTCGCAGGCTCTCCAAGCAGACGCATCCAGACTACTTCGCTCGTCGAGGTCCATCCCAGCAGCAGCAGGCACAGCGGCAGTTCATCGAGATCAAGCGAGCGTACGAAGCGCTCCTTCAGCAATGCAGTGATTGAAACTTGGATACAAGCGAATCGTATCGAGACGAGGTTTCCCCCCTTCGATCTCGGTCTCTTCCGAGCTTTTCAGCGCCAGGAGTCGGCAATCTCATGCGCACACTGACCTTCATTCTCTTGATTCTGCTCTTCTGCGGAGCGACCCGAGCGGATGTTATCCACCTCAAGGACGGCCGAAAGCTCGAGGGGGAGATCATCGACGAGACGACGAGTCACATCGTGCTAAAGCTCAGCTTCGGCGAACAGAAGATCGCTCGAAGCGACATCGCGCGAATCGAGAAGAAATCGAGCCCGAGAGCCGAGTTCTTGGAGCGCCTGGAGGCCCTTCAGAAGGACGACGTCTCAGGACGCGTGGAGCTCGCGCGATTCGCGATGAAGAACCGTCTCCGAAAGGAAGCGAAATCGCTCTGGGAAGAAGTCGTCAAGCTCGAGGCTGGAAACACGGAAGCTCATGAGGAGCTCGGTCACGTCCAGCATCGTGGAAAGTGGGTCACGAGGGCCGAGAAGCGACGCTTGGAGCGCGAGGTCGACAACAAGGCGAAGCGGTCGAGCGGCAAGGTCAAGTTCGGAGGCCGTTGGGTCACGCCGGAGGAGAAAGAAGCACTCGAGAAGGGCCTCGTGAAAGACGGGGACGAGTGGGTCACTTCGGAAGAGAAGGACCGCCGCGAAGAAGAGAAACGAATGCTCGCCAAGGGCCTGGTGCGCTTCGAAGGACGGTGGGTCGGCAAGGACGATGTGCCCTACCTCGAGAAGGGGATGTTCCAGGTCGAAGGTCGGTGGATGACCGCTGAAGAAGCCGACCGCATTCGAACTCGTTGGGACACAGCCTGGGAGCTCCCCGAGCCGAACGGCTGGTTCGTCTTGAGGACGGATCGACCTCACAAGGAAGCCAGCGACCTCGCCTATGAGCTCTCCGATGCCGTGAAGATGGCGCAGCGCCTGTACGATCGTCCGCTGGGGTCGGATCCCATCGGGATCTATGTCGTCGGAGACCTAGCTGCCTACCAGGGATACGCTGAGCAGTACGGAGGCGGCGTCAAGTCGTCGGGACTTGGTTGCTTCCTCGTCGATCAGCCCGAGAACGTACTCAATCCGCGCCAGGGTCCCGTCGGCTGGAACCAGAAGCGAGGCGTGACCTACTACTACGTCTCTCAAGGGAAAGCCCGGCACACGATCAACTGGATCCACCACCTGGTCGGTGAGCTGTACACCGACCGGATCTCGCGTGGCCGAGCCCCCTTCTGGTTTCAGCAGTGTTTTGCCGCCTACCTCGAGCGGTATCGGTCCCCGCTCGAGATTTCGGTCCACCGGACCCGGCTCCAAGAGCTCCCTCGGCCGGTGGCGATCAGCGACCTGATGACCGAGTTCTACGTGGGTCCCGACCAACAGCAAGCGGACGCCTACTTCTTGACCGGAGGCTACCTCGTTCATTACTTGTTGGAAACCGACCATGCAGGCGATCGGCAGGCGTTCGTGGAGTATCGAAAGTCGGTCGCCTCAGGTGACGTAGACGCGACGACATTCCAGCGCCTGCTCGGAGACCCGAGCGCACTCGAAGGTCGACTCCGAGAGCACCTGAAGAAGTAGTCGTCCGGATTGGTCGAGACTTCGGTCCCCGGGGCAGGGCCGGACGATGGAGCAAGGGCCAGCACTCTCGAAAGCTCAAAGAGTGCCGAGTGTACTCTGAGAGATTCGAGGAAACCGGCCGGTTGCCGGATGGACGTCACAACACCGCGGAGGATCGCATGCGCTCCAGAGCGCTCGGCTTGAGAATCATCCTGTTTGCTTGCTTGGCCGGATCGGCGGGAGCACAGGAACCTGAGAAGGCACCGGACCTGGCTCGGCACCTGCCAGCGGACACTCTCGTCTATGTGACCTTACCCGATGTCGCGACAAGCGTTCGGGAGTTCGATCAGACGTCACTCGCCAAGATTCTGGCCGAGGAGGAGGTACAGAGCTTCATAGCGCCGCTCCTCGAGGTCTGGAGCCGGATGGAGCTCGACGCGGCGCGCGGAATGGGCTTCGACTTCGCACGCTTGAAGAACATCGAGTTGATTCGCGCCAGCTTCGCTCTCACTCACCTGCAGCTACCCCCTTCCCGCGTCGACGACATCGGCTTCATTTTGGAGCTCGAGGTCAAGAAGGGGCAGGACGACCTGGAGGGGCTTCTCGAGGCAGCCATCTCGAGTGCCAAGGCCTCGGAGCGTGATGTCGAGCATCGGAGAATCGAGTTCGAAGGAGCGTCTGTCCAATTCTTCGGCACGGAAGCCGAAGGGGGTCTCTACTGGACTCGACCCACGCCGAACCGATTCGTGTGGACAACGAGCCGCAATCTGATCGAGAGGGTCATCACCGGTTCGAGCACTGGGGCCGGGAGTTTGGCCGACAACCCCGACTACCGCCAGTCGATGGATCGGGTCTCCGCTGACGGCGACGAGATCCGAAGCTACGTTGCAATCGGCAAGATGATCCAGCTCGGTGGAACGCTGATCGAGTTCGGGCTCCGCGAGGGAGGACTCGGCGAGTACGCCAGCCGGGTTCCGGCGGTCATGGATGCGCTTGGGGTCTCGGGGATCGGCGGAATGGCGACGAAGTCCTCCTATCGCGGAACTGCCACCGAGATGACTTCTTTCGTCCGGATGCCCAGCTCACCGCATGGGCTGATGCGACTCTCGGCATTTGAGCCGGTCTCCCTGGCGAGGCTCAGCCTCATTCCCAAGGAAGCGACAGCATTCACGCTGTCACGTATCGACATGAGGCATCTGTTGCCGGCGGCGCAAGATGTCGTGCAGGCCATCGATCCTGAGTGGCATCGCATGATGCAGGAGTATCTCTCCGTCCTTCAAGAGAAGTATGTCGTCGACATTCAAGAGGATCTCCTCGCTCAGCTGGGCGGAGAGATGATCTTCTACGACTCGCCGCCGCGGGGTCCGATTCCTTTCCCCAGTATGGTCTTCATGATCGGGATGCGGGACTCGAGCCGCTTCCATGAAGCCTTGACGAAGATGCTGGCCCTCGCTGAGGGACAGGTCAGTGTTCGTGAAGTGCCCTACCAAGGTCGGAGCCTCCACGCCATCAGCTTCAACGGCATCCCGTTGCCCCTTCAGCCGGCCTTTGCCTACGAGAACGGCCTGCTGATCGGTGCCCTCGACATCCAAGATCTGAAGTCTGCTCTCCGCCGGTTCTCCGGCTCCACTACCAGCATTCTCGACCGCCCGGACTTCAAGCGCGCCTTGGCGAATCGCCCGATTCCCGAGAACGCCATCGCCGTCCAGTACACGGACACCGCCGTAGCCCTGGAGTCCGGACATCAGCTGATTGCCCAGGTTCTGACGATGCCCGGTGTCGCCGATGAGCTTCCGCTCCCGTTGGACTTGGCCCTGCTCCCGACGTCCGATGCCTTCACCAAGCACCTGTTCGGAAGCCTCAGCTTCAGCGTGGTCGAAGGCGATTGGGTCTACTCCTACGCCTACTCACCACTCGGACCCGAGGTTTATGGAGCGCTCGGAGGCCTGTTCGGGCTGGGCTCGCTTCTCTGGGTGAGCTCGGCAGAGCGACCCGATGCGTTCACTGGACGATCCGCGCCTGCTCCTCGGCGCCAAGGGGAGGCGGCGAAGGCAAAGAACGACCTCGAGCAGCTCGCGATCGCGATCACCTTCTACAAGATCGACAACGAAGGTCGCCTCCCATCTCAGTTGTCCGATCTTCTTGCTCCCAGCGAGACGTATCCCGACGGAGTCTATGCGGGAAAGACGCTCCCAAACGATCCGTGGGGGCGGAGGTATCTCTATCGTCGGAGCGGTGGCGACTTCCTGCTCTACTCGCTGGGGCCGAACGGGTTGGACGAGAGTGGCCAAGGCGATGACATCACCGTCGATTGAGCCAACGCCTCGCGTTGCATGATCGCCTTCCGCCGGGCACAATCAACCTGGGCGGCACCTGATTTCGATCGAGCGGTTCGGGGGGCGATCATGAGCGCACGCATCGGTTGGCAGACTCACTGGGACGAGATGAAGGCTCGCATTCGGCGGATCGGACGCCTTCTGACTCAGGGAACGCTGCAGCAGAGGGTGTTTCTGTGGATCGGCCTCGCGAGCCTCGTGATCAGCGCGATTCTCATGTTGCAGGAGCTCTGGCGAGCCCTTCCGGCGGTTTTCGGAATCGTGTTGATCCAACTCGCTCTTCGAGACCGGGGCGCCGCCTGAATCGAGCGCTCTGGCTCGGTTGCGTCCTGATCGCCTTGGCGGCGCACGCCCAGGCCTGGCAGGAGACAACTCTCGACGTCCGCACGTCACCGCCTTTGAAGGACCTGGCTCATCGTCTAGCTGCCGGAGTCCCGAGTTCGTGGGTGCGAATCCACACCCGACTGGGGCTCCCGGCGCGATCGGTCCACCTCGTTCTTCAGGTCGTATCGAGCAGCTCGGAGCTGAACGATGCCGTGAGTCTTCGAACCGGGCTGGGGATCGACGAGTGGGCGGTCGGCGTTGCCCTTCCCTTCGAGGATTGGCTGGGGATTCGCCATGATCCGAACCTAGCCTACGACCTCAGCCTCCTGAGGCGCGTGGTAGATCACGAGTTGGTCCACCTCGCCCTTGGGGGTGTCGGACCTGAGGCCTATCGCCGCCTTCCACGATGGTTTCATGAGGGAGTCGCCCAATGGTGCACCGAGGAGGCCTACTACGGCGACGTCATGGATCTCTACGTGGCCTCGCGGTTCGATCAGCTGCTGCCGTTCCGCGATCTCCAAGAGAGTTTCCCCCGTGACTCGGGAGGCGCGGCTCTCGCCTATCAACAGAGTCTGAGCTTCGTGCGGTATCTTACTGAAGTTTCGCCACTCCCCTTTGTGCCGAGGGTCCTTCGACGCGTCGCCGCTGGCGGATCCTTCGAGCAGGCGTTGGTCGAGACGACCGGTCGATCCCGAATCGAGCTGGAATCGTCATGGCAAGAGAGAGTTCGGAACGACTCCACGCTTCTCTTGCGCTTTCTCCGCGAGAACTTCTTCTTCGTTATACTGCTCCTACTCTCGCCCCTCGTCTTGTTCGCACTCGTGCGGCAAGCTCGCCGACGTCAACGGCTACGCGATCTCTGGGATGCCGAGAGGCGAGAAACCAGAGGACTCGAGGACCCACACGGTGACAACGGCTGATCGAACGCGTTGGAAGTACCGAGTCATCGGCCGGCTGGGTTCGATCTTGATCAGGTTGCTCGGGCGGACCTGGCGGATTCGGGAGCTGGATTCGCACCATGAAGCGAGTCTCCACCGTCGCGGAGATCCGTTGATCTACAGCTTCTGGCATGACGGCATGCTGATCCCGGCCTTTGCTCGGCGCGGCTCGGCAACTTGCGTCTTGATCAGCCGTCACGGAGATGGGGAGCTGATTGCCCAGGTGATCCTTCGATTGGGATTCACTACCGAGCGCGGCTCGACGACACGCGGGGGACCCGGTGCACTTCGTCGGATGGCACGCCTCGCGGAGCATGACCTGGCGATCACCCCCGATGGACCGAAGGGCCCCCGCCATCAGGCCCAGCCGGGAGTTGTGGCACTCGGGGAGGTGACTGGACGGACGATCCTCCCTGTAGGCCTGGCTGCTGCTCCCGCGTGGCGCCTCAAGAGTTGGGATGCCTTCTGTATTCCGAAGCCGTTCGCTCGCGTTTGCATCGCTTTCGGAGAGCCGATCGACTGCTCCTCGGACATGGGCGAGGCCCAAAGAGACTTGCGACGCGGACAGCTCGAGGAGCGCATGCGGCGAGCCACCGAGCGTGCCGAAGAATCCGTCGCTTCGCCCCACGGAAAGACGACCTCGGTCGCACCCAGGCAGGCCAGCTCATCGTGAGCGCTCCCGGAGCTGTGCGGGTCGGGACGGCTGGTTGGAGCTACTCGGATTGGAAGGGCATTGTCTACCCGCAGAAGCTGGCTCCGAACGCTTGGCTCGAGCACGTAGCTCGCTTCGTCGATTGCCTCGAGGTCAACGTCACGTTCTATCGAATTCCTCAACGCCGTCTGGCCGAAGGATGGCTCCAGAGGACCGAGGAGCACCGAGAGCTGGAGTTTCTGGTCAAGGTCTGGCAGGGCTTCACGCATCAGCCGCTCGACACCTGGGAGGACTCGGAGGTTCGGGCTTTTCGGGACGGGATCGCACCCCTGGTGGAATCGGGTCGTTGTGGCGCCTTGCTCGCCCAGTTCCCTTGGTCGTTTCACGCGAGCCATGACCATGCCCGCCACCTGGCTCGCCTTCGCCAGATCTTCGACGATGTTCCGCTCGTCGTGGAGGTGCGTCACCGCTCGTGGTATCGAGACGACGTCTTCGAGTTCTTGTCTCGGCGCGACATCGCATACTGCAACATCGATCAACCATCATCTCGTAGCAGCGTGCCGCCGACGGCGGTTGCGACGAATGGGCTCGGCTACGTGCGACTTCACGGTCGGAACAGCGGAGCATGGTTCCGAGCCGATGCGGGGCGAGATGAACGATATGACTACTTGTATGGCGACGACGAGTTGGAGGAATGGGTGGAGCGCATCGAGAAGCTGCGGGGCGAGACGAATCGCGTATATGTGATCGCGAACAATCACTTTCAGGGCCAGGCATTCGTCAACGCCCTCGAGCTTCGTGTGGACCTGGGTCAACCCGACGTGCGAGCCCCCGAACCGCTACTGGAACGCTATCCACGGCTGTTGGGTCGTGGGATTCGAGGCGTCGAATGAGCCCTCCGAGGGAGCTCCGGTTCAGCAAGCTGCATGGCGCGGCGAATGACTACATCTGCCTCGACGGAGCGCTCTGTGCCGGCCAGGACCTGCCGACCCTGGCGCGACGACTCTGTGATCGGCGTCGGGGGATCGGAGCTGACGGCCTGCTTGTACTCATGAACTCACAATGTGCAGATTATCGTATGCTCATATACAACGCCGACGGCAGTCGGCCAGAGATGTGCGGAAACGGCTTGCGCTGCCTGGTCAAGTTCGCCCTGGACCGAGAATCAGACCCTCGTCGGGAGTCGGTGCGGGTCGAGACCGACGCGGGCGTGCTCGCGGTCGAGGCTTTTCGAGGCGAGGGAGGACTCGTGATCGCTGCGCGCATCGACCTGGGAGTACCGCGGTGGTCACGCGCCGAGGTACCCATCGACGGGCCGCCGGACAGTGAGGCGCTTGAGGAGGAGCTCTCGATCGATGGCACACCCTGGACCGTCAGCGCGGTCTCGTTTGGTAACCCGCATGCAGTCGTCCGCGTCCAGGACGTCGATGCCGTGCCCATCGAGCGCGTGGGGCCAGCACTCGAGCGGCACCCAACGTTTCCACGAGGAACCAACGTCGAGTTCGTGACGACGATTGATCGGCGCTCGATCCGTCAACGAACTTGGGAGCGCGGCGTCGGTGAGACTCTCGCGTGCGGAACGGGCGCCGCCGCAGTCGCCGTCGTGGCGGCTCGCCTCGATTGGTGCGACCGGTCGGTCGACATCGAGCTGCGCGGCGGACATCTCCAAGTCGAGTGGTCCGAGGATGACCATGTCCGGTTGACGGGACCCGCCGAGCAGGTCTTCGAAGGAATCCTGACCGAAGGGATGGCCCTTGGCGAGTGAGCTGATCGCTGCGGTGGTGGCCTTGTTGGCGGTCGCCCTGCATCCTCTGGTGGCCGAGCCGCCACCGGTCGTGGATGGCCTTGCCGTCTGTGCGCTTGTCCTGGCGCTCTTGCCGCTGTCTTCGGTGGCCGGTGCTTGGATCCACGGCTTGCTCAGCCCGAAGCTCTCCTTCACTCGCTGGCGAGCCTGGGTGATTCTCTATCGTCAGCACTCCGTGCTCTTCTTCCTGGGAATCGTCTACGGCTTCGACTGGCCGCTCGCGATCGAGGAGCTCGTCGGCGAAGGACACTGGTGGACCGGGTTCCTTGCCTTAGCGCCCTATCTCGTCTTGCGAGGTCAACAGTGGGTCTTCGAGGCTCCTCTCATGCGCTTCATCGGAGATCCCCGCCCTGCGAGACGCCTGATCATGGAACGAGCTCGAATCTTGCTCCTCTTGCTGATCCCCTTGGCGCTCTATGACGCGGTACTGGAAGCGATCGCCGACAACGAGACCTGGAGACCCTGGTTGGAGTCGATCGGGGCAGTCTGGTGGGCGATCAACGCTCTCATCGTCTTTGTGATGATCGCCATCATGCCGTTCCTTGTCCGCTGGGCCATCGGCGCAGTGACCTTGCCCTCCAGCCCACTCCGTGACTTGCTCGTCGCGTTCGGTCGACGTCTCGACATTCGGTTTCGGGATTTCCTGCTCTGGGACACCGGCGGTCGAATGCCCAATGCAGCGGTCATCGGCTTCTGGGCCCGAACGCGGTATGTGATGTTCACCGACGCGTTGCTCGCCCGTCTGAACCCGACCGAGCTGCTGGCCGTGCTCGGGCACGAGGCGGGTCACGTCGCACGTCGACACGTGCTCCGATACTTGTTCATCACCATGACCTTCTTACTGGGAGCCGACGTGGCCCTCGAGCTCAGCGGCACCGCTGAGTGGTTCGAGGTGCAATGGGGTGAGGCGGGGATCGGCGGCGTGTGGCTGCTCGTATTCCTGGTCTACTGGAGGTTCGTCTTCGGCTGGTTCAGTCGACGGTTCGAACAAGAAGCGGATGTCTACGGTGCACGCCACGTCGGTGATCCCGAAGCGTTTGCAGCCGCACTCGACCGGATCGCCGGCGTCGGGACCCATGCTCGTCGACACAGATCCTGGCGCTACTTCAGTATCGAGCGAAGGATCGAGTTCGTCAGGAAGCTCGAATCCGATCCGGCCGAGGTGATCCGGTTCGAGCAGCGATTGCAACGCATCTCGCGGATCGTCGCCTTCGCGGGTGCCGTCGTGATCGGGTTGGGCGGCTGGCTCGGATGGCGGTCGTTTCAACTCGACCGCGGAGCATTGATGCTCCAGATCGACGAGCCGAGACGCGCGATACGAGCTCTGGAAACCGTGCCCAGCGAAGTCCGGCGCAATGGCCTCCGACGCGATGTCTATCTCATCGCCGCTTGGCTCGAGACCACGTCGTCGACCTCGACCGAGCCGGGAGACGCGGGCCAGCTGCGGAGCCAGGCCCGGCAGCGTTTGGAATCGGCGAGCCACTCTGCTCGCTCGCCCCTCGAACGAGCGACGCTCGAGCGCCTGTGGGCGGAATGGGAGCGTCAAATGGGTCGCGATCGCGCAGCCGCCGATCGTCTGGAAGGGCTTTCCGAGACGGGGTTTGGGCGGCCTTCGGACGAGCGCGATCGGGCGGGCGACTTGGTTGCCGCGGGGGACCGGGTCGAGGCGGCGCGCATCTACCGAGAAGCGATCGGCTCGATACCCGAGACGAGCGAGGTTCTCTCCTGGCTCGCCTCGGACTCGAAGGACGGCGCGACCGGCCGTTGAGGTGGTCGGTCGCAGGTGATCGAGTGCTCAGCGACCGACCGAGGTCGACTTGGGTCTCAGCGTCTCGATCGATCCGCCGGCATGGTTGATGTTCCAGGTATCGACGATGCTGCTTTCGGAGCGCAGCATCTCCTTGTATTGGTGCACCTCGACCGGAGTGATCGGGCGCGCGAGCAGCTCGACGCGTAGCCCTGTGGAGACGGACTCGAACGGGGTCTCTTGGATCGCCGTCACTTGAACGATGTGGTAGCCCCGCGGGCTCTTGACGATGCGACCCCGATCTTCGGGCTGAAGCGTCTGAATCGCTTGATCGAACTCTTCGCCGAACAAGGCCGGCGTGTAGTTCTCGATCACTCCGCCACGTTGCCGCGAGTAGGAGTCGTCGGAGTTGGCCCGAACGAGCTCTTCAAAGCTCTTGCCTGCCTCGATTTGCGAAAAGAGATTGGAGATCTTCTCGTAGGCTCGACGCTCATAGACCGGCTTCAGCTTCTTCTCACGGACCTTGTAGAACTCGGTGGAGAACAGGATGTGGCTCACGAGCTTGGTATCGAGCTGCGGCTTCCGCGTCTTGCCCTCGAGTCGAATGATGTGGTAGCCGAAGCGCGTCTTGACGGGCCCGGCGATCTCACCCGGCTCCATGCTGAGCAGCGCCTCCTCGAACTCGGACGCCATTCGACCTCGCGGGAAGGTGCCCAATGAGCCTCCGCCGGTCTTGGTCGTGCGGTCTTCACTCTCGGCTCGTGCCAGAGCCACGAATTCGTCCGGGTGTTGGCGCAGCTGCTCCAGAATCGACTTCGCCCGCTCGAGAACCTCGCGTTCGCGACCTTCTCTCTCCGCCTGGGGCAGATTGTTGAGGGCTGCACCCAGGAGGAGATGGCTGGCCTGGAACTCGTAGCCATCCTCGATGCCATCGACGCGCGCGATGTGGTACCCGCGTCGCGTCTCGAAGACCTCGCTTACCCCACCAGGAGAAAGACCGTCGATGACTCGGTCGAACTCGAGGCCGATCCGGCTCTTCCAGTTCTTGCCCAGGCTGCCTCCGCTCTCGGCGGAGAAGTCGTCCGAATGCTCGCGAGCGAGGTCAGCGAAGCTCGCCCCCGATTGCAGCTCTTGAAGCACGGCGCGTGCACTCTGCAAGGCTGCCTGACCGATCACGTCTCGCTCGGCGTTGTAGTGATCGATCTTGTACTCCTCCGAGTTGGCGTAGTTGCTGGAGACGAGTAGATGACGGATCGTGCGCTTGACGCCGTCCGGGCCGTATTGCCGCTCCCAAGCCTCGCGCAGCTCGGCCTCGGTGACCTCGCGCGTGCGTCGGATCAGCTCCTCGGCGAGCATGTCGGGACGCATCGTGAACTTGAGCCAAGTCTTCCAGGTCGAGGGGGTGTAGCCTTCCGTCGCAAGCGCGGTCGAAAAGCGTTCGAGGTCGCCTTGAAACTGCGATTGCAGGATTTGATCAAAACGCTCGTCGATGCGTTGCTGAACGGTCTCGTCCGTCACCGTCACCGAGCGCTTTTGAGCTTCCCGCTCGAGAACCCAGTTCAGGATGAACTCGTTGGTGAACTGGACCCCGTACATCTCGAAGAGAGCGTTCTCAAACTCATCGACTCGGATCTTCTCGCCATCGATCTCGAGATAGACCTCATCGTCCGGAGTTTCCTGCGCGGAAACGGATCCGAGGAGGATGAGTGAGAGGAGTGTAATTCCAAGCGGTCGGGACATGGTTGGCTTCTCCATATCGGAAGGCGTTGTCCGGTCCCGCGTCGTCCGAAGGCGAGCACACACCGGGGTCGGTCCGGAGCGGACGACGGGGGAATCTGGTCGCGAGATGCCCTGCCAATCGGCGTTCAGGGCCAAGCCGATCAATATAACCGAATGCTCGGACGGGTCGAGTCGCCAGGAAGCGCCGTTTCACGATCGACCTAGTTCTGCGCCGCCTGCTCGTAGCGGACGGCCTGCAGCGTCAGGACCTCTTGGGCAAGGGCGAGGTAGTCCTGAGCACCGTTGGAGCTGGGGGAGTAGTCGAAGATCGCGCGGCCGTGGCTCGGTGCCTCCGCCAGACGGATGTTCTCGCGGATCCGCGTCTTGAAGACCAGCTCTCCGAAGTACTCTCTGACCTCGTTCAGGACTTCCTGAGAGAGGTTTGTGCGCCCGTCGTACATGCACGGAATGATCCCGCCCACGCGAAGCTCCGGATTGAGCCGGCGCCGCATGAGCTTCAAGACTTCCATGAGGCGGGCCATGCCTTGGAGCGCGAAGAACTCCATTTGGAGGGGGATGAGCACCTCCTGTGCGAGAGCGAGAGCGTTGATCGAAAGAAGGCCCAGCGACGGTGGGCAATCCATCAAGATGAAGTCGTACGGCGAAGTTGGATCGATCCAACTTTCCTCTTCTACGGGCTCGGAAGCCTCGTCGTTCGGGGCGGGCTCGGCCTTCGACGATTCGTCCGATGCCTTGCCGACTTCTCTCGAGACATCGTCGTTGGCCGCCGCCACGCCGGCCTCCTCCCGAGTGCTGTTCTCGGCTCCGGTTCGGTTCTCCGGGGGCGCCTCGATCGAGCCGTTGACCTCAGCAGCGATCTCTTTGGGCTTCGGTTCCTCGTCGAGCTTCTCGGCGTTGACCGTCTCCAACTTCGTGGCTCGTCGAGTCCGATACTGCTGCACGAAGAGATCGAGGGCATGCCGGAGACGACGTTCGCGTCCGGGAAGCGTGGCGAGCTCGGACTCTGCTGCCGAGAGATCGATGTTGGACGGGGCCAGGTCCAAGTGATCACCGAGCTGTGTCGGAACGATGATCTTCTCGAGCGGCATGTCGGACACGAGTGTGTCGTAGATCGATCGCTCCACCCCATGCACATCGCAATGCAGCGTGAGGTTCGCCTGAGGATCCATGTCGATCAGGAGGACTCGGTGCCCCAGCCGGCAAAAGGCCGCGCCGAGGTTGACGGCGGACGTGGTCTTGCCCACGCCACCCTTCTGATTGATCAGCGCGATGATTCTCATGTTCCGCCCGTCCGATTGGGAGGCGCCGCGGCACAGACGCCCATCGCGCATCGCGCGACGACAGGAGGAACCGCCCCCAGCCTCTTCGCCTCGCTGAAGCTGCGACCCTAGCAAGACCGTGTCATCGATGCAACGGGTTCGAGGAGCGGCCGATGGAGCGGCTCGGAATCGCCGCACTCCGGCTCCTCGACCGTTCGGTGCCGGGCTCCGGGGACAGGGGGAAGCGAAGGGATCGGGCGAGTGCTCGGCATCTGGAGCGGCTCGAGCCAGCGGCACGCGAGACCGATTTGACCGACTTAAGTTGTTTGTATGGAGTTGCTTGAGGTTCTGGTCGCTTTCGTGACTCGAGATGGTTAATCGTCAATGACCTTAAGTCGTTGCAATAGGGTGTTTTAGATCTAGTTCCCTCGTCCGCGAGACGGATGGCAGAATGACGAAACTGACGATCGCAAGCTTTTGCCTTGCTGTGATTTATGTGCCAAGTAATTCCTGTTGCCCAGGATGGGGCCTTCTGGGACAATCTCGGCCTTCCGTTGGGAACGGATTGACGGCACCCGCCTCGGGGTGTCCAGGCCGCACGGGTGGTGAGCGGCTTCCTTCCCTCTGATCCCCGACAGCACGAGAGATCGGCATGCCCGAAGAGAGAGAGCGCGAACCGGTCCTGCTCATCGAGCGGGAGATGAAGGACTCGTATCTCACCTATGCGATGAGCGTCATCGTGTCTCGGGCATTGCCCGACGTACGCGACGGACTCAAGCCATCGCAACGGCGAGTCCTGGTCGCGATGAATGACCTGAACCTGGGTCCCCGCACGAAGTTTCGCAAGTGCGCGAAGATCGTGGGCGACACGACGGGCAACTACCACCCTCACGGCGACCAGGTGGTCTATCCCACGTTGGTGCGCATGGCCCAGACCTTCAACATGCGCTACCGCTTGGTCGACGGGCAGGGGAACTTTGGCTCGATCGACGGCGATCCGCCCGCGGCGCAGAGGTACACCGAGGCGCGGATGACGGGCCCCTCGACGATGCTGATGGCCGACATCGATCGCGACACGGTCAACTTCATGCCGAACTTCGAAGAGACCCGAACTGAGCCGACGGTGCTCCCGGGCATGTTTCCGAACTTGCTCTGCAACGGGACGACTGGGATCGCGGTCGGGATGGCCACCAGCATTCCGCCGCACAACCTCGTCGAGGTCGTCGACGCGATCATCCAGGTGATCGACCGGCCCGACGTGACGATCCCTGAGCTCATGGAGATCATCCCGGGCCCCGACTTCCCGACCGGCGCCGAGATCTGCGGTCGAAGTGGGATCGCCGAGGCCTATCAGACCGGACGCGGCTTGATTCCCGTCCGCTCGAAGGTCGACATCGAGGAGGTCAAGACCGACCGCGAGCGCCTCGTGATCACCGAGATCCCTTATCAGGTCAACAAGACGAAGATCATCGAGAAGATCGTCGAGGTCGTGAAGGACGGCCGTGTGACCGGCATCTCGGACGTTCGAGACGAGAGCGACAAGGATGGGATGCGGCTCGTCATCGATTTGAAGCGCAATGAAGACGCGCAGGTTGTACTCAACCAGCTCTACAAATACACCAACCTTCAAACCACCTTCAGTATCATCATGATCGCGCTGGTCAACAACCGGCCGGTCACGCTCAACCTCAAGCAGCTCATCGAAGCCTACCGCGATCACCGAATCGAGGTCGTCCGACGCCGAACTCAGTTCGAGCTCGACAAGGCCGAGAAGCGTGCCCACATCCTCGAAGGACTCCGGATCGCCCTCGACCACATCGACGAGGTGATCGAGATCATCCGCGCCGCGTCCGACACGCCCACCGCCCAGCAGCGGCTGTGCGAGCGCTTCGAGTTCAGCGTCGAGCAGGCCGATGCCATCCTCCAGATGCGCCTCTCGCGCCTCACCGGCCTCGAGCGCGACAAGCTCGAGCAGGAGTACCGAGAAGTCATCGAGAAGATCGCCTACTACCGCTCGGTGCTCGAAAGCCGTGACCTCGTGCTCCAAATCATCAAGGAGGAGCTCGAGAAGCTGCGCTCACAGTACGGCGACGCGCGTCGCACGACCATCTCCGGCGAGCTCGAGCTCTTCGTGCGCGAAGACCTCATTCCCGATGAGCCCATGGTCGTCACTGCCAGCCACCACGGCTACATCAAGTCACTGTCCATCGATGCATACCGCGTCCAAGGACGAGGTGGCAAGGGCGTCACCGCGGCCGGCCTCAAGGAGGGAGACTTCGTCGAGCACGTCTTCACCGCTTCGGCGCACGATTACATCCTCTTCTTCACCAATCGCGGCAAGATCCACTGGCTCAAGGTCTACGACGTGCCCCGGGGCAGCCGAATCTCACAAGGACGAGCTATCGTCAACCTCCTCCGGCTCGCCGAAGACGAGCAGGTCGCTTCGATGATCCCGGTCCGCGATTTCATCGAAGACTATGAGCTCGTCTTCGCCACCGAGAAGGGCATCGTGAAGAAGACCAACCTCGCCGCTTTCGGCAATCCCAAGAAGGGCGGCATCATCGCTCTCTCCCTCGACGAGGATGACCGGCTCATCGGCGTCCGCCTCGTCGCCGAAGGCGAGGACGTCATGCTCGGAACCTCCAACGGCTACGCAATTCGCTTCCCCCACACCCAGATCCGCTCGATGGGACGCACTGCTCGAGGCGTGGGAGGCATCAACCTCCGCAATGACGATCGCGTCGTCTCCCTCATGACCGCCGACGACACAGCCACCGTCCTGACGATTTGTCAGCACGGCTTCGGAAAGCGGACACCGGTCACCGACTTCCGCTCCCAGAAACGCAACGGCATGGGCTTGATCGACATCAAGACCACCGATCGCAACGGAAAGGTCGTTGGAACTCTTCGCGTCAGCGACGAGGAAGAGATCATGATCGTCACTCAGCTCGGCATGATCGTCCGGATCCCCGTCAGCGGCATCTCTACGATCGGGCGGAACACTCAGGGCGTCCGACTCATTCGCGTGGACGAAGGCGACCAGGTCGTCTCGATCGCTCGAGTCGTCATCGGGAACAAGGACGAGATGGAGTCTGAGGAAGACGGCGACGACGATGCGACGGAAACGCCGACGGCCGACGCTTCGGAAGCAGCGACCAAACCCGATGACGAGCCCACCCGGCCCGACGAGGGAGACGAGCCCGATTTGGGAGGCGAGGCGTGAGACTTGTTGAACGACTCTCCGCCGACGTCAAGACCGCGATGAAGGCCAAGGACGCTCCGCGCCTCGGCGTACTCCGCATGGTTCTGGCTGCCATCCAGAACGTTCAGATCGACAAAGGTAAGGAACCGTTGACTGAGCAGGAGGTCGTGGCCGTTCTACAACGAGCCGTCAAGCAACGTCGCGAGTCATCCGAGATGTTTCGCCAGGGGAATCGCCCCGAGCTCGCCGTGAAGGAAGAGACCGAGATCACCGTGATCGAGACTTACCTTCCCCAGCAACTCGATGACGCGGAGCTCCGGGCCACGGTCGATGCCGTCATCCAGGAGCTCGGTGTCTCGGAAGCCAAGGACTTCGGGCGCGTCATGAAAGAGGTCATGGCTCGCCATGCGGGGCGCGTCGACGGCAAGCGCGCTCAGACTGTCATTCGCGAGCGGCTCGCCTGAGTCGTTCATCGAGCCGCCCTTCGAGAGGAGACGCGTCAATGCGTCCTGCTTGGTTTCTCCTCGTCAGTGTGGGCCTGGGTGCCTGCACTGCCATTCGCCCGGACTGGGAAGCGACTCGCCTTCCCGAGGATCCCGATGCCACCGCCCACTTTCGCGCTCTGAGCACCGGCCGGCTACTCGACCTCATCGATTCCGATCTCGCCGAGTTCGGGGAGGATCCTCCCACTTTCGGAGACCGGCTCGGGGCCTACTTAGGCGATCGGTTGTTGGATCTCGCCGACATCGGCCATCTCGATCTCTCGATCAGCGACGGTGTGTACGTCGGTGCCCACGCGACCTACATCGTGGGTCCCGACATCGGGAAGTCGCGGGGCATTCATGCCGGCTGGAATGGTCGTCAGCTCGGCACCTGGGAGGAGCAGGTGAGCGCCCAGTGGCTCCGTGCCGGGGGCTGGTTCGGTGCCGGTCCCCCGGAGATTCAACGGCGTCGTCTCGTCGGTTGGGTCGTCGACTCCGATGACTATGAAGGACTGGCCGAAGAGACCGGCCGTCCCGTGTTCGGCGGAGGTGGAGAGCCCTGGGAGGTCGGTGGAGCCGTGCGGTTCCTCCTGGGCGTGGGAGTCGATGTCCGTCCGGCCGAGGCCATCGATTTCGTCCTGGGCTGGTTCGGCGTCGACCTCGGGCTCGGAATGGAGCCGTATCAACGATGGCTCGCGAGCAAGCGCGCCATCGCCGAGCTTCAGCGCCGGTTGGACGTAGAGTCCCTTCGCCGTGTGCAGCAGGCCGCCCGTGAGCCGTGGCATCGACTCCAGGCACTCGATGCGCTCGGACATGTGGATGACCCCGAGGTCGCGCCACTTCTCCAGTCGATTCTCGAAGCCACGACCGAGGCCACCGTGGACCGTCGTCTCGCGATCGAGGGCCTGGGGCGCCGTGGTGGTCTCGAGCACGTCGAGCTGGTCGACGGCTACTTCTCTCTCGAGCCACCCACGAGCCCGATCAATGCCTATCGCCAAGCGCTCGTCAATGCCTCGGTCGCGTTTGCGCTCGCTCGTCTCGACGCCGAAGCCGAGAGAGTCCGGGCTCGCCTCGGATGGACCTTGGCCAACTTTCCCGACCTCGCTCGCGAGCTTGGGGTGGTCCTCGCCGAGACGGGCAGCCAATCCGTGCTCTCGGTGGTCTTCAGCCTGCCTCTCGAGCTCCGCCTCCAAGTGAAGGGCGGCCTGCGCGATGTGCCGAGACCCTATCTGCAGTCACTGTATCCAGCGATCGGTGCCGGGGAGCAACCCGAAGGTGCGGATGTGGCGGCACAGGCTCTTCGATTCGCCGTCGAGGTCGACTCCTCGGACGGTTCCACCTGGCTCGCCTTGGCACTCGTCGAAGCGTCTCGGGGTGAAGGCGAGGCAGCCGTCGATGCGCTGAAGCGAGGGGCCGAGCTCGGAAAGTTCATTCGCGGCACGGACCCGAGGGTCCGATTCCTGTACGGGTTGCCAGAGCCCTATCGGACCGAAGCCCGCGATCTGATCCTCCTTCCGCAGGTCGGAGACGGGCCCTCCTCGCGCACGCCCGAAGAAGAGGGCGAGCCCATCCCGGAGGAAGGCAGAGACTAGATTCGCTGGCCGCTGTCCGAGCTCGGCAGCGGCGACCGACGACGCGTGGCGATCAGCTCGGCGACGATCGCCACGCAGATCTCTTCATGGGTCTTGGCACCGATGTCGAGGCCAACGGGAGAGCGAACCGAGTCGAGCCAGGCCCGCTCAATTCCCTCAGTCTCCAGCGCATCGAAGATGATCTTTGCCTTGCGCGTGCTGCCAAGCATGCCGACGTAGCGAGGTTGGAAGCGTGCCACGCCGCGCAGGACCGTCGCGTCGTGCTGATGACCGCGCGTCGCGATCACGACGTACGCGCTCGGCGGGATCGTGAGCTCGGCGAAGACCTCGTCCCAGCCGCCGGATCGACGGCGAGCCGCAGTCGGAAAACGCTCCGACGTGACGTACTCGGATCGATCATCGGCGATCTCGACGCGGAAGCCAGCGCGAGAGGCGAGCTCGGCCAGGACCTTTCCGACATGTCCGGCTCCGAAGACGATCAGTGAGGGCGCGGCAATGGGCTCGATAAAGACGCGCATCTCTCCACCGCAGATTAGACCCGCATCGGGGAGGCTCTCCTCGTCGAGGCGAAACGACAGAAGCTGGGGGCGACCATCACGAGAGACATCGCGAGCCGCGTCACAGACCTCGGCCTCGACGCACCCCCCGCCAATCGTGCCTTGGACGCGCCCGGCCTCGCTGACCAACAGCTTCATGCCGACCTGCCCGGGCGTGGAGCCGACCGTTTCGACGATGGTCGCCAGCGCCGCGAGCTCCCCCTTCTCGCGAAGGCGAACGATCTCGTCGAAGAGGTCGGCGCTTCCGTCGGCGATCGGCCGAACGGGTTCCCTCAACTGATCGGGCTCGTGGAGCATGTCCTCATTCGCCGTCCTGGAGGAAGATCTTTCCGTCCCCAATGCGTCCGGTGCGGCACGCCTCGAGAAGGGCCGCGATGATCGCTTCGGTCGCCGCAGCGGGAACCCTGCATTCCAGCCGGACCTTGGGCAGGAAGCTGATTTCGTACTCGGTGCCTTGATAGAGCTCGAGGTGTCCCTTCTGCCTCCCGTAGCCCCGGATCTCGCGGACGACGAGCTGCTCGATGGGTTGGCCCTTGAGTGCCTCGATCGCTGCGTCGAGCTTGAAAGGCTTGATGATCGCGATCAATCGCTTCACGGCAGACTCCGGAGAGTAAACCGACGATCCTACCGCCGAGCTCGGCATTCGGAAAGCCGGTTGAACCCGGCTCACTCATCGCGGCAGAATGATCGCGGGCGGACTTTCGTGCTCTCTCTGTCGACGACGTCGTCGATCCTTCGAGAGGCATCGGTGAGGGGAAGGGCTCCGAGACCGGGGCCGTGAGCGGGACATCGTGCCCGCCCGATCCGCCCGAGCGGTTACCGAAGATCGGATGGCTCATGGCGGACGGCACTTTCGCATCAGCGCGAATGATCAGCGCCTACACGCTGCTGAGCCGGTTGCTCGGACTGGCCCGCGACGTTCTCTGCTTTCAAGCCTTCGGTGCCGGTGGCCTGAGTGCCTTCTTGTGGGCCTGGACGCTGCCGAACCTGTTCCGGAGAATCCTGGGTGAGGGGGCGTTCGGGTCGGCTTTCATTCCGATCTTCACGCGGCATCTGGAGTCCGAGACTCCCGAGCGAGCCTGGCGATTCGCTGGACGCTCACTCGGCTTCCTGACGGCTCTCCTCGTCGCGGTCACCGTCGTAGCCGAGATCGGAATCGGCATCGTGCCGGCCGAGTGGGGAGCGGGGTTCTTCGGAGACGCCGCGGCGTCCCGGCACGCGCTCGAGCTCGTCGGATGGTTGCTCCCCTACCTGGTGTTCATCTGCTTGGTCGGCTTCCTCCAAGGCATCTTGAACGCTCGAGGTCATTTCGCGATGCCGGCCATCGCGCCCGTCGTCCTGAACGTCTTCTGGATCGCCGGCTTCTTCTTGGTCCGTCGACTGGAGCCAACGGATCCGGCCGCTCAGCTTCGGCTGCTCGCGATCCTCTTGCTCGCCGGCGGCGCGGCTCAGCTCGCGATTCAGATACCGCCTCTGCGACGCGTGTCTCAGGGGCGCCTCCGTCTGAGCCTGGTCTGGCGAGACCCTGACCTGAGCGAGCTCTGGCGACAGACGGCTCCGGTGATCCTCGGCCTGTCGGCCGTCCAGATCAACTTGGTCGTCGACCGTGCGATTGCGCAGGCCGTGATCGGTCCGGCCGCCAACTCACTCCTCTTTCTCGGCAACCGGCTAGCCATGTTGCCTCTGGCGCTGATTGGTGTGGCGCTCGGAACCGCCATCTACCCATCGCTCTCGCGGTCGCACTCTCGCACCGACACGGTCGCGCTCCGAGGCACGCTCTCGCGGGCACTGCGGGTGGCCCTGGGCCTGGCGCTGCCCGCCGCGATTGGCCTGGCCCTGCTGGCCGAGCCGATCACCGAACTGTTCTTCGAGTACCGACGGTTCGATGCCCGGGACGCGGCCGGCACCGCGGCCTGCATCGCGGCCTATGCGGTCGGCATTCCCTTCACCTGCCTGATCACGATCCTGATGCGGGTCTTCTTCGCTCGGGGCGAAGCGCAGAGAGCCATGCGAATCTCGGTGGCGCTGATCGCCGTCAACGCGATGCTCACGCTCGCCTTCGTCTTTCCCATGGGAGCGGCCGGGAGCGCACTCGCCACATCGATCACGAGCGGCATTCAGCTCTTCTGGATGTTGCGGGTGCTTCGGCGCGGCTGGGGAGGCGAGTCGATCTTGCGAGGGCGAGCGGGAGATTGGTCTCCCCAGCTTTGCTTGCCGCCGCTGTTGATGGGAGCCGCGGTCTTCGGCACCCTCATCACTCTCGGCGCCTTGGCCTCGAGCTCTCCGACGCTGACTGAGCGTATTCTGGTCGTCGTTCTACCAATCGGGATCGGAGTCGTGACCTTCCTGCTCGGTGCCCGGCGTTTCGATCCCGAGACGTTTCGCGCCTTCGTCGGTTTCCGGAGACGATCATCATGACGCCGCTCAACTGGCCTTCGGGAACCTTGCGCACACTCTCTCTGATCGCCCTCTCGTCGCTCGTCGGGACGCTCCTCGCCACGGATGGTCCGGTCCCTCCGATCGTGGGCGCGGCGAGCCTCTTGGTTCTCGGCTACTACGTCGGTTTCCGGACCGCCGACTCCGGCAGTTCACCGTTCCGGCTCCCGGCTGGTTCGATCCGCTTCGTGCTGACCGGTCTGGCCGCGTTCCTAGCTTTTCGGCGTTGGGAGAAGGGGGCGTTGTTCGACTTCGAGGACGCGACGGGCGCGATCTTCTTCATGGTGCTGGCGTTCCTAGCGGGCAACGCGTGGCGAGCATCGATGAGGGTGCTCTTGCGGGGCGGCGGCGGCCCGTTGGCCAGCTTTGGCAACCATGCCAAGGGAGTCGCTCTGATCGCGTCGTTGACGGCGTTGATCTTGCTCGCGGTACTCGGCGAGGACACCTTCGAGCGCTTCACGCCCGATCAAGTCCGAGCGGTCTTGGTCGCGGTGATCGCGTTCTACTTCGGTAGCCGCACGTCCGGCTGACGCCAGGTCGATGGCCATGCGGTCGCCATGTTGGTTGCGAACTCTCCCGCCAGCGGCACGTTGTGTCTGCGAGGATGCCATCGAGCTCGAGTCGGCGAGAGGCCGGCGGCTGGGGTCCTTGACACTCGACCGGATGCGCGGCTTTAATGTAGCGTTCTACGTGAAGTTGCAGACACCGGACGACCTGGATGGAACCCTGTTCGGCCGCCTGCCGATCCGCCTTTCGGCGTCGATCGAGGCGCCGCGACAGAAGGTCGAAAGACCGGCAAGGAGAAAGACATGGGGTGCAGCACCATTCGAGCCGCGGTCCTGGCGATCGCCGCTCTGGCAGTCGTCAACGCAGCGACCGCCGACACGATCCACTTGAAGTCGGGCTCGACGCTCGACAACGTCGACGTCAAGAAGGAGACCTACAAGGAGGTCGTCTACCGCCAGCGACCGATCCCGAACGACATCACGCGTGACCTGTCCGAGGTCGCCCGAGTCGAATACGATCGCGTCCCTTCAGGTTACAACGAAGGCGTCGAGGCCATGAAGGTCGGCTCGTTCGACGAGGCGATCGCCGCTCTCAAGGATGTGAACGACCGCAGCCCGCTCTACCAGTACGCGTTGTATCGCATCGCCGAGAGCCATCGGTCGGCGGGCCGATCCGACGAGGCCATTGCCGCGTACGACAAGCTGATGAGCGAGGTCAGTGACTCGAAGTTCTATCCCGAGAGTCTGGCCGCCAAGGCGGCGACGCTGAGCGTTCAGAAGAAGACCGCGGAAGCGAAGAAGATCTACCAGCAGCTCGAGCGCGACACGAAGTCCAAGGGCTTCGACTCGAGCTGGGAGTACGAAGCCAAGTTCCGGATCGCCTTGCTCGAAGGAAAAGGGCGCCGCGACTTCGAGAACATGGCGCGCGACTTCGAGCGCAAGGCGCCTTCCATCGCGGCCAAGGCCCGCCTCCAGGTCGGCTACGTGCTCGCCGAGGAAGGGAGCTACCCCGAGGCGATTCGCTACTTCGAGGGCATCCTGGCCTCGAAGGACGCGACCGGCGATGCCAGGGGCGGCGCTTGGGCCGGATTGGCGCAGTGCCACATTCGCAAGGACCAGGCCGGCGAAGCCGACTTCAAGAACGCGACCTATGCCGCGCTCCGCACGGTGATCTTGTATCCAGACGCGCGTGAGGCCATGCCGAGAGCCCTCTACTTCGCAGGACGTGGCTTCGAGCTCATGCGAACGCCCAACACCCCCTGGAAACGCCGTTACACGACGCTCTATGACCAGGTGATTCGCGAGTACGGTGCCACCGAGTGGGCGGACTTGGCCCGCAAGAGGCGGTGATCCCATTTCGACTTCATCCGGACCAGCGATGAGCTCTTCGACGGGTGCCCAAAACGAGGCGAGGCCCGACGATCGAATCGTCACCTCGCCTCGTTCGCAAGAGGGGGTGGCCCCGCCGGGACCCGTCAACAGCTTCTTCTACACCCTGGTCCGTCTAAGCGGGCTGGCACTGCTGCGGACGATCTTTCGGGTTCGCATCGTCAACCGGCCGAAGCTGGAGGAGGGCAAACCGTGGCTGATCGCGGCGAACCATATCTCCTACATGGACCCGATCGCGCTGCAGGGTGTGTTGCACCGGCGGGTCTTCTTCATGATGACGGACCGCATCTACCGGCAGGCGGCCGTGCACTGGTTCTTCAAGTTTGTTCGCGTGATCCCGGTTCGTGAAAGCGCCATCAATCGGCAGAGCCTGATCGGCGCCCGGACGATCCTCGATCGAGGCCAGGTGGTCGGGATCTTTCCCGAAGGCGGGCTCAGCCGCGACGGAGTCTCGCGGCGCGCTCGACCCGGTATTGGTGCTCTCGCGCTCGATACCCGAGTTCCGATCATTCCGGTAGCCATTCAAGGGACCGATCGCGCATTCCCTCCCGGCGCCTGGTTTCCGCGGCCTCGCCGGATCCGGATCGTGTTCGGTGAGCCGATCACCTTCGACGAGGTGCCGGTGGATTCTCACGGCCGCGACCGCCGGCATCAGCTTCAGCAGGTCACCGATCGGATCATGTCCGAGATCGAGCTCCTGAAGGCACAACACGCCTGACGCACTGAAGCGCCCGGCGCCTGCGAGAGCTGATCGCTCGCCGACAGAAAAAAACTCCTCCTGGCAGGATTATCGGGTAACCGCCGGCCTGCTTTCGACGACTGGTTGTCTGAGCCGCGAGGAGGGGGGCGAGCCGCGATCGTGCTGAGACGATCGCCGGAGGACCGCGGATTTGGCGATCGTGACTACCCGTCACCGGGTGCTCCGGATCGTCGTGTCGCGGGCGATGCACATGCAGGCACAAGAGGCGCAGATCGTTCTGCGCGCCATGGACGGTGACTCGGAAGCCATGTCCTGGCTGGTGACTCGGTATCGCAGCTCGGTCTGCCGGTACATTCAGTCTCGGATCGAGGATCACGAGGTCGCCCAGGATCTCACACAGGACTCGTTCGTCCGAGCGCTCCGTGCCATCGAGGGTCTGCGCACGCATCAGGCTTTTCGGAAGTGGCTCTATGCCATCGCGCGTCGAGTCACTCTGGATTTCGTTCGACGCCGTGAGGTCGCACGCAGCCGATACACCGAGGCCACGGCGGAGGAGATTGATTCCCTCGAGATCGTCGACCGAAGCGAGCCGATCGATTGCATCGTTCATCGAGAGGCACTTCATGCCCGCCAGCGAGTCTACGCCTGGTTGATGTCGGGAATCGGCGGGCTGCCCCCCAGCGATCGGGAGGTCCTGCTCCTTCGCTACGTCACGGACCTGCCCTGCCGCGAGATCGCCGAGGTCTGCGAGCTCTCGGTGGGTGCCGTGAAGCTCCGGCTCTATCGCGCCCGCGCTCGCCTCAAGGAGCAGCTCGGCGTTCGGCGTTGGCTTTCGAGAGTTGCCGAACGCGGTCCCGGAGAGTGAGGCCCGACCGAGGAGGTCGGCGCCAGCCGCGGGCCAGAAGAACGTCATCAAAGTGCGGGGTGCAGTCACGCCCGGAATCGGGCACACGTCACAGTCAGGAGTTCGAAAATGAATCGATGGGTCGGAAGATGTCTCGCCGTGGGTCTGCTGTCGAGCCTCGCGGTCACGGGTTGGGCACAGCCCGAGTCGGCCACGAAGTCCGACAAGCCGTCAGCAGAAGCGCGCGCCGCTCTCAAGCACGCCGCGTCACTGCGTCGCGAAGCCCGGGGTCAGGAGATCGAGCAGAAGCACGCGGTCTATCGCCGCATGGCCGAGGCCTATGAAGGCATCCTCGATCGGTTCGCGGAGGAGTCCGTGGTCCGGGTCGAGGCGAGGTTCCGGCTGGCGGAGCTCAACCGTTTGCTCGGCGAGATCGAGCGAGCCACCGAGCTCTACGAGCAAGTCACGACCGAGGAAAGTGCCCAGGCCTTCGGCGCCCGCGCTCGCTTGGAGATCGGACATCTCTACCGGCGGGCAAAGCAGTGGCGGACGGCAGAGGAGCACTACGCGCGGGTCTGGAAAGAGCACATCGATCAGACCGTGTATGGCGCTCGCGCCATGATCTGGGCAGGCAAGTGTGCGGCTCAGGACGATCGGATGGACGAGGCGAGGTCTCAGTGGCGCGAGGTCACGAACCGATACGGTGCACACTTCGCTCAGGTGATCCAGGCCTTCGACGCGCTGGCTGACAGTCAGCTCGATGCAAAGGATCGGGCGGGTGCCGAGGCCGTGATCGCCGAGTGTGAGCGCTGGGTGGAAGCCGTCGGCTCGCCCGATTCCAAGGAGCGAGAAGCGGCTCGAAAGTCCTTCGAGAAGATGTCGACTCGAAAGCGGCTCGCCAAGATCTCGGGCGGCGATCGCTGAGAAGGGAGCTCGGAGAGCTGACGTTCGGGGCACCGAGCGTCAGCTCTTTCCCAGCCTGCGTCAGCCGACGACCGGGATGCCGATGCCGTAGTACGTGAAGCCGAGCTCGTGCATCCACTTCGGGTTGTAGATGTTTCGCCCGTCGAAGATGACCGCGTGGTTCATGAGCGTCTTCATCGTCTCGAAGTCCGGGTTTCGAAACTCGCTCCACTCGGTCACGACCAGCAGCGCGTCCGCGCCCTGGAGGGTGTCCATTGCACGGTCGTGGTACTGAATCCGGTCACCGAAGACCTCCTGCGCTTCCTCGATGGCCTCCGGGTCGGTGACCTGGACCTTCACGCCGGCCTCGAGCAATCGGTTGATCAAAGAAACGCTCGGGGCCTCCCGCATGTCATCGGTGTTCGGCTTGAAGGCGAGGCCCCAGACCGCGACCGTCAGACCGTCGAGCTTCCCGTCGAAGTGCTGCTCGACTCGCTCGAAGAGACGCTGCTTCTGGGCTTGGTTCACGCGCTCGACGGCGTCGAGAATCTTGAACTCGTAGTCGTACTCGGTCGCGGTGCGCATGATCGCCTGGACATCCTTGGGGAAGCACGAGCCACCGTAGCCGATGCCGGGGAACAGGAAGCCGGGACCGATCCGCGAATCGGTTCCGATGCCTTCCCGGACTCGATGCACGTTCGCACCGACTCGCTCACAGATGTTGGCGATCTCGTTCATGAAGGAGATCCGTGTCGCGAGCATCGCGTTCGCGGCGTACTTCGTCAGCTCCGCGCTGAGCAAGTCCATCGTGATGATCGGCTTGCCGGTGCGGCAGAAGGGCGAGTAGAGTTCCTTCATGATCTCTTCGACCCGCGGGTCTTCCGAGCCGATCACCACCCGGTCCGGCTTCATGAAGTCGTCGATCGCCGCGCCTTCCTTGAGAAACTCGGGGTTCGAGACCACGTCGAAGGGATGATTCGTGACCTCGGAGATCGCCTTCTTCACCTTGTGAGCCGTCCCGACCGGAACCGTGCTCTTGTCGACGATGATCTTGTAGCCGTTCATCGAGCGTCCGATGCCGCGGGCAGCCGCGAGCACGTACTTGAGATCGGCGGAGCCATCCTCGGCCGGTGGCGTTCCGACCGCAATGAAGTTGATCAAGGAAGCCTTGACCGCCGCGTCGAGGTCCGTCGTGAACGAGAGACGACCTTCCTTCGTGTTGCGCTCGATCAGCTTCTCCAGGCCTGGCTCGTAGATCGGGATCTCTCCGGCTTTGAGCTTCTCGATCTTCTTCTCGTCGACATCGACGCAGATCACGTTGTTGCCGCTCTCGGAGAAGCAGGTTCCAGCGACGAGCCCGACGTATCCAGTGCCGACGACAGCGATTCTCATGGAAAAGTGACCTCCGAAGTCAGGCGGGCGACCCCGCCGAGTAATATCTCGTCAACACCGGTCGAGAAGGAGCTCGGGGGACGATCGGCTTGCGGACGAGGATGACTTGTTTTTCCGTCTCAGGCGATCATCGTGGAACGCGAAGCCCCAAAAGGTACAGAACACGGGGCAGAGCTGCAACGGCGATGTCATGCTCCACCTCCCGGTGTTTCGGCCCGGATCTCCAAGAATCCCAGCCGCTCCAGCTCGCTCCGGCAGGTCCGTTCGTCCTCGAAGAGAATGGCCGGGATTCCGAGCTCGCGAGCGGACCCGACGTGGCCTGCGTCGTCGTCGATGAAGACGCAGGCCCCGGGATCTAGACGCGTTTGAGCCACCGCCGCCGCAAAGGCCTCCTCACTCGGCTTTGCAGCTCCGATCTCATGTGAGAGAACGGTTTGCGTCATCTCCGCCAGCCAAGGGCAAGTCGCCCGAAGTCGGCGTGCATGGAGCTCATTGGTGTTGGACAGCGTCACCAGCCGCCACCCCACAGCCTGGCTCGCCAGAAGGAGCTCGGGAGCATCGCAGGCGTCCGGGAGACCCGCGTTCCAGGCGACCTCGAAAGCGGACGGCTCCAGCATCACACCGAAAAGCGCTTCGATCCCGGCCCGAAATGTGGCCGTGTCGATAGACCCGACTTGGTAGTCCCGCGCGAGCGGACTCTCCAGCAGGTTCGCGGCAACGGTCGCGATCGGTTGTCCGACCAGCTGCGCCAGGGCGTGAGCCGTCGCCGGGAGGCTGAACGGGACCAGCACGTTGCCGATGTCGAAGATCAACGCGCGCGCGGAGTCGCCCCTCAACCTCAGCTCCCGATGATGTTCCCGGTCTCGTTCCGCCGAGGCCTCCCGTGGCCCTCACGGAATCGAGGATCCCTGTACTTTTCGGCTCGTGTCTTACCAATAATGAAGACCACCGTCACACTCCTCATGATCCCGAGGAGTCGAGCCGTCGAGACTTCCCATCGACAGCCTGGAATGCCCGAGGAGACCCCCCCGGGTGCTCGCTCTTCGAGGAGCCGATGATTCGCTTCATACGATGGATCTCTGGACTCGCCGTTCTCGCCGCAGCCACTCTGACCACGCTCTTCCTTCTCGAGGTCGCCGATCCTGCGGCCAGTGAGGACGGCGATCTGGTCTTCCGAGTGCACTTCACGGACGGAGGGGGCCTCGAATCTGGCGCCTACGTGAGGCATCGGGGTGTCGTCGTCGGTGAGGTGCGAACCGTCGAGCTCTCACCGAATCTCTACGGTGTCGTCGTCGAGGTAGCGGTTCGGGAGCGATACCGGGCGGCAGTCCGCGAGCGATCACGGTTCTGGGTCGTTCGACCTCGCTTCGAGGGCCTCGCGCGAGGAGTGCGAGGGCTCGACACCCTGATTCGTTCGCCCTACCTCGTCTTCGATACACCCCAAGACGGGGGCCCCCCGCTTTCACCCGAGGTCCCGGTCTTCGGATTCGACGATCCACCCGGTCAAGGTGCCGTCCCGGACATTGGTCCGCCGCCTCAACCGGGCGACCTCGAGTTCATCGTCCGCTTCTCCCGGGCCCACGGCCTCAAGAATGGTGCGGCCGTCAACTATCGAGACGTGGCTGTCGGTGAAGTCCGACAGGTCGATCTGACTTCGGACGGACGGAGCGTCGATGTCCATCTGGTGATTCGCCAGCGCTATCGAGACTCCGTTCGCCGCAACAGCCGGTTTTGGGTCGTGCGGCCGGCACTGGAGTCCGGACTGTTCGCCTCGAACATCACGGCCCGTGACCTCGGCTCTCTCCTGACCGGTCCTTCGATGTCCTTCGACACGCCGAACGGCGCCTCTCAGCAACCCCTCGCCCCGAAGAGCATCGTGGCTGGATGGGCTGAACGGCCCGAGGATGCTGCCGAAAACGGGGGACCGGTGGTGTCGATCCCGGGCGTGGCGGGCGGTCGAGTGCTCGAGCCCGACATCCGCGCTCGCCTCGAGCTGGTCGAGGTCTCGTATGTCTTCGTGGAGACTGATGCCTTCGCAGATGACCGTTATCACTATCAGGGCTCCGGGGTCGTTTGCGGCGTCTCGGAGGACGCTCTCGTCGTCTTGACGGCGCGCTCCCTCGCCGACGGACGCTATTCGGTCGAAGACGGCATCGGCGCACCTGAGATCGAGCGCGAGGTGCTCCGCGTGCGGTTCTCGGATGGTGAAGTCCGAGACGCGAAGATGTTCTGGTACGACCGGCGCGGCGCCGACATCGCACTGCTCCGCGTCTCGGGCGCGGTACGCCCGTTCGAGCCACCGGTGTTTGCGACCGGGGCGCCGAACTGGGACGACCTGCGGCTGGTGCGTTTTTCGCTCGGCGAGGTGAACGCGTTGCGTTATCAGCCGATTCCGCCAGGAACCTTGGCGGGTGGTGATGAAGTTCGGGCGTTCCCGAGCGACTATCCGCTGCCATTGGACTCGTGGCTGGGTGCCGTGACGGTCGATGCCGAGGAGCGCGTCGTGGCCGTTCTGGGTCGGAGAGCGGCGCTCGAGAAGCGTCCCGCCCTGAGCGTGATCGAGCGTCTGCCCGAGGAGTGGAGGGCGCCCCGGTGAGCTCGACGACGGTCGAGCCAAGAACGACCACCGATTCGGTCGTCGAGCTTCGCGGGGTCTCCATCGGGTTCGACGGCCGAGTCGTGCTCGAGGACTGCGACCTGACGCTTCGCCGGGGCGAGCTCGTCGTGTTGGTGGGATCGTCGGGCTCGGGCAAGAGCACGCTGCTGGAGCTGCTGATCGGCACGTTGGGCCCCTGGACGCGCCGGGCGCGCGTGCGCGGTCGAATCGACGTGCTCGGACACCGTCTTCGGGCGTGGTATCCCGGCCGCATTCGCTCGCGCGTCGGAGTCGTGTTCCAGCAAAACGCCCTCTTCGATGAGCTCACGGTTCGGCAGAACGTCGCCTTTGGGATGCGTCGGCCGCGCTCGGCCACTCGGATCGAAGAGCTGTTGACCGATGTCGGTTTGGCGAATGCGCCGAACTCGGTGTCCGCTTTGAGCGGTGGTCAGAAGAAGCGCCTGGCATTGGCGCGCTCGCTCGCCCGCGACCCCGAGCTGATGTTGTTCGATGAGCCGACGGCCGGCCTCGACCCGGTGCTCTGTCGGCAGATCGCCGAGCTCATCCGGCGGACGCATCGCGAAGGTGCCGTCGGCCGGACGACGCTCGTCGTTACGCATGACTTCGAGGCCTTCCTTCCCGTCGCCGATCGCGTGCTGGTCCTGGATCGTCAGCTAAAGAGGGTTCGCGCGGTCACGGGCGATGAAGATCTCCACCTGGCCGTCGCCCCTTCGGACGAGCCCCGGACCTCATCCCGGCGTTGGAGTGTCGGACTCGGGTGGATCGGGACTCTGGGGCTGGCTCCGCTGACGATCCTCCGCCCGCTCTTCGCTTTCCTTGGCCACCCCTGGCCGTCGCGGCTGAAGTTCTTCACCAGCTTCCTGCTCGAGGCCTGCTTCACGCCGGCGTTCTTCATCTGCTTGGCCGGCCTGATCGTCGGTGGCTTGGCGACCTACTTCTCTCTCGAGAACTTGCCCCTCGGCGATACCTTTCAGCGACAAGGCTTGCAGGCTTTGGGCAAGGTGCTCCTGAGCGTCGCGATCCCGCTGGGAGCGGGCATCCTCTTCGCCGCGCGCGTCGGTGCCGGTGCCGCTGCCCGTTTCGGGCACTGGAGCCACACAAGGCAGGTCGACGCGTTGCGGATGCTGGGCGGTAACGTGGGAGGTGCGCTCGTCGCTCCCTTGGTTTGGTCCGCCATGCTGGGCATGCCGCTTCTCACACTGGCCGCCTGCGCCGTCGGCTCGCTTGCGAGCCTCCTGACGACACAGCTGGTCGTCGATCTGACTCCCTACAGCTGGTCGGCTCCGTATGTGACGAGCGTGTCGATCGAGGACGCCATTTGGGTGCTCTTCAAAGCGGTGGGATCCGGCTTTCTCGTCGCGATGGCTGCTTCGTATCGCGGTCTGGCTCCGAAGGCCAGCGCCGAAGACGTCTCGACGGGTGTGACGGATGCGATCGTCTTGGCGAGCCTGGCGGTGCTGCTTTGGCACGCGCTGCTCACCTATCTCCAACTCGGGTGAGGCCCCTATCGATCCTGGCGACCGATCCGCAAATCATGAAGTCGATCTCGAGCTCCTGGAGCTGCCGGACCAGGAAGCGAAAGAGCTCTTGTTGGCCCCTCAAGGCTCGATCTCGATGCCCGGATGCACCCGAGCAAAGAGCTTGCGTCCGAGGAGGATTCGCACGATGGCCAGTCGGACTTGGTCCTCGGTGTACTCGGGATGACGGGCTCGAACACCCGACTCGCAGAGGGAGCGTGCGTTGGCGTTCAGCTCCGCCACTCGGTCGGCACGTTGTGACGGGGTGAGTCGACGGAGTGCATCGAAGTATCGTCGTGAGGCTTCCCGGGTCGTGTCGAGGGGTGCTCGGGCGAGTTCGCGGTTCGTGTCGTCCATGGCGCAGGCCAAGATAACACTTGCTCGCGCGATGGCCCATCGGGCCTCGTCGCTGCCCGGGGCTGCGCAACCAACGACAAAAGCGGCGACTCCCTGAGGGAGCCGCCGCCCGGTCGTGCGGTGTCTCGAAGTCCTAGAGCTCACCGTTCGCGTCGAAGCGCACGGCGAAGCCGTCTTGGCTGCCGAGGTCGGAGGCCAGCGTCGTCGCGTTAGCGGTTCCGGCGCCGAAGGTGGCCTCGCCCTGGAAGGTGCCGACGATCACGACGCTCGAGGTCGAGCCCGCGACGCCCCCCATCGTCTCGGTGGCCTCACCATGGATGCCCTGCGCCCAGACCAGGCCACCGACGCGGTCGAAGCGCGCCACGTAGGCGTCGCCCTGGTTGCCGACCTCGTCGATCGTCGTCTCGGTGACCTCGCCCGGTCCGAAGGTGGCGGTTCCGATCAGCGAGCCGGTCGTGACGAACGAGTCGTCCTCGAGGACGGCCAGGCTCTTGGGAAGCGTCGCCGTGCCTTCGACCTGGGCGATGAACTCGAGGCTGCCTTGGGCGTCGAGGCTGGCAAAGAAGGCGTCGAAGGTTCCGTCGACCGTGAAGCCGTCGAGAGTCATGCTTCCAAACAGGAACCCGGTGACGATGACCGACTCGTCCGAGAAGACGCCGACCGCGTCCATGTTGGTGATGTCGAAGTTGTCGCCGCCGGCCGTCTGGAGCCACTCGAGGTTGCCGTTGCCGGAGAAGCGAGCCACGAAGCCATCCTGGCTCCCGGTCGCCGTCCGTTCCTCGTCCTCGATGGTGAGATCGACGGTGAAGAGTCCGACCACAACCGCGTCGCCACTAGGAGTGGCCGCCACGGCGGCTGGATTCTGGACGCCGACGCCCCCGATCTGGCGAGCGAAGACGAGGTCGCCGTCGGCATTGAAGCGGGCCAAGAATCCGTCGACCGAGTCGGCGGTGAGGGCCGTCTCCTCGTTCTCGCCCGGCCCGAAGGTCGCGGTGCCGAGGAAGGTCCCCGTGACGACCGACTCGCCACTTTCGGTGGTGTCGATGCCGAAAGCGTGATCGACCTCGGTACCACCGGCGCGCTTCGCCCAGACGAGCTCCCCGTTGGCGTCGAAGCGAGCCACGAAGATGTCGGCCAGGCCGTCGCTGATCAGGAACTGCTGATTCGGCTCGGTCGGACCGAAGAGCGCGATCTCGGAGAAGGAGCCGCAGACGACGAAGCCGTCACCGTCGAAGGAGACGATGCCCCTCGGCGTATCGGTGCCGGCACCGCCGGCCGTCTTGACCCACGTCGTCGATCCGTCGGCTTCGAAGCGCGCCAGATAGATGTCGACGCTGCCCTGGTCGGACTGGACGGTCTCGTCCCCGATCCGCGCTTCGCCGCGGAAGGTACCGACGACGATGAACGCGCCGTCGCTGAGGCTGGCCACCGAGCGAGCACTGTCGGTATCGGCGCCGCCGAGGGCGGCCGCGACGGTCTGGACCTCGATGCTGATCGTGGCGGACGCCGTCTCTTCGCCGCGCTGCGCCGTCACGATGAAGTCGCTCGGCGGAATGACCTCGTCGGGCGTTCCTGTGATCTCGCCCGTCTGGGTGTCGAGCTCCAGCCCGCTCGGCAGAGCCGGATCGACCGTGAAGCTCTCGGCCTCACCCGATGCCAGGGTTGCGACGTTCGGCGTGATGGGAAGGCGAGTCGAGTATTGGGCCGTCGCCTGAGCGTACTGAAGGTCCTCGAGAGGGGCGACCTCGACAGCAGCCGCGCCGCCGCCGCCACCCCCACCGCAGCCGGCGAGAAAAAACGTGCTTCCGAGGGACAGGCTGAGGAGGGTGCGCTTGAACATGGTTGGATCTCCATCGATTCGTGGTTCGTTGTTCGGTGGGTCCCGTCTCAGCGGGTCCAAGCTGCAAGCGCGAATCGAGGGGCGGGCGTGGCACACCCTCGAGAAAAAAAGATCTGGCGGTGGTCGGGCAGCGAACCGAGAGGGCGCCTCGGACGGCCGCTGATACAGTGAGCGGGCTCGCCGAGCATCGACGGAGTCCGTTTCCAATCCCCAGCAGAGAACCGATCCATGAGTTGGTGCCTCCTCGCACTCGGCCTCGTGCTCTCGCCTCGCGACGACTTCGCGCGAGCCATCGAGCCTCGTGTCTTCGAGTTCCCCCGCGACCATGGCGCTCATCCCGAGTACAAGACCGAATGGTGGTACTTCACGGGCAACGTCGCGACCGAGGCCGGTCGCCGGTTCGGTTACCAGCTGACGTTCTTTCGAAGTGCTCTGACACCGGACGCGGGCGAGCGCACCTCGCGTTGGGCGGTGCGCGATCTCTACCTCGGCCACGTGGCCGTGACGGACGTCACGGGTGAGCGCTTTCTCCACGATGAGCGTCTGTCACGCGAGTCCCTCGGGATGGCCGGGGCTCGAGAGGACGATCTCGACGTTTGGATCCGCGACTGGCGAGCTCGCCGTACGGAAGAGGGCACGCTCATCCTCCGAGCGGACACCGAGCGCTTTGGACTGGAGCTCGAGCTTCGGAGCGCGAAGGCTCCGGTTCTTCACGGAGCGACGCCCGGTCTCAGCCTCAAGGGGCCAGAGCCGGGGCAGGCTTCCTATTACGTGACGCTCACGCGCTGTGAAACCAGGGGCCGACTGCAGATCGGGGAGGAGAGCTTCGCCGTCTCGGGTCTGTCCTGGATGGACCAGGAGTTCGGAAGCAGTCAGCTCGCAGAAGGGCAGGTTGGCTGGGACTGGTTCTCGCTGCAGCTCGACGACGGGTCGGAGCTGATGCTCTATCGGATGAGACGACGAGACGGATCCTTCGATACGACCTCTTCCGGTACCGCCATCGCCAGGGACGGGTCGACGCAGCACCTGACCCACTCTGAGTACTCGATCGAGGCGACTCGAACCTGGACGAGCCCTCACTCCGGAGGAACGTATCCCGCGGCCTGGAAGATTCGGGTGCCGAGCCTTGATCTCGATCTTGACATCGTCCCGTTGCGAGCGGATCAAGAGCTGAGCACGCGCGGAACCACCGGCGTCACGTATTGGGAAGGCGCTGGTCGTGCCGCAGGAAGACGCGGAGACAAGCCGGTCTCCGGGTACGGCTACGTCGAGCTGGTCGGTTACGCGGGCGCCTTCCTGAGGGACATCTGAGATCCGTCGAGAATCACTCGGTGACGGTGATGACGATCTCGTTGCTCATCACGCGCAGGGGTGTGGTCGCCTTGAAGGCGGCCAGGATCTCGGGCGTCGGCTCGCCCAAAGGAAGCCCGCTGCGAAGAGCCTTCCGTTCGGGCTCGTTCAGGTAGACGAGGCGCACGCGATAGCGTCCGGGCTCGTCGATCCGAAAAGGCGCCAGCCAATCGCTCAGGACCTTCTTCGCACCTTTCTTCAGCACGAAGACCTCATCGGCCCGCAAGGAGTTCACGTTGCCGCATCGCGGCAAGTTGCTCGGCTGCGGTCGATCGGGGTGCTTGGCAGAGCGTTCGCCGGCATCGAGGACACTCCACACGACGAAGGGCTGCCTCCAGTCGCAGTCGCTACCGTCGCCCGGCATCACGAGCGAGATCGTCTCCGGCCCTCGGTGAATGAGCGTCGCGGAGCTCGCCAAGATCATCTCGCCGGCACGGACGGTCGTCTTCTTGATCTTCACTTCGAGCGACAGGCCCTCGATGGGGGGCGGAAGCTTCGAAGGCGCTTTCTTCTTCGCCGGCTCGCCACTGTCCTGAAGGCCCAACCCGATCACGACACACAGCATCCAGAGAGGATTCATCATGCTTCTCCTGTTTCATGGGCCGACTCGTTGACGGCTCGGCTTTGACTTCGACCAGCCAATGAAGTTCTGGCCGACTCGGGCTCCGCTCAACTCCGCCTGGCCCCGCTCCGGTGAGAGGGGACGTTCTCTGGACTCGCCATCCTAGCAGCCGACAGGGCTTCGAAGCCGAACGGACGAAGCAGCAGGTCAGGCTCACTCCTCGCGGAGGGCATCCAGAAGCGCCATGCGTCGCGCTCGCAGTAGCGGAAACACGCCGGCGAGCAGCCCGCTCAGGAGTGCCCAACCCACGAACTCCAGCCAGTGACCGACTGCGAAATGGAAGCGGATCGACCACCCGAAGGAGCGGAGGTTGACGACCGCGACCAGGATCCAAGCCAGCAATGCCCCGCCCCCGAGGGACACGAGCCCGGCGAAGCAGCCGATGAGCCCCGTCTCGCCGATGATCAATCGACCGAGCTGGCTCAATGACAAGCCGACGGCCCGCAGGGTGGCGATCTCGCGCGAGCGCTCGAGGAGCAGGGACGTCATCGTCCCGGCGATGCCGATCAGAGCCATCCCGATCGAGATGGCCTGGAGCAGGTAAGTGATGGCGAAGGTCTGATCGAAGATCCGCAAGACATCCTCGCGCAGCGTTCGGTTGGAGCGGATCTCCAGAGACCAACGCGCGCCATGGGTCTGCTTCAAACGATCGACCACGACCGCCGGATCGGCGCCTTGCTTCAGGTACAACGCCAGGCTCCTCGTCGGTGCCGGTCCGAACAGACCCTCGAAGGTCGTCCGATCGACGAGCACGTAGCCCGTGTCTCGCGAATAGTCGAAGAAGACGCCGACAACCTCGAGGTCGCGTCGACCACTCGGTGTCTCGAGCGCCAAGACGTCCCCGAGTCCGTAGCCGTTGCGGTAGGCGAAGCTCTCGGCCAGCAGTGCGGCACCGGATTGGACCCGGCTCCAAGCGGCGTCGGCGTCGCCTTCCTTGAATCGGAACTGGGCGCGATCGCTCAGGACGTTCGTGTCGGCGGCGGCAATCATGAGCTCGCCGTCCTCGAACGGGAGTGTTCCTCGGGCCAGCCGATCGATCTCCTGGACATCCGGATCGCGACGCACCGCCTCGACGAGCTCCGCCGGTAGGGCTTGCTCGTTGCGCGCGAGCTGCTCGCTGGCCGGCGCGATGTAAATGTCGGCTCGCACGGTCTGAAGCACCCAGAGATCGAGCGTCTCCCGAAAGCTCTCGATCGTGATGATCACTGCCACGGTCATCGAGAGCGCGACGCCGAGAGCGGCCATCGCGGTGCCGGTGCGGCTCAATGATCGAAGGATGCTGCGGGCACCCAGATCGATCGACAGCCAGCCGAGCCGAGCTCCCAAGCCGGCGGCCAACGGCAGGACGATCCGGGCGAAGAGCGGCGTGAGGCAGCCGATCGCGACGAGCAGGGCGAAGACCGCCACGATCGGCGGGAGCACCGCCTGCGTCGGCCACAGGAGCAGCCCGAGCGCCGCCGCGGCCGCCAGCCCACCGCCGCCGATCAGCACCGGAACGAGGCTCGCGAAGCGCAGCTCTTCTCGGGAGCGCCGAAGAGCCTCAGCCGGCTGCGTGCGCGCGGCTTCCAGGCTCGGAAGCAACGTGGCGGCGATGGACGTCATCAAGCCGAGACCGATGCCGACTCCCCAATGCCAGAATCCGATCGGGATGTCGCGGATCTTGACGAAGACATAGAGCTGCGACACCGTCCGACCGACGTCGCGCACCATGACGCCCGTCAGGAGCCATCCGGCCAAGGTGCCGAGGACGCCGCCGACCAGACCGAAGAGCGTCGCTTCGAGCAAGAAGCCCCCGATCACCTGTCGTCGCGTGACGCCCAGGCATCGGAGCTGACCGATCTGCGTGCGTCGGCGCACTACAGAGAACTGAGCCGCGTTGAAAGCCAGGAAGGCTCCCACGACGACCGCGAGTAGGCTGAGTGCGGTGAGGTTCAAACGGAACGAGCTGAGGAGCTGCGTCACGATCGCGCTGCGGGATTCCGGGCGCCGAAGCCGCGTGCCGGGAGGCAGCGCCGCCGTCACGGATTCCTCCGCGCCGTCGGTGAGGATCAGGTCGATGCGATCGAGGCGTCCGACTCGGCCCAACACTTCTTGAGCGACGGCGATGTCGACCAAGACGACGTCTTCCGACGCATCCTCGAACAGGTCATCGTCGTAGATGGCCAAGATCTCGAGGGTCTGTTGCTGCGAGTTCGCGAGGATCTCGAATCGGTCGCCGACCTTCGCTCCCCATCGCGAGGCGAGGCGTCTCGACAGGACGGCCCCATCGGTTCGAGTCAGCCAGGCGTCGACCGGCAAGCCCTCGATGAGGGGATTGCCGCTGTCCCCGGCTCGAAAGGCTGGGAGCGAGAAGATGTCGATCCCCAGTAGCTGAATCGGCGGCGCCGCCGGAGTCACCACCTCGACCCAGCTCGTGACGATGGGGGTCGCGTGCTCGACGCCTGCTCGATCGATCACGCTGGTGAAGGTCTCGTCCGGCACGCCGGCCGGTCCACCGATGATCTCGTGGGTCGCCTTTCCCGCGAGCGCGTCGACGGCCCCTTCGAAGCTCTGGAAGGCGGCCTCGTTGGTGAGATCGACAGCCACGACCACCCCGACGCCGAGTCCGATTCCGAGCAGCGTCAGCGCGGACTGTCCCGGGTGCCGGCGCAAATACCGAAGATGAAACCAGAGCAGCAGCTTCAGCACGACGCGGCCTCGTCGGCCAACCGACCGTCTTGGAGATGGACGACGCGGCTCGCCACGGCCATCGCCTCGGGGCTGTGCGTCGCCATCAGGATGGTGGTGCCCTCGTCCCGCGCCAGCCGGCCCAGCAGCTCGAGGATCTCCTGCTCGGTCGTGGAGTCGAGGTTTCCGGTCGGCTCGTCGGCGAGCACGATCGTCGGGCGGTTGATCCAAGCACGGGCGAGCGCCACGCGCTGCTGCTGCCCTCCCGACAACCGATCCGGAGTCGTGCTCTGGCGCTCTGCGAGCCCGACAGCCTCGAGGAGCGCCGCGGCTCGCTCCCGGGCTTCCGTACGCGGCAGGCGGCGATCGAGGACTGACGGGAAGAGGACGTTCTCCAGCACGGTCATCGTCGGGATCAGGTTGAAGAACTGGAAAACCAGGCCCACCGTGTGGCGCCGATACAACGTCAGCGCCGAATCATCGAGCTCGCCCAAGGATCGGCCCTCGACTCGGATCTCACCCGAGGTCGGTTGATCGAGCCCACCGATCAGATGAATGAGTGTGCTCTTTCCCGAACCGCTGCGACCGAGAAGTGCGATGAACTCACCGGCGGTGACCGTCAAGTCGACGCCTCCCAACGCCGTCACCGTTGCCGTGCCGTCACCGTAGACCTTGTGGACGTCTCGACAGCGAATCAGCGCCTCTCCGTGCGCCATGCCTTCCCTCCACGATCGAACGGTGCCGCGCTGGGTGATCAGGCGACCCGTTCCACGTAAGTATGGAGCTCTGCGGGGAAGGTCGGGTCGAACTCGGCACGGTAGTGATGTTGACAGATGCCACAACGCCAGACGGCGGCGTTCTCTTCGGAGGCGGGTTTTAGAAGAGGAAGGCGGAACCGGCAACCGACGCAGGGACCGAGGTGGCGAGCCCGCAGAGCGGCCAGCTCCGTCACGGTGCGAATGGTCTGGTCGGCGTCGAGTGGCTTGGCGAGCAAGGCAGCGACGCGGCTCGAGTGACAGCTGGCTTGCAGCACTTCGGATACGACCGTTGCCATCAAGAGGGTCTTGGACGTGGGATCGAGGCGCCGAAGCCGGTCCGAGAGACGAAGACCATCGAGCTCGTCCGGCAGGACCCAATCGATGAGCAAGATCCCAGCCGGAGAGCGCCGCGACACCTCCCAGGCTTCACCTCCGGAGGAGAGACTCGCCACGTCGTAGCCCACCTCGGTCAGGAGGCGCTGGACCTCGAGCCGGTGAGGCTCATCGGCATCCACAACCAGGATCCGTTGCTGGTTCTGTGTCATCGACAGAGCGCCAGTCGGGCCGAGCGCCTTCTCCCTGGAAGGGACCGGCGTCAGCGACTCTTCGGCGTGAGTCCGCAGATCGACGGTCGGGCAGTCGTCAGCGCCTCGCGAGCGAAGGGGGGGGAGAGCGAGTTCACAAGCGGTCGCGTTACGGCCTCTGCATATCAGTGTGCCGGGCGGATTGCAAAGGATTCGTGAGGGGGGCCCGCAAAACGGCCTGCCGCGCCGCAATCGCCGTCAGCGGATCTCGACCTCGACGATGCGCGTGAACAGCCGCGAGCGGTCACCGGTGTAGTAGGCCGTCTTCAGCAGCTCATCGAGTGAGCGCTGGATGGAGATCGCCCGGGGCTCCTGCTCATCGATGAAGAGCGTGATCTTCTCGTCGAGATCGAGCACCTCGTCGTTCAGGCGGAGAAAGACCTTCTGGATACCTGAGGTCGTGAGGTGGATCGCGTTGTGCTCGCGATCGAGCTTCGCTTCCAGCGATGGGAGAGACATCCCATCCGTGACTTGGTCGGCCTGGCGCACCTTGACCCACATCCGGTCGCCCCAGCTCAGGTCGGGGAACACGCCGCGGACATGTTCGGCGAAACGAGTCCTGCGCGCCGCAGTGACCCAGCTTCGAAGATCCTCGGGCGTGGTTCGGTGAGCAGCGCGCTCGACATTCAGACCGGCGAGAGCATCGGTGAGCCTTCCCGCCGGAGCCAGGATGGCCAGGTGCTCGAGATTGACGGTCCAGGCCGGGGGCTCGACATCCCGGTCCAGCGCCAGCCCGGCGAATCGCTCGGCGAAGCGAGCGGCGATCTCGAGGGCGGACGGAGCGGTCGAGCCGACGCCGTACAGCAGCATGCGATCTTGATCGATGCGGAGCTGGTCCCAGGAGAGGTCACCGAGCGCCTGCAGGGCGCGGCCGATTCCTTCATCACTCGACCAGAAGCCCACCTCGACCTTCTCCGGGAGCTCGGAGATCAGAACGATTACCTCTTCGACCAAGTCCGCGTGCGCGCCCGTGAACTGGGCGAACCACTTCTCCGGGTCCGAGTCCTCCGGTCCTCGGAGAACGAGGAGCACCGGCCAAGAGCCTTCACGGTTGGAGTAGTCACGAGGAGCGTGCACCCAAAAGCTCATGCCCCCGGAGCCTTCATGCCTCTCGAGGCGGTCTCGTTTCCAGAGAGGGTACTTCGGGAAGCTGTTCAGTGGGCCAACCAGCCAATCCGTGCGGCGAAGTGCGGCATCGAGATCTCCGTCGTCGAGCCGTTGTCGCTTCGCAGAATCGCCGAGCACCTGCTCGATCTCTCGGAGGGCCTTCGCCTTCCCGGCGTAGTCCTGCTCGTCAAGGGACGCATAGTACTGCCGAAGGGCCACCTCCAGCCGTTTCGAAACCGACGCGCTGAAGCCACCTTCTTGTTCCGGGATCGTCTCCTCCTCCGGCAAGGTCCAGGTCGCGGCCGCGTTGCCTGCCACCGCGTTGGGAGAGACGGGCGGCCTGAAGGACTGTCGGAGGACGCCACTCAGTGGCGACGGCGCGCTCTCCCAATCAGGCCCGATTTCCACGGCCGGATCCTGAGATCTCGATTCCTCCTCCGGGGCGAGCGGTACGGGTCTCGAATCTGCGGGTGGTTCGGGCTCGACGATCGGAGCAGAGGCGAGCGGGTGCGAGTCAATCGGCTCGTCGGCGAGCAGGCTCGTCCCGATCCAAACCAGTGGGACGAGCGGCACGAGCAGCCCAGCGGCGATCTTCAAAGGTCCAGCGAGGCTGATTGGTGGGGCGGGCAGCTCGGTGCCACTGAGACCGAGGGGCGGCTGGGCCAGGACGGCGAGCAGGCGCTTCGAGCTCGGATCGAGCGCCTCGAGCTTCGTCTTCAGGTAGGCCATCGCCCGTGAGAGACGGCTGCGGACCGAAGACTCGGCGATGCCTTCTCGAGCGGCGATCTCGGCCGTCGAAAGCTCCTCGAAGTAGCGCAGCCAGACGGTCGATCGATACGGCTCCGGTAGACCGTCGACGGCATCCGCGATGCGCCGTTGCAGCTCGCTACGCGCGGCGATCTCGGCAGCCGAGGGCACAGCTTCCGGCCTCGCGACGCGGGCCTCACGCCGCTCGCTTCGAACGCGCGTCCTTCGGGACCTCCAGGCTCCATGGCGCACGACCGTGGCGAGCCAGCCGCGCCAACGGCGGAGGCTCCCCGAAGGCTGCACCAACGCGACGACCCACGTCTGCTGGACGAGGTCGTCCGCTGCGTGCGCATCGGAAGTCAGCCGCTTCGCCAAGGCTCGAATGAATTCGGCGTGCTCGAAGAGACTCTCGTGATCGATCGGTCGGGACATCGCGGCCTCCGAAGGAGTGGCTTCCTCCAGTATGAGCCCGCGCCCTGTCGAAGCGCTGCAAGGAAAACGCTCGGAGAGACACAGCGCCTCGAGTCGTCGTGTGCCGCAACGTTGCTGAATTCCAACTCGAGCCCGGGGGCTCACGAGCACGCGGCGGAACCGCCGTTCGTCAGTTCGAGGGGCGAGTGTCGCCATGGGGCTGCATGACGTAGCCCGTGTCCTCGGCGAGGAGCAGCACGCTGCCCGGCGGAAGATCGAGGTCCTTCTGTTGGCCACCGAAATCGATCGTGACACGGCATGGATTGTCATCGATGCGGATGGCGACACCGTCCGCGAGGCTCTCGTATTTCTGAGAGCTCAGTCCGAGGATCTTCCGGATGCGCCCCTGCGTGACTGCGAACCCACGGGCTTTCTCGACGTAGGCTTGGCTGGTCGTCGCGCAGCCGGGGAGGAAGAAGGTGATGGCCAGGAGCGAGGCGAGGGCGAGGGCTTTCATGGGGGGGCGTGCTTTCTTTCGTCGCGGGCGAGGCGTCTCAGCGCCAAGCCGGCCCGCTCGGGAATTCGTGCTCATCGAGTGAGGCCGGCTTCATCGTGATCGAGAAGCCGGGCGCCTCGGGAGGCACGTAGCGGCCCTCGCGAATCACGACGGGATCCTCGAAGTGCTCGTGAAGATGGTCGACGTACTCGACGACTCGCTCGTCGAAAGTGCCGGTCACCGAGACGAAGTCGAAGATCGAGATGTGTTGAACGTACTCGCACAACCCGACGCCGCCCGCATGAGGACAGACCGGAATTCCGAACTTTGCTGCCATCAAGAGAACGATCAGGCCTTCGTTCAATCCGCCCAGGCGGCAGAAATCGAGCTGGCAGACTCGGATCGCCTCCGCCTGCATGAGCTGCTTGAAGATCACCCGATTCTGGCACTGCTCACCGGTCGCGACGCGGATCGGGGCGATCGCGCGCGCGATCGTCGCGTGGCCCAGCGCATCGTCGGGGCTGGTCGGCTCCTCGATCCAGTAGGGATCGAGCGCCTTGAGCTGCTCCATGGCGGCGATCGCCTCACCGACGTCCCAGCGCTGGTTCGCATCCATCATCAGCTTGCAGTCCGGGCCGATCGCGTCGCGAATCAACCGCGCTCGCCGCAGGTCGTCACGGAGATCGGCACCGACCTTCATCTTGAAGTGCGTCCAGCCCTCGGCGCGACCCTCCCGACACAGTCGCACGATCTTCTCGTCGCTGTAGCCGAGCCAGCCGACCGATGTCGTGTAGGCGGGGTAGCCGAGCTGTCGAATCTGAGCTTCGCGCTCGGGTCGCCCGGCGCGCGCCTGCTCGAGGATCTTCACGGCCTCGTCGGGTGTCAGCACGTCGCTCACGTATCGGAAATCGAGACACCGGACCAGGTCCTCGGGCGCCATGTCGACCAGGAGCTTCCAGACCGGCTTCCCCTCGGACTTGGCCCACAGGTCCCAGATCGCGTTGATGACCGCGGCGAGGGCGAGGTGCACGGCGCCCTTCTCGGGACCGATCCAGCGAAGCTGACCGTCACTGGCGAGCTCTCGCCAAAAGACGCCCATGTCGTTCGTGATCGACTCCAGCGTTCGACCCTGAAGCATCGGTACGAATGCCTGGATGGCCTGGACGACCACCTCGTTCCCGCGCCCACAGGTGAAAGTCAGCCCGTGACCGACCTGCTTGGAGTCGTTGGTCGTGATCTCGACGTAGGCGGCAGAGTAGTCGGGGTCGGGGTGCATGGCGTCCGAGCCGTGCTTCCCGAGCGAGGTCGGGAACCGAATGTCACGGGCGCGAATCTTCTCGAGAGTGAGGCTCATGGTGGGCTCTCTTCGATCGAATGGAATTCAGCCGTCGAGCTGGGTCAGGTCGATCTCGCCGGCGGCGAGCAGCGTCTCGAAGCGGGTCGCGGTGTCGCGAATGGCGTCGTCGAGCGGCGTGTAGGGCACGTCTCCCCCGAGCACCTCTTGAAGCCGCGTGTCTTCGAGGTCGGCCGGGAACGGCAGCGGGTGATCGGCGGCGGCCGTGATCTCGGCGCCGGGGCAGACCGCTCGGACTCGCTCGACGAAGTGGTCGACCTCGAGGACGTCGTTGCGCAGATTGCAAACGGCGGCTCCGCGATAGCCGCTGCGAGCGCTGCCGAGGAACATCCGCGCGGTGTCGGGTGCGTACTGCAACGCCACCTTGCCGGAGAACTTGATGTGGTAGGGACGCTGGGCGACGGCAGCCAGGATGGACTTGGCGAGGTCGGAGGTCAGACCTTGGTCGCGGCCGACTCCGAACACGATGTACGGGCGCAGCCCGACGCTGGGGATCTCCCAGTCCTGCCAGTAGATGCGAGCCGTGTCTTCGTTCGCTTGCTTGTACACACCATAGAGTGTCTCGGGTCGGCGCGGCGCGTCGTCGGCAACGAGCCCGTCACCGTAGAAGCTCGTGGGGCCGAGAGCGGCGATCGAGCTCGCGTAGGCGAGTCCTTGGACTTGCCCGGAATGCTCGCGGACCGCCTCGAAGACGTTGACGGTGCCGAGGACGTTCACGGCCGCGCCCGCCGAGGGGTTGGCCTTGCAGAAGGGCACTTGGAGGCCTGCCAGGTGCACGATGTGGGTGATGCCCTCGTTGCCGACGCAACGGACCACGGCTTCCCGATCGGTGACGTCGAGGCGCGTCCAGGCGATGCGCTTCAAGTCGTCGCCATCGAGCAAGAGTCGGGGCCGGGCCGGGTCGCTGGCGAGGTCGGCCGCCAAGACCGAGGTGCCCTCGGACACGAGAGTGGCGAGTGTCCAAGCGCCGATGCAGCCGCAGGCACCCGTGACGAGGACGCGGGGCTCGCTCATGAAGAAACCTCTCTGGCGGGATGATACTGGATGTTCGGACGATGATCTCGAAGCGGAGGCGAGCTCCCGCCTCCCTTGGTGTGCGCGGGATTGTGCCCTTTCACCCGTCACGTGGAAAGGCCGTCGCGAGACGTCCGGTGGGCAAGGAGCGTGCGATTGGCCGATTCCCGTGGTCGGGCCGGTTCGATACACTGGCCGCCCGGTCGGCCGAGCGATCGGGACCAAAGGCCGGTCTCGGCACGAACCTCGGACCACGTTTTCCACGTCCTCTCTTGCCGTGAAGAGGTGTCGACGATGAGGCGCCCTACCGTCTGGCTCGGGTTGATCGCTCTGGCGAGCCTCCTGAGTGCTTGTGAAAACTCCCCCGGCGGAACGCGCATCGCCGTGATCCCCAAGGGCACGAACCACGTGTTCTGGAGTTCGATCGAAGCCGGTGCCCGGCGCGCCGGTGAGGAGCTCGGCGTCGAGATCATCTGGAAAGGACCGGCCTCCGAGGGCGATCGGGCCTCGCAGATCAAGATCGTCGAGCAGTTCGTCACGGAAGGAGTGAGCGGAATCGTGCTGACCCCACTCGACGACGAGGCGCTGGTCCGACCCGTGCGCATGGCGGCTTCGCTGAAGATCCCCGTGGTCATCGCCGACTCGAGCCTGAACGCCGAGGTCGGCAAGGACTTTGTCAGCTTCGTCGCCACCGACAACGTCGAAGGCGGCCGCATCGCCGGACGCCACTTGGCGGAGCTGCTGGGAGGCAAGGGGAAGGTCGTCTTGCTGCGTTACACGGTCGGTTCGGCCAGCACCGAGAAGCGCGAGAAGGGCTTCCTCGAGATCATGGCCGAGCATCCGGGGATCGAGATGCTCGTCGAGGACCAGTACGCCGGACCGAGTGCCGAAGACGCGATCCGCAAGAGCAGCGGCCTGCTCGATCAGGTGCGCGAAGCCGACGGCATCTTCTGCTCGAACGAGTCGGCGACCTACGGCATGCTCACGACGCTGCAGAAGAGTGGCCTGGCCGGCAAGGTCAAGTTCGTGGGCTTCGACAACTCGCCGGCGCTCGTCGAAGGTCTGCGCGCCGGTGAGCTCGACGCCATCGTCGTCCAGAATCCGCGCCGCATGGGCTACGAGTCCGTCAAGGCGGTGGTGGCGAGCCTGCGCGGGGAGATGGTCCCCGAGTACATCGACACCGGCGTCGAGCTCGTCACGCGAGAGAACATGGATCAAGCGGAAATCGCGGCTCTGATCAAGAGCGACTGAGCGGTGAGCGAGACGCGGTCGTCCGCCCGCCTGGAGATGCGGGGTATCGCCAAGCGCTTTGGCCCGACGATCGCCTTGGCCGGTGTCGATCTCCAGGTTCACGCCGGTGAGGTCCTCGCCTTGATCGGTGAGAACGGCGCTGGAAAGAGCACGCTCATGAAGGTGCTCTCGGGCGCTCACCGCCCCGACCAAGGACGCATGACGGTCGATGGACGGCCCTACCATCCCCGCGACCCACTCGACGGGCGCGAGGCCGGGATCGCCATGATCTACCAGGAGCTCGCCCTCGCCCCGCACCTGAGTATCGCCGAGAACGTGCTGCTCGGCCGAGAGCCTCGCCGAAAAGGCGTGGTCACGCGGAGAGTGCTTCACGACGCCGCGAGCCGTTCGCTCGACGAAGTCGGGCTGGGGGAGCTCGATCCGGCCACTGCCGTCGGACGGCTGTCGATCGCCGAGCAGCAGCTGGTCGAGATCGCGCGCGCCCTCGCCAGCGACTGCCGCATCCTCGTCTTGGACGAGCCGACCAGCAGCCTCACCCAGCAAGACATCGAGCGACTGTTCGCGCTCATCGAGCGGCTGAAGGAACGTGGCCGAGCCATCGTCTACATCTCGCATTTTCTCGAAGAGGTGGCGCGCATCGGAGATCGGTACACGGTGCTGCGCGACGGATCCGCGGTCGGCTCCGGGCGAGTGTCCGAGGTCGGTCACGATGAGCTGGTGGCCCTCATGGTCGGTCGCAACGTCGAGGAGCTGTATCCCCGCTCGGAGCGTCATCCGGGCGAAGGGCTCTTGACCCTCGAGGGGCTGGGCAGCGCCCAGGGCCTCTCCTCCGCCTCGCTCGAGCTTCGGCGAGGCGAGGTCTTGGGTATCGCGGGGCTGATCGGCGCAGGCCGCACGACGCTCCTGCGAACGATCTTCGGGCTCGCTCCCGTTCGCAGCGGCACGATTCGCGTCGGAGCCTATTCCGGCCCGGCAGCTCCCCGGCGCCGTTGGAAACAAGGGCTCGGCATGGTCAGCGAGAACCGTCAGGCTGAAGGGCTCGCGACCTCCCAATCCATCGCGGACAACCTCACGCTCTCGAACCTCGACCCGCTCGGCCCGGGGCCCTTGGTCATTCCGGCTCGTCGAGATCGAAGCGCACAGCGGTGGATCGAGGCCCTCCGCATCAAGTGCCGAGGGCCGGAGCAACGCGTCGTCGAGCTCTCGGGCGGGAATCAGCAGAAGGTGGCGTTGGGCCGGCTGCTGCATCACGACGTCGACGTGTGGCTGCTCGATGAGCCGACGCGGGGAATCGATGTCGGGTCGAAGGCCGAGATCTTTCAGCTCATCGATCGTTTGACGACGGGCACCGGACCCGAGGACTCCACGCGAAAGGCGGTGCTGATGGTGAGCAGCTACTTACCCGAGCTCCTGGGTGTTTGTGATCGGATCGCCGTGATGACCCGGGGCCGGCTGCGTCCGCCGCGGCCAGTGAATGAGTTGGACGAGCACTCCATCTTGCTCGCCGCGACCGGGGCGAGCGAAGGAGAGGAGGCCTCAGGATGAGCGCCGAGAAGCCGACGGCCGCGCGTCGCCGGGACTGGCTCAATCGATTCGGCCCCTTTCTCGGGCTCCTGTTCGTGTCGGCGGTGTTCGCCTCTCTGCGCTGGGAGACCTTCACCTCCTGGGTGAACATCGAGATCATGCTGATGAACACGACGGTCGTCGCGATCGCCGCCTTCGGCATGACCTTGATCATCATCTCGGGTGGAATCGATCTGTCGGTCGGTTCGACGATCGCTCTGTGCACGGTCGTCGTGGCGCTGCTGCTCAATGCGGGCTGGGGACCGCTCGGAGCCGCGCTCGGCGGGACGGGTGTCGCGGCCCTGGCGGGACTCGTCATCGGCTTGCTCGTGACCCGGGTCAAGCTGACGCCCTTCATCGTGACCTTGGGCATGATGGGCATCTTACGGGGTGCCGCCAAGGGCTTGGCCGACCAGAAGATGGTGCGAACGGAGAAGACCTGGCTGAACGATCTGCTGGCGCTCTCCAGCGAGTCGGGTCAGGTGCTGCCGATCGGAGTGTGGCTGACGCTGGGTGCCGGGCTGATGACGGCGGGCGTGCTGCGATACACACGCTTCGGGCGTCACGTCTACGCGATCGGTTCGAACGTGGACACCGCGCGGCTCTGCGGCGTGCGCGTCGCCACCAATCGAGTCGTGATCTACGTGCTGGGAGCCGCCTTCGCCGGCCTGGCGGGCGTGCTGCAGTTCTCGTACATCGGGTCGGGCGATCCCACGGGCGCGAACGGGATGGAGCTCGACGTGATCGCGGCCGTGGTCATTGGCGGTGGCAGCCTGAGCGGTGGCGAGGGCACCGTTTTGGGATCGTTGATCGGCGCCCTGATCATGACCGTCGTCGACAATGGATGCACGAAGCTCGGGCTTCCCGATTGGGTCCAAGACATCGTGACGGGCGGGATCATCGTGCTGGCGGTGACGCTCGATCGACTGCGTCATAGGAGGGGGCGATGAGATCGTGAAGTCATGATCATTGACAGCCATCATCATTTCTGGACCTACGACCCGGTCACCTACGACTGGATCGATGACTCGATGGCGACGCTTCGGCGCGACTTCTTACCCGACGATCTTCGGGCAACGCTGGGCGAAGCGGGTGTCGGGCGCGCCGTCTCGGTGCAGGCTCGGCAGTCCCTCGAGGAGACTCGATGGTTGTGTGAGCTGGCGCAGGCCTCTCCCGATCTGATCGCCGGTGTCGTGGGTTGGGTCGATCTCTCGGCCGCCGACGTCGGGGAGCAGATCGCGGCCGTGTCGTCTCCCTCGTTGGTCGGCTTGAGGCACGTCCTGCAAGGGGAGCCCGACGAGCGGTACATGCTGCGCGATGATTTCCAGCGCGGTTTGCGCGCCGTGCGGGAGGCGGGGCTCGTCTACGATATCTTGATCTACGAGCGACACCTGCCTCAGACGATCGAGCTCGTCGACGCCCATCCCGAGCAAGCCTTCGTACTGGACCACATTGCCAAGCCTCGCATCGGAGCGAACGAGCTCGAGCCCTGGCGTCAAAACATTCGAAGCCTCGCCGAGCGTCCGAACGTCGTGTGCAAGCTCTCCGGGCTCGTGACCGAGGCCGGCTTTCAGGCCTGGACCGAGGACCAGCTTCGCCCCTATCTCGAGACGGTGCTGGAGACATTCGGGCCCGCTCGCCTGATGTTCGGCTCGGACTGGCCCGTCTGCTTGGTCGCGACCGAGTACTCGCGCTGGCTGGAGATCGTGCGACGAGCGATCGGCGATCTGAGCCACTCCGAGCAAGCCGCCGTCCTCGGCCAGAACGCCGCGCGCGTCTATCGACTCGCCTGAGGCGTACTGCGTTGGCTTCTCGCGTCCGCTCTCCCGCATCCCCGGAGGCCAGGCTTCTCCCCAGCGTTGCAAAACGAAATGCTCCAGACCGTCCCCTCGGAGGCCCGAATTCATTCGGGTGGGAGGTCGTTCGCCCTTCCGAAGCCGTCGTGATCGCCGAGGGCGCATCCAGCGGACTGAAGTCCGCCCTCCGGTTTGGCCATCGTGTCAGTCCGATTCGCCGTCGGTCTCGCGTGAGGATGACCGTCGGCGGCTCTGCGCTCTTACGCGTGCATGGAGTACAGAGACCCGAACGGAGTTCGACAGGTCGCGCAATCT
>JAJDCO010000133.1 GCA_029260795.1 Planctomycetota bacterium | reverse complement strand
ATGCCCGTGGATGCAAGGAAAGCGACCGAGCACGCCGCAGTCGACCTCGCTGCAGGTCGTCGAGGCGGCGCAGGAAGCTTGACGCAGCAGGCATGGGTAGATTCGGCGCCGCAGTAGATGGCTGGTGAGAAATGCGGGCTAAAGCATCCCGGCCCGACTTTGCGCGACGACAGAGACGGCGCGACGTGACGGACTCCGTTCACGTCTCCGTTGGTTGCTGCGGAGACCGCCGGGTTTGGAGACGCCGGGAGTCGACTCTTCTGCCAGACCCCTGAAGCGTTGTCCGTCGCGACGCGAAGTCATTCGGTCGCCCGAATCCACGCCGTTCGACCACCCACGCGAACGCGCCCTGAAGGGGCGCCCTCGGCCTCGGACTGCGCGAAGATTCAAGTTTGGAGGTCATGCAGGTCGAACAGGTATTCGGACGAATACCGATTCGGACTCAGGAGACGACCCGTGACCGTCGCGACCGAACGAAGATTCATGCAGATGCTCGAAGAGCGTTACTCGCTGGAGCACGGGGACGGCACGGGATTCTGGCCGGGGCACAAGGGCTGGTGGCTGGACGATCAGGGTCCCGCCCACGAGCAACGCATCCTCACCTCCCTGCGATCGATGGCACCATTCATCGGTGGCTGGCGAGGAAAGCGATGCGTGGACCTCGGCTGCGGCTCCGGATCGTCGCTGATCGCGTTGAGTTGGCTGGGCGCGAAGGCTGTCGGTCTCGAGAAGGAGATCTGCGGTCCCGACATCGAGCTTGCCGAAGCTCGGGCGAAGATGCACGACCTCGAGATCGACATCCGCGAAGGCGACGCTCTGGCTGCACCGTTCGAGACCGCGTCCTTCGACGTCGTGGTCTCTCACCAAGTCGCCGAGCACGTGCGTCCGATCGCGCGGTACTTCGAGGAGTCGTACCGGATCCTGAAGCCCGGCGGCTTCTTTATCCTGGTGACCGACAATCGCCTCTATTGGAAGGAGCTCCACACCGGGCTCCCCTTCATCCACTGGCTGCCGTGGGTGGCCTTCCGCTCCCTGGTGAACCTGCGCCACCACCGCGCGCTGAGCACGGATATCGGGATCTATCAACGAAGCTGCTTCACCTATCGCCGCCTGGCCCGACGCGTCGGCTTTCACCAGCAGGCCGACCGCGTCGACCTCTTCCTGGCCAAGCGCGGCGAGGCCTCGGACCGGAAGCGCCGCCTCGCCCGGATCACCAAGCTCCTTCGGCTCCCGCTTCCGGCCGTCATGCCGGGTACGTCGTTCATCTTCCGCAAGCCTGCTCGCCCCGAAGCGAGCGATCCCGCGGACGCGAGACGAGGCTTCTAGAGCTCGATCGTCCGGCCCGTTCGGACCGACTCGTCGGCCGCCAAGACGATGCGCAGGCTGTTAACGGCGTCCTCGAGATGGTCGCTGAGATCGACCTCGCCCCGAATCGCCTGAGCGAAGATCACTTGCTCGCGGCGACACAGCTCGTCGTGATCCGGCTCGTCGGAGGTATCGAGCATCTCGTCGGCCTGCCGGAACGCACCGCTCGCGTCTCGATCGGATCGATGCACGCGCAGGTTGTTGGTACTCGTGTGCGAGTCGATGTCCGCCGACTCTTTGGACCGCTCTCCGCCACTGGCATCGACGATGCTGACGGCGCCGCCGGGGCCGATCACGTCCTTCACGAAGTAGGCCGTCTCACTCATCATCGGCCCCCAACCCGCCTCGTACCAGCCGACCGAGCCGTCCTCGAAGGAGACCTGGAGCTGCCCGTAGTTGTACATGTCGGCGGCGATCTCGTCGGAGAGCCGGGCCCCGATCGCGCTGACACGCGTCGGCTTGGATCGCGTCATCTGGCACATGACGTCAACGTAGTGCACGCCGCAATCGACGATCGGCGACATCGAAGCCATGAGGCTCCGATGCGTGGCCCACTCGGCGCCCGTGCTCTGCTGGTTGAGGTTCATGCGCATGACCAGCGGCTTGCCGAGTGTCCGCGCGACCTCGATGAACTGCGTCCAGGCCGGGTGAACGCGAAGGATGTAGCCCACCACGAGCTGACGCTTCTGCTGCTTCGCCAACGTCACGATCTCTCGAGCCTCGGCGACCGTCTCGGCGATCGGCTTCTCGAGAAAGACGTGGGCCCCGCCTTTCAAGCTCTTGGTGGCGAGCTCGGCATGGGTGTCGGGATAGGTGTTGATCGACACGGCATCGGGCTTCGTCGCAGCGAAGGCCTCATCGAAGCTGGAGAAGGTCGGGTGGCCGCCCAGCTCCTTCGACAGCTTGTCGCGGCTCGCCGGCTGCCGGCTCACCAGGCCCACGATCTCGAAGTCTTCCATCGCCTGATAGGCCCGCGCATGGGAGGTCCCCATGTTTCCGCAACCGACGACGAGGACACCTTGCCTGCTCATGACGACTCCTGAAGCTCGAAGGGACGAACGGACCGGTGGCGCATTCTACGGGAGGAACGAACGGTTGAACACCGAGCTCGATTGGCCCGCTGGTCTGGGTCGACAGGTCGTGCCCGCCGAGGTGTCTTGGTAGGCTAACGCGGTTGTTCGAAGTGCCTCGCGGAATCGGAGCTCGAATCATGAAGCATGCATCGATGATCAGTGGCTCGCTCGGCGAGTCTCAGGTGACGGTTCTCCTGACGGCCGTGCTCGCCCTCGGCGGTACGGCACTCGGCCAGGAGACCGCTCAGAAGAAGACACTGCCCGTCTTCGAAGACGGCTTGGCGCAGGTCGTCGAGGGCTTCAAGAATCCCGATGAGTGGATCCAGCACGATCTCTGGGTCGAGACCGAGTTCAACACCGACGGGGATGACCAACTCGATCGCATGCACGTCAGTGTCACGCGCCCGAAGCAGACGGATACCGAGGGGCTCAAGGTGCCCGTCGTCTACGAGACCAGCCCTTACTTCTCGGGCACCGGTTCCGGAGACAAGCAGTACTTTTGGAACCCACGCCAGGAGCTGGGCAGCGAACCACCCGTGCGCACCAACCTGCCGCCGATTCCCCAACAAAGCCGGCGACCCGTGCTCTCCCGCTCCCAGGTCCGAACCTGGGTGCCGCGTGGCTTCGCGGTCGTTCACTCCGCTTCACCAGGAACGGGCCTCTCCCAAGGCTGTCCGACCATCGGCGGGGACAACGAGTCCCTCGCCCCGAAGGCCGTCATCGACTGGCTGAATGGCCGAGCCAAGGGTTTCACGACGCCGGACGGCGATGAAGAGGTGACTGCCGACTGGTGCACGGGCAAGGTCGGCATGACCGGCACCTCCTACAACGGAACACTGCCCCTCGCCGCCGCGACGACGGGAGTCGACGGCCTCGAGGCGATCATCCCGATTGCACCCAACACTTCCTATTATCATTACTACCGATCCAACGGCCTCATCCGCCACCCCGGCGGATGGATGGGCGAGGACATCGACGTCCTGTACGACTTCATCAACAGCGGTGACCCCGAGCGCCGAGAGTACTGCGATTGCACGATTCGGGACGGCGAGCTCGCCGAAGGGCGAGATCGCGTGACCGGGGACTACAACGAGTTCTGGGCCGGCCGTGACTACCTGAACGATCTCGGTCCGCTGAAGGCTGCCACGCTCATGGCACATGCCTTCAACGACTGGAACGTGATGCCCGAGCACAGCGTGCGCATCTATCAGGCGATCAAAGCCAAGGGCGTGCCCTGCCAAGCGTACTTTCACCAAGGAGGTCACGGAGGACCGCCGCCCCACGAGCTCATGAACCGCTGGTTCACCCGCTACCTCTACGGCATCGACAACGGTGCCGAGAAGTACCCGCGCTCTTGGATCGTCCGCGAAGATGCCAAGCGGTCGGAGCCGACTCCTTACCCGGACTACCCGCACCCGGACGCCTCGGACGTGACGCTCCATCCGGGCGTCGGCGGTGCTGCGCGTGGAAGTCTGAGTCGGGAGCCTGGGGCGGATCGTGGATCAGAGAAGCTGGTCGACGACGTCTCGACGGCCGGTGGATTGCTGGCCGAGCTCGAGGAGTCGCCGCATCGATTGCTCTACGCGACGCCCGAGCTGACAGCGCCCGTTCACATCTCGGGCACGCCGCGGATCACGGTCCGCCTCGCCTGTGACAAGCCGGCGGCCAACCTCAGCATCTGGTTGGTCTCCTTGCCTTGGATGAAGCGAGCGAAGATCACCGACAACGTCATCACGCGCGGCTGGGCCGACCCGCAGAACCACTCTTCGCTGACCCAGGGTGAGCCGCTGGTGCCCGGCGAGTACTACGAGCTCACCTTCGACCTGCAGCCCGACGATCAAATCATTCCGGTCGGCGCACGCATCGGCTTGATGATCTTCTCGAGCGATCGGGACTTCACGCTCTGGCCAGCGCCCGGGACCGAGCTGACGATCGACTTGAAGGGAACGTCCCTCGACCTTCCCGTCGTCGGCGGAGCCGAAGCCTATCAGAAGGCCACCAGCCAAGCCGGTCGCTGATCGACGGCACTACGCGCGGCTCGGAAACTCCCGAGCCGCGCACGGATCACGCCAGCAGGTCCTCGAGCACACGACCGTGCACATCGGTTAGGCGAACGTCTCGCCCCGCGTAGCGGTATGTCAGGCGCTCGTGATCGAGCCCGAGCTGATGCAGCACGGTCGCCCACAGATCGTACACGTCGCACGGATTCTCGATCGCGTGGTATCCCAGCTCATCGGTCTGCCCATGGACCGTACCGCCACGCACACCGCCGCCGGCGAGGAAGATGCTGAACCCTTGCGGATTGTGGTCGCGGCCGTTGCTGCCCTGTGAGAAAGGCGTGCGTCCGAACTCGCCGGCCCAGATGATCAGCGTTTCTTCAAGGAGACCACGAAGCTCGGCAAGTTCTCGTTGGCGCTCCCCAAGGAGCATCTGTCGTCGCGTGATCGGCCGCTTCATCGCTCGCTCCTAACGCACATAGAGGAACTCCTTGAGGTTGAAGATCGCGTGGGCGAGTAGCGGCCACACCTCGTCCGGATCTCGAGCCTCACCGAGGCCGCGAAGCTCCTCGCGTCGCGCCAGGATCTCGGCCTCGAGGTCATCGATTCGATCGCGCGCCCTCTCCCCGAGCTTCGCCCGCACCTCGGCCCGGCTGATCATGGCTCCGCGCCGACTCGAAGCTTCGATCTCCTCTTCCGTGAGTGCCACGTCGTAGAGCCGGGCTTCATGAACGCGCCCGCGCAGCATGCGTCCGCCGCCGGGCGAGCCATGGCGAAGGCCGAAGAGGACCTGGCTCTGGCCGCTCGCAAACGTGAACAAGGGCCAGCTCGAGTCGGCCACTCTGCGAAGAGCGATAGGGAGTCGGATCGATCGCTTCGAGGAAGCGGCGCGGAACCGGGGCTCCGGGACGGCGGTGGTCCCCTCGCTCGAAGATCGGCGCATCCGAGGCATCGGCCTCGGCGATCCCGGGGACCCGGGTCGGCACCGGCACCTGCGCCTCGACGCCCCGATAGACGTCGACCCAGCTCCACGCTTCCGGGAGCGCGTCGACCGTGTTCGGTAGAAGGCCGTCGCGGAGGAAGGCGTTCATCAACAACGCCTCGCCGTCGGTCAGCACATCGTCCTCCCAAAACTCGATCGCATCGCTGAGCGCACGCACGATGTGAAAGACCAGCGCTTCGCGCGACTCGGGTGGCCTCGCGATCGTGCGATCGAAGATCGGGTTCGCCCACTCCCGCTCGCGCTCGCTCGGAGCCGGCGCGCCCTTGTCGAGCACGCGGACCTCCCGCAGCGCGAACCAGGACCGATCGTTTCCGCGCACCTCGACGGGCGCATCCTGAGCCGTCGTCAGCTCGAGGTGCATGTCGTCGCCCGTCCAGTAGGCCAGGTCGAAGCGGTGCCAGTACCAATCGGGACTGCGAATCGAGTCGATCGGATAGACCGTGCCGCTGCGCGGGTAGTTCTGAATGACCGGGCGCACGATGGACTGGCCGCTGCCCGCGACGCGGAGCCAGATCTCGGTCTCCTTCTCCAGCCGGAAACGCTTCGACTGGAGGATGCCTCGATGACGCGTCGACCATCGATGGGTGAGGACACTCTCCGGATAGATCCCCGTCACGACGCGCTCGCCTTCGAGCTCGACGGCAAAGGCGCCCGCGAGAGTGTGCTCTGCCACGGACCCATTGCCGCTGACGTACCACTCGGACCGGTGGTCGGATCGAGAGAGATCCCACGCTCGGCGACTGGCCGACCGCTCCTCGTCCCAAGCCAGCCGCTCCCCTCCGGAGGTGGAGCGTTCCTGGCTCCAAGCCTCCGCGTAGTCGGCACCCGCGGCGACGCGCTGCTCGATCGCCGCAATGAGCGAGAGCACCTGCCTTGGATCATCCGCCGCCGCCAGATCGGCTTCGGAGACGGACATCATTCGAACCGCAAGCTCATCGAGCTGATCGAGCCAGTCGTCCGCAAGAGCATGTCGCAGCTGATTCTTGATGTAAGCCAGCTCTGCTCTCCGCGACTCCTGACGAGCGGGCGAGCTCACGTCCTGCATCGTCGGCCGGCACGAGCCGAGGATACCGAACAGCGCGGTGTAGTCGGCTTGGCTGATCGCATCGAACTTGTGATCGTGGCAGCGCGCGCAGGAGATCGTCTGGGCGAGGAAGGCCTTGCCGAAGACGTTGATCTGATCGTCGGTGAATCGGACCTTCTCGTCGAGCGCATCGGTCGGCGCGAAGCCATGAAACACCATGCGCCAATGGGCCGTGCCGATGGCCGACTCATTCACGCCGAGCGTCTCGTCGAGGCGCGGCTCGGGCAGAAGATCCCCTGCGATGTGCTCACGGACGAGCTGATCGTAGGGCACGTCTTCGTTGAAGGCGCGGATCAGGTAGTCACGATACTGATAGGCGTGGGGAATCGTCGGATCGCCTTCGGAGCCGTGCGAGTCGGCATAGCGCACGACGTCCATCCAGTGCCTCGCCCACCGCTCTCCGTAGTGGGGCGACGCCAGCAAGCGATCGATCAAGCGCTCCGTGGCATCGGGTGCCTCGTCCGCGAGGTAGCAATGGATCTCCTCGAGGGTCGGCGGCAAGCCCGTCAGAACGAAGGTCAGTCGACGAATCAAGGTGCGGCGGTCGGCAGGCTCTGCCGGGGCCAGGCCTTGCTCGGTCAGCTTCGCGGCGATGAATCGATCGACGGGATGCTCTGACCACGCGGTCGCCGACGGAAGCTCGGGATCTCGAATCGGTTGAAGGCTCCACCACTGCTTGCGCTTCTCGAGCATGGCCGGCCAGGCGGTCGCCTCGGCGAGCTCGGTGGCCGTCGGAGGCGTCTCGCGCGGGTCGAAGGCACCGTCGCGAATCCAGCGCTCGAAGTCCGCGATGAGATCCTCGGTCAGGCGAGCGCCTTCGTCGGGCATCTCCAGGCCGGGAATCTCATGCCGGATGACCGACAGCAGCAAGCTCTCGTCGGGTCGTCCCGGCACCACGGCCGTGCCGTAGTTCGTCGCCGTTCGCATTCCCGCGCGGTGATCGAGAGTGAGCCCGCCTTCGGCCGTGTCGACGCTGTTGTGGCAGGGGTAGCAATGCTCGATCAGCGCCGGCCGAATGCGCGCCTCGAAGAGCTCTCGCTGTGCTTCTTGAGCCTGACCGAGCGCGGTGCCGGCGGCGCTCGAGACCACGACCGCAGCCACGCGCCCCGCGATGAGGTTCCATTGCTTCACGGTGATCGGCTCCGTCGAGGGTGGGGAGCTCGCCAGATTACCACGGCGGAAAGCGATCGAAGCCGGGATCGATCTTGGTCGTGCCTCGAGCCCTGGCGGAGCACGACGTATCGAGTTGCGTCGGCGCGGGACTCTCTCTACGCTTCGCGGGTCGTTCTCCCTCGCCCGCCTCACCGGAGGATCCTCATGCACCTCTCGGCTCGCCTTCTCGTTCTCGCGTTCTTCGTGTCGACGGGCCCGGCCGCCGCACAGGAAGCGCCTCGGCTACGCGTCCTCACCTACAACATCCATCATGGGGAGGCGATGGACGGGAAGTTCGATTACGAACGCCTGGCCAAGGTGATCACGGACCTCGAGCCGGACATCGTCGCACTGCAGGAGGTGGATCGAAAGACGGGCCGCGCGTCGGGCGTCGACCAAGCATCGCGCCTCTCCGAGCTGACGGGGCTGAACGCGGTCTTCGGCAACGCGCTCTACTTTTCGGGTGGCGAGTACGGAGAGGCGGTCTTGTCGCGCTTCCCGCTGGAGAACCCCAAGGCGCACCACCTGCCGTTTCGACCGGGGCAGGAGCCGCGGACGGCGTTGGAGGTCACGATTCGACCGGGCAGCGGGCTCCCCGAGATCGTCTTCGTGGGCACGCACCTGTGCCACCAGAGCCCGGAAACGCGCTCGGATCAGACCCAGCACCTCGACAGCCTGTGGCCCGCGAAGGAGGGCCCACCGGTCATCCTGGCCGGTGACTTGAATGCTCGTATGGACAGCGAAGCGATGAAGAACCTGTTGAACGCGCATTGGGTCGACGCGTCGGCGCCGCAGTCTCGCATTGACTACGTGCTCGTCCGCGCGAGCGATCCCTGGAAGGTCGTCGAGGTGAAGACCGTCGACGAGCGTGTCGTGTCCGATCACAAGCCAGTGCTGGTGGTACTCGAGTGGCGTGGGGCGCGACCCACCGACAAGGAATCGGCTCAGGAGATCGACCGCTCCCAGCCCGTCGATCGCTAGCCCTCGGCCCGGATCGGGAAAGTGAAGGATCGCGTGTTCCGTTCGCGGCTCCCGTCCCAGAGCGTCACCTTCACGGTTTGGCTAAGCGAACTGGAGCGGACGCTCCCTTCGAACGTGTAACGATAGTACCGCTCAGTCGGCGTACTGAGATCTTCGTCCAGGCGTCCCTCTTCGAAGTCACCCGACGTCAGGGCATCCCCCACCTCGATCTGGAACTGATCCATCGATTCGACGCCCTTGCCCCGCCGCAGCAGCACGTCGCCGCGAACTCCGATCTCGCCGTCGGGTCGTCGAGCGATCTGGACGTCATTCGGATTGCAGTGGAACGGGAAGAGGCGATCGGCGGTCACGACGCTGTCGGAGCCGTCGCGCAGCTGCTTGACCAAGGCGTCCCCGAGCCCTTCGACGACGCCCGCTTGCACCTCCAGGAGCACGCCTTCATCGTCGAGCGACACGAAGCTGGCCGGCACGACGAAAGAGAGCGCATAGGAGCCGAACTCATCGGCGCGATCGATCAAGCTGAGTGACAACTCCTTGAACTCGGGCTGCACCCTGAGCAACTGTGACCGACCGTCTTGAAGCGACACACGGCCATCGTAGATGGGGTTGAGATCGATCAAGCGCGCCCGCAGCCGCGCATCGACGAAGTAGCTCTGATCGGCCAGGAAGTAGCAGAAGGGACCGCCCAGTCCGAACAAGACGAAGTTGGGCCAGAAGAGACTGTTGTCGTGCACCTCGACATGCGGGGAGTAGACCAGAGTCGACTCCAGGATGATATCGGCTCCGACGGTGCGGGCCGCGGCTTCCCACCACTGAGCTTGCCGACCGGCGGGCCAGTTCGCGAAGGTCGCTGGATCGACGTCACTCGGATAGGGGAGCACGTCGGCCTGGGTGAAGCACTCGGCTTGGAGCTCGCGTGCGAAGGCATCGGACAGCGCGTGCGCATCGATGGCGAGCTGCATCTCGAGCTTGTCGTCGAGAGACTCCTCGACGTCGATGGTTCGATCGATGCTCGTTTGAACCGGCACGACCGCCACCCGGAAAGGGAGCTGCGTCTGCGTCAACGCGTCCTGGCTGGCACACCCGAAGCCCAGGGTGCCGCACAAGATCACGACTGCGGCCAGGCAGGTGGGTGCCTGGGCCAGCCTTCTCCTCCTCCGAGACATCGATTACTCCTCCGTCGTCACTGCGTGAAACCGGCGAGGACTCGGCGTCCCGCCCTTGATCGTGCTCAGGGCCACGTCCGCGGAGACCGCGCAGCGGAATCCGATGTCGTCGCGCCGCATGCTCCGTCGACCGCGCGTCGCTTTCGAGAAATCGAAGTCCTCTGTGCGATAGGAGCCTCCGACCACCCAGTAGTCACGGCATCGTTGCCAGGCGGGAAACAGCGTCGGATTCAGCATCTCGAGCCGATGCTCTCGGGCGTGGCTGACCGGGCTCTCGCGGACCACGCCCGCGCTGGCGCGGCTTTCACGGAAGAAGCACGGCGTCGCCGTCCACTCCGAGACGTTGCCTGCCAGGTTCCAGACACCGGCCGCCGAGCGATCGGTTCCTTGGCCCGGGGACCAAACAGAAGCGGCCGTCGCTCCCGCATTGATCTCCGGACTCCCTTCACCCGACAGGCGAGCCGGGAAGGGGCGATACTCGGCGCCCGCGCGCACGGCGTACTCCCACTCGACGTAGGAGGGAAGACGCTTGCTTGCCGAGCGAGCGTAGGCGCTGGCCTCTTCCCAATCCAAGCCCGTGGCGGGGAGATCGGGGGCTCCGGTGAACCGGGCCGCGAGCTCCGCTCGTCGTTCGTCCGAGCCCGGAGACGCTCCCTCGGGTCAATGCTCGGCCTTCTGCTCCGGTGAGAACTTCCTGCGCTTCCGCTTGCTGGATGACATCGGTACCTCCTGGCGATCAGTGTCGCCTTTCAGGAGGTGTCCGCCAAGACGGGGGAAGGTCACGATCGACCTCCCACCCGAATGAATTCGGGCCTCCGAGGAGCCGGGCCTCCGAAGGAACGGTACGGATGCCTCGTTCTGAAACGCTCGGGTGCCGCCAGACCCAAGTTCCGAGTTCGCCTCAACGTCACCTCATTGGACGGGGCGAGGAGTTCAACGGCCTGAAGACGCTGCCGCCCGTGCGCGAGCCGGCTCGTCGACATCGGAGACGGTCCTCGTCAAGCCTTGAACGTCCGGCGTTCAAGGGGCGCCTCGGTCGTCCCGCTGACAGCCCTTGAACCTTCCGATTCAAAGGTTCAAGGTTCGACGGGACGGCCTCGCCCAATGCGGCCGTCGTGCCCTCGCGGCACAGCAGGATGAACTCTGGTGCTTTCGGCGCGTCAGAGACGGTCTTGCTCGCTGCTTCCCGCCCCCGTGTCGCCAGAGAAGGTGGATCCCCCATGAATCGCGTACTCGGAATCTGCGTCGTTTGGCTGGCATCGACGGCGATCGTTCATGCCGACGACATCGACTCGATCGAGGACTTCGCACTGGCCGCCAACCGCGACGCGGCCCTGCTTCAGCTCATCCCGGGTACTGAAGACTACTACTACTATCACTGCCTCCACCTGCAGAACACGGGGCAGCTCGACCAGGTCGATCCGCTCGTGACGGCTTGGGTGAAGCGAAAGGGCAACAGCCAGCGGCTTCGAGAGATTCGGCATCGGCAGGCACTCCTCACCTACCCGACCGGCCCCGCCAAGACCCTCGACTACCTGCGCCGCGAGCTCGGCCTCCGCTTCGATCACCGGCGAGAGGTCGAAGGCGAGAAGACGGATCTCCCGACCCGTCTCGATCCCCGCCTCCTCGATCGCCAAGCGCTGCGCCAGCGAGCCCTGGCCCGCCACAAGAACCTCCAGGGCTTCGAGACCCGCGCGCTCGACGGCCTGGTCTCGGCGCGGTTGGACGCCGTTCAGCGGCGCCATCTGCTCGAGCGGCTCGAGCGCCCCGATCATGCCGGCCTGGCCCGGCTGATCGTCGAGGATCTCCGTGAGCGCTCCAGCAGAGGCTTCGGCTCGCTCGCGATTCACAGCCAGCTCCTCCGCTCTCAGCTCGACGAGTGCCTCACGCTGATGCCGAACCTCATCGAGCATTCCAACTTCGTCAACGTCATGCTCTCCAAGCTGCGACCGGGCAACGACGTCGACTGGACCCAAGATCGCGCAGTTCGACGCGCCACCCTCGAGCGGATGTGGAACTTCGTGCAGCGCCTCACTCCCCTCTTCAACTCCCTCAAGGTTCACATCCTCTACCGTCTCTTGGAGCTCGACTGGGCGCAGGGTCGCATCGATCGCGACCGCTTCTTGACCTACCTCGCCTTGCCGCGCCTCGTGAGGTACATCGACTCCGAGTTCTTGAAGGGCGAGTCGGATCGCCGCCGTGTGGCCGATCTCGGCGCAGACTTCCAGGGAACGACGCAGCTCGGACGCGTCGGTCAAGACGAAGCGCTCGTGCGCAGCTTCTTCGAGCACTTCTTTCTGACCGAGGACTCGACGAGCGCCTTCGAGCCGTTCATCGACGACGCCTACCTGAAGCAGCTCTTTGCCGAAACGAAGATCCTGAGCGGGCAAGGCGACGCCGAGCGCTGGGCGGCGCTGCTGCCGCCCCAGCGCTTCCAAGCGCTGAAGGAGCGCGTCGATCTGCGCTTCGAGCCCACCAATCGCGTGCGGTTCACGGCGGAGGAGCCGGTGAGCCTCGACCTGCAGATCAAGAACGTCTCGACGCTGATCGTCAAGATCTTCGAGATCAACACGCAGAACTACTACCGCACGCAGCAACGCCCTGTCGACACCGACATCAACCTCGATGGTCTGGTGCCCAACCAGGAGCTCACCTTCGACTACGACGATCTGCCGCTGCGGCGCTTTCCGCGTCACTTCGAGTTCCCCTCACTCGACGCGGCGGGCGTCTACGTCATCGACTTCATCGGCAACGGCCAGAGCAGTCGTGCACTGATTCGAAAGGGCGACCTGAAGTTCGTCAGCGAGGTCGGCCCGGCGGGACATCGCTTCACCGTCTTCGATGAGCAGAACCGGCGAGTGCCGAACGCTCGTCTTTGGATCGCCGGCCGGGAGTACGGGCCCGACTCGGACGGAATCCTGCGTGTGCCGTTCTCGACGCGACCGACCCGCGCCCAACGCGTCGTCGTCTCACAAGGCGAGTTCTCGATCCTCGACACCTTCGCCCACGAGGCCGAGGAGTACGCCCTCGAGGCCGGCATTCACGTCGACCGTGAGTCGCTGATCGAAGGCGAGAAGGCGCGCGTCGTGATCCGACCGACCCTGTCGCTCGCGGGCCTTCCGGTCAGCTTGAGCTTGCTCGAGGACGTGCGGCTCCTCATCACCTCCATCAACCTCGAGGGAGTGGTGGCCACCAAGGAGATCTCCGACTTTCCTCTCTACGAAGATCGCGAGTCCGTCCATGAGCTGCCGGTCCCGCCTCGCCTCGCCAGCCTGACCTTCGCCCTGCGCGCCCAGGTGCGCGTCATCAGCCGCAACCAGGACGTCGACCTCCAGGTCGAGCGCCACTTCGCCCTGAACGGTATCGACCGTACCGACAAGGTCGAGGGCCTGTTCCTGGCGACGAGCGAGGCGGGCACGGTCGTCGAGCTGCTGGGCAAGAACGGTGAGCCGTGGCCGCATCGCCCCCTGCATCTCTCGATCAAGCATGAGGACTTCACCGAGACGTTCGATCTCGTCCTCCAAACCGACGTGCAAGGGCACGTGAACCTGGGTCGCCTCGATGACATCACCTGGGTTCGCGCCGACACTCGCTCCGGGTCGACTCACACTTGGGAGCTCCTCACAGACGAGCACACACGCCGTGACTCGATCCACGCGTCCACGTCCGAGACGATCGAGATTCCCTACTTCGGTTCGACTCAGCCCACCCGCCGCGAGCTCTCGCTGCTCGAGGTTCGAGGCGACACCTTCGTCACGGACCGCTTCGACTCCCTCGCGATCGCCGACGGGATGATCGAGCTGCGTGACTTGCCTCCCGGCGACTACGACCTGCTGGTGAAAGACGTCGGCCATCGGACGCGGCTCCGGATCGCGGCCGGCGACGAACGGCAAGGTCACGTTCTTGGGAGCCACCGTCAGCTCGAGCTGAGAGGACGACGCCCCCTGCAGATCGCCGAGGTCGTGACCGAGGCGGACGCGCTGGTGGTCCACTTGCGCAACGCCACTCGATTCTCGCGCGTGCACGTCTTCGCCGATCGATTCCATCCGGCCTATCGGCCGTACGGCAACCTGGCGATCGGAGACGTCGAGCCGGATCAGATCCGACGCGTCCGGTCCGATTCGACCTACCTCGAGGGCCGTCAGATCGGTGACGAGTATCGCTACATCATCGATCGCAAGTACGCGCAGAAGTATCCGGGCAACATGCTGGAACGACCGAGCCTGCTGCTGAACCCTTGGCCCGTGCGCACGACGGACACCGGAGACCAGCAGGCCGAGGGTGGTGAAGCCTTCGGGGGCCGCGGCGGCGCCTCCGGGCGATTCGGCGGCCGGGCTCGAAAGTCAGCCGGGCCGGGCGGCACGAGACCTGACGACTCATCCAACCTGGACTTCCTCGGCGAGGCTGCCGCGGTGGCCCTGAACCTCCGCCCGGACGCCGACGGGATCGTCCGGATCCCGCGCGCCGGCTTGGGTGCTCATTCCGAGATCCACCTTCTCGCGATCGAGCCGCTGGGGACTGCCTACCGGCGCGTGACGCTGGACGAGACCCCGATGAGTCGGCGGGACAGACGTCTGCCTTCGAGCCTCGATCCGACCCAGCACTTCAGCCAGCAGAAGAAGATCACGGTGCTGCGGGAGCAAGAGCAGCTCGTCCTGCGCGACGTCTCGACGTCCACGATCGAAGCCTATGACAGCTTGGCGAGCGTCTTTGGCTACTACCAGGCACTGACGCAGAACCAGACTCTCTCCGAGTTCGCCTTCCTCCTGGACTGGCCGAATCTCTCCGAGGAGGAGAAGCGCGCGAAGTACTCCGAGCATGCCTGCCACGAGCTCAGCTTCTTCCTCTTCCAGAAGGACCCCGAGTTCTTCGTGCAGGTCATTCGCCCATATCTCGGGAACAAGAAGGACAAGACCTTCCTCGATGCGTGGCTCGTCGGTGCCGACCTGACGGGGTACGTGCGCCCATGGCATTACTCCCAGCTCAACGCGCTCGAGCGCATCCTGCTGTCGCAACGCATTCCCGGCCGCTCGAGTGCCACGGCGCGGGAGATGTCGGATCTCACTGAACTGATTCCCCCGGACATCGGACGCCGGGAGCAGCTGTTCCAGACGGCGCTCTTCCGGAATGCTCTCGAGGACAGCGACGACTTCGGCCTCGAGCGAGCGAAGAACAAGGCCAACATCGAGGATCGTCGAAAGCTGCTGGAGGATGAGAAGGAGGTCGCCTCGAAGCGTGCGAAGCCAGCCCCGACCGACGGACCGACGGGTCCCACCACACCGGGGGCGGCGGCACGGCCTTCCACCGGCAAGGCCCAAACTCGGGACGCCGTCAACGAGGCGCTCGCCGAGCTCGAGGAGGTCATGGAAGAGCCTGATGCCGACGCCGACGGCTTCTTCGATCGCGAGGGCTTGGCTCGTCAGGAGCAGCAGCAGCTCTACCTCCCGGCCGAGAAGACTCGCGAATGGGCCGAGAACAACTACTACCACCTCCCGATGGAGGAGACGACGCCCGGCCGGATTCGAGCGAACGCCTTCTGGCGCGACCTTGCCGCACATGATGGCTCGACGCCTTTCTTCTCCGAGCACTTCATCGCGGCCAGCGAGAACTTCTCCGAGATGATTCTGGCCCTGGCGGTGCTCGACCTGCCGTTCGAGGCGGGCCAGCATGAGAGCTCCGTCGATGAGCGCACGCTCAGCTTGACCGCCGCCACCCCGCTCATTCTGTTCCATCAAGAGATCGAGCCGGTCACAAGCGATGCGACAGACGGTTCGATTCTCGTGAGCCAGAACTTCTACCGCCAGGGCGAACGGTATCGGCAGGTCGGCTCTGAAAAGCGCGACAACTACGTCACCGAAGAGTTCCTCGCCGGGGTGGTGTACGGCTGCCAGGTCGTCGTCACGAACCTCACCTCGTCACCCCGCACGCTGCAGGTGCTGCTGCAGACTCCGCGTGGCTCGTTGCCGGTGCTCGGCGGCTTCGCCACCCGCAGTGTCGACCTGGCCTTGCAGCCTTATCGCACGGAGACCATCGACCTCTTCTTCTACTTCCCCAACGCGGGGAGCTACTCACACTATCCCGTGCACGTCTCGGACGATGGGAGCCTGCTCGCCGCTGCCGAGCCATTCACGTTCAACGTGGTCGACGAGCTCCAGAACTTCGACCGCGAGTCTTGGAACTATCTCTCGCAGAACGGAACCTCCGAGGAGGTCTTGGCCTTCCTCGACCGCACCAACCTCTACCAGATCGACCTGACGCGCATCGCCTTTCGGATGAAGGACTCCGGCTTCTTCCAGAAGACGATCGCGTTGCTGAACGAGCGCCACGTCTATGACCAGACGCTCTGGTCGTACGGACTCTCGCATCACGAGATCCCCGCGATCCAGGAAGTGCTCCGTCATGCGGACAACTTCGTCGTCCAGTGCGGCGCGGCCCTCGCATCCCCGCTGCTGAGCATCGATCCCGTCGAGCGCAAGACCTACCAGCATCTCGACTATCGACCGCTCATCAACGCTCGCGCCCATCAGCTCGGTCGCCGACGCGAGATCGTCAACGACCGCTTCTACGGGCAGTATCATCGCCTGCTTCGGATCCTGAGCTGTCGAGCCGAGCTGGACGACGCCGACCGCATGGCCGTCGTCTACTACCTTCTCCTCCAGGACCGGATCGCGGAGGCTCTCGATCAATTCGAGCGAGTCGATCCCGACCGTCTCGAGACGAGCTTGCAGTACGACTACTTCGTGGCGTATCTCGACTTCTTCACGCCCGACTTGGACCGCGCGCGCGACCGGGTCACGAAGTACCAGGAGTATCCCGTCGATCACTGGCGCGATGCGTTCGCTCAGATCGGAGCCCAGCTGGCCGAGATCGATGGCGCCGCCACGCTCGTCACGGATCGCGACGATCGCGTCGAGACCCAAACGAAGCGGGCCGATACCGCGCCGACTTTCGACTTCACGGTCGAAGCCAAGACCATCGCGATCGATCATCGCAACATCGACCAGCTGCAAGTCGCCTACTATCTGATGGACATCGAGCTGCTGTTCAGTCGAAACCCGTTCGTGCAGCAGTTCTCGGGTCAGTTCTCGTACATTCGCCCCAATCGAGCCGATCGACTGACCCTCGCTGACGATCAAGATCATCGTGATCTCGCGCTCCCAGCAAGCCTGCACAACAGCAACGTGCTGGTGGAGATCACCGGTGGCGGTCAGACCCGCTCTCGCGCGTACTTCTCCAACTCACTCAAGATCGAGATGAGTGAAGGCTACGGGCAGCTCCGCGTGCTCGATGCCGAGGCCGGCCGGGCATTGAGCACGGTCTACGTGAAGGTCTACGCCCGCATGGGGAACGGGGAGATCAAGTTCTTCAAGGACGGCTACACCGATCGCCGCGGACGCTTCGACTATGCCTCGTTGAGCACCGACGATCTCGACCGCGTCGAGCGCTTCGCGATCCTGATCCTGAGCGAGACGAACGGAGCCACGGTGCGAGAGGCGGCTCCGCCCGCGCAGTAAGGGAAAGACCACCCCCCGGGCTTCGCGTGGGAGCCCGGGGGGTGGCCGCGAGGGTGGATCGGAAAAATGCGGGCGCAAAGCCGGCGATCCCCGGGAGGAGCCACCCCGTCCTCGGTTCGTTGAGCTCGAGGTCCTCGAAGCGATCGTCGGCTACTGGAGCAAGACGACGTTGGTGGTATCGCAGCTCGACAGGTCCAGCGCCTGCAAGGAGATCAACCCACAGGCGGGCCCCGGCACCGAGATGTTCAGAGTCGCCCCGCCATTCGCGTTGGCCGTGAGCATGAAGCCGAGAGCCAACGTGTTGTCCAGGCCGAGCACGGTGCCCGAGCACGGCAGCCCGGTGGGAAGCACGAACGCGCCTTCGGAGAACGCGTACAGCAGCGCCACCTTTCCGTTCGGCGTGGCGTGGCTCAGAGTGAACCGGACATCGGTCGGGCACGTGCCTTCGAGAAGAAGCGCAAAGGACAGATCGGGGTCGGCGGTGCCACTGATGGCGTGGCCCTTGTGACTCACGCCGTACTCGAGGTCGAACGTGCTCCGGGTCGGATCGACCGTCGACGGTTGATTGGGCGAGAGGGGCTCCAAGAAGTGGAGCGACACGTCGACGCCTCGATCGTGGTAGCTGCCCTTGAGCGTGATCTCGATCGAGCCGGTCTCGATCGTGAAGTTCAGATCCTCGAGGGCCGGATTGAACCAAGGAAGGTTCAGATCGATCATCTGTCCGGACCCGTTCTCGAAGTCTCCGTCCTGGTAGGTCCATCGAAAAGAGCCGGTCATCTGCCGAGCCGATTGCCCGGGGTGGCTGACGTCGGGAAGCAGCCAGACATCGTTCAGCTGATAGGTCACTTGGCGAGTCGGCACCGGGGCGGCGGCCGAGGCACCGGCCAGGCAAGCCAACGCCACCCACATTCGGACGCAGCTTCTCGGTGAGGCGAGAACATCTCTCATTGAACGCTCCTTCGCGTGAATCACGCTCGGGGAGCTCGGCGAGCCTGAACCCGGAACGAGACGCGTGCGAGGAGCGGGGCGACCCGACGCGTCTCGTGATCCAGGGGCTTCGGCGAGGCGCTCCGATCGAACGTGAAGTGAAGAGCCCACACTCGATCGAGTGAGTGGCCTGGCCGGGTCGCACTCAGGCTATGCCAGGCCGAGCCACGAGACAAGCGTCTGACCTCCTCGACCTCCTCAATAGCCTCTTGCGTGCTCGGGATTCGCAGTCCTGTGATCGACGATCACGTCCATGCGACACGGCAGCACGCCACCCGGTCCCTCTCGTCTCGAGGTCACAAGCCTCAAGCGCCTCCCAGGCGGGAGCTTGGACGACGCGTGGTCGGCTTCGGGATCGAGAGCGTCGGTGGCTGCGGCCGCGGTGCGCGCTTTGCAATCGAGACAAGCTCGGGCAGCAGGACCTTCACGAGCACGATGAAGGCCTGGCCTCCCGGCGACCCGCTCCCGGCGCAGGGGCTCGGTCCGGACCTCCGAGAGGGGTGACCCAGCCACATCTGTTCTTCCCGCCCGGCGGTCCCCCCCGGAGGCCTCGAGATGACCTTTTTCGGCTCGACGATCGCGACCGGACTTCTCTCCCTCGCGACCGTCACCGTGCCATCGATTCCCCAGGAGAGATCCGCGATCGGTTTCGTGGAGAACTGCGGCCAGCTGGAGAGTGCCGTCCGTTATTCGAGGCGACCGTGATCGGGTTCACAGACTCGTCCGACTTCCCAACCACGCCGGGCGCTTACGATCGCACGCACGAGCCCGGGAGCGAATTCGACGCCTACGACACATTCGCGACACGACTGCGGCTCGGACCCGTGCTCGAGTTCGAAGGCCTGCCACTCAAGGATGCCAAGACGTACTACACGATCGCGGGTGCGCACTCGGACACGACGGGATTCACGGCGCAGGTCGTCGTGAGCTGCAGCGGCAGCGATCCGGGCACTCGTCTTCCGGGTGGGTTGATCCTCCCTATCATGGCGGATGGCTGCACGACGATCGGTCTCCGCTTCGGTTCCTTGCTGCAAACCGTGATCAATGCCCAAGGGGCCGGCGCGACGCCGGCCATCCCGTTCCCGAGTGTCCCGATCGGAATCACCGTCACGAGTGCCGCCTTCCTCTGGGACCCGGCGACCGGCAAGGTGCACGCCATCACGCCGCCGATCACGATCACCACGCTGTGAGCGAGCTGCGGGAGGGGCACACCGCACGGGAGAACCTGGGCGACGCTCCCTTCATTTCTTCAGGCCGAGTCGCTCCCGCAGCAGTCGCTCGTTGAGGTCGCAGGCTTCTCGGCGCAGATGGAGATGCACACCGATCGTGTCCCCCAGCTCCCAGTGAGCGTCCGACTCGGCTCGATCGGGTGGGCATATCGGCAACCCTGCCCCGTTAGCGTTGCCCGCCTTTGCGAACTGCATCCCCGCTCCCTGAATGACCGGGGACAGCCTCCGCGCAGCGAGCACGCCTCGCCACCGGCGGGTGCCAACGCAGCGGTCCGACCGGGCGGCTGGGCGTAGGCAGCTCCACGGTAGACGACAACGTTGCGCTGCCGGTCGGCCCAACGCCCTTCCAGCGCGCCCAGTGAGAGCTCGACGCGAGGTCCCGCAGGCGTCTTCACCCACTCAGACGAGTCAATCGATTGAGCGGCCAGGACGCGGGTCACGAGGCGCGCGACGATCACTGGAACCTCGAAAGAGTCCCTGGAGTATGACAACGCGGTAGCTTCTCACCGACTCCCGGGAGCGTGTTTTTCATTCGAAAGACCAACCGCCTCCGAGAGTACGCCGCAAGAAGTCGCCGACTCTCGTGCTCGATTGTCTCCGAATCAACCGAATGGGACACTCCCGCCGTCGAGGGCAGCGTTGCTTCGACGGTTCCTACGTCTGCACCGCGCCGGGAGCGCTCTCCCCGTGTGTGTACTCGAATCAAGGTCCTCGACCAGCCATGAAGCTCTCCATCTTGTCGACGGCCTTGCTTTTGTCGATCCCATCCTGTGGACAGGCTCCCGAAGAAGGCGCACCGAGTCCACTCGACCCGCCTGGGAGCGTCGTACTGGCTTCGGATCGAGGAGGGACTTGGGACCTCTACCAAGTCTCCCGCGAAAGTGGGCGGGCGACTGCCCTGACCTCAGAGCCTCACGACGAAGTGCGCCCGGAGGTCTCCCCGGAGGGCGATCGAATCGTCTTCGAAGAGCAAACGGAGAGCGGCTCTTTCATCGCCACCCTGAGTCTGCTGGCCCGCGAACCGCTCCCGGTCCGGCTCACCGAGACTGGCCTCGACTCGGAGCCCTCCTGGTCACCCGACGGCGAGCGGATCGTCTTCGTGTCAGGGCGTGATGGCGATGTGGCGCTCTTCGTCATGAGCGCGGACGGATCGGGAGTCCAGCGGTTGAGTCCGGCAAATGCGGCAAATCGAACACCGCGGTGGTCCCCGAGTGGAGAGAAGATTCTCTACACTTCGATCCGTGAGCCAAGGGCTCGACTGTGTGTGATGAACGCCGTTGGCAGCGCGTCCGCGCCGCTCACGCAAGGCTCGGATGACTGCACACTCGGGAGCTGGTCACCGGATGGACTCTGGATCGCATTCACCCTGACCACGGCGAGAAGTGCGCAGTCCATCGCGCTCATGAGAGCGGACGGCACCGAGCGGCGCCGCCTCATCGGCAACCAAGAGCCCGAGGATCGAAACATCTCGTCCTGGGGCCCGCGATTCTCAGCGAATGGACGGCACATCGTCTTCTCGAGCCTTCAAGAGGGTGGACAGGTCCAGGTCTACGAAACCGACCTCGAAGGGTCGGAAGTCCGCCGATTGCCGAGCGGCACGTCCCAATCCCGCGAGGCAGACTACCTCGAGCCCTCGCGATAGGTCGAGTGGGTCAGCCGCGCGACCCCGGGGCTCGCGAGCGCCTCCGAGCCTCACTCCGTCACGAACGAGCGGGTTTCGGCGATCGAGACGACCTCGCCGCTGACGAGATCCCAGCTCACTCCGGCGAAATGCACCTCGAGGCCGTTCGGCACCTGGGTCGGAATCCCGATTAGAACGGTCGATGCGCTTCTTCGACTTCTGCGCCGAATCGCAGCTGAGGCAACGCGCCGCACGGAACAACGAAGCCGCAAGTCGTCATTGTGAGGCTCCTCGTCAGCCCTTTCCAGACTCACTTCACCGGGCATCAGCGGAGCCCGATCTCCGAGAAGCCCACTCGCCCCGCTCGTGCGGAGCCCTTCTCTCGCTCGAGAATGCGGACTTCGAGATTCCGAATGATGAGTCGCTCACCGAAAGGAAGCACGATCGTTCCGGGCTCGAAGGCATCGATCGCGAAGGCGCTCACGACGTCGCGATTCACACGGAGCTCGACGCGCGAAGCGGAGTCGAACTGGCGCTGCTGCTCGAAGGAGGCGTTGGCGTGTGCGAGCGTGACGGCCTCCGCTTCCACCGGCACCGCCCAGCTCAGTCGGATCCAAGGCTCGGGGTCCTCCGCCTTGGCGAGCCATGCCGTGGCCGCGAGACCGTCGATGGCCGCTCGGGCCTCCAGCTCCTCCGCCGACGAGGCCTTTGCTTGAACGACTTCCGGTCGCAGAAGGTTCGGGCCTTTGCTCGCCGTCGCTCTCTTCGTCCAGCTCGCTGACGTCCACGCGACGTCGACCGACGCCGAGTCGGAGAGCACGGTCTCGTGAGCGGACTGCCCCGCGATCGTCAAGTGTGCTCGCGCCGTGACTCGGTATCGACCGAACGCCTCGAGCGTGTGTCGCGCGGCAAAGCGGCCTGTCCCCTCGAATTCCGAGACGGCCACGACCTCATCGTTCACGAGCCATTCGACCCGATCGATCGAGAGACTCTCGGCCGACATGCGCTGTGTCAGTGTTTCCGCGAGCCCCGTGATGAAGAAGGTGAGCTCGAAGTCACCCGTCACACGGAACTGCAGCGGACCCGTTTCCTGCACGACGACCTTCGGGGTCGATTGCACCTGTCCGCCCGTTGTAGGTCCGGCCGTGGCCCGGGAAAGGAAGAGCAATGCGAAAGCCGTCTCGTCCTGTCGCCCCCAGCCACCGTCCTTCTTCTGGGCCTCGACGAGGTATCGGGCTCCCTCGAGGTACCAGTCGTGAGCCCCGATCTGCTCGCGTTCGAAGAAGGCACCCACGCGTTCGAGGCCGTACAGATAGTAGAGGTGCCCTTCGTCCTGCGTGTACCCGGGATTGCGGCGAACGGTCCAGTAGTGATCCAACCAGGCGAAGCACAGACGCTCGCTCTCACCCATACGGCGAAGCAGCGTCCCGCCGAGCTCGCGTCCGCGAAGCTGGCGACCGAGGCCAAGGATGCAGAGGCCGGCAGTCCCCATCGAGCCCGAGGGCGGCCATTCTTCGGCGTTCTCGAAGTAGGTGAAGGATGCGACCGGATGCTTCCGAGTCGCGCCAGGAAGCGGCAGGAGCTCGATGATGGTCTGATGGCGCTCGATGCTCTTGGAGATCATCCGACGCCAAACGGCCGCAGGCACTCGCACACCCAGCCGGGAAGCACCCCAGAATCCCAAGGCCGCGAACTGCGAGTTCGAGATGTCGACTCGACCCGAGGGATAGGCCCAACCACCCGGCTCTCGATCGCTTTCCCATTCCAGCAAGCGCTCGACACACTGGCGAACGTGCTTCTTGTCAGCCGGGTCGCCGACCTCGCCGAGCAGCATGAGCTGGCAACCCATCGAGTAGACCTTGATCGGGAGCCGTCCCCGCAAGTACGCCAACGCTTGTCGAAGGCTCGGATCCGTCGCCGGGAGTCCGGCACTCAGGAGCGCGTAGGCATTCAGAGCGGTCTGGCCGTTCGGGTAGGCCGAGAGGTTGGGCGACCAGGTGCCATCGCGGAATTGGCGTGCCCTCAGATGCTCCACGCCACGATCAATCGCCGCATTGATGCGAGGTTGCAGCGCGACGAGGTCGGGTGAAGCCGGTGCCGGGATCTCCGGCAGAGGTGCCTTGGACGCGGTAAAGCGCTTTCGGATGTCCCGCGGACTCCAGGCCCGGTCGTCGAGCGTCAGGGATTGAAGGGCTCCCGTCAGGCGGTAGTCCTCGTTTCGATCCTTGTAGGCCCCCACCACCAGCTCGTGGCGGTCCGCATAGAGAATCGGTCCTCCGGGGGCGGGCTCCTCGACGGCCAAGCGCCCGTCGACGAAGAGCCGAGCGACGTCTCCGTCGTAGGTCCCGACCACGTGGTACCAGCGGCCGAGCTGGAAGCTCATCGGGCTCCGCACATAGGTGAGCCGGCCGGTCTCCCGGGTCGCGATGCCGAAGAGAAACGTCGTGTCCCGGATTCCGAGGAGGAAGCCGCGCTCGATGTCGCCGTTGTCCTCGATCGCCCCCAAGAAGCCGGCCCACGCACTCGGCTTCTCGACCGCCACCCAGGCCTCGATCGAGAGCCGTACCCTCGGCAAGCTCGCCGGTTCGGCCGCGGCATCGGCCACCAGGTACCGATCCTCCGGGCGAAACCGCAGCGCCGCCGCCTCACCCTCGCCGAGGAATCGAAGGTCCTGGGCCCCGCGCAAGGGGCGACCTCCCTTGTGGTCGCGGAAGGCACCCTCGACGAGATTCTCGGGAGTGAGGATCCAATGTCCCTCACCCTGGGCCTGCAGCGAAGCGGCGATCGTCAAACCAAGGCTGACGGACAGGAAGAGCTTTCGAACGACGCGCATCCGAGCTGTGTCCCCTCTCCTGGAGCCGCCATAGTCCCCGTCGAGATCCGGCACTCGACGACCACCCGAGGGTGCCTGGAAAGCGTCGGTCCGCCAAGAAGCCACCGGACGATATCGGGCTGCTTTGCGGAGAGTTTCCCGTCTCTGGTCCCTTCGTGAGCCCGCCGGGCCCGTCCTCACCCAGCGAAATGCCCTGCCGCCGGACCCTTTCGCCCGAAACCCCGAGCCCGGGGTGACTTTCTCTTCAAATCAATCGCTTCTTTCGCAACAATCTCCGAACTCGACTCCCCTCACGGGGGCTCGCGGAGCCATTCTCTTGCGTGGCTCCTCCCGGTCTCGACCGGGCCTCCCCTCTCGAACCATGATCCCTCGAGCCCAGTCAGAGGTAAGTCCGATCGGATTCCCCTCTTACAACCCAAGAACTCTGCGAATCCCGCGCTCGTCGCTCGTGAGTGGCGCCGCTCCCTTCGCAGTCAGCGTCCCCGTCTGTCCGATGGGGTGCCGCTCGTTCCGGGCAGGCTGGTCGCTCGGCAGGGGCCGATGACCCAACCCTCGATGCCTCGAAGAACTAGGTGCACCATGCAGGTAAGACGCTTTCGGTTCACGGCGATCCTCGGATCGAGCTTCCTGGCCTTCGCGACCTTGCTCCTGACGGTGTCCGACGCGGTGTCCGCACCGCAGCCGGACCCAGAGGTCCTTGTGCTCAAGGGCGCGCGGATCCACACGATGACCGAGCGCGGCACGATCACGGGCACGATCATCGTGCGCGACGGAAAGATCACCGCGATCGGGGCCGACCTCCCGAGCCCGAGCAACGCTCGCGAGATCGCCCTCGACGGGACCACCATTGTTCCAGGTCTGATCGACAGCCGGAGCTCGCTCTGGCTGACACGGGCCGCCCTCAACGAGACGAGCACTCGAGCCGCTCTCACGATCCTCGATGGGGTCGATCCATTCCTCGAGGATTGGCGCGAGGTTGCTCGCCAGGGCGTCACGGCCGTGTTCGTGCAGCCGAGCGCTGGGAGCAGCCTCGGTGGGCTCGGCGCGGTGCTTCGGGTCGCTCCGGCCCAGAGCGTCGAGACTCTCGTGATCCGGAGCGATGCCGCGTTGCAGGCGTCCCTCGGGATCACCGGCTCGACCTCTCGTGAGCGCTTTGGGCAATTCCAAAAGCTGCAGCGAGCGCTCAAGAGCGTGAAGGACGGCAAGACGCCCGAGGCAGAGGAGGAGAAGGAAGAAGAAGCCTCGCCCGACGAGGGACAACGCGGCGGCTTTCCGCGCGGTCGAACCGGTCGCGGTGGCGCTCGAGGCGCGGGGGGGCGCGGATCCGCACCCACTCAGCCCGACCGCACGAAGGAGCTCCTCGAGAAGGTCATCGCTCGGGAGATTCCCTTGCGGATCGAGGTCCATCATCCCGACACGCTGATGTGGGCCCTCTCGCTGGTCACCGAGTTCGACATCCGCCTGGTGCTCGAGGGTGTGAGCGTTCCGGGAGGTGCATTGCCGAGCCTCGCCGAGCTCCGCACGCCCGTCGTGCTCGGACCGGTTTGGGAGACGGGCAAGGCGCCGTCCTACCGGGAGGCGCGCGCCGACGATTGGCTGAGCCGCGTCACCGAGTCCACGGGCCCATGGGCCTTGGGCACTTTTGCGTCCGAGGGGCGCTCTTCGCGCCTGCTGCGACTGCATGCCGCCGCGGCGATCGCCGCCGGCTTGGAGCCCGACGCCGTGCTGCGGGCGCTGACGATCGACGCGGCTCGCATCTTGGGAGTCGACGACACGATCGGCTCGATCGCGCCCGGAATGTCCGCGGATCTGGCTGTCTTCGCGGGTGATCCCCTCGATCCGTCGGTCTCGGCGCGCCTCGTCCTCTCGCAGGGACGCATCGTCTTCGAGGGGAATCGTGGATCTCGCGCGTCGACCTCCCGGGCCACCATAGATCTGCCCGAGAGCTTGCCCGCGAGCTACGCGCTGCGCTCCGACCACGTCTTGCGCGACGGCGAGCTGGAGGCGGCCACGCTCTGGGTCCGCGACGGAAAGATCGCCGGGCTGGGAAACTCGATCGAGATCCCCGAAGGCACGCCGGTCTTCGAGCTCGGCAAGGGTGTGATCACCCCGGGGCTCGTGGCGGCGCACGCCACGCTCGGGCTGTCCGCCTCCTCGAACGACGGCACCGAGTCGGACGCGAGCCAGCTGCGTGCGATCGACGTCGCCGATCCGAGCTGTGACGCGGCCCAGGCCCTCCTGGAGGGGGGATTCATCACCGTCGCCCTCCCGCCCGCCTCGACCACGACGTCTGCGGGCGTGGTCGGAGCCCTGCGTCTGGGTGCACCCGAGACGACCTGGCACCCATCGATCGCCGGTCAGTTCGTCATGGCGGCGAGCGCCCGGACCGATCAGCGGTTCCCGGCCTCCCTGTTCGGCCAGGGCGAGCTCCTGGGCGATTTGTTCGCGGGACGGGCTCCAGCGACTCGACTCTATCTCCCACCGTCGGCTCAGGAGGCGCTGGTCGCCGAGCGAAAGCGAAACGTCCGAGCCGTCGTGTCGGGTGAGCGGGTCGCCTTGATCCAAGCTCAGACGCACGCCGAGATCTCGGCCGCCCTGCGCCTCATCGCCGAGCACGAGCTCCGGGCATCGCTGGTCGGGCCGACGGAAATCATCGATCATCTCGAATCGCTGCGTGCACTCGGAGTCGGGCTCATCGCAGGCCCCATCTCGGGCACGGACTTCGATCGCGTGGCCGACCAGCTCGCGGCCGCATCCACGATGGGGATCCCGATCGCCTTCGCGGGTGAATCGCCCGAGGAGATTCGCGCGACCGCCGCGCTCGCCGTCGAGGCGGGCATGCCACGAGACCGCGCTCTGCTCGGACTCACGCGGACGGCCGCTCAGCTCACGGGCATGCCGCGCGGGACCGCGTCCCTCTCCATCGGCCAGCCAGCCGATCTGGTCATCTGGAATGCTTCTCCCCTGAACCTGTCAGCCCGACCGGTGCGCGTCATCGTGGGCGGCAACGTCGTGGACCCTCAACAATGAAGAGAAGAACCGTGAAGCCATCCGCCCTCGCTCTTCTGGCGGCCTTGCTGCTCGGTGCGGCGCATGCCCAAGAGACCGTGCTGTACAAGGCGTCTCGCGTGGAGCCGATCACGGGGCCGACGTTGAGCCCGGGTCAGGTCCTCGTCGTCGACGGAAAGATCCGTGCCATCGGGTCTCGCATCCAAGCGCCTTCGGGTGCCCAAGTCGTCGACCTCGGCGACGGCACACTGATGCCGGGCCTCGTCGATGCCTACAACGACGCGGGCCTCGCCGGCGGAACCAACGAGGTGACGCGGGAGATCACGCCGGGCTTCCAGGCGGCGCGCGTCATCGACTGGAAGGACCGCCGCTTCCGCGAGGCCTTGTCTCAAGGCACGACCTCGCTCGCGATCAGTCCCGGTACCGAGAATGTCGTGTCCGGGCTGTCCTGCGTCGTGAAGACGGCCGGTCGATCGGCCGAGAGCCGCCGGGTCGGAGAGAGCACCGCGTTGTTGATCAGCCTCTGCTCGGATCCGACGCGTCGCAACAGCTCACGTGCACGTCCGGACAGTATCTACGTGAGACAGCCGACCAACCGGATGGGCGTGGTCTGGATGCTTCGAAGCACCTTCGATCAGGTGCGTCGAGGCGAGGAGATCGAGTCTGGTGAGTGGCTCGCGTCGGCGCTGTCGGGTGAGCGGCCGATGTTCGCCGTCAGCCGCACGATGCACGACCTGAGCACGCTGCTCACCTTGTCCGAGGAGTTCGAGCTCTCGCCGGTGGCTGTCGGTGGGCAAGAGGCTTACCAGCTTGCCGATCGCCTGGCGGCTGCCAAGGTACCGGTCGTGCTCGAGCGGTTGACCTCGCATCAGCTTCAGGGTGCCGAGCGGACCGAGCTGGTCTGGAACCTGGCCGGCCGGCTCGCCAAGGCCGGAGTGCAGGTCTCCCTGTCCGGTGGGCAGCTTCTCGAGCAGGCTCGATTCGCTTACCGCTTCGGCCTCTCGGCCGAGGAGGCGCTCCGAGCCATCACGCTCACTCCCGCCCGCACCCTGCGTCTCGACGATCGAGTGGGGTCCCTGGCCGTTGGCCGGGATGCCGACATGCTCGCACTCGACGGCGACCCCTTGGAGTTCACGACGGCCATCCGCTGGGTGATGGTGAATGGAAAGATCTACGAGAATCAGAAAGGCGATAGCCGTGGTGAATACGATCTGTAAGGCCGGCCTCTGCTTGTCGGGCCTCCTCGGCCTCTTGGCTCCGACGCTCGTCGCTCAGGAATCGATCGCCGTCCAGGGCGGACGCATCCTGACGATGGCCGGACCCGCCATCGAAGACGGCACCGTGCTGATTCGAAACGGCAAGATCGCGGCCGTCGGCGCGGACGTGAAGATCCCGATCGACGCCCGCGTCATCGACGCGACGGGCAAGGTCGTGATGCCGGGCTTCGTGGAAGCGCACAGCGCCGCCGCGATGAGCCGGTCCAACGAGACCAATCCGGTCGTGCCCTATCTCTCGGTCCTCGACACCATCGATCCCATGCGCTCCTACTTCGAGGACGCGCGACGCAACGGGGTGACGACGGTCGCGGTGGTTCCGGCCAACCGCACCATGATCGGTGGCCAAAGCGCCGTCATTAAGACCGCCGGGACCTTCATTGACGCGATGATCCTCCGGCGCGACGCCGGCATCAAGGTGTCACTCGAGCCACAAGGCAACTCGAGCCGCATGGGCCACCTCGCCGCTCTTCGGCACCAGCTCGACGAGGCCAAGAAGGCGCTCACCGAGACCGAAAAGACGAAGGAAGGCGCCGAAGACGACGCCTCCGAGAAAGCGCTCCAAGTCGCGCTTCAGCGGCTCATCAAAGGCGAGATCCCGGCCATCCTCTACTGTGATGGCGCGATGGATGTCGGCCCGGCGTTGAAGCTCGTGAAGGACTACGGCCTGAAGCCGATCCTCGTCCTCGGTCGTGACTGCTACAAGGCCGCCGATCAGATCGCGGAGGCCGGGTTGCCGGTGATCCTCGACGCCAACCTCGTGTTCTGGGAGACCGACCCGCGTACGGGGGAAGACCGGAAGATCGTAGTCACCGAAGCGTTCCGGAAGGCCGGCGTGCCCTTCACGTTCCAGGTCGACGGTAGCAACACGAACCTGGGAACCAGCTACCTCTGGTACCAGGCCGCGACCGCCGTGAAGTACGGCTTGCCCCGCGACGAAGCGCTGGCGGCCTTGACGATCGGCTCCGCTCGCATCCTCGGCGTCGATCGTTTCGTGGGCTCGCTCGAGCCGGGCAAGGAAGGCGACCTGGTGATCCTGACGGGAGAGCCGCTCGAGGTGCAGACTTGGGTCGACACGACGATCGTGCGTGGTGAGGTGGTGTACGAGCGAGCGAATGATCGCCAGCTCCAGCGCCTTCTCGACGACAGCGGCCAATAGGTGATGGTCCTTGCTGCGATGCGAAAGCTCCGGCAGCCCAGATTGGAATTAGCGCTCATGTGTGCAGCCTTTCGGATCCCCGGTTTCGGCGTGGCCGCCGTCCTCGTCGCGCTCTCTCTTTGCCCGCTCGAGGCGTCGGAATCTCACGCCTACTTCGCCCGTCGCATCTGGACCGGTCAGGGCGCGGCCATCGAGAATGGTGTGCTCGTCGTCGTCGACGGCAAGGTGACGGTGGTCGGTCCTCGCACGGCGACGTCGGTTCCGACCGATGCCGTGCGTCACGATCTCGGTGATCAAGTGATCATCCCGGGTCTGGTCGTGGCCGAGACGAGCCTGGCGGGCGGTGCCAACGACGTCGAGCAAGCCCTGACGCCCCAGAACTCGGCCTCGGATGGTTTCGACTTCTACGCGGATCGAACGGTCCCTCTCTCCGGCGGTGTCACGACGGTCCAGCTCTCACCCGGTGCGCAGCGGCTGATGCCCGGTGTCGGTGCCGTAGTCAAGCTCGGCGGCTCCGATCCGGAGCAGCGGATGCTGCGCTCGCACGAGGGTCTGCGCCTCGTCCTGAGCGACGAGTCCCGCAACCCGCCGACGATCTACGAGCCTCCGGTCGGCGCCGTCTCGGTGGACCGCCCGCTCGAGCCGACGCGTCCCCAGCTCTCATCCACGCTCGGGAGCGCGGCCGCCGGCTTGAGAGCGATATTCGGTGCCGCGCGCCGGAACACGGCGAGCGCGCCGACCAACGGCGACCCGGTGATGCAAGCGCTCGCCAGTCACCTCTTCCTCGGTGGCACGGTGCGCACGACGGCTCATACCGCACCCGAGATTCGGCTCGCCCTCGAACTGGCGCGCGAGTTCGACCTCCGGATGGTGCTGGTGGACCCGAGCGAGCTGCGCCCTTTCAGCGCGCACTTTGCGGAATGGCCCCAGCGTCTTCAGGGTGTCGTCTTCCGCGGCCGACGGCCCGGTCGAATCTCCAACCCCTCCGCCGAGCAGGCCGGGAAGCAGCACGATCCTTGGGAATCGGCGCGCGCCCTGGTCGACGCCGGCCTCCGCATCGCGATCCGACCCGATGACGATGACGACCTCGAGGATCTCCTCTTCGTCGCGGGACAGTTTCGACAGGGTGATCTGACCGTCGAGCAGACGCTGCGCGCCATCACGAGCGGGCCGGCCGAGATCCTCGGTGTGTCCGACCGCGTCGGCACTCTGGCCAAGGGGCGAGATGCCGACTTCGTCGTCCTCAGCCGCGATCCGTTCGCACTGCACTCTCATGTGCTTGCCACCTACGTCGATGGAAGAGCCGTCTACCGTCGAGAGACGACCGAACGCACGACGGTCATTCGCGCCGACGCGCTGTACACGGGGAATGGCACCGTCCGCTCCGACGCGACCGTCGTGGTCCAAGGCAAGACCGTCCGGGGCATCGGCGACATTTCGGCGGGCCCCGACGCAACGATTCGAAGCTTCCCGGGCGCCGTGATCGTTCCCGGCTTCGTCGACCTCGGCAGCGGCCTGGGCGTCGGCGGCTCGCTCGGCGACGAGGTCTCGCTCGAAACCAAGCTCGGTGATCAGCTCGACGCGACCGATCCCGCCATCGCGATCGCGCGACAAAGCGGTGTGACGACGGTGCTGTTCGGCTCTTCGAACGGATCGGCGACTCCCCTCGTGGCATTCAAGCTCGGAGACGACACCCGCGTCGTCGGGGATCCGGTCGCGATTCGCTTCCGCCTCGGCGAGAACCTGCGCTCCGACGTCCCCGGCCTCGAGCGGACTTTGGACCGCGGAAAGGCCTATCACGAGGAGTGGCTCCGTTACGAGAAGGCCCTCGCCGAGTACGAAGCGCGACAGCGCGAAGCCGGCCCGAGCGAGACGCCCACCGAGGAGAAGGCCAGCACGGAGGATCCCGATCAGGCCGGCCCGTCGGAGGGCGAGGGTCAGGAGAATGTCGAGGGCCGGCGACCGGGTGGCCGCGGAACCGAAGGACGTGGCCGCCGTCCTCGCGGCGAAGGAGAGTCGGGCGACGGCCCGCCGGGTCGAGGTCGCGAGCGCGGCACCGACGACGGCGACGAGCCGGCTCCGAGCGAAGAAGGCGAGACCGATTCGGACACGAAAGCGGACGAAGAAGAGAAGAAAGACGAGGCTCCGAAGAAGCCGCAGGCCAACGCCGGGCTGGAGCCTTACCGACTGCTCTTCACGGGCCAGATCCCGGCCTTCGTGGAGGCGCGTCGCGGCGACGCGATCGAAGCGGCACTCGAGTTGTTCCGGACGAAGCACGATCTCCGGACCGTGCTGATCGGGGTCGACGATCTCGCTCGCTTCCCCGACCTTCTCGACGGCCACGACGTCTCGGTCTGCGCCGGTCCGCAGCTGTTCGTCACCCGTGACCATCAGCGCATGAACCTCCCGCTGCACCTCTCACAAGCCGGAATCCCCTTCGGCTTCCAGTCCCGTGCGACGACGGGTGTCCGGGACCTGCCGGCGGTCGTGCAGTATGCGGTCAGCCAAGGGCTGAGCGCTTCGGAGGCCTTGCAAGGCCTCTCCGGAGTCGCGGCTCAGGTGCTGTCCGACACGAGCACGTTCGGCGCGCTCGCGGTCGGTCACGACGCCGACCTCGTCGTGCTCAGCGGTCCTCCGTTCGAGCTCGGCAGCCAGGTCTTGGCCGTGATGATCGATGGACGATGGGTTTACGAAAAGGAGTCTGGACGATGAGTCCTCGTTGTTGGATTGCGGGACTGACTCTCGCACTCGTCCCTTCGTTCACTTTCGCCCACGGCTCGTCGGACTCGGCGACCCCGTCGGCCGCCGACGACGCACCTCGCTGGGCGATCCACGTCGGCAAGATCCTCACGTGTGCTGGCGACGCGATCACCGACGGGACCCTTTTGGTGGACGGCGGCAAGATCATCGCGATCGGTCGTCGGAGTGAGGTCGTGGTCCCGGAGGGATTCACGATCGTCGATCACTCGGATCGCTTCGCCATGCCGGGCCTCATCGAGGCGCACAGCCATGTCGGCGGCTCGGGCGACCTGAACGAGATGGTCTACCAGACCAACCCGGAGCTCCGGAACTGGGACCAGGTCATCCCGGGTAACGACCGCCTGAAGGTGGCGTTGGCGGGTGGAGTGACGACCATCTGCTTCATTCCGGGGAGCGGCACGAACATGGGGGGCTTCGGTGCGATCTTGAAGACGCGGTCCGGCACGCCCGACGAGGTGATCCTCCGGGCGCCGGGCGTGCTCAAGATCGCTCAGGCAGGCAACCCTGAGCGGCGCACCGGCGAGACCGGCTCCGATCGGATGGGGATGAACTACGTCATCCGCCAGCAGCTGGCCGAAGGCCGCGATTACGTCCAGGCGTGGGACGACTACGAAGCCGGCAAGGGTCCCAAGCCCGAGTTCAATCTGCGCCTCGAGAACTTCAAGCCGCTCTTCCACCGCGAGATCCCGGTGGTGGTGCACACCCAGCAGTATCAGGTGATCCAATCGACCGTGCGCATGCTGCATGATGAGATGAAGCTCCGCATCGTGATCGACCATGGCACCTTCGACGCGTACAAGCTGGCCGAGGAGCTGGTGGCCCGCGACATCCCGGTGATGGCCGGTCCGCGTGGGTTCCTGCGCGACAACGACACGGGTCAGCTCGTCGGGATCGTCTCCGAGTACGATCGGCGCGGCGTGCGTGTGCTGGGCGTCAACACGGACGCGCCGGTGATTCCCCAGGAGGAGCTCTTCTTCCAGGCGACGATGGCCGTGCGCTACGGCTGGAGCGAGGAGCGGGCCATCCGAGGCCTGACGATCGAGGTCGCCCGGGCGCTGATGATCGACGATCGCGTCGGCTCGCTCGAGGTGGGTAAGGATGCCGACATCGTCATCACGACGGGCTCGATCCTCGACCCCCGCAACTACGTGACTCAGGTCTTCGTCGATGGGCTCAGCGTCTACGACATCGAGAAGGACCGACGTCGATTCTGAAATCGACGTCCCACCGGAGCTTGGCAATGCAGACATCAAGGCGAGGTTAACGACATGGTCTCTTCTCGACGTTGGTGCGTTCTCGCGATCGCCCTCTTCTCGTTCGGGCCGCTCTCACCGGACGCCGCCGCTCAAAGGACCATTGCCTATCGCGGCGCAACCGTGGAGACGCTCGGACCTGACGGGCGGCTCGAGGATGCGACGCTCTTGGTCCGAGACGGGAAGATCGTCGCGATCGGCACCGAGATCGACATCCCGGCCGATGCGCACATCGTTCCGATGAACGGTAAGACGATCCTGCCCGGCATCGTCGATCCCTACTACGTGTTCTCGGTGCGGCAGGAGCCCGAGGTGCCCTCCCGGATCCCCGAGCAGTTCCGGAACCGGTTTCGCGGAAGAACCCGCGCTCCGGCGACCACCGGACCGTTCGTACGGATGGCCGACTACTTCTACCCGTACGACACGGACTTCAAGCCGGCTGTGCGCAGCGGCATCACGTCCGCCAATCTCGTAGCGCCGGGGCAGGGTCAGTCGGCTCTCGCCTGGCTGCGACCCGAGGACGGCAAGGGCATGATCTTCCAAGCCGACGGGCTGCTCTTCGCCGCCGTCACCAACGACACGCAGTCGCTCGACATCGTTCGGAACGGCCTCGATCCCAATCGGGGCTCGGCTCGACGCGGCGCCACCTCCGGCCGACGCGGTGGCTTCGGGCGAGGCGGCCGCGGAGGCCGCGGCGGCCGCGGCGGCCGCGGCGGCGCACCGACTCCGGAGCGGGAGGGCGAGGCAAGCGAAGCCCCTCAGGCCGATGAGAGCGCCGCCCGAATGACCGCTCTCTGGAAGGCCGTCCGCAAAGGCCAGCAGCCGCTGATCCTGAACGCGAACAACGCGGCGGCGGTGCTGCATGTCCTCGAGGCCACCAAGGCCTATGAGGATCTGCGAATCGCGTTGGTCTCGACCGGAGCGAACCTCTACGAGCTGCTCGACTCACTGAAGGGACGCAACGTCACGCTGATCCTCCAGCCCGGCCTCGAGCGCGTGCCGTATACGAGCGACCTGATGAACGTGGCCGCGATGGCGGAAGAGGCCGGCATCCCGTTCATCTTCTCCTTGTCGATCAATCGCTCGCAGCTCGCCCGCTCCCAGGACGATCCGCTGTTCGCGGTGGCGATGCTCGTCAAGAGTGGGCTGTCGCGACAGGCCGCGCTCCACGCGTTGACCGCCGGGCCGGCGCAGCTGCTCGGGCTCGAGAAGACCTTGGGCACCTTGGAGAAGGACAAGCTCGCGAACCTCTTGATCTTCGAAGGAGATCCTTTGGAATCCGGTAGCCGTCTCCAGCAGGTCATTGTGGAAGGGAGCCCCGTCCATGAGTTCTGAGCACGCTTGGCGCATGGCGCTGCATCTCACCCTCGCCCTCGCCCTCGCAGCACCGATCGCGTTCGCACAGGAAGACACCGGCGAGAAGAAGGAAACCCCGGCTCTGAAGGCGGCGCCGATCACCGCCATTCAAGGTGGAGACGTGTACACCGTCACGGGCGAGATCATCCGCGGCGGTACGGTGCTCGTGCAGGACGGCAAGATCCTCGAGGTCGGCCAGGACCTGGTGATCCCGGCCGGCTCCACGATCATCGATGCGAGCGGCAAGGTCGTGACGCCAGGCTTCGTCGCTATCAGCATGAGCAACGTCGCCCTATCGGCCGGCGGCGGAGCTCGCGGTGGCCGAGGGGGTGGCGGTGAGGAGGAGCCGGAGGCCGACAGCGGTCAGCTCGTCGATCGTCTGAACCCGTTTGATCGGAACATCAAATACTCCTTGGCCACCGGTATCACGACCGGCTGCGTCCAGCTGTCCGCCGGTGGTCGCGGTCGTCGGCGAGGACGGGATGGCGAGCCGGTCGAGGTGTTCCTGGGCCTGGAGCCGGATCCGAGAGAGCTCACCGAAGAAGAGCTCCTCGACGAGGACGGCGATGGGCACGAGGACGAGGTCTGCCAGTGCTGCAGCCTTCCGATCATCCCCACCGAGCCCATCACCGCCGCTCCTCCGACCGAGGCGGCACCGCGCGACCATGCCGTGATCAAGATGAGCTACGGCCGCTTGGACTCCATGCTCGTCCAGGAGGACGCGTTCTACGACCTGGCACCCGGTGCCCTCGCCTCGGCCGAGAACCGGCACGAGTGGCGAGCCGCGATTCGCGGCGCACGCGAGGCGATTGCAAAGGCAGCCGAGGCGGCGCAGGCCGCCGCACGCGAAGGCGCGAGTGAAGGGAGAGGTGGCTCTCGGCGCGGGGGGCGTGGCGGCGGTAGCGGCGGTAGCGGCGGTAGTGGCGAAGCGCCGACCGCGCGCGGCAGCCGGGGAAGCAGCCGCGGTGGAGGCAGCACCCTCAGCCCCGAGCTGCGCAAGCTCGTGCAAGAAGAGATCGCTCTCCGGACCGTTGCCAACACCGTCGACGAGATTCGCGACATGATCGCCCTCGCCGAAGAGCTCGACTACGAGCTCGTTCTCGAAGGCGTCATCGAAGGCTGGCTGGTCGCAGCCGAGCTCGGTGAAGCCAAGGTGCCCGTGATCTATACGCCCCGAACTCGCCGCGATCCTCAGCTCGGCCAGGAGGACAGCTCCGGTAGCTCGATCGAGTCGACCGGCATCTTCGAGAAGTCCGGCGTGCCGTTCGCCGTCGCGGCTCTCAGCAGCTCGATCAGCCTCGGTGGCCTCGCTGGGCGCGACCTCACCAGCCTCCCCCTGGAAGCCGCTTTCGCGGTCCGCGGTGGCGCGAGTAACCAAGCGGCACTCGAAGCCTTGACGATCGCGCCTGCTCGCATGCTCGGCTTGGACGATCGCATCGGGAGCCTCGAGAAGGGCAAGGACGCCGACGTCCTCATCCTCAACGGTCACCCGCTCGACTACCGCACCTACGTCGAGACCGCGATCGTCAACGGCGAGATCTGCTACGAGCGAGCCAAGGACCGCGTGTTCCCGGTCTTCGACCGCGACTGAGCCGACCGCGGCTTTCCGAAGGGACGCCGTCAACAATCGAGAGCTCATACATCGGGGCTCTCCTGCCAAGCGCAGGGGAGCCTCGTTTTTCTTGGTTCCGGGCACTCGATCGAAAGACCGGCCCGCGCCTGGTGTATATGGCGTGCATACACGCTGATCCGGGCGGCGCCCGGCGAAGAGCTTGCGACGTAAACATCATGAATATAACTATTTCCAATGCATCTCCGGATCCGATCTACCGGCAGATCGCCCGGCAGCTCCGGGCTCAGATCCTGTCGGGCGACCTGCCCGAAGGCCTGGCCTTGCCATCGATCCGCGGGCTCGCCAAGGAGCTGCGGATCAGCGTGATCACGACCAAGCGCGCCTACGAGGAGCTCGAGCGAGAGGGCTTCCTCCACGGTGTGAGCGGCAAGGGCACCTTCGTGGCGCCTCAGAACGAGGAGCTCCTCCTCGAGCAACGCCGCAAGCACGTCGAGGAGAAGCTCGCCGACGCCGTGATGCACGCTCGAACGCTCGGCATTCCCCGAGACGAGCTGCACGAGATGATTCGCCTGCTCTGGGAGAGCGAACAATGACTGAATACGCACTGGAGATCTCGGGACTCACGAAGCGTCATCGCGACTTCGAGCTGAAGGACGTGTCCCTTCAGCTCCCGCGAGGATTCGTGCTCGGACTGATCGGTCCGAACGGCGCCGGGAAGACGACGATCCTGAAGCTGATCCTGAATCTGATTGCCCGCGACGCGGGGACGGTTCGGGTCCTCGGACTCGACAACCTCGAGGACGAAGTCGAGATGAAGAAGCGAGTGGGCTTCGTGTTCGATGCCCCATGCTTCTTCGGCGATGCGACTCTCGAGAGCTACCGTCGCGCGATCGCCCCGTTCTATCCGACCTGGGACGAGGATCGCTTCGATCGGCTCGTCGGGGAGTTCGGCCTTACCCGGCGCAAGAAGTTCAAGGCACTCTCACATGGCATGAAGACGAAGTTCGCCCTCGCCTTGGCTCTCAGCCACGAGGCCGACCTCCTCATTCTCGACGAGCCCACCTCGGGTCTCGATCCCGTGTTCCGGCGTGAGCTGCTGGATCTCCTGTCGGGGGTGCTGCAGGACGAGCGCAAATCGGTGATCTTCTCGACGCACATCGTGACGGACCTCGAGCGGATCGCAGACTACGTGGCCTTTCTCCGCGAGGGTCGGCTCGTTTTCAGCCTTCCCCAGGACGAGCTGGTCGAGAGCTGGGGTGTGGTGAAGGGTGACGCGGCCATCATCGAAGCGGTCGATCGCAGCCATTGTCGAGGGATTCGGCGTGGAGCATTCGGTGTCGAGCTCCTGACGTCGGACGTCACGGCGGCACGGCGAGCCGTGGGTGGAGACGCAATCGTCGAGCGCGCGACGCTGGAAGACATCATGGTGCTGATGGCCGGAGAAGAGAACCATGCTGCGTGACGTGCTGCGATTCGACCTGGTGCTGAACGCGAAGGCGCTGCTGCTGAACGGGCTGATCTTCAGCGTCTTCTTGGTCTTCATGGCTCACAACGGCGAGATTCCGATCGGCGAGTACGCGGTCGTCGGTGCGCTCATGTTCAGCTTCTCGAACCTGACGGTGCTGACCCGCGAAGACCGGTTCAAGACGGCGATCCTCCTGTGCAGCCTTCCCGTCAAGCGTCGAACCATCGTTCTCGGCCGGTACGTGCTCGCCGCGCTCAGCGGGCTGGTGGGGATCGCCTACGCGAGCCTCCTCACTCTCCTGCCGACCGCTCAAGTTCTCACGGAGGGCACGAGCGTCCTCTCCGTCGTCGGTCCGGCGACGGTAGCCATCGTTCTCGGCAACAGCCTGCTCATGCCCTTCACGATCCGGTTCGGCTTCATCGGAGTGATGGTGTTCCTGGTCGCCGGACAGGTCCTCGGAATCGCCGTCCTCGCCATTTGGAGAAGGGTCCAGGGCGCCGCCGAGCTCAAGGATGTGATCGCGCGGGGCATCGGCTCCGTCCGCGATCTGCAGCAGTCCACCGACCCCTGGGTCTTCGGTGTCGGCGTCGCAATCCTTCTCCTCATCGGCCTCGTCGTGTCTTGTTGGATCTCCGCCCGAGTCTTCGAGCGCAAGGCGCTCTGACGGGCACGTCTCGTTTCAGGTGGAGCTACCGAGAATGCGATTCCCGAGCACCCCGGGCCTGTCGGGTCCGACCCGATACTTCGCGTGCGTGATCGTCCTCATGATGATGGCCAGCTGCCGTGCGCCTCGTCGAACCCGTATGCTGGACGGCTCGATCGTGCCAGGCCCGGCGACCATCGAGGTCATCGCACACCGCGGCGCGCATACCGATCGTCCTCAAAACACCCTGCCAGCCATCCAAGGGGCCATCGAGCTCGGACTGGACTGGGTAGAGATCGATGTCCGTCAGACTCGCGACGGAGCCTGCGTGCTGATGCACAACCGCGATGTCGGGGCCACGACGAATGGGAGCGGCGAGGTGTCGGCGATGAGCCTCCAGGAGGTTCGAGCCCTCGACGCCGGATCGTATCGGGGGGAGGAGTGGGCGGGGACTCGGGTCCCCATTCTCGAAGAGGCTCTCGCGCTCATGTCCGGCAAGATCGGTGTCTACCTCGACCTCAAGGAAGCTCCCGCCGAGGAGATCGTTCGTCAGCTGAGGAGCCACGACATGCTGGCGACGGCCCTCGTCTACTCGGGGTACAGCGAAGAGATGCGGAAGGTGGATGCTCTCATTCGGTTGCTGCCGGAGTACCCGGGCCGAGTCGATCTCGTGAGTGAGCTCGTCTCGCGCACCGGTGCGGACACGATCGCCATCTCCAAGTTGGACCGACTGACACCCGAGGCCGTCGCGGCCTGTCACGCTGCGAATGCCAAGGTCTTCGTGGATCTGATGCAGGACGACACGCCGGACGGCGTCGCCGACGCCGTCGCCTGCGGCGTCGACGGGATCCAAACCGATCATCCCGAGATGGTGCTCGAGGAGCTGCGTCGGATCGGTCGACATCGCTGACAGCGCACACAAAGCGGCGAGCGGCGCCAGAGGCGCGCCGCCACGAGGGAAGGCGGCCGATCCAAAGGACGGTCGATGAACGGCTATCGTCGCTCGGCCATCTGCAACGGTCCGAGGTACTCCGTGGCGACGACGACCTGATCGAACCACACGGTGTACGTCTTCTGGTTGACCTTCAGGCCGTGCTTTGCGGCGTGCTGCTCGGTGTGACCGAAGGCGCGCTCGGTGACGTAGCTCATCAACCAGAAGACGTTGGCCTTGAGTTTCTCGGAGGTGCGCCAACGAATACCCGTGAAGTGGCCGATCTGCTTTCCGTTCTGCCAGACGGTCTGCTCGCCGTCGGCTTCGCCGACCGTGTTCATTCGCACTCGGATCTCGACGCAGATCCACTCGCCCCGTGGAAGCACGCCCGATTCGGGGTGAAAGCCGTTGCCCCAGTGCTGGCCGTCGGGCGAGGCCTTCATGTCGGGCCAGTAGGTGTAGAGCATCCACTTGCCGGGCGGCGCATTGTTGCCCCAGTCGAACCACGGCTCGATGCCGGTGGTGAAGAAGTCGTCGCCCTCGGGCTTCAGCCCGGCCTTGCCGAAGCTGCCCCACCGCTCGGGGGAGCCGTTGATGTGGACGAAGTGGTGCGTGTAGCCCGCGTCCTCGGCGAAGCGCACATAGAAGCGTGCATGCAGCTCGTCCTGCCCTTCGCCGAGCCACTCGATCAGTCCGCCGCCGTTGTTCTTCCCACGCGTGGCGGTCATCTGACAGGCATGCATGCCATGAAATGCCAGCTTCGAATCGGTGATCACGCGCACGCGCGTCTCGTCACCGCCCGCCTGATCCTCGTCCCACTTCTCGAGGTCACCGCTCTCGAAACCGTCAGCGAAGAGGACAGCGGGATCGCGCTCGATGCCGCGGTCGCCGGGATACTTGACGGAGAGCCCTCGGTCGATCGAGGCGGGGGGCTCCTGGGCACCTGCCGCGATCGCGCTCGACAGGGCTCCGACGCACAGAGCGGCAAGCCAGGGTCTCATGCTCGAGTCCTTTTGAAACGCGGCCCTCGCGGGCACTCGCTCGCGACGCACCATTGAAGCGTCTGCCCTGGAGAACATCCAGGACGATGCTCTCGGCAAGGTGCAGACCACTCCCGAGTGGCAGGCACACGATCCGAAAAAACTCTCGACGCGGGTGTGCTCTCGAGAAGCACCCGAGCGGGCGACGTCCTCGGTGTGCTGCCAGGCGCACCTTCATTTGGTACTTTCGTCCTCATGGAAGCCTTCCTCCACCGGCTCGTCGGCGACGAGAAGGAAACCGTCCGGCTCAGCGAAGAGCCCACCGTGATCGGCCGCAGCCGCTCCTCGGATCTGTTGCTGGACGATTCGGCAGTATCCCGAGCGCACGCCCGCATCACGCAGGCGGAAGGGACACACGTCCTCGAAGACCTCGGCAGCCTGCACGGGACCTTCTTGAACGGAACCCGGATCGAGGGGCCGACGCAGCTGAAGTCGACCGACCGCATCCTCATCTGCGATCACGCTCTGATCTACCACGAGCGCGAGTCCCTCGAGCCGGACTCCACCGAGGCCCGTGGCTTGAAGCTCACCGAGATCGTCGAGGAGCCGCACACCATGCAGGTGAGCGTCGACGCGACGCTGAGCGTCAAGGCGCATGAGTCCGAGGCGGGATCCAAGGCGAAGCTGCGCGCGCTTCTCGAGATCGGCTCCTGCCTGCACAGCTCATTGAGCGAGGACGAGGTCCTCTCGGGGATTCTCGATGGACTCTTCCGGATCTTCGCCCAAGCCGAGCGCGGGTTCATCCTGGTGATGGGCACCGAGGGCGAGCTGATCCCGAGGGCCTCGCGGGGTCGCTCAGGCGAGTCGGAGGACGAGGTGCGAATCAGCCGGACCGTCGTTCGGCAGGCGTTCGAGCAGCGCGAAGCGATCCTCTCGGAGAACCGGGCGCCGTGGCGTGAAGCCTGACTCGTGAGATGTCGCCGCTGATCACGGCCATCATCATGACGGCCCGCGTCGGCGCGTCCTTCACGGCCGTCTTCGCCTCGATGAAGATCAACGAGGAGATTCTGGCACTCGAGCCGATGGCGATCCATCCCATCGGCTACCTCGGGACTCTGCGCTTGATCAGCAGGGTGATCATGCTGCCTTGCCTGACCGCGTTCTCGTACCTGATCGGGATGATCGGGACCGCCCTCGCTGCCCACCTGCTCTCCGAGTCCGACGACGGTGGCCCCGACGAGGCCCGGAAGAAGATCCTCGAAGCCCTGGGCCTCCTCCCGGCAGGTCTCTTCGACGGCAACCTCGCATTCCACGTGCTCCGAGGCGATGCCCTCGAACGCCTCGCCCGCCTGGCCGAGAACGACGTCGAAGCGGCGGAGCCGCTCGACGAGGCGAGGCGAGCATACCTGCGCGCCCTCGAGATCGAACCTTCCGACATCGGAACGCTCCTGGCGCTCGGCCGCCTCGAGCGGAAGCTGGGCCGTCTGTCCGACGCGGCCTCGCGATTCGAGCAGGTGCTCTTCATCGATGCCGAGAGCCACGAAGGCCACCTGCTGCTCGCGGAGGTGCTCGAGGCCGAGGGGGATCTCGAGGGCGCGACCCTTCACCTGTGGGCGGCCCGAACCCTCGATCACAGCCGTCCTTCGTATCTGGCGAGACCCGACTACGGCCCGAGGCTCGTGCAGCTCTACGAGAAGCTCATTCGACTCGAGGAAGAGTAGGGGAGCCGGGGGGGCCTCAGCGGGGCTCGCGCACCTCTCTTGGGGACGGAAAGCCGGACAACCCCGGATCGAGCTCGACCCCCCAGCTGTTGATCGACATGGAGGCGAGCGTGTACATGCCAACGGTCGCGACCGCATCCATGAGCTGCTGTGTCTGGTAGGTCGTGCTCAGGACCTCCCATGTCGCATCGCTGACGAAGGTGTCCCGGTGGAGCTCGTCCGCCACTCGCAGGAGGGTGGATTCGAGTGGGCTCCAGCCCGGCGCTTCCGGACCCAGGATGATCCTCGAGAGCTCGTCTTCGATCAAACCGATGTCGCGTGCCAGTACCGCGTGCTGGGCCCATTGATACTCACAGCCGCACAGCCAGGCCGTGCGCAGGATCAGCAGCTCGCGATGACGCGGAGGAAGCGTGGAGCTCGGCCCCATCACGTGACCGAAGGCGAGCGCTTCGACGCTGTTGGCCAACTCCGGGTGCCGGGCAGCGGTCTTGAACAGGTTGAACAAGCGCCCCGCCTTCTCATGTGGTTCGAGATAGTCTCGCTGGGCGTCGGTCCACTCGTCGCGCTCGACCGGCAGGATACGCGGTCGCCTTCTGTGCGGGCCGTCGTTCTCGGGCGCATGGCAGGCGAATGCGGACAGAGCCAGGCTGCCGAAGCAGGCGATCCAATTCCAGCCACGTTTCATTTCACAGACTCCTCAAGAACCCGATCAGCGCCGCCTTGTCTTCGGGCGACAGATCGAGTCCGAACTCATGACCGGGCACCGCGCGATGCGTCACCCCGGGTGGGCTCCAGTTCGGGCGATAGTCATCCTCGAGCCGAGCCGGATCGAACCAATCCTCGAGCGTTGACACCTCACCGCTGTGCCCGAAGGGGCCGCGATACCACAGCCCGATCAAAGAGGGGACCTTGCAAAAGCCGGTGCCTCTTCGTGTCTTCGTGGTGAGATCGGGATTGGTACCGACGCGCTGATTCATAATGTCGGCACGTGCGGGATGGTCTTTTGCGACGCGAACGCCCGGCGCCATCACCAGCTTGTTGTTCGAGTAGAGCGGCGGTGTGTGACACTTCGCGCAGCCCTCGGCTGCGAACACCTCCCGGCCGCGCTTCTGGTGCTCGACTGGCTCTGGATTCGGGTTCTCGGGAGATTCGAGCGAGTAGAGGAACATCGCCAGCGCTCGGAGCTGCGGATCGCCGTAACGCTCGGTGGTCCCGAACTGCCCGGTAGGATCCGGGCTCCAGTCGCCGTACTGCGAGTGGAACGCCATCCCCTGCGTCAGCGCGATGTATCGCATCAGGTCACCGACGTCCCGATGCTTCACGAGGCCGGAAGCATCGAGGTAGCCGCGATCGGCGATCCCGACGAGGCTCGGCACCCGGGCGGGGAAGAATGGGCTGTCGCCGTGACGAGCGAACACGCCAGGAGGAATGGCCTCGTGCGTGGCGAAGATCTCCTCGAGCTCCATGTGGCGCGTCTCGAGCTCGCCCGCGTCGAAGACGATTTCGGGCTCCAGCGTCGCGAGATGGTCGCGGTAGCCAGCCGGCTCGTGGTCGGGATGGTAGACCGTGTACGAGCGGTAGATCGGCCGCACCGGCAGCCGGTAGTACTCCTGCTCCGAGAGGTGGCGAATGGGCGTCTCGAGTCCGTAGATCGAAAGCTCGAGCCCGGCGAGGTCGGCATCGTTCCAGACGCGGGGGACTTCGGGTTCCTGGCCGCCGGCGAGCGGCCACAGCCCGAGGCCACTCCAGGCGACCAGCCCCATCCACAAGCCTCGAACCATGACGTCGCTCCTCGGTCGATTGTCGTTCCGCACGGGCAGCGCTTGCGCCCCTCGAGTCCAAACGCGACGATAAGGCTCGGACTCCATCCAGTTTTTATACACCTTTCGTCTTCCTCGACGGCCAGCTTCTGGCGCGCCCCCTCAAGCCCCAGAGACCGTGCCCTGGTGAAGACGGTGGCCTCAGCTCCATGACACGATCCGACGCAGATCTCACCGGCCTCCTCGGCGAGGCTCGTCGCGGTGAGAGCCGGGCTATCGACCGCTTCCTGCCGCTCGTCTACGACGAGCTGCACGCCCTGGCGGCGGTCCTGATGCTGCGGGAGCGCCGGGACCACTCGCTGCAGCCCACCGCTCTCGTCCACGAGGCTTATCTCAAGCTCATCGATCAGAGCCGGGTCGATTGGCGAGACCGTGCGCACTTTCTCTCCGTGGCCGCCGAAGCGATCCGCCGCATTCTCGTGGATCATGCCCGCGGCAAAGCGCGGCTGAAGCGAGGGGGCGGTCGCCAACGTCTCACGCTCGATGACGAGATCGTCGCCTCCTTCGACCGCACGGTCGACCTCCTCGCCCTCGATGAGGCCCTGGAACGCTTGGCCGAGAGGAACGCGCGGCAAGCCAAGATCGTCGAGCTGCGGTTCTTTGGCGGTCTGACGATCGACGAGGTCGCGGACATGCTCGACATGGGAACGGCCAGCGTCGAACGCGATTGGCGCTACGCCCGCGCAGTGCTCTTTGCCGAGCTGTCGCGCGACGAGCGCGCTCGGGAGCCGCAAGATGACGGCTGACCGTCGGCGGCGCGTCGAGACCCTTTTCAAGGGGGCGCTCGATCAGGCGTCCGCGGTGAGGCGGGCCTGGCTCGACGAGCAGGGTCGCGACGATGCCGGGATCCGCGACGAGGTAGAGGCGCTCCTCCGCACCGACGCCGCCGCCCGAGGCTTCCTGGAGTCGCCGCTGACCCGGCCGCGCGACTCGGAAGATCCACTCCTTGGCCAACGGATCGGGCGCTACCACATCGAGCGGCTCATCGCGCGCGGCGGCATGGGAGCGGTGTACGCCGCTCGCCAACGGCATCCCGATCGGCTCGTCGCACTCAAGATCATCCGGTCGGAGTTCCCGACGCCCGCCGCACTCGAGCGCTTCGCTCACGAGGCCGAGATCCTCGCCCGTCTACGTCACCCCGGCATCGCCCACGTCTACGAGGCCGGCACGCATGGCACTGACACCGCGTCCATGCCCTACATCGCCATGGAGTTCCTCGAGGGCGCCCGGCCCCTGACGACCTTTGCCCGCGAGGCCGCGCTCACGACCCGCGAACGCTTGAATCTGTTCCGCACCGTCTGCGACGCTGTCGAGCATGGCCATCAGCGCGGAATCGTCCATCGCGACCTGAAGCCCGCGAACATCCTCGTGTTGCCGTCGAAGCAGACAAAGATCATCGACTTCGGCATCGCACGCATGACCGACTCCGATGTGACGTGGGCCGCCTCTGCCACGCTACCCGGCGAGCTCCTCGGCACACTCCGGTACATGAGCCCCGAGCAATGCGCCGGTGATCCGTCGGAGGTCGACACGCGCACCGACGTCTATGCGCTGGGCGTCGTGCTCTACGAGCTGCTGACCGGTCGCTCGCCATGCACTCGTGGGCTCATTCGCCGTCATCCTGCTCGTGCTCGTCGTGGCTGTCGTCGTGACATCCCTCGCCCTGGTCGAGAAGACCGCCGCCGAGGGCGAGGCGCTGGTCCGATTGAAGGAAGCTCAACGCGAGACCGCCAAGGCGCGTGCCTTCGCGGAAACGCTCCGGCGCTTGATCCGCTCCGCGTCTCCCGACGTCGCCCGCGGGCGCGACATCTCGGTGCTGCGCCAGATGCTCGCGTCCGCCGAGCGCGACGCCGACACCTCGCTCGCCGATCTGCCCGAGGTGCGGAGCGACCTTCGGCAGACCATCGGCGAGACTTATTGCGATCTCGGTCTCTACGACGATGCGGAGCGCCTACTCCGGGCCGCGCTCCGCGAGCGGCGCACGCTCTTCGGTGAAGACGATCCCGCCGTCGCCGAGTCGCTCTTCGGCCTGGCCGGCGTTCACTATGACCGGTCGGAGTACGAGCCGGCCCTCGCCGGATTTCGCCGAGCCCTGGCGATCCAGCAGGCCAGTCTCTCGCCCGAAGATCCCCGGCTCGCGAGCACGATGGAGCGGCTCGCGCGCACGCTCGCCGATTCGGGGGACCACCATCACCGAATGGAGGCTGACGCCCTCTGCCGTGACCTCCTGACCCGGAAGCGACGCCTTCATCCCGAGGACTCGATCGAGGTCGCCTCGACGCTGTCGATTCTCGGCGATATCCAGTGTGATGCGGGTCGCCTCGAGGAAGCCGAGCGAACGTTCCGCAACGCCACCGAGATCCAAAGAGGCCGGCTCGGAGACAGCACGGCCCTGGCGAGCACGCTCGTCGGCCTCGGGCGCGTCCTGCTCCTCGCCGGCAAGACGGAAGAGGCCGAGAGTGTCTTACGAGATGTCTTGGATCTCCGAGTCCGCCTTCTCGGTGAGCGCCATCCGGCGCTCGCCTGGCCCTCTTCTCTGCTCGCGCGGCTGCTGAGCGAGCAAGGTCGACATGCCGAGGCCGAGGTGCTCTGCCGCGCCGTCGTTGAGGTCCAGATCGCGGGCTATGGTGAAGACGATCTCGAGGTGGCCGGTGGGCTCGAGCAGCTCGCCGATGTCCTGGTAGCCCAAGGTGGACGAGCGGAAGCGCGCAAGCTGTATCGCGAGGTGATTCGGAGGCGACGCCGAGACTTCGGCCGCACGGATTCCGTCGCCCGGGAGTGTGAGGAGAAGCTGGACGCGATCGAGTAACGCCGCGCGACTTTGCTGTGTCATCGGAGATCCGGTGCTCAGTTGCGGAGCGAGCGAAGGGCAGCGCATCCCGAGCGAGGACTGGATCTCCCAATCGATTCGAACCTCTCAAGGAGTTCCGTCGTGACGGTGGCCTGTGGTGCTGGCTGATCGAGGAACCGAGGGGTCCGCCTTCAGATCCTACTGCGTCACGACCGAGTGCGTTTCCGAGATTGACGTGACCACCGGCACACCGAGGTCCCAGGTCACACCGGCGTAGTAAAAGGTCACGCCTACGGGCGTGCTCGTTGGGATCGCTCTCGGCACCGTGGACGCACCGGTGCATCCGTTGAGCGAGGTGACCTCACGGAGCACGCTCGGCAAGCCCAGCCAGAAGCTGAAGATGCCGTCCGCATCGAGCATCAGTCGACGCCCACTTGAAAGCGGCACCGGAATGCCACCGCTGGTCGAACCATCGCCCAAGCTGATCAGAACCAACGAGAGGTTTGGCGACGGATGTCCAGAGGTCGCCGTGGCCGTGAAGTGGACTGGCGGACCGCCGACGATGGGCGCACCGTTGAGCGTCCAGAGAGTGCCGAGCTCATCCGCTCCCATGTCCGTCGTCCCGATGGTCCTGAGATCCGAGCCCGATTGATCGAACCGAGGAAGGGTGGCTCCCGGAGAGTCTGTACCGGAATCAACGCACGGCGACAGGCAGCTCAGGCGATAGTCATCTACCGCCCCATTCAGGAAAAGCGGATCTGAGTTGATATTACCCGTGCCAGAATAGCCGCCCTGAATGTCCGAGAATCTCACCGTGGGCGTTCCGAAGATCTCATCGGGCGAATCTGACCAAAGAGTGGTGTTGGCGACCGTCACGGTCGAGCTTCGAACCCAGAGGCCGCCGCCCTCGCCCGGGTAATAGTAGGCCGGGCCTTGCACGCCGGTCGCCGTGTTGTATGCAATGGTATTATTGATCACGAGTGAGGCATCACCATCGCAGTTGAGCCCGCCGCCACGTCCGGGGAAAGCCGTGTAGGGCAGGTTTCGAAAGCCCTCGGCCAGGTTTCTCGTTATCGTATTATTGAGGAGGAGAGCCGAGCCCGCCTCGACCGTCACGCCTCCGCCTGATCTCACGGCACTGTTGTTCGAGATCGCATTACCGATGAGCACCGGTGAGGAATCCTGGGAATGGACTCCTCCTCCTCGGTTGCCGGAGCGGTTGCCGCTAATGAGGTTGCTCGACAGCTCGGCGGAGGAGCTCTTCAAATACACCCCGCCGCCATACCCGTAATAGGCGTGCGGACCGACGACGAAGGCCTGATTGTTGACGATGGTATTGTTGGTGATCGTCGGTGAAGCGGAGTCACATCGAATACCGGCACCGGCGAGGGCCGAGCCGTGCGTGATCGTGAACCCCCTCAAGACGGAGCTGAGCGTCTCACCATTCTGAAACGTGACGACGGTCGCGTTGTTCATGCCATCGATCGTCGTGACGGTCGGACCTTGTGAGCTCACAACGGTGATCGCCTTGCCCAGGAAGTCGAGGTTCTCCAGATAGGTACCGGGAGAGACACGCACCGTGTCCCCGCTGCTCGCCGCATTGATTCCATCTTGGACGAGGCAGAAGGGATCGAGCTCGGTGCCGCTGCCCGGGCAGCTCGGATTGCTCGCGTCGACGAAGATCGTGCTTTGGCCGAAGGCCGTTGCGGTGATGCTCAGCAGTCCAGCGAACGCCAGCAACGAGGAGAGAAAGCGTGACATGAGAGACCTTTCCGGGTGGGATCGCGCTTCGCCGAAGTCGATCCCCCGTGACCGCGTCGCGCTCTGGAAATCGCCGAGTCGATCCAGAACCGAGTCGAGCGAGGACGGTCATTGCCTTGCCGGGGCGGTACAGAAGACATTTGTCGTGCGAGTCGCCCCGACGCCGCCGCCGGAGGCATCCTCGAGGAGACCGGCCAGCAGTCTGAGTGCCGGGGAAGGCTTCATCGCTCGACGTTCGCATTCTAGGCTTGTCTCGAGCTTGTCTCAAGTACGCCGTGTCTAGGGCCAATCGCCGGACAGAACGAAGGCTCTCCCCCCCAACGCCATTCCAAGTGAGGGTCTCCTCGCGGTGAGGACCGTGCCGTCGGGACGATCAACACACGCAAGGGACGTTCGATCGAGCTCAGCGCTTGAATCCGTAAACGTAGCCTTTTGCCTTCGTGTCGCTCCCGTACGCCGTGTACAGCTCGACGTCGACGGCGACCCCCAAGCGGATGGCGTTGCCGTTGCCACTCGGCGGAGACAGGGGCGGTCCGGGTGGCACGACGACGCGCAGCTCGGTCGAGCTGATGAAGGTGACCTCGGCATCGCTCTCGCCGCCGAAGTACACGGCCGCATCGGGCGTGAAGCCCGTCCCGCGCACGGTCACCGTATTCCCGCCGGCGAGCGGTCCCTTTCGCGGAGTCAGAGATTCGATCTTCGGCGAGCCGATGTACTCGATGTAGTCCGAGAAGGCCGGGCTGACGTTGCCGACCGCGTCGAGGTAGCGGACGTAAACTGTCTTCGTGCCCGGAGCGGTGTCGCCTCCGTCGGCCGACAGGTCCCAGCTCGTGCGCGAGCTGGCGAAGCTCTCCTGGGGCGACCACGTGGAGCCGTTGTTCGAGAACTGCATCCGATCGAGACCGCTCAGGGGATCGGAGGCCGCGAGGCCGTTCAGGCTGACGGTCAGCGAGGTCGTCGACGCGGCGCCACTGTTGATGTCGATGGTCCCGTCGATGGGCGCGGCCGTATCGATCCGGAACGGGCCGATCGAGACCGAGTCGTCGTCCCAGTTCCCGACCGCGTCGAGAGAGCGGATGTTGAAGTACCAAGACGCTCCGTCGTTCAAGGTCACCTGCGTTGACGTCACGGCGTTGAGGTCCTGCTCCTCGCCCGGGAGCTGCGGCACGGTCGACACCGAGATCCCGTAGCCGGCGATCCCGCTGTGTGCGTCGGTGGCCGCCGACCACTCGAGTCCGAGGCTCCGATCCCGGGACCAGGCACCCGTCGCGTGCGAGGTGCTCTCGAGATCGGTCACCGGCTCGGGCGGCAGGGCGTCGATGAAGTATGGGCCGGCGTGCACGGTGGCGCCCCAGTTGCCCGCATTGTCGACGGCCCGGATGTGGAAGTAGTGACCCTGGTTCGAGGTCGGGACGACCTGGGAATAGATGGTGCTGGTCTCTTCGATGACCTTGGTTTGAGGTGCGTCGGTCGAAGGGCTCTGATCGAACAGCACCGAGTAGCCGTCGATTCCGCTGTCGTCGTCGCTCGCGGGCGCCCAAGTCAGGTGCACTCGCGCGAAGTCGTCCCAGACACCCGGAGTGTGATTGAGAGCGTGTAGGTCCGTCACGGTTCCGGGAGGGATCGTGTCCGGGAGCGGGAGGTCGAAGAGATAGGCCGACCCGCGATAGTCCTCGTCAGCGTACGCGCCGACGAGTGCGGTTGTCCCCCCGACCGCCACCGAGTAGCCGAAATAGTCTCCGTAGGCCGCATCCGATGCCGTCAGCTTGAACATCTCTCCACCGGTCGTCGCGTCGAACACGTACGCCGAGCCCGACGACGTTCCCCCATCGTCGTCGCGATGGGAGCCGACGACGGCCACGTTCCCGGCGATCGCAACCCGATAGCCGAAGGAGTCCCCCGCCGCGGCGTCGGACGCCGTCAGCTTCAAGAGCTCCTGACCCGTGCTCACGTCGAAGACATACGCGGAGCCCGACGACGTCCCATCATCGTCATCCTGCCAGGCTCCCATCAGGGCCTTGTTTCCGCTAATCGACACCGAGTGGCCAAAGTAATCCCCGCCCGCCGAGTCCGAGCTGGTCAGCTCGAACCGCTCCTCCTGTGTCGCCAAGTCATAGACGTAGACGGAGCCCGTCTCCCAGGTGCCCTCGTCGTGCAAGTGAGCACTGACAACGGCCCACTCCTCGCTGATCGCGACCGAGAATCCGTAGAAGTCGACGTCCGTCGCGTCGGATGCCGTCAGCTTGAAGAGCTCCTGACCTGTCGTCACGTCGAACACGTACGCTGCCCCGCGGCGGTCTCCGGCGCCATCCTCGTAGGGAGCTCCGACGATGGCGGTGTTGCCGCAGATGGCAACGGAGAGTCCGAATCGGTCGTCAGCGGAAGCATCGGACGCCGTCAGCTTGAAAAGCTCCTGACCCGTCGTCACGTCGAACAAGTAGGCCGCACCGGTCCGCACGCCGACATCAGCGTTTCCGTATGCACCGACGATGGCGGTCGTACCACTGAGAGCGACCGAGTGGCCGAAATAGCCCTCCGGTGCACCGTCGGAGGCCGTCAGCTTGAGGAGCTCCTGGCCCGTCGTGACGTCATACACGTACACAGACCCTGAGGAAGGACCGTTCACACCATCCCTGTAAGCGCCGACGAGAGCCGTTTGCCCGCTCACGGAGACGGCTTGTCCGTAGTAGGCCTTCTCGTAGACGTTGGGGTCCTCCAGCTTGAAAGTCTCCACACGATCGTCCGTTGCAACGACTTCACCCGCACCCAGCAAGCTCAAGACGATGAACCCGAACGACCCGATGGCTCTCTTGGCGAACATGCTCTCACCCTCTCGATTTGGGATCAGAATCGCGACGACGACCGATGTCGCCCGTGATGGGTGAGAGCCGCACTCCATCAGAGAAGACACGGACTTTCTTGTTCTGCGTCTGGCGAACCGAGACCGATCCCAGTCGAGCTCTGGAGCCCATCCCAGCTCTGGGCGTCCGCGCTCGTCGATCGACCTCGAGCCGGGCGCACCGCCGGCCTCGATGCAGTTTCTGAGAACTGCGGGTTAGAATCGATGGCCGCCTCGGGCATCCACGAAAGACACTCTCGTATCGAAGAGAGCCGCCATGTCGACCTGCCGCCTCTGCCGTTGTCTTCTCGCCCTCTTCTTTCTCGGGTCCGCGCTCACGAAGACCTTGAGCGCTGACGAGGATCTCGCGTCTCGGCTGCCACCCGACACGCTCTTCTATGCCGAGCTGCCGAATCCGGTCGCTTCCCTCGAAGAAGGTGCTCGGTCCGCCTGGGGGAAGATCCTGGCGGAGGCCGAGGTGAAGGCCTTCGTCGATTCGATTCGCGTGCCCGCCTCCTCCGACAGGGAGGTCGCACTCCTGGCGAGCCTTTCGACGGTGCTCGGCGATCTGGACGTGGCTCGTCTGGAGGTCGCCGTCACGCACCTCGAGGGCGAGCCCAACGCATCCGATTCGCCCTGGAACTTCTTGGTCGCGGTCGAGGTCGGCTCCTCGGACGCCCGGCAGACGCTCCTCGAGCGAGTCGAGAACGTATTCCGACTCGGCGTTCGAGACGCCGATTCCTTCCGGGGTTACCAGATCGAGATCCGGGGCAAGCCGGTTCGCACGTTCGAGGATGGAGTTCGTCGCTTCTACTGCTACGAAGCACCGCCCCGGCGCATGCTCTTCAGCTTCTCACGCTCGAGTCTGGAGCGGCTCTGGACGCGCGAGCAGGAGGCCTCGTTGGCGACTTCGGACGCGTTCCGACGAGCCAAAGCCAGCTGGTCGGACTCGGACGAGCTCCGCGCATTCCTCAACACGCGGGCGTTGAGGAGCGAGCTGGCCCGGAGCGACTCTTTCGATCGGGCCCTCAACTGGGTACTCCCGGATTCGCTGGCGACCGGCCTGCGCTTCCAAGGTGACGCCGTGCGGACGAGGATTCGCCTCGACCTCGAGTCGCGCGGCTTCTTTCTCTCGAGCGCGATCTCCCGTCAGGCCGTGAAGCTCGAGCCCTTCGCTCATGTGCCCAGCGACGCGCTGATGGCGGGCACGACGATTCTCGACATGAAGACGCTCTGGCCTCTGATGGCCGAGTTTGGACGCGTGCTCGAGCTCTACGACCTCGCCGCGGAGGCGTCGGCACTCCGCGAGTCGACGGGAATCGACCTGCAGCGCGACGTGCTCGGACGGCTGAACGGCGAGCTGCTGTACTACACGACGCCTCCCAAAGGCCCTTTCCCTCTGCTCGGCATCGTCGCTGCTCTCGGCGTTCACGATGTCGAAGCACTCGAGAAGTCCCTGGCGACCTCGATCGATCGGCTCGACGCCTCCGAGCACCACACCGTGACGTATCGAGGACACACTCTCTACGTCCTGGGCTCCGACGCGGCAGATGCCGTTCCTTTGCGGCCGGCCTGCACGTTCCTGGAGGGTCGACTCTGGATGGCCCGCGACGTCCTGACCTTGAAGGAGCACCTGGCTCGCCGCGGTGCGGACGAGTTCGAGAGCCTTCTCGAGAGCGCCGCTTTCCAGAGCGCTTGGAAGCGTGCCGACCTCCCTGACCCAGTCCAGGCAGTGCACTTCACGGACACGGCGACGGCAGTCGGCCTCGCCTACGGACCGATTCACGAGGCGCTCCACGCCAGGGCGGCCGGTGCCGAGGCCATTCCCTTCGACATGCCTCCGCCTCCGTCGGTCGAGGTCATCACCCAGCACTTGTTCCCGAGCCTCTCCTTCGTCCGCTGGGTGTCGGACGGGCTCGAAGTGGACAGCGTGGGACCGGCCGGTGACGAGGTCTTGATCCACGGTATTCAGTTCTCCATCGGACTCTTCTCCGCGACCACGGCCCTGGCTCCGAAGACGGCGCCGGCCCGTCGCGAGCAGGCGGTAAGCACGATCTTGCACCTCGAGATAGCGATCAAGATGTATTCGCTCGACAACGTCGGACGGCGGCCGGACGCGCTGGAGCAGCTCATCGAGCCGACCGAAGTCTCCGAGACTGGCTACCTGGAGCAGAGCGGGATCCCTCTCGACCCTTGGGGCAACCCGTATCTCTATCGAGTGTCGTCGCATCCGACCGCAGACGACTACGACATCATCAGCTACGGCGAAGACGGCGTTGAGGGAGGCACGGGCGCGGCCGAGGACATCACGCTCAGCGCTCTGCGCGAGCAACGCCAGTCGAGGCGGCGACGCTGAGGCCGACTCGAAGGGGCCAAAGCGCCCGAGACCTGGCAACGCGCTGTCATCTTCGGACACCTCGCGGCCAAGGTGTCGCGAGTTGATGAGCCGGGCGATGGAATCGCATGACGATCACGTGCCGCCGACCGCTCGATTCCGTGCCTCCACCTCGAGGCGCCTCCCTCGCTCCGCCTGACCGGGCAGCGCAGTTACGGCCGGTTCCCGACTGTTTCTCAAGGCTCCCTTTCTTCGGAGACCGCTCCGAGGCTCCTTGACCGCTCCGAGCTTCGCAGCGAGGTCGGGAGCGGCGCGGCTAGGGTGAAGGAGGCCCTTGCGAAGGGCTCTTCCGCGCGCCCCCGACTCGAGGCCCGGTGTCGCTCCTGGCGGAGTGCACGCCTTGGGACCCGCCTTTGCGCTCGTCGTCCTCCACCCAAGGAGACGACGATGAAACGACGCACCTCAGCACGACCGGCACCGACCCAGCCAAAGATCTCGCCCGCCGTGTGGTTGCTCGTTGCTCTCGGCCTCACGGTCGCCCTCAAGTTGCCCGCCCTCGACGCTCCCTTCGACTTGGACGAGCTCCTGCTCTTGAGCGGGATCGACGGGGACTCCCTCTGGATGGGCTCGCGATTCGATCTCTATCGCTTCTCGAACGGTGAGAATCGAGAGGTTCAATCACTCATCGACCAGGGCTCTCTTCCCTGGTTCACGTCGACGCAGTGGAAGTATGCCCTGTGGCGGCCGCTGACGAGCCTGCTGTTCGTGGTGGATCACGAGCTCTTCGGCGACGAGCGCGTCGGTTACCAGCTTCACTCTCTGCTCTGGTGGTTGGCGCTGATCTCGGCGTTTGCGTTCTTGATGTTCTCACTCTTCGAACGAACCATCGCCGGCTGGGCCGTACTCGCCTTCAGCGTCTCGTTGGTTCACACCGAGTCGGTCGTGTGGTTGAGCGCGCGGCATACCCTCGTGGCGACCACATTCGGAATGGCCGCCCTCGCCGCGCACGTCCACTGGAGAGAGAAGTCGGGACGAATCAGATGGCGCCTGGCATCACTGCTCTTCCTGTGCGGAGCGTTCGCGGCCAGCGAGTCCGCCTTCCAGGCCCTCGCCTTTCTCATCGCCTACGAAGGCATCCGAGCTCTGCGCGCTCGCCCAGGACCCAGGCTCGCCTTGAAGGCTCCTCTGGCTGTCGCGATCGGGTACCTGCTGATCTATCGGCTCCTCGATCGCGGCGTTCGTGAGGCCTTCGAGTACGTCGACCCGCTCTCTCGACCGGGGGCGTTTCTCGAGCGCGCTGCCGACAAGATGGTGATCCTGCTAGTCGGTTGACGACGACCATCGACTTCGAAAGGGGTGCCCTCGCCCTCGTTCTCCTGGCCGCTGTATGGGTGATCGCGGTCCGGAGCACCTTGCCGCGCACGAAGCGCCGACACTTCGATTGGATCGCGGTCGGCTCGGTCGCCTCCCTGCTTCCGACACTCTGTGGCTTTCCCGAAGACCGCGCGCTCCTCGCTCCTTCCCTCGGCCTGGCGACCCTTCTCGGCTGCTCGATGTCTTTCGTCATTCGAGAGTGGAGGCAACCATCCGTCTCCAGGAGGAGGAAGGTCCTGCTGGCTTCGTGCTGTGCTTTCAGCGTCCTTCACCTCGTCGTCTCTCCGCTGCGGATTCCCGGACGGTGTCTCGATGAGAACAGCCGTGCACAGGGCGAGCTCGCAGCCGTTCGCTCCGTCGCATTCTCGTCACCCGACGCGCAGGACGTTCTCGTCCTGAACTCTCCCAACTGGCTCGTGGGGCAGATCGGAGGGAGCGTCGTGCGACCTCCCAGCTCCGAGCCGGGTCGCTGGTGGCTGCTCTCGATGACGCAGAGTGAGCATTGGCTGAAACGCACCGGCCCCCGACGGTTCGAGCTCTGCAGCGTCGGAACCGCCTTCGACGTTCACTACTTTCGCGACCCGAATCGGAACCCGTTGAAACGGGGCGACGAGTTTGCACAGCTCGGACTCCGTGTGCGTGTGCTCGAGTCCATTCGAGGTTGGCCGACGAAGATCGAGGTGGATCTCGATCGCACTCTCGAAGATCCCGCCCTCGTCATGGTGTCCCACGTTCGAGGTCAGCTGCGAGTGATCGAGCCACCAAGCCTGCACGAGTCGATTCGGATTCCGTCGCCGGGTGGCCTTTGAGAATCCGTCGAACGACGGCAACGGCCCTACCGCGCCACCGTGTCTTGGAGCGCGGATCCGAGCTCGGCCTGTAGCCAAGCCTTGAGCCTCGTACTCCAATTCGCGGGCATGCGGGCCGAACGACCCGATGGGCTCATTCTCATCGGCTGACCTCCGTGCTTGGCCGCATCCCCGTTCAACGATTGCGACCGGTCACGAAACTCCCCGTGGGCATTGTCGAACTTGATAACCGCGAACCCGAAGCACGATGGCTCGGGCTGACCATAGTTCGTGCAGACGCGGCCGTGCTGTCGGAGCCCACCTTGCAAAGCACCGGGGGGTGAGTTGATCCCAGCGTTGCCTCCGAGGTCTTGCGACTGCCACTGACCGCCCGGAACACCGGGCTGTGGCCTCGAGACGTAGACCTGGCCCACCGATCTTCGCAGCTCGGTCTCTTTGGTGACTGCGTCGGGGGGTTCGAGGTCGCTCGGGACCAGAAAGACACGTCCCGACGTCATGTTCACCACCCCCAGGAACCATTGCCCTCGGTGGGCTCTGCCGAAATCGATTGAGTTGCCCGGATCTCCCCAACTGAGATCCGGAACGGGCGTGGCACCAGCGTCGACGGTCATGGTCGTGGTTCCTTCAAGAGGATGGGCGCTTTGCGGCCTGAGTTCGAGACATACCGAGGCACCTTGCCAACGAGTCTAGCAAGAGAGAGTGCCTGCAGACCGCTCCGATCGCGTGGCGTGTCCGATCCCGAATCGCTTAAGGCGGAGGTGGGCATCGAGGGCTCATCGCCCCGCCCCGAAGCTTGCGGGTTGGGGAGCTCGACCGGCCTCGGTATGCTCGGGACTCCTCCCGCACCTCACGCCACCTCTCAGGAGACCGATCATGAACCGAAGTATCTCGTGCGGGCTCGTGTGCCTGCTGCTCCTCGGCGGCCACTCCTTGGCACAAGACGTTAGCCCGAAGAAGGCGAAGGCCGAGCATCCGGACACGAAGTCGTGGACGGACCTCTTCGCCGCCGACCTTGCCAACGCCGATAGGTCGAAGGACATCTGGACGTTCGAAGACGGGGTGCTCACGGCGAGCGAGGATCAGGCGATCTGGACGAAGAAGGACTTCTCCGACTTCGAGCTCGACCTCGAGTTCAAGACCGCGTCGGGCACCAACAGCGGCGTCATCGTCTACTGCTCCGACACGAAGAACTGGATCCCGAACTCGGTCGAGGTCCAGATCGCCGACGATCATGACGAGAAGTGGGCCAAGGCTCCCAAGACGTGGCAGTGCGCGGCCATCTTCGGGCACCTCCCTGCCAAGAAGTCGCTCGTGAAGAAGCCCGGCGAGTGGAATCGCCTCACGATCACCTGCCGAGGGCCGCTCATCGACGTGATGATCAACGGGGAGGCCGTCACCAAGCTCGACATGCGCAAGTGGACCTCCGCCACGACCAACCCCGACGGCTCCGAGATTCCCTCTTGGTTGAGCAAGCCGCTGGCGGAGCTACCGACGAAGGGCAAGATCGGTCTGCAAGGCAAGCACGCCGGCGCGCCGATCTGGTTCCGCAAGCTGAAGGTTCGCGAGCTCGCTGCTGCGGGGAGCGGCTCCGACGGCTGAGAGGCTCGCTCGGCGCAGAGAGCCTTGCTGAGAAGCGCTCGTCCTGGCCGCGACTCGATTCGCTCCGATCGAAGGAGACGTGGATCCCGGCATCCATCCCAGCCTGTCCCCTCGTCGGTAGACTCGCGCTCGGCTCCGCATTCTGCTGGCCACTTGGACGTTGAGGGGACAGCAGGACGCGGGGCCGGTTCGAGCCGCCTTGTATTGAGAGGCTTCTCGAACCACTCGCGTCACCGTCGGGATCCACTTTCCGATTGCGGCCATGCCGCCGGCGGCATAGGGTGATCCTCAGCCGCGGGACCGTTCACACACTCTGATGAGGTGAGTGGCATGATGCCCGTCTCCCGGACCGCGGCTTTCGGTCCATCGGACCGATCCCTGGTCGCCAGCGTCCTCGGCGCACTCTTGTTCCTGGGCGGCCTGGCCAGCGGCCAGTCGACCTTCGTCAACTGGGAGACCGCGCACGTCCACCCGCTCGACGAGACACCGGATGGCACGCGGTTACTGGCCGTCAACACGGCGGACAACCGCCTCGCGGTCTTCGATCTCACGGGGGCCACTCCGAGCCTGATCGCCGAGATTCCCGTCGGCCTCGACCCGGTCTCGGTGCGCGCTCGCTCCGACGTCGAGGCGTGGGTCGTCAACCACGTCTCCGACAGCATCAGCATCGTGGACCTGATCGCCGGCAGCGTGGTCGCGACCATCCAGACCGCCGACGAGCCGGCCGACGTCGTCTTCGCCGGAATCCCCGAGCGGGCGTACGTGTCGTGCTCACAAGTCAACGAGGTCCACGTCTACGACCCGGCGAACACCTCGGCACCCGTTCAAGTGATCGACATCCTCGGTGAAGATCCTCGAGCCCTCGCCGTCAGCGCCGACCGCACGGAGGTGTACGTCGCCGTCTTCGAGTCGGGCAATGGATCCACCGTCCTCGGAGGCAGCCGGACCTTCCCCTGGGCCTTTCCGCCCAACGCGGTCTCGCTGGCCGGCCCCCACGGCGGGGTCAACCCTCCCCCCAACAGTGGATCGCAGTACGAACCCCCGATCGCGCCCGGTAACCAACCCGGCGATTCGTGGGAAGACGGCGGCCCGCCTCCGGTCGCCCTGATCGTCAAGAAGAACGCCGCTGGCCAATGGATCGACGACACGGGGAGCGACTGGAGCAAGTGGGTATCGGGCACGCATGCCGTCTTCTCGGGGCGACCCAGCGGATGGGACGTCCCCGATCGAGATCTGGCCATCATCGATGCGAGCACGTTTCAGGTCCGGTACGCCCGACAGTTGATGAACCTCTGCATGGCGCTCAGCGTGCGACCCGACGGACGCGTGACGGTCATCGGCACGGAGGCGCACAACGAGGTCCGCTTCGAGCCGAATGTCCAAGGCCGCTTCCTCGAGGTGCGCCTGGCCGAAGTCGACCCCTCGGCGCCCGGCACCTCAACGATCACCGACCTCAACCCGCACCTCGACGGCTCAGTCCCGACCTTGCCACAGAGTGAGCGCGACAAGTCTCTCGGCGATCCGCGCGGCATCGTGTGGAACGCAAGCGGATCCCGCGGCTACGTGACGGGAATGGGCTCGAACAACGTCCTCGTGATCGATGCGAACGGCAGTCGCACGTCGCCTCCGATCGAGGTGGGACAGGGCCCCACCGGCCTCATCCTCGACGAAGCACGCGGGCAGCTCTACGTGCTGAACAAGTTCGATGCGACCCTGACCGTCATCGATACCAACACGGAAGCTCCGATCGCCGTGATCCCGTTCTTCGATCCGACGCCGCTCGAGATCAAGGCCGGTCGACCGCACCTCTACGACACCCACGAGACCTCGGGTCTCGGCCAGATCGCCTGCGCCTCGTGTCACGTCGATGCGCGTCTCGATCGGCTGGCCTGGGACCTCGGCGATCCCGCCGGAAGCAAGAAGTCCGTCGACGGGCAAAACCTCGGAATGGGCTTCCCGGAGCTCAGCGACAACTTCATCGACTTCCATCCCATGAAGGGCCCGATGACGACCCAGACGCTGCAGGACATCATCGGCTTGGAGCCCCTGCACTGGCGAGGAGACCGGGATGGGATCGAGCAGTTCAATGGCGCGTTCCAGTCACTTCAGGGAGATGACGAGGTCCTGGCGGCCCAAGAGATGGCCGACTTCAAGTCGTTCCTCGCGTCGATCACCTACCCGCCGAATCCGTTTCGCAGGCTCGACAACTCGTTGCCGCTGGATCTCCCACTCGAAGGCCACTTCGCGACGGGGCGATTCCAGAGCTTGCCGCCGTTCCTCAAGGAAGGCGATCCCTTACCGAACGGGGACGCCGCGGCCGGGATGTGGCTCTTTCGCGGAGGCGACGGCGATCGATTCCTCGACGACGACAAGCACTTCTGTGTGACCTGTCACACCTTGCCTGCCGGCCTTGGAACCGACACCACGCTTCAAGGCCTCTTCATGACGCCGATCCCGCCCGGGCCGAACGGTGAGCTTCATCACGCGCTGGTCGACAACGACGGGTTCACGAACGCGGCCATGAAGATCCCGCAGCTTCGCAATCTCTACGAGCGGGTCGGATTCCGGCTCACCAAGACCGAGAGCATCGCCGGCTTCGGCTTCTTCCACGACGGCACGATCGACTCGATCGAGCGTGTGATCGCACAGCCGCACTTCCAGCCCCGGAACGACTTCGAGGTCGCGAACATCGTCGCCTTCATCTTGTCCTTGACCGGCTCCGAGCTCCCCACCGGTGACGCCTTGACCCCGTTGCGGCCGCCGGGATCCCCGAGCAAGGACTCCCACGCCGCCGTCGGTCACCAGCTCACCCTCCGCGACGGATCCAACCTCTCGCCGCAGGAGCAGGCGCGTCTCACGGAGATGCTCGCCTGGGCCCAGTCGGGCAAGGTCGGGCTGGTGGTGAAGGGCCTGAACAACGGCCTCCCGCGTGGCTTCGTTCTGCGCGACGACGGTAAGTTCCAGTCGGACCGCAAGGGCAAATCACTCACGCCGACCGCTCTCGTGAATGCAGCTCAGCCGGGCAGCGAGCTGACGTTCACGATCGTCCCGAAAGGCACCGAGGTCCGCATCGGCATCGACCGCGACGAAGACCGTCATTTCGATCGCGACGAGCTCGATCAGGGCCACGACCCCGCCGACCCGGAGGACTTCCCCAACCCCCACATCGAGCTGGGGAGGTGAAGTCGAGGGGCACCGCCACACAACGACCGGGACGAGACTCGGCCCCTCTCTCGCCTGGATTCCATCGGTCGAATGCTCTTGAAGGTTGGACGAGGGCACCTCAAGGTCGGAGGAGACCGGGTCCACGGAATCGCCCGTGAACTCTCACGCTCCGGGCGCGTCTGTTCCGGCTCGGTGCCCGCACTCCCCGAACGCCCCCAAGAGGTGGACTCCCCATGAATCGCGCACTCGGAATCTGCGTCGTCTGGCTGGCTGCAACTCTGGTCGCTCACGCGGACGAGATCGACTCGATCGAGGACTTCGCGCTCGCCGCCGACCGGGACGCGGCGCTGCAGCAGCTCATTCCGGGCACGGAAGACTACTACTACTATCATTGCCTCCACCTCCAGAACACGGGGCGGTTCGAGCAGGTGGAGCCCTTGATCTCGGCCTGGGTGAAGCGTCACGGCAACACGGGGCGCCTCCGAGAGATCCGTCACCGTCAGGCACTCCTCACCTACCCGACCGGGCAGAAGAAGACGCTCGACTACCTCGCCCGAGAGCTGGGGCTCCACTTCAACCATCAGCGTGAATCGGCCGGCCAGAAGAGCAGCTTGCCGACGCGGCTCGATCCCCGCGTCATCGACCGCCAGGAGCTGCGCCGCCGGGCCCTGTCCCGTCACGAGAATCTCCAAGGCTTCGAGCCCCGAGCGCTCGACGGGTTGGTCTCGGCGCGCCTGACGGCGGTCCAACGCCGAAACCTCCTCGAACGGCTCGCCCGTCCCGACCACGTCGGACTCGCTCGCCTCGTGGTCGAAGATCTCAAGGAGAAGACGAGTCGCGGCTTCGGCTCGCTGCCGATTCACGGGCAGCTCCTGCTCTCACAGCTCGACGAGTGCCTGACGCTACTCCCGGGCCTCATCGAGGAGGCGCGCTTCGTCAACGTCACTCTGACGAAGCTCCAGCCCAGCAACGACACCGATTGGACACAGGACCGCGCCGCGCGGCGCGCCACCCTTGAGCGCATGTGGGACCTCGTCCAACGCCTCAGCCCGGCCTTCAACTCCCTCAAGGTCCACGTCCTCTACCACCTGCTCGCACTCGACCAAGCAGAAGGGCGCGTCGATCGCGATCGATTCCTCAGCTACCTCGCCCTTCCGCGACCTGTTGGGTACATCGACGCCGAGTTCCTCTACCGCGCGACGCAGCAGCGGCACGTTGCCAATCTGGCGTCGGACTATCTCGCGACGACCCAGCTGGCCAGCGTCGGGCGAGACGAGGCGTTGGTGCGCGATCTACTCGAGCACTTCATCCGCGCCGGTGAGACGACGCGTCCGTTCGAGCCATTCGTCGACGACACCTGGCTGCAGCATCTCTACGCGGAGACGAAGATCCTCGCCGGCGAAGGGGACCCCGAGCGCTGGGCCGCGCTCTTGCCGCCCGTGCGCTTCCAGGCGCTCAAGGAGCGAGTGGATCTGCGCTTCGAGCCGACCAACCCCGAGCGCTTCGGCGCGGACGAGCCGGTGAGCCTCGACCTCCGCATCAAGAACGTCACGACGCTGATCGTGAAGGTCTTCGAGATCAACACGCAGAACTTCTACCGAACGCAGCAGCGACCCGTCGACACCGACATCAACCTCGACGGACTCGTACCGAACGAAGAGCGGACGTTCACCTACGAGGACCTTCCGCTGCGGAGCTTCCTGGGCCACTTCGAGCTGACCTCGCTCGATGCACCGGGCGTCTACGTCGTCGACTTCATTGGCAACGGTCAAAGCAGCCGTGCGCTCATTCGCAAGGGCGACCTCGACACCGTCATCGAGGTCGGACCAGCGGGTCAGTCGTTTTGGGTCTTCGACGAGCAGCACCGGCCGGTGTCCGACGTGCGCCTCTGGATCGCGGGTCGCGAGTACGCGGCCGACGCGAACGGACGCGTGCTCGTCCCGTTCACGACGCAAGAGTCCGCAGCTCAGCCGGTGGTGATCTCGGCCGGAGAGCTCTCGGTGCTCGACACCTTCACGCACGAAGCGGAAGACTACACCCTGCAGGCCCGCATCCACGTCGATCGCGAGTCCCTGATCGAAGGCGAGCGCGCGCGGGTCGTGATTCGCCCCGCACTGACGCTGGCCGGAATCCCCGTCAGCCTCTCGCTGCTCGAGGACGTGCGCTTGTCGATCACCTCCACGACGCTCGATGGCGTCCGAGCCACCAAGGAGGTCCACGACTTCGAGCTTCGCGAGGATCGCGAGTCGGTCTACGAGCTACCGGTGCCGCCACGCCTCGCAGAGCTCACCTTCAACCTGCACGCTCGGGTGCGAGTGATCAGCCGAGACGAGCATCGTGATCTCCAAGGCGGTCGGACGTTCTCGTTGAACGGCATCGACCGGTCCGAGCACGTCGAGGACCTGTTCTTGGCGGCGAGCGACGCCGGCTACCACATCGAGGTGCTCGGTAAGAACGGAGAGCCGCGACCGCATCGTCCCGTGCAGCTGACCTTGAAGCACCACGACTTCACGGAGCTGGTTCGGTTGACTCTGCAGAGCGATGAGGCCGGGCGGATCGGGCTTGGTGCCCTGACCGATATCGCGACCGTGACGGCCGGCATTCCCGGTGGGGCGCCCGCGCGCACGTGGGCGCTGCTCGAGGACGAGCACACCTACCCCTATCACTTCCATGCACGCGCCGGCGAAGCCATCGAGATTCCCTATCTCGGATCCGACACGACGCCGAACCCGCGTTCCTTGTCCTTGCTCGAGGTGCGAGGCGGTACCTATGTCCGCGATCGCCTCGAGGCGATCACGATTTCCGACGGCGTGCTTTCATTGCAAGGCCTGCCCGCCGGCGACTACGACCTCCTGCTCAAGGATCAAGGCAGGAGCCTCCGGATTCTCGTGGCGGCCGGCACGGAGCAGCGCGGTCACGTGATCGGCGAGCATCGCCAGCTCGAGCTGCGCAGCCGTGCGCCCTTGCAGATCGTCTCTGCCGAGACGACGGCCGACGCGCTCGAGATTCGCCTTCGCCACAGCGACCGCTTCACACGCGTCCATGTCTTCGCCGATCGCTTCCATCCCTCCTACCGTCCCGACACGGGGCTCCGGCAAGGGGACATCGAGCCGGAGACGGTTGACCGGCGACGCCCGGAATCCACCTACCTCGAGGGCCGCCAGATCGGGGACGAGTACCGCTACATCATCGATCGGCGCTACGCGAAGAAGTACCCGGGCAACATGCTCGAACGCCCCAGCCTGCTCTTGAACCCGTGGCCGGTGCAGACAACCGACACCGGCGAGCAGCTGGCCGGTGCCGGCGGCCGCTTCGGTCGACGCGCTGGCGAACGCACCGGGCAGGCGCGACGTGGACGCCAGTTCCGCGGCCCGAGCGATGCCACTCCCCCCAGCTTGTCCGCGAACCTTGACTTTCTGGGAGAGGGCGCGGCCGTTCTGTTGAATCTTCGCCCGGACGAGCAGGGAGTGCTGCGCATCCCTCGCTCGGAGCTGGGCGCTCACGGCATCGTGCACATCATCGCGGTCAAGCCGCTCGTGACGGCATACCGCCGGGTGACGCTGCCCGATCCCGAGACGACGCGGCGCGATCGGCGCCTCGCCACGAGCCTCGACCCGACCGAGCACTTCAGCCAGCAGAAGAAGATCACGATCTTGAAGGAGGACGAGCAGCTCGTACTCCGCGACCTCTCGACGTCCAGCATCGAAGCCTACGATACGCTGGCGAGCATCTTCGGCTTCTATCAGGCCTGGACCGAGGACCCGACGTTGACGCGCTTTGCGTTCGTGCTCGACTGGCCCAACCTCGACGAGGAGCAGAAACGCGCCCAGTACTCTGAGCACGCCTGTCACGAGCTGCACTTCTTCCTCTTCGAGAAGGACCCCGAGTTCTTCACGCGTGTCGTGCGCCCCTATCTCGCGAACAAGAAGGACAAGACGTTCCTCGACGACTGGCTCGTCGGTAACGATCTTTCGCGCTACGTGCTTCCGTGGCAGTACGCCCAGCTCAACGCCTTCGAGCGCATTCTACTGTCTCAGAGAATGCCTGGACGCGCCGAGGAGACCGCTCGTGAGATCTCGGATCGGACCGATCTCATCCCGCCCGACCTTGGTCGTCGTGACTCCCTGTTCCAGACGGCGCTGCTGCGGGACGCCTTGGAAGGTCAGGACGACTTCGGAATCGCGGATGCCACGCGCAAGGCAAACCTCGAAGATGGCCGCAAGCTGCTCGAGGCCGACAAGAAGATGGCCAGGGGCCAGCAGCCTTCCGGGCCGACCGCTCCCGGCCGAGCTGCGGGCGGCCAGCTCAAGCCCGAAAAGGGAGCGGCGAACGAGGCGGCCACGATCGAGGCTCTCGAAGTCGTGGAGGAAGAGGAGCTCGATGCCGACGATCTCGCCTTCTTCGCCCGGGACGTCGAGGCGCGTCAGCAGACGCAGCGCCTGTACCTCCCGGCTGAGAAGACCCGGGAGTGGGCCGAGAACAACTACTACCACCTCCCGCTCGCCGAGACGACGCCCGACCGGATCCGCGCCAACGCCTTCTGGCGAGACTATGCTCGCCACGACGGCGAGACACCGTTCTTCTCGGGGCACTTCATCGAGGCCAGTGGCAACTTCTCCGAGATGATGCTCGCCCTATCGGTCCTCGACCTGCCGTTCGCGGCCGGCGAGCACGTAAGCGAGATCGACGCGCGCACGCTCCAGCTTACGGCGGCGACGCCGATGGTGCTCTTCCACCAGGAGATCGAGCCGGTCAGCAGCGACGCGGGCGATTCGTCGATCCTGGTCAGCCAGAGCTTCTATCGCCACGGTGAGCGTTACCGGCAGGTCGGAAACGAGAAGGTCGACAACTATGTCACCGACGAGTTCTTGTCCGGCGCCGTCTACGGGATGCAGGTCGTCGTCACGAACCTGACCTCGTCAACGCGGACTCTGCAGGTGCTGCTCCAGATCCCGCAGGGCTCACTGCCCGTGTTGGGAGGTCACGAGACGCGCAGCGTCGACGTCGCGCTCGAGCCCTACCGCACGCAAGCGATCGAAACGTTCTTCTACTTCCCGCGTAGCGGTCGCTACTCCCACTACCCCGTCCAGGTCTCCAATGAGAGTCGGCTGCTCGCCGCCGCCGAGCCGTTCACCTTCGCCGTCGTCGAGAAGTTGCAGAACATCGATCGCGAGTCGTGGCGGTATCTCTCCCAGAACGGGACCTCTGAAGAAGTCGTCGCCTATCTCGAACGAGCCAACCTGTACCGCCTCGAGCTCTCGAAGATCGCCTTCCGCATGCGCGACGCCGAGTTCTTCGACGAAACCGTCGCGCTGCTGACGCGGCGTCACGTCTACGATTCCACGCTCTGGTCGTACGCGCTCCTGCACGACCGCGCCCCCGCGATCCGGGAGCTCTTGATGTTCTCCGATGGCTTCATCGCCCAGTGTGGCAGTGCACTCGAATCACCACTCGTGCAGATCGACCCGGTCGAGCGGAAGGCGTACCAGCATCTCGACTATCGGCCGCTCATCAACGCCCGGGCTCATCAGCTCGGACGTCGCCGCGAGATCGTGAACGACCGCTTCCACGCGCAGTACCACCGGCTGCTCCGCATTCTGAGCTGCCGCACCGAGCTCGACGACGCCGACCGCATGGCCGTCGTCTACTATCTCCTGCTCCAGGACCGCATCGAGTTGGCGCTCGCCCACTTCGAGCGCGTCGATCCCGATCGCCTGGAGACTCGCCTGCAGTACGACTACTTCGTCGCCTACCTCGACTTCTACACGCCCGAGCTCGAGGCCGCCCGGGGCATCGTCACCCGCTACCGCGACTACCCCGTCGACCCATGGCGTCAGGCGTTCACCCGCCTCGAAGCCCAGCTCGCGGAGATCGACGGCGCGGCGACGCTCGTGACCGACCGCGACGATCGCGACGAGACCCAGACGGGGCTCGCCGACCAGGCGCCAACGTTCGACTTCTCCGTCGAGGCGAAGACGATCTCGATCGACCATCGCAACCTCGAGGCGCTCGACGTCGCCTACTACCTGATGGACATCGAGCTGCTCTTCAGTCGAAACCCGTTCGTCCAGGAGTTTTCGGGGCAGTTCTCGCACATTCGCCCGAACCAGTCCGGCCGCCTCGATCTTCGTGGGGACGTGACGCATCGCGATGTCACGTTGCCGGCGAGTCTACACAACAGCAATGTGCTGGTGGAGATCTCTGGCGGTGGGCAGACGCGCTCCCGCGCGTACTTCTCGAACTCCCTGCAGATCGAGCTCAGCGAAGGCTACGGACAGCTTCGGGTGCTCGACGAGGAGTCAAGCCGTGCGCTCGACACGGTCTACGTCAAGGTCTACGCCCGCCTCGGCAATGGGAAGGTCAAGTTCTACAAGGACGGCTACACAGACCGGCGCGGTCGCTTCGATTACGCATCTCTGAGCACGGACGACCTCGACTCCGTGAAGCGTTTCGCGATTCTGATCCTGAGCGAGACCCACGGCGCGACGGTACGCGAAGCGGCGCCGCCGGCGCGATGAGGCCTAATAGAACGAAGGCCGGGCTTACCTGCCCGGCCTTCGCCACATGGAACGAGTTCAACATCGACTCAGCGCACGGTCTCGTTCCAGGCCAGGCTGAATCCGTGCTGCGTCAGGTCGGCAATCGCGATGTCGATGCGACCGTCGCCGTCGACATCGGCGAGCGCCAGGTCGGTCGGCTGGCAGACAGACAGGCCATCCCCCTGGAGCTCGATCACCGGCTTGAAGCTCAGGCGGGCGTCCGAACGCGAGTTGCTGACGAGCAGACGCGTCTCGCCACAGAAGCCAGGCTGCGGCAGATGGGCGAAGGCCAGATCGTCGTAGCCGTCGTCGTCGAGGTCACCCGCTTCGAGATCCCAGATTGGGTAGCCGGAGCCGCTGAAGACGTCCTCGAGCAGCCCGAAGGTCGGGAACTCCGAGCTCGGAGTCACATTGAGCATCACCGCGACCCGAGCCGTGTACAGTCCGGCGAACGCGATGTCAGGATAGCTGTCGCCGTCGAAGTCACCGGTGGCCAAGTGCATGGCCTCGAACTCGGTGGCCAAGCTCACCGGATTCGCGAAGTCGATCTGGCCCTTGGCGGAGACATTGAACAGCACGTCGATCCCGTGGCTCGCCGCCTCGGAGGTTCGTCCCGTGGCGAGATCGAGCTTGCCGTCCTGATCGAAGTCGGCCGCGATGAGGTCCGTGACAATGCCGTCGACCGGGAAGCGCTGCGTGCGGTCGAAGAGGTAGGAACCGTCCCGGGAGCTGCGATTGATGAACACGAGGATGGCATCCTTGGCAGTGACCGCCACGTCCAGCCGCCGGTCGCCGTCGAAGTCCGCGGTGACCATCTGCCCATGGGTCGCTCCACGGCTGCCGAAGGTCGTCTCGCCCCGAAAGTCGAAGCCGATGCTGCGTGAATCGCTCGTGTTGCGGTAGCCGACCGGGAGGCTGGTCGCCGAGGGATCGACGGTCGAGAGCAGCAGCTCGGGCGCCCCGTCGTCGAGCGGAGCGAAGTGGAGCCGCTGCAGGGCTTGATCCAGTTCGAAGGTCTCACGTGAGAAAGTGCGGCCCCGGCGCGGGTACACCGACAAGTGCGAAGGGATGAGCTGCGTGCCGCTGAACTCCCACGAAACGGTCGCGATGTCCGCGCTGCCGTCGGCGTCGACGTCGGCGACCGCGATGCCGCCGCTCGGATAGAGGCCGCCTTCGGCCTGCCCGTCAAAGGCGACGGTGACCGCGTCGACGCGAAGCGAGATGGCTGCCTCGGCGCTCTCGGCTCCCTTCGAATCGCGGATCTTGTAGACCAAGCTCTCGGTCCCGATGAAGTTGCCGTCCGGGATGTAGGTGGGCACGTCGCCCTTCCCCGTCGACCGCCACTCGATACGACCATTCTGCGGTCGTGAGACGCTGAGGAATGAGATCGCGTCGTCCTCGATGTCGATGTCGTTGTCGAGAGCGCTGATCAAGCTCTGCTCGTGATCCTCCTGCAACGAGATCTGATCGGCCTGAGCGACCGGTGCGTCGTTGACGGCATCGATCGTCACCAGCACGGACGAGCGCGAGCGCTCGCCAGAAGGATCGCGAATCTCGTAGCGAACCTCGTCGACTCCGTTGGCGTCCCGAGTCGGAAGGTAAACGAGCTTCCCATCGATCTCCTCGACCGTGCCCAGCTCCCCATCGCCGACGACCGTGATCTCGAGTGCGTCGCCATCGCGATCGGTGTCGTTGGCGAGCACGTCGATCGTCGTGGCAGGGGAGTCTTCGCGAAGCGTGGCCCGATCGGTGTTCGCGGTCGGCGCGTCGTTCACGGGCTCGATCGTGAGGCGGACCTCGGCGGTCGCTTCCCCGCCCGGACGATCGTCGGTCACCGTGTACTCGAATCGATCGTCCCCGTGATAGTCGGCGTCGGGCCGGTACACGAGGCGATCACCGTCCTGGGTCACCTCGCCGTGCTCGGCCTTACCGATCGACTCGATGCGGAGGACGTCGCCGTCGGAGTCCTGATCATTGGCGAGGACATCGAGCGCGAGTGTGCCGTCTTCGGGCAGCGTGCCGCGATCGGCGAGCGCCTCGGGAGCGTTGTTGCCCGCCTGCCCAGGATCACCGCTCGGCGCGATTCCGCCGCCGCCACCGCCTCCGCCGCCGCCACAGGCAGGCAACATCATTCCGAGCAAGAGCGTTCCGATCAGGGTGCGTGCGAGCGTCATGTCTCGTTCTCCTACGTGCATCCCAGGCCTGAGACCCGGTCTGCGGTGCGTTCTTCGCGGGGCGGGGCTTCCGGTGACAGTCACCGGCTCCGCTCACCCATTCGCGAGGAGGAGGAGACTCCGTAAGGAAAGAGGTTGGAAAATCCGAGTCTGGCTGAGGTCCTTGAGAGGCAAGGCCGCCTGAGTCGCCCACTGCTCGGCTCGAAGGGGTCTCTCGAAACGGAAACCCCGAGTTGCGGTCGACCCACAACAGCTCGATGAACGGGGGAGCGGTTGGCCATTCGACTGCAACCGCGTGGTGGCCCGAAGCGAGCCCCGATGGCATGTCGTGGTCACCACCTACCGAACAATGCTGCTTCGCGCCGGCATCCTGGCGACGAGGCGGCCGGTGAAGGCAGCTGACAGGTCCGTTGGATTGGGATAGTCTGGGGCGACCCCACTCCTCCCCCGCAAACTATCTGTTCCGCGACAGCGCTTGCTATTCCGGGCGGTCGTCAGACTCCCGTGCTTCTGTGGGTGTCATGGCTCGGCATCGCGGCGAGAACACTCCGAGGACGCATCATGACCATACGGCGAAACCTGGCTTCGAGCGTCCAGCAAGGAAAAAGCAGGTGGAATCATCTCTTCTGGAGTGTCTGCGGTGCATCGATGGCCCTCCTCTGGGCACCGATGGTGGTGGCGAGTTCTGGCACTGCGGTTCAGAACGGGAACTGGGACGACCCCGCCACCTGGGGTGGACGAGTTCCGGTCTTGACCGCGACCGAAGACATCATCGAGATCCCCTTTCCCATCCAGGTGACCATCCCGGACACCTTGACCGTCACGGCGGCCCGGGGCCTCATTCGGAACTCTGGTTTCCTGATCGTCGCCGGAGCCTTCGATGGAAGTCGCCTCACGATCGAGAACGGCGGCCAGGTCAATGTTCGCGAAGGAGGCACCTTTCAAATCAACGGTGGCTCTCTTCCGGACGAGCCCTTCGTACGCGCCTTGATGATCAGCGACGGCACCTTCGATAATAGCGGGCATGTAAGAATCCGGGCCTTCAGCGACTTCATTACCAGCGGCGTCCTGCAGAACTTCTCGGAGTTCGAGGTGGGCAACCGTGGGACCTTCGAGAACAGAGGTGAGGCGATCAACCTCGGTCTGTTCGTCAGCAAGAACGTTGCTTCCAACACGCGAGATGGCTTCTTTCGGAACTCTGTTTTCGGCGTCATGGAGATCGTGGAGGGCTTCAGCAACGGGTCTCCTGCCATCTTTTCGACCTCGTTCCTCCTGAACGAAGGCTTGATTCACGTCGATAGCCAGGTGGGCGTGCTCGTCAATGGGGGAGGCGGCGAAAGCATCATCGAGAACTATGGAACCATCGATGTCGACAAGCACCTCGTGATGAACCATGGGGACGCAAACGACGTCATCTTCAACCGGCCCGGAGGTCTCATCAGCCTGCGCTTCGTGAGCACGTTTCTAACGGGTGTCTTGGTCAACGATGCCGGAGGCGTCGTCCTCATCGAGGATCCGGTCGGCAAGATCGACAACGAGGCTTTCATCGACAATAGCGGCCTGATTGAGAATCGCGGCGAGATCGAGAACCACGGCACGATCGCTCAGCGGTGCAGCGGAGTGATCTCGATGGGCGTCTATTCAGGACGCGATCCCGTCGACTACTGCGACGACCTGCCGCCGGTTCTCCAGCTTCCCGAAGACATCGTGGCCGAAGCGACCAGCGACGCCGGCGCAGAGGTCGACTACGAGGTGACTGCGACCGACAACCTCGACCCGTTTCCAGTCGTGACATCGCGTCCGCGATCGGGGTCCTTGTTTCCATTGGGGAAGCGGACCGTGCTCTGCACTGCGGTGGACTACGTCGGAAACGAGTCCGAGGACACCTTCTGCATCACGATCGTGGATACCACACCTCCCGACTTGGTGCTCATCGGCGAGGGCGAGATCGAGGTCGTTCAGAACGGTGGTTACACTGATCCCGGTGCGACCGCTCAAGACCTCGTCGATGGCGACCTGACGTCCAGCATCCAGGTCGGAAACCCGTTCGACATCACGACGGCGGGCACCTACCTCACGACCTACTTCGTCATCGATGCCGCCGGAAACACCGCCGAGACTCTCGTCCGAACAATCGTTGTCCTCAGTCCGGCTGAGGCCGCCGAGGCCGCGGTCGAGACGATCGAGTCCCTCGATGCACCGCCCAGCGCCGTTCGCTCATTGGTAGCGGTTGCTCGTGTCGTTCACAGCCTCTTGGAGGACCCCATCGAGCCGAACGATGCTGCCGTCTGTTCGGTGATCGGCCAAGTCATTTCGCAGGCCAGGCGCCTCGGGCAGAAGGGCAAGCTTTCAGAGCAGGGTGTCGGGAGCGTCGTGGAGGCATACCGGGAGCTTCGCATCTCCCAGGGATGCCAGTAACGCTCGTCTGTGGGACAAAGTCCATCGCGCCGATGCCCTCAGCGCGATGGACTTGGCGACTCTGAAGATCGACGGCCGGGGGCCAGAGCCTTAGCCATCAATCAGTCGATCGGAAGAAGGTAGGGCGACAGCTCCTCGCGCTTCTCGAGGCCCGGACCCTCGAGGTACGCCAGCACGACGGGTCGCGGCAGACCGGAGGCGTGATCGATTCGCAGCGAGTACGGAGCGTCGCGTCCTAGAGTCACCGTCACGGTCTGAGGCTCTTCCGAGGTCGGGGTGTTCTCGATCAGGAGCTCGTTCGCGGACCACGAGCCATCGCGATCGAGGTCCAGGTAGAGGGATGCCCTCCCCGACTGCGTCTTGAGCGAGATCTGGTACTCGCCGTCACTCGGAACCTGAAGCCGCGCTTCGAACATCTGCCCCACAACTCCGCTCGATCCGATGGGGCCCCGCAGCATCGGCAAGCGGTACCTCCGAACGACCGTGCTGAGTGACGCCAGGTCGGGGACCGTCGAAGGTGTTCTCCGCCCGATGTCGACCTCGGTCACCTGGACCCGGTCCGGCCAGCTCAGGAAGCGCGCCCAGGTGCCGCCTCCGACGGGCGTTCCGTCGTCGCGGAAGAGACGAGCTCGAACGCTGCCGCCTCCCTTCAGCAAGAACGGCTTCGAGTCGGTGCGGCCTGCCTTGATCGGGTCCTTCGGCTCGGGGAAGTCGATCCAGGTGAAGCTACCCTGGAACGGCAGCATCGAGTAGCGAATCGAGCCCTCGAGCCGACTGCGGTTGTGAAGCGTCACCGGCGTCTCGTCGTCTGGCATCGGTCGGTAGAAGCTCTCGATGGGTTGCTTGCCCTCGGACTCGGGCGTGATCTCCACCGGCTGAACGATGGCGAAGACTTGCCGATCGACTCGCCGGGCCCGCGCCAGCAGCTCAGTTGGGTCGGCCCCGTTTCCCGACCACAATCTCTCGGCGACGACGGGCAGGCGATGCCGGAGATCGCGGATCAGCGAGCTCTCCTTCTGCTCCCACACACTGACCTGGGCCCCGACCACCTGGTCCCGCCATTCAGGAGGCACGAGCCAGTTGCCGTCGTTCCGATCGTCGTCGCCGGGGCCGCGGTCGTCGAACACCGGCCGACCGGGCTCCCAGTGCTGGAAGAGGTCTTTGCGCCACGCCGCGAGCGTGGCGGGGGACCACATGCGGCCGCCGCTCGAGCCCGGGTGCACGAGCGTGTCACCGCCCACGACGTAGAGGGGCTTCCAGCTCGCGTTGATCAGCTGGTATCCGGCACTCAGGAGATTCCAAGGCGGGTTGTACGAGGACTCCCAGGCCGCGACCAGCACACGATCCGGTCCCTTCGCCGGAAGCACCTCGACGGGGGCGCCGTGGAATCCTTCCCACACGATCAGCCGACGCCCACGGCTGCGCACGTAGCGCTGCATGGATCCCAAGAACGGTAGCAGTGCGTCGCCAGCGCCCGACTCGTCGCCGCCAATGTGGAGGTACGGCGAGCTACTGAAGACCGTCATGACCTCGTCGAGCAACGCATGCAGTGCCGTGAAGTGCTGGAGTGAGGCGACGTCGCGATCGGTCTTGGCCTTGGCCAGGTACCCGGACTCCTTGATGCGTGAGGAGTGTCCCGGCAGGTCGATCTCGGGGATGAGGGTCACGCCGCGGGCATCCGCGTAGGCGACTAGCCGAATCAGCTCGTCACGCGTGTAGGCGTGGTTCGCGCGCAGTGTGTCCGTGATCGGCGGGAATGGAAACGTGAAGTGCTGGTCGTCGGTCAGATGCAGCTGCACGTACCGGATCTTGTAGAGTCGCGCCAACCGCACGACGTCCTCCAGTACGGCGATGCCATGCGGTTGCCGGGCCACGTCGATCATGACGGATCGGTAGGCGTGCAGGGGCTCGTCGCGCACCGTCAGGAACGGCAGCCGGAAGCCGCCGTCGACCGCGGCGATGCATTGCAGCAGCGTCGCCGTCCCGTGAGCGACGCCCTTCGAATAGCGCGCCGCGACGCGCACGCCTTCGGCATCGACCTCGAGCCGGTATCCGTGACGTTCCTCTTCCTCAATGGCGGCGAGCTCACCCTTCGGCTTCTCGAACGCCAATCGGATTCCGATCCCGGTCGTGGCACTCGACTCTTGGACAACGCGCGGCCGCAATCCGGTCAGGAGCTCGATCTCCTCGGCGAGCACCTGGGCATGCGCCTGCAGCGATCGCTCGCCCGCACGTGACGCGTCTCTCTCCGAGTAGCGGATGAACACGTCCGATCCGAGGCTCAGAGCGCCCTTCCCCATCGTCAGCTCGAGTGGACGCGGCAGCAGCGCCGGAGGTGCGACCTGGGCGGCTTCCTTGGTCTGAGCCCCCGCGACGCCGAGGCTCCCCGCGAGTAGCAGCGCCCCGACCAGCACGACGCATGTGTGGTGGTTTCTCATGAGCGCGATCGTAGCGAAAGCGATCGCGGCCGGCATCCCGACGTCGACCGAGGCTCCGCCCGACAAGGGGTCTGTCCGCACTCTCCAAGGGTAAGGGGAAGCCTCGTGCCGAGTGCGGGCTCGGAGGTTTCACTCTTCCCGAACGAGATGACCTTCGTAACCAGCCTCGCGAATCGCGGCGAGGATGATCTCGTGGGCCACCGAGGCCCCCCGCGGTTGGACGATCAATCGGGCGAGCTTGTCTTCGTACGAGACCTCTACAGCCTCGACACAGCCGAGCGAAGCCAGCTGCGCCTGGAGAGGCAACGCGCATCCCTCGCACGTCATTCCCTCGACTCGGTAGAGCCTCATCACGCCGGCTGACGTCCGCGATCCAGCCATGTTCGAACCCGAGGAACCGACGACCTTGCCCACGTAGCTCGGAAAGAAGGTGAAGCCGAGGACCGCGGCGGTCGCAACCCAGAGCATGATCTTGTTGAAGCGGGAGAGCTTCGAATTGGGAACGGCGCAGGCGTCTCCAGGAGCACACTGCTCCTTGCGGAAGTACACCAGGTAGAAGCCTCCGGCGAGAAGAAGCCCCGTCACGACGAGAAGATAAGGACGGTAGGCTTCGAAGAATCCGGCCACTCCGGCTGCGGAAGCGCCAAACGCGATCAGGAGCAGTGGCAGCCAGCAGCAAGCCGACGAGAAGATCGCCGAGACGACCGCGCCTCCGGCAACCCAGATCCCGGCGTTTCCGTTTCCCGGCTCAGAGCTCGTATCCGACGCCGCCGAGACCTCGCAACAATCCGCGGCCGCCTCCGGACTCGTGTCTTGGGGCGGAACAGCGAGAGCGCCGTCGAGCCTCGCCTGCAACTCCCGGACGGCTCTGCGAACGTCGCCCAGGCAACAGGATCCCTTTGGATTGGCTTCCTCGCACCGATCGAGGCCCTGGCGACACTTGGCCGTGATGTCGTCCGCTATCTTTGAAGACCCCGACGAGCCCACCTCCGCCTGGATCTCCTCGAAGGTGTGGTCGAAGCAGTAGCAGATCGGACGAGGCGACTCCGTCTCCTTCAGGCCGATACGAACGCGGACGTCCGTGCGCACGAACCGCTCGCCGGACTCCGGTTGAAAGTAGGCCACGTCGCAACCCGCCTCTGCACAGAAGTAGAAGCCCTCGAAGGTGGTTGCCCGGGTCTTAGCCTGCTCGGTCAGAAGCGACTCGAGAGTGACCGGCTTGACCCGCCTGCCCTGGTGCCTGCACGAAGCACAGAGGGCAGCGTGGTTCTCAGAGTCGGCGGTAGGTTTGGGGTGGAGCAAGGGGCGATCTCCAAGGTTTCGAAAACCGGGCACGCGCTCAGAGAGCCACCGTTAGGCGCCGGTGTGATCGAGCAGACCCAGTCTTCGTCATCGAGAGACTGGAGAGTGCCAGCTCCTCGTCGCTCCGCGCACTGTGAGTCTAAGGTCGGCACCTCGGTACAGGGTCAAGCGCTTTTCTTGACCACGTCGAGAGGCGGAGAGCTCACTCCCATTCCCGAACGACGACCATCGACCACGAGCTTGCGCGGCCGAATCTGAAGCGTCACCGTCCAAGTGCCGGCTGGGGTCTGCACGGCCGTGGCTCGCTTCGTCTCGAGCTCCCAAGACGTATTCGCTTCGAAGAGGTCATGGAGTAGGTAATGGAGAGAGTCCGGTGTGACGGCCGTCGGCTCCCGATAGAGATCGAGGGAGGTCGGCAAGGGAGGTGATCCCGAACCATGCTCCTCGAGCAATCGCCGCAACGCGCAGTGGACCCGATCCTCACCGATGTCTGCTCGGGAGACGAGCGCGTCTTCCCGTCGTGGGGTGCGACCTGACTGCGACGCTGTGCTCGGCCGCTGACCAGAGGACACTTCGGCTTCAACCGGTGAGCGATACCGACGCCGGCCCCGTGGTCAGCGGCAGCATCCGGATCGAGGCGGTGAGATCGCGGCCAGCCTTTTGTACAGCGACTAGTCGCCGAGACGCCGCCGAAGCTCACCGGACCGCAGGACTCGGCAGCCTCGCGATTGCGCACGCGATACGAGCTCGCGATCCGACGTGACGACGATCCAATCGGCTCGCTCGGGCTGCTCATCGAGGAGCTCGATGATGCGATCGTCCGCGGTCGCACCCGGGTGAGCGAAGAACACCTGCACGTCCCCCCGCGACGAGCCGTCCGGGGTGTCCGGATCGGGCCGTCCGTCGAAGACCACCGTCACGCGCTCGCCGCCTTCGGCGAAGTGGACCAGGTCGGAGATGAGGCGCCGACGAGCGGCGGGCTTGTCCCGATGCCAGCCGACGCGTTGGCCCATGACGTTGTTGCCATCGACGAGGTACACGAGTCCTCCAGGACCGCTTTGGCGAGAGATTCGTGCCGGGAACGGGACGCTCACGGCCGTCGCGAGAACGAGGGAGAATCCATCGACGCCCAGAAGGAACAGGATACGGTACGGCGATGGCCCGGACGGCCGGAGAGCCTGGGTTCCTGCCGCCAGATGATGCGAAGGAGCAAGCGCCCGACAAGGAGTGTTGCTGATGAGAACTGGACGGGTTTGCGCAGTCTTTATGGCCCTGGCCCTGGCCCTGGCCATGTCTCGCCTCGAGGCCGGAAAGGCGGACTCGAAAGTGCTGTCACTTCCAGAGCTTGAGAACACCTTTGCATCTGCAGCCGCTGTGACAGTGATGCTCTGTTTTCGCGAGAACCACCAGTCCCACAGTGGCCACATCCAGGGCGAGCGTAATGGGGGTCACCGCCGCGCGGACGAAGACTTGGAGGTACGAGGTCTCGTGGGTCGTCTGGCGGATGGTGACCGGAAGCGCCGAGGTGGGCTCTGAGAGCGGCTCGGGTTCGACTTCGGTCCAAGTCAACCCCACGTCTCCCGTCCATTCCTCGTTCCCGACCTGGATCCGTGCCCTCGGATGGGGCTCATCTGGGCGGTATTCCCAGGAGATAGCTTCGATGGCGGCCGGGTCGGTCACGAGGTCCTGGAACTTCTGCTCGTTGGAGCGGGGCGCCATGACGAGGCGGTAGGGACGGTCGTCACTCGGGACGTCGACCTCCTCCAGCTCGCCAGAGACGTACCGATAGGACATGCCGATCGCCTGCTGGCAGTACTCGGTTCGCCAGAAGGTGATGTCCTGGACTGCGGCCTCCGCTCGATGCCGTACGGCCACCTGGGTCACGTCGCGGTGCGTGTCGTTTCCGGTTTTTCCCCACAGGGCCCTCGTCGCACAGCTCGGTAGAGCGGTCCCGATGAGAAGCAGAATGAATGCGGCGGTTCTCATGGGCAATCCCTCAACGGCTTCTCAACCCACGGCAAGAGCCGCACCTCACTCGTGCGAGCCTGCCGGCGGTGTCTCTCGTCCCCTGGGGAAACGCGATTTCTCCGACGATCGCGCCACGATTATCGGGTCAACGCTTTCGGACCACCGCAGCTCAGCGAAGCGGCGCGAGTCGATACTTGCCGGCGCGGCCGGTGAGCCAGCAGCTCTTGGCGGTGGCCGTGACCTCGTAGGTCGAGGTCTGACCGCCGGGCGATGAGATCTGCCAGGCTCCGGGGGCGAGGTCGGTGACGAGCAGGTGGAGGTGCCCGATGCGCGCCGGAGTGTTGAAGTTGACCGGTTGATCGATCACGTCCCCGCTTCGGCTGAAAAGCACGACGTTGGAGGCGATGACGACCCCCACCACATGGGTGGATTCGATCATCGTCACCGGCAGCGGCTCGGGACCGGGCTTGCCGGAGCGCGAGGCATCGGCCACCTGCATCACGTTCAAGAACCGATCCTCGACGGCCGGCTCGATCGGGCTCAGCTCGATGCGCCAAGCGCCCGCCTCCGGGGAGAGGCCATTGGGCGCCACCGGGTAGTTCTTGCCCTCGACCCAGAACTCTTTGCCTGGGCCGCCGACCTTGCGGATGGTGCGGTTGCCGCGCTTCGGCAAAAAGGTGTGGTTGACCAGCTTGCCGTTGAAGCCCCCGTCCGTGCGCAGCACCGTGGTCACGTTGTCGACGACGTCGGGCTCGGCGACGCTGTGCAGCAGCCAGCGCTTCTCGAACTCCGGCTGCGCCGAGCGGACCACGTCGTAGACCACCAGCGCGGCGGGGTGGTCCGTGTCCTTCAGGTTGATGAAGACGAACGAGCGCCGGGCACGCTCAACCTTGGCCGGGTAGGGCGGCGGCGCCGCGTAGGCCCCGGCGATGTCGCCTTTGAGATAGCTGAAGCGCGGCGCGTCGGTCTCGGGACCGATGCTGTGGGCGAGGATCGTGCTGCGCTGGTACATCCGCTTCAGCCGAGGCAGGTCGACGGGGCTGCCCGGCCGTCCGTAGACCCACATCTGGCCGCCGTCGCGCGCCAGCTCGGGCCCACCCCGATACGAGCGCATCCGCGGCTCGTCGGGATCGAGGACGAGGATCGTGTTGTGGGCCACGCTGCGCTGGTTGTAGTTGCGGTGGTGCGCCTTGCCATAGCCGCCGCCGTCGTAGGTCCCCGAGTCGATGGCCAGTGTGCCCTTGTAGTAAAGCGAGAAGTGCCCGGCGTCGAGGTGGTCGTGGTTGCCGAAGAAGACCTCCTTGACGTTCATCCGAGCGGCGGCCACGGCGCTCGCCTCGCCCCCCTCGATGTCCCAGCCCGTGCGGGCGACCATCGTGCCGAACGGGCTGCCGAAGGTGCGGCTCAGCGGGAGCTCCTCGACGGACTTCGGCTGGAGATCCTCGTCGGCGACGAGAAACATCGTGATCCGGTCGCCCTGGCCGGTGTCGTAGCGTCGGGCGAGGTCGAGCAGATGGCCATCCTGGTACATCGTCGACAGGGCCAGAGGAACGAGCGGGCTCACGCGCCGGGGAGGAAAGCGGTAGAGCCAGTCGTCGCCCTCGACGAGCGGTCGGCCGTTCGGCATGCAGGTGTAGAACGGGTAGAACGGCACCTGGCCCTGCGCGGCCCCATAGGGCGCCGGAGCGTTGAGGCGCGCGGCGAAGAGCGCCGAAACGACCTCCCAGTAGAACCGTGAGGGCCCGTAGGCACTGCCCTGGTGGTGGCGGTGCCCCGCGTAGATGAAGTTGCGCACCGGCGCGAACTTGTCCGTGAGATGGGACGCCATGGCGTCGAAGACCGAAGGATCTTCGTCGTAGATCGCGATCCCCAGCGCGAGCATCGTCGGGTGCGTGTCCTCACAGTAGTGGCTCCCGACGAAGTACTCAGCCCGCTGGGTCAGCGGCCAGCCGTACTCGGTGTGGGTCGCCACGCGCAGCGCCGCGGAGATGAACTCGCGCCGCTCGTCGTCGTCGACGAAGAGGTCGTAGCACCAGTCGTAGACGAAGGCCGCGTGCTGCAGCGCCGAGCTGATCGCGCGCGAGACGAAGAGGCCGTCGCTCTGGTAAGTAGCCGTCAGGCTCGAGAAGGTGTCCAAGGCCATCTCGATCGCCGTCCGCCCGACGGCCTCGTCACCCTCGAGCCCGTAGAGGATTGCCCGAGCATAGAAGACGAAGGATTTGCGGTCGTCGGGCTTGCCGTCGGGGAGCGTCCCGTCATCATCGGAGGCGGCGACCGCGCGGAGCCACTCCGCGAGCTCCGCGTTCCTCGGCGCAGCGAAGCGCGCACGCAGTCCGGGCAGCTCGTCCGCGGTCGCCAGCAGCCGCGGGTGGTCGACGGGGACGACCCGGCTCGGCCGAGGATCGGCGTCCTGGGCCGGCGCAGTGGCGCCTGTGCCCATCGCGGAGCCCATCCACAGCGCCATGACCAGGACTAGAGCGGTCCACCGACCCATCGCGAGCGGTCGAGGGCCGGGCGTGCCGCTACCGCGTGTGTTGTTCTTCATGACGAGGGCTCCCGAACGAGCTGAGTTCTGTGTGGTTCGCGATCAATCTTGCGGCACCACGCAACAGGTGCCAACCGCGCGCCCGGGATCCTGTCCCGCTCGGTGGTGGTTCAGCGACCCTCTTCCTGTCGCATCCGGAGAATTGTGAGGGTTTGGTCGATGTGGCGTCTCGTGTCCGGTTGAGCCTCGAGTGCTCGTCGGGATTCCGCGAAGGGAATCAATTCAACGAGGGACAGGTGGGCAACGGCCGACCAGAAATCAGACTTCGCGAACCGGTCCAAGCGATCGTAGCTCGAAAGCACCTGGTAGACGGCGTTCACGTCACCGCGCTCGATGATACCCTCGACCGTCTCGACGCCGATGGGCCCGGGCTCCGACGTCTGGAGCAGCATGGGAACGACAGGACGCTCGAACAGATTCGGAACAACGAACGCCCCCGCGACAAGCAGAATGGCGGCGACCTCAACGCTCTTCCTGAGTCGCAACATGGGGGACTCCTCGACAGCGCAGACCGTCATCCTGGTGTCAGGAGCGAGCCTGCTCACGGACTAGGGCTAATGGTATGGAGTTGGCGCGAACTCGAGAATCATCTGCCCTCGAGGCTCAGCAATGTGGAATTGGGCCATCAGAAGACCGGCGCGGAAGCGACCTCCGCGCATCCATGCAGGTCATGGTGGGCGATACTGGACTCGAACCAGTGACCCCCTGCTTGTAAGTCGGATTCTTGCGTTTCGTGGCCTGTCGTGCTCCAATCCTCCAGGTCGCGTTAAGTCCGTCGGGGAAGTGGCTTCCGCCGGTGGGCAAAGACGGCGCGAGAAGACCTCTTTCGACAGGTTCAGTCGACTTTAGGGGGGAGCTGAGGGGGGAGCACGATGCCCAAGACGACGACGCGGCGGACTCGGACCTCTCACCCGGGCGTGAAGCTACGGAAGCGGGTATGGGGAAGCGGCTCGCTCTCCTGGTTCGCGCGCTTCTTGGATCCGCTCGAGGGGCGAGAGGTCGACGTGAACCTGACGCGTCTCGGACTGACGACCGCCGAGGCGCGCCGCGAATGGGCGAAGCGGAAGAGCCGTCAGCTTGCTGGAGTTCAGCAGCGCGTTGAGCTGGGCGAGATCGTGCCCGGCGAGCGGACGAGTGAGGACCTTGGGACGGCAGTCGAAGAGTACCTCGACCACGCTCGCTCGAGGCTTCGACCGCGAACCATCGAGGGCTATCGAGCCTCCCTGCGCTTCCTAACCGCGTGGGCGAAGCGCTCGGGCGTCCGAACAACCGCCGATCTCAACGCGACTCGCCTCGCCGTCTTCCGGCAACAGTTCGTGAGCACCAAGCGGAAGGCCCCTAAGGAGAATGCGAGGCGTGGCGCTTCGGAGGAGAGGCCCGAGTCTCGGAAGCCTGCCTCGATCAATCACGACCTTCGCGCGATCAAGACGTTTTGCGAGCACGTTCGGAGGATCGGTCTCGCGCGCTCTCTCTCCCGCGACGACATTCGCGACTCGCTTCGGCCGATGCCGCAGGGCAGACCTCGGCCCGAGTACCTCAAACACACTCACCTCCGCCATCTCCTCGAAGCGGCCCTCCGTCATGACGCCGACACCTTCAAGCTGACGCGCGAGGAGAAAGGCGGCGAGCGGCCGGAGGGCACAACTTCGCGGAACGAACCGATCGGGCCGTTCCTCGTGTTCTTGCTTCTCTCGGGGACGCGCCTCGGGGAAGCGCTGAACCTCCGCTGGCGCGACGTGGACCTCGACTACGAGGGACCGGACGGGGAGGCCGTCGGTGAGATCGTCTTGACCCCGACCGCCACGAAGACGCACTTCGAGCGCGCGATCGACCTGAGTGTCTCCCCGGCGCTCCGCGCGATGCTCGCGGCTCTGAGGCTTCAGCGCCCGCGCTCCGACTTCGTCTTCGGCGACGAGGAGTCCTTGAGCGAGAACGCGGTCAAGGCGGCGCAGAGACGGCTCGTCGGTCGCTACGGCGCGCCGGCGTTTTCTTGGCAGCGCCTTCGCCAGACGACGGGCACTTTCCTGACGAACGCCCCCGGCATCTTCGGCAACGCCTCCGCCTACCGGAGCGCGAAGCAGCTCGGGCACAGCGTGAGCGTCGCCGAACGGCACTACCTCGGCCTCGAGCGCGGCATCCCCCGCGAGGCGCGCACCCTCGAGGCCGCAATGAAGATCGAAGACCTCGTCGAGAAGGTCCTCGATCGCGCTCGGACGAGAATGCAGGGGAGGACCTCGGCGTGACGGCGAAGAAGCGATCCGGGGCCGGTCACAAGCCTTCGAAGAGCGCGTCGGGTGCGGCCGAGCTCGAATCCGTGAAGATGGCGCGAAGCCCTCAGCTTCTCGGGTACGCAGACGAGCTCGAGGCCGAGCTCGAGGCGCTGATCAGGGCGACGAAGGCGAAGGCCAGGAAGGACAAGAAGCCGTGGGAGTACCCGGTCCTCCAGGCCGTCGAGATCTGGAAGGGAGCAGACGCCTCGCTCCGATCATTCGCGAGTCCCCGCTCGAAGAAGGACTCTCGGCCGCTCTCTCTGAACGGTAAGGGGCTGCCAACAAAGAAGACGCCCCCTGAGGAGCGACTCGCTCGCTTCATCGAATGGTGCCGGCAGCCGCACCCGGTTGACCTCTTCCCGGAGGCGACCGTCGGCACCGCCTGGGAGACCACAGGCGAGCTATGCCAGCGCGTCCGTCAGAAAGAGCGAGAGGCGATGACACAGCCCCTCCTCGTCCTCGCCTGGGAGCTCGAGGCGCTTCGAGACCACTTCCGAGCGGAGGAGAACCGGACAGGGAGCTACCCGACCAAAGCGGCCGACCGCGCAGTCGAGCTCGCGCTGGAGTACGCGGGAGACATCGCCGAGACGAGTGCTCCCTTGATCGAGGAGTTCCTTCCGACCGCGCCCGACTCGCCTCGGAACCGGATCGGCGCGCTCATCCTCTGGTGCAAAGGCGAGTGCCGAAACGGGCTTCTCGGCAGCGGGCGTGTGGACTTCCGAGAGCTTCTTCGCTCACTCGAGGCCCTTCGCGAGGTTCACGGCGAGTCTCCGAAGCTCCTCGATGCGATCCGTGAAGCACTGGCGATGGGATATGGAAACGCAGCAATCGAGAGTGCGGCGAGGATTCACCGCAGGTTGGTTTCATATTGGCTGCACATGCCGAAACTGAAGTCTCGAGTGGATGCTTGCTTGATTCGGTCGAGTGAAAGCCGCCACAAGAAGCACGGAATCTGGCGGGTACGTGATCGCGCGAGATTCCGACTGCTATTCTATGAGATCTGTGAAGAGAGGGGATGGGTTGACAACAAGACGATCACGTGCTTTCGGGAGAATGGAGGTATTGCATGAACAGCGGTGACTTCCTTCAAGTGTTGACAGCGAATCAGATTGCTCTGCTGCAGAGGATCCACCGGTCCTTTCAGATGCTCCCACCTAACGAGAGCCGAGAGTTCATGACCGCCGAATCCAAAGACGGTCATGGGGCCGTTTCAGCGGTAGCTCTGTTTCCGAGACCTGTTGGGCAGTTCGAGATCGTGGCGTCAGATCTTCGAACCCTGATCACTGAAGGGCTCCTTTCAGGTCAACCAGGGACGTGTGGATTGAAGAGCGTTCAGTTGACCGGGCGCGGCCAGGTAGCCGTGAAGGAGGCTGCCGGGATAGATCCTTGTGTTCAGATTGAGAGGCACTTTTCCGGGCTGGTAGGGCAATTGCCCGAGGATTACAGTGAGGCTTGGAGGCGACTACAGGCCGCATCTATCGCGTTGGCATCGGCGACGTCAGAAGAAGACTATTCGTCAGTAGGGCATCATTGCCGGGAGGCGGTCCAAGACTTCGCAAGAGTGTTCGCTCATGGTGTGGCCGCTGCAGAAGAGATGCCCGCTGAGAAGACCCTCAACAAGGTGGCAGCGAAGCTTCGATCGTTGGAGTCGTCAACTACGAACAAAGAGCTGAGCAAGGCAATCGAGAAACTTTGGGTGGCTACAAATGGTCTCATTCAAAAAGTGGAGCATCGCTCGCAGGGCGCCAAGCAGCCGGTGAGACTTGCCGATGCGAGACGCTGCGTCTTTCTGACAGCTTTCTTGTTCGATCAGCTAGCTGAATTGACTCGATCTGATAGCCGAGGAGGTCGTTAAACAGCCGCTAGGGCTGAGTCCCTTTATCGTGGCCCATCCTCTTTTTGCGCCAGGATCGCGCCAGGTTCTCGGCTTCGCTGCAGATGATCGAGACGTCCTGTTGCTTCGCGCTCGGAGGATAGAGTGATGTGGCGCAGAATACTTGGGGCGGCCGAAATCGAACCGCACCTAATTCCCGCGAGACTGCTTCGATATGGTCCGCGCTTGCCCCGTACTTTTTGAGCGCCTCGACAATCGACTGCTGCCAATCGCGATCCTGTTCGGTTGGCCCCCAGGTGCTCTCTTGTACTAGTCGAATTCCACCCATTTCGAAGACGGCGATGACGAAGCTCGCGCACGTCAATCCCAAGCGGGTTGGACCGAGCTGGGCTTCCCCTGTCGCTCTGTCGAAGAAATCGCTCGGGCTGCTGAAGGCGTAAGGCAAGCCTCGCTCTGCATTCATTTGCCATACTAGGCGGCACATAGACCCGACAATCCGGAGGCGCTCCGGTCGGACATTGGGGCAGGTCCATACGTGGTCCTCACCAGCCGGATCATTCAGCAGGCGAAGGTGCCAGGCGAGGTGAATGAAGCGCAATGGCTCGTCGTCCCTGCGAACGAAGATACCAATGTGGTGACTCCCACAGCCCGTCTCTTCAAGTCCGACCGCCACGTGATGTACGTGCTCCAGCCCCTTTTCCTCTACCGTCCAATACTCTGGCATGTGGACCTTCCCGATCGCCAGTCAGTCAAGGCCCTCGAGGACGTCGCAGTCGTCACCCAATTCAATGACTCGCTCGCGACTCCGCCGAAAAAAGCCACTACGGGAAGGGAGGCGAGTCTTGGCGGGCAAACTGGCCGCCAGAATCGCGAGGAGTATCTGAATCGACAACCGAGATGCTGGGAGCCTCTGGAACCAGTCGTCAATTGCTTCGAACTGCCCTGCTCTCATAAGCCGGTCGATTTCGAAGGTAATAGCGTCGATTGAGGCGTCGACCTTGCCTTCACTCTCTAACCGAACGGCATCTCGAAGAAACTCTGGCAGCGAGTCTGCTCTGAGGGCAAGGGCAAGCGTTTCATAACCCTTCCAGTCGGCCTCGAATTGAAGCGCGGAAGCGTTCTCTGTTCGTGCCCTGCAGAAAACCAGGTTCGTTCGTGCGATGCCCGAAACCTCAGGGGCGATCATTACGTTCCCTGAGGCTTCGCTATACCGCAGGATCCTTCCAAGGTTGCCGTGGAGCTGGCATTCGTAATAACTGACTTCGGTGAAGCCTGAAAGGAGAGCTGGCCAGCGCCACGGCCAAGCATGATGCTGCCCCCCCTCCCGCTTGGAACTGGCAAGCACGTCGCGCGGCGTCGGTGTGCTGGTCTGTGTCGAATCTGAATGAATGTGGACTCTCATGGGCTTCGGAAAGACCGTCTTAGTGCTCGGTTTTGAAGTACTTGCCGAGAATCTCTTCCATCTCAGATGGGACGAGCTCAAAGAAAGCTTGAGCATCGGTCGCCGTGAAGTTCTGAGGGCTGACGGGCGGAGTGTTGATGTCTTGTTCCACTAAGACCGCCTGCTCCTGGGCATTCACTCTACCAGTCTTGACTCGGACCCATGAGTTGATGTCTCGGCCTCGCGCAGAATACAGCTTATGCGCGTGCAGCTCGAAACTCTCGGGCCTATTGAGTGGCGAGTCCAACATTTCGGCCTTGCAGAAGTGCTGCGCTAGCGTCAGCCCGGGTTGCTCAAGCCTCGCGTACCTTGTGACGACCGCTCCAACGCGGGTTAGCTTGTAGTCAAGAACATCAGGCAGCTCCATAAGAAGATCAGAGGCGTCGACATAGAACTGCTTGAGAAGCCCTTCGGGCTCTATCGAGTCAGGATCTCTTGGGCTATGCCGTAGGTCGACGCTGCTACTCGAGAACGTGCACTGGTCATCTTTCTGTCGGCTGCGAAGTAGCAGTATAGGTAGCTCCAGGGGTGCATCCTCGAAGGGCGGGATCATCAAGTATTCGCCATCGAAGCGTTCCATCCACGTGTCTGAAAGCTTTCTTAGAATGGTCTTAGCTTCCAGTGTGCTATCGCTAATGAATGCGACGGCTCTCAGGGTAGCGACCTTGAATGACCTGTGGTCAAGCATGTCGTTCAGTATTCTTGCTTGCCAAGAGATTTCTGCCCACACCACCAGCCGACGATGCACTTCGCTGAGGTTGATGGCGATCCGTCTGTGTCCGAAGGTGTCTGTGTCGAAGCCGGCTAAGTATCATCATGCGCTCGCAAACTGTGTCGTCAAGGGCGTACCCGCTCCTCGATGTCGCCGAGGATGTCTTCGATCTGCTCGAGGGCGGAACGTAAGTCGTCGGCGATCTCTTGGGCGAGGATGTGGGGGTCGGGGAGGTTGGCCGAGTCTTCGAGGCTCTCGTCTCGGAGCCAGAAGATGTCGAGGCTGGCCTTGTCGCGGGCGATGAGGTCCTCGTAGGGGTAGGCGCGCCAGCGGCCTTCGGGGGTCTTCTCGGTCCAGGTCGGCTTTCGCTTGCCGGGCTCTCCGGGGCGGTAGCACTCGGTGAATTCATCGAGATCGGCGCGGGCGAGGCGCTTGTTCTTCAAGGTGAAGTGCTTGTTCGTCCGGAGGTCGTAGACCCAGAGCTTCTTCGTCCAGGGCTCCTTAGCGCCGGGCTTGCGGTCGAAGAAGACCACGTTCGCCTTCACGCCTTGGGCGTAGAAGATTCCCGTCGGGAGCCTCAGGAGCGTGTGGACGTTGCACTCCTGGAGGAGGTTCCTCCGGACCGTCTCGCCGGCACCGCCCTCGAAGAGGACGTTGTCGGGGACGACCACGGCGGCGCGCCCTTGGATCTTGAGCAGGCTCTTCACGTGCTGGACGAAGTTGAGCTGTTTGTTCGAGGTCGTCGTCCAGAAGTCGGGGCGGTTGTAAGTGAGCGTCTGACGGTCGCTCTCGCCCTCCTCGTTCACGATCGTCACCGAGGACTTCTTGCCGAAGGGCGGGTTCGTGATCACCACGTCGGCGTGATCGCTCGGCTCGTCGCGGAGGGCGTCGTCGGTGGCGATGATCGCCTGATCGCCGATGTCGGGTCCGATGCCGTGGAGGAAGAGGTTCATCCCACAGAGTCGCGCGACGTTCGGGACGAGCTCGACGCCTCGGAGCGCGTCGTAGCGGAGGGCCTTCTTCTGGTCGCGGTCGAGCTCGAAGTGGGTCTTCACGTACTCGTGCGCCGAGAGGAGGAAGCCGCCGGTCCCGCAAGCCGGATCGACGATGACCTCGCCGGGCCTCGGCTGGACGCACTCGACGATGGTGTCGATGAGGGGGCGAGGGGTGAAGTACTGCCCCGCGCCGCCTTTGACGTCCTGGGCGTTCTTCTCAAGGAGCCCCTCGTACGCCTCGCCCTTCACGTCGGCCGACATCGAGGACCACTGCTCCTTCCCGATCAGCTCGACGATGAGCTGGCGGAGCTTGGCGGGGTCTTGGATCTTGTTCTGGGCCTTCTCGAAGATGAGGCCGAGCATCCCGCCCTGCTTGCCGAGAGCGGCGAGGGTCTCGCGATAATGCTGCTCGAGCTCGACGCCTTCCATCTGAGGGTTCGCGAGGTCGCTCCAGCGGTGCCCGTTCGGGATCGGCTGCTCCTCGCCGGTAAGCGCCGCGCGCTCGTCCGCCATCTTCAGGAACAGCAGGAAGGTGAGCTGTTCAAGATAGTCCTGGTACGACAGCCCGTCGTCCCGGAGGACGTTGCAGTACGACCAGAGCTTCTTGACGATGCCGTTACTGTTCTCGCTCATGGCTTCTTCGCCGCCGCCTTCCGTCGTCCTCGCGTCGCGCCCTTCTTCGTCGCCGCCGCCTTCTCGCGCTCGGCTCGAATCCGTTCGAAAAGCTCCGAGGCGGGCTCGTCACTCGGGTCCTGATCGACGAGTCGACCTTCGAAGGCCCAACGAAGAATTGACTGACGAACCATGCTCGCCCTCTCGGCTTGAGTAGCGACCTGCTCAGCGGTCTTCTGCCCAACAGTCACCCGGCGTTCAATCTCGGCGACCAGCCGCTGCTGCTCCGCAAGGGGTGGCAATGGGAAAGCGAAGACATCGAGTTGGGATGTGAACATGTGCTGGATCAGACTGCCGGTATTCAGGCCGTCGACGAACCGCCGAAACCATGGAGACTTCAGGACCCAGAGAACGAAGCGCGGACTCATGAGAAGAGGAGACAAACGCGCCAGTCGCTGGTTGAGTAGGCACCGTTCTCCGTGAGCTGTCATACACACTCGCCCGAGAAACTCGTCTTTCAAGGATTGAGCGGTCAGGTTCATCACCATCTCATTCCCACCGACGAGGTAGGTAGGGAACTCTCTTGCCCATCTTTCGGGCATCATGCGGGTGTTCTTGTCCGTCCAGCCGACTGTTCCGTCTTCATAGAGGTTTCCGGGTCGAAGTAGCCGCACTCCTTCATCCGAATACTCTCGGCTTGGGAACGCCCGCCCGTTCTGCGACAGCGCGACTTGCGACCATGTGGCCCAGCACCAGCCCTCGGGGAGGTCGGGGAGACCTTCGGTGTCGGGGGCGACGGGCTCTTTGTACTTCGCCTTCCACTTGTCGTCCTTGGGCTTCTTGCCCTTCGCCTCGAGCTTCGTGAGCTCGGCTTCCTCCCAGCGGCGGCGGCGCTCGGCGAGGATGCGCTCGAGGAGGGCCGAGGCCGGCTCGTAGTCGCGGCCTTCCTGGCGCGCGACCTCGGCTTCGGTGGGCACGAGGCGGCCCTCGACGGCTGCCTTGAGGACCGAGGCGCGGTAGCGCCTCAGGTTGCGCTGGACCCTCTCCAGCGTCGCGACGGCGTCGTCGAGACGCGAGAAGTATGACTCGATCGCCTCGACGATGCGGCGTTGCTCTTCCCGTGGGGGAAGCGGCAAGTTGCAGGCTCGCAGCTTCGTGCCGTTGACGTTGGCCTGACCGACCTGTTGAGAGACGACGGACTTGATCCAGGCGCGCCCGAACAGCGAGTTCAGGTACCATCCCACGAGGGTAGGTTGTACTCCATCTTCGAAGCGGACACGGATGAGGTACGAAGCGAATGAGCACGGCGACGGGCTTCCGGAGTAGACGGCGGATTTGCCAACGAGCTCAGCACTGTTGGTGCGATTGAAGAGTAGATCACCGGGAGAGAGGAGGAGAGTCGGAAACTCGGCATGGTCTGCCGGCAGGAACTTGAGTGTGGTGAAGTCGATTCGACCACCGACGATGTTGCCCATCCTCAGGACCGGGACACCGTCTTCAAGAGTCTCCTGCGCCCTCGCTGACGTGCCGTATCGCACTTCCGTTGCAGTCTCACCGATGGTAGTCCACGACCACCCGGCTGGAAGACACTTCGGGCTTCCTTCGCTCATGCTGCCAACGCCTCATTCAGCTCTCGCAGGAGCGCGCCGAGATCGCTCCCGAAGACCTGGGACGCCTTTCCGAGTCCGCCGGCCTGGGAAAAGGGGGCGAAGTCGAAGTCATCGATCTGGATCTCGACGCTCGTCGCGACGTGGTCTCTCATCATCTCCAACCATCGGGCCTGCTCGGGGGTGAAGGTCCGTCCGGCGGCGCGCTGGCTCGCGAGCCATGCCTCGAACCGCTCGCGGACCTTCTCGCCGTAGGGGACGAGCTCGTCCTCCTGACGCAGAGCATGCCTTACGAGGGAGACGAGGTCGATGAGGAGCCGCTTGCTCGAGGCGCCGCGGACCTTGTCCTTCTCGAGGAGCTCGTAGGCGTGCCAGAGCTTCTCGGGCGTCCAGGATCGCGGCGGGGCTTGGATCGCCTCGGCGAGGGCCTTGATGTCCTGGTAGCGGAGCCGCTTCGAGTAGGGCTCGGCGAAGAAGAACTGGAGCGCCTCGATCTCGTCCTTGTTCTCCTCGATGAAGGTGGCGAAGTCCTGGACGAGGGCCTTCGCCTTCTCCTTGGCGGCTTCGCTTGCGCCGGCCTCGGTCACCTCGTCGACGGACACGTCGTCGATGATCTGCTCCACCTCGCGCTTCACGTCCTGGAGGAGGTTCCGGAGCCGCGGCTTCGTCGCCAGCGGCTCGACGGCCTTCTTCAAGAGCTCCTCGCGCGCCTTCGTGATCTGATCGGCGGTCACCTCCTCATCTGGCGCCACCTCGAACCGATGGCGGGCGTGCTCGATCTGCCGGTCGGGGTCGAGGGCGTCGATGATGCCCCGCGTTAGGTTCTTGAGCGTCGCGCCGCCGGACTCCTTCTCGATTCGGTCGAGCTCGGCCTCGCCGCATTGCTTCGCTAGGCGAGCGAGGCGGCTAGCGAGGGAGGAGAGGAGGTCGGGGCTCGTGCCGCCGGCCGCGACGTGCTCGAGGAGCGCGCCGAAGGCGACCGACTTCTGGCGGTCGAGGGGCTGAGTGTCGGCGAGGTCGGTGTCGGTCATGCCGACGCAATCGACGATCACGAAGTGGGTCTTCGCCCGAGCGTCGGGCGTGACGGCCCTCAGCTCATTGTCGTCGATGATCCGGACGCCTCGCCCCTTCATCTGCTCGAAGAGGACGCGGCTCTTGACCGCCCGCATGAACATCACGATCTCGATCGGCTTGATGTCGGTACCGGTGGCGATCATGTCGACGGTCACGGCGATGCGGGGGGAGTAGGAGTTCCGGAAGTCCTGGATGAGCTGACGCGGGTCGACGCCGGTGACCTTGTACGTGATCTTCTGGCAGAAGTCGTTGCCCTCGCCGAACTCCTTCCGAACGATCTCGACGATGTCCTCGGCGTGGCTGTCGTCCTTCGCGAAGATGAGGGTCTTCGGGACCTCCTTCCGGCCGGGAAAGATCTCGGTGCGGACCTTCTCGCGGAAGGTGCGGATAATCGTCCGGATCTGGTCTTTCGAGACGACGCGCCGGTCGAGCTCCCTCGCCTCGTACGAGACGTCGTCGTCGGGCGTCTCCCAGCGCTTGGCGCGGGTGCGGCGATCGCGGAACTCGAGCATGACGCCGGGCTCGGCCTTGACCGTCGAGCCCTCCTCGGAGATCCGGGTGCGGATGTTGTAGACCTCGAAGTCCACGTTGACGCCATCGGCGACCGCGCGCTCGTGGTCGTACTCCATCACGAGGTTCTTCTCGAAGAAGCCGAAGGTCTGCTTCGCGGGCGTCGCGGTGAGCCCGACGAGGAAGCCGTCGAAGTACTCGAGGACCTGGCGCCACAGCGTGTAGATCGAGCGATGGCACTCGTCGATGAAGATGACGTCGAAGTACTCGGGCGGATAGGTGGAGCTATAAATGACGGGAAGCGGCTCCTTGAGTCCGCCGAGGGCCACTTCGAACTTCGAGCCCTCCTCGGCCTCAGGGTCAAGCTCTTCGCCCTTGAGCATCGAGTACAGCCGCTGAATCGTCGTGATCACGACCTTGCTCGAGGAGCCGATCGTGTTCGAGGTCAATCGCTGAACGTTGTAGAGCTCGGTGAGCTTCCTCTGGTCGTCGGGAGTCCGGAATCCCTGGCACTCCTTCTCGGCCTGCTCGGCGAGGTTGCTTCGGTCGACGAGAAAGAGCACCCGGCGCGCGCCGCCATACTTGATCAGCCGGTACATCGAGGTGATCGCGAAGATCGTCTTCCCCGAGCCCGTCGCCATCTGGACGAGGGAGCGGGGTCGGGCCTTCTTCAGGGAGTGCTCGAGGTTGACGACGGCCTCCACCTGGTTCGGGAAGAGGAATCCGCGCTCGAGGGGCGGAAGCGTCTGGATTCGACCCCGAAGGCTCGAGGGCTTGGTTGCCTCGGCCGCGGTGTGGAAGCCCCCGCCCTCGGCGTGAAGGCGCTTCACCCACTGATCGAGGGTGTCGGCGGCGAGCCACTCGGCGAGCGTCTCTGGCCGGTGGATATGTGGGACGCCCGAGATCCGTCGAGTCCGCGGCGCCGGGTCGAGGAGGTTGATGAAGCGCGTCTCGACGCCCGTGCTCATGTAAAGGAAGGGCAGCGGCGAGAGGGGCGGGTCGAGATCTTCGGGGAGGCCGGCCGAGTACTTGTCGACCTGGAACTCGACGCCCGAGAGATGGAACCCGGCGGGCTTCGCCTCGAGAACACCGACGGCCTTCCCGTCGACGAAGAGCAGGTAGTCGGCGAACCCGTGCCCGCTCGCGAGCGCGAACTCACAGACCGCGACGCCGCGCCCGGCGGAGACGTTCATCTCGTCCCGCTCCTGGACGATCCACCCGGCTTCGCCGAGGAGCCGGTCGATCACCCGGCGCGCCTTGTCCTCAGGTCCTCTCGGGTTCACGGCATCCCGCTTTGAGCCCCCTGGCTCACACGACCTAAACTTGGAGCAGTTCCGTCGCGTCGATAGCGCAACCACCCATTTCTCTGGCTAGGTCAAGGTAGCTATTCTCACGCTTCGAGGTGAACTCGGGAGATTCGCCGGTGGACTCGGACCTCGACTGTATCAGGCTGCCCAGAAGCAGCGTCACTAGTTCGAGCCTTCCGGTTTGCATGACATGAACTTGGATGATGTCGTGACCTGGAAGCGTCCTGATTCCCTTGACCTGGACTCCGATGATTCGGTGCCTGTCCTCGAGGGCTCGGTAGATGGTCAGGCGGCCATCGATCCGTTCTGCGAAATAGTCGGTGTCTGGCTCGTTGAAGAAGAAGACGCAGTCTCCCACCTTGCTGTACCAGCCACCCGAACTGGGCTCCTTCTTCTGCTCTTGCTCCATCCGGGACAAGAGTTGTTCAAGCTCTGAATTCATTTTTCCCATTTCAGAGTTCCGTACCTATCAGAGGAACCGCATCCAGCCGGGCCGTCGGGGTCCTCTAGATCCGCAGGTTCACGTCGCCATTCGTAAGCAATCAACTGGGAGTCGACGCAGACCAAGTAAACAAACCCTGACGGCAATTCACTCCATTGATCCGCTCCTCGCCGAATCCGTCTCGGCCGGCCTACAAAACACCAACCGCCCCGAGATTCCTCCTGCTCACGTTTCAGGCCATGATAAATCCTAAGCGGATTCTTCAGAACATCATGGGCTGTCACGAGTTGCCAAGCTCGATCCGGTTTATAGCGAAACGAAGCTTCCAGATCGGACAGTGCAACCCAAACTTCGATCTTCTGACCGCTGTCCGGGTCCCGAGGGTCAACAACGTCATCCAGAGCGCTGTATCCCTGCCTCGTCGTTTTGTTAGAGTTTTGTTCTCGGCACAAAGACTGCTCCATTATCTTAGTACAGTCAGTTCTTCGGCGTGTCAACACGGTTAACTCTAGTAGGTACCGCTCGAAGAGCGGGCAGTCGTTGGATCTACAGAAACCGGTCGTCGGGATCGAAGATCAAGTCCGGATCTCTTGACGATCGAGACTCGAAGGCCCCGGTGAGCTTGCTGAGAGCGGCGACCTCGGCGCGAAGGAGGTTGCTGGCGAGGGCGGGGTCGAGAGTGACGCGGCGGCGCTTACGGGTGCGGCGCGTCGTGCCCTCCTGGGTGGTCGTGACCTCCTCGACTTCCTGGAGCTCGTCCTCGAGGACCGCCTCGATCACGGCGCGCCGTGCGGACTCGATGTCGGTGAGGAGTCGTAGCCACTGTTCGACGACGCGGGTCTGAATTACCTCGACGGCGGCGCGCTTTGTGGCGTCAGCGGCTCGACTCTGGAAGTCCTCGCGCTCCTCGGCCCAGCCTTCGACCTTGGCGCGCTTCGAGAGGGCACAGCGCTCGACGTCGTAGCGGCGCGCCATCGAACGGAGCGAGGCAGTCGGATCGGTGACGAAGTCGAGGCGGATCTTCCCCCAGTCGATCTTCCGGCGGGCGCGCTTGTTCTCTTGGGTCTTTGCCAACGCCTCGTGGTCCGTTGGGGGTGTTCTCGTGGAGTGCTGACGGCGCGGCGAGCGCTGCCATCACCGTCAGTAGATCGTGTCCGGTGGATCGTCGGTAGGCTCCGGTTCGTAAGGAGAGATCGTCGCGCCGAGCTCCTCGGCGACGTATTCCGCAAGAGCTCGACCGAGGTCCGGGTAGTAGTCGCCTCTGAGCTTCCTATTGAAGGCGATCGTGAGAGCCTTGGCGACCGTCACTCTGAACCGATCGCCCCGCCACTCTTGGCCGTCGAACTCGACGGTCGTCCCATCACGGAACGTGAGGGTGTGAACACCGCGGCGTCTTCTTCGGGTCATGGGCCGATTCTCCTTCCCCGGAATTGTATCGCATCGCACACCGACTCCCCATTCGCCCTCGTGTTGGCGGACACTGGGGGCGCCGCTCTCGAAGTCCTTGCAGAACGAGGCTCCTCGCAGTCTCCGCCATCGGCACTCGGGGTTGGGTCGAAAGTCGAAATTGGCGGTGACCGGATGGACTTTGGCGGACACTGAGCGGGAGCTTGTCGCACAAGAACTTACGCGGCATCTTCGCTACCGTTCGGATCAGTGTCCGCCATCTCCGGGAAAAGAGGCAGGGAAGGCGGAGGGTCGCCAGACTCCGCCAAGAGCTCGGCGCTCGGCGACGCAGCTTCGGTGGGCGCCTCGACCACAAGATCGGACTCGGATTCCGGCTCGTGCCACCACAGCCGAGAGCCTCGAAAGCCAGCGGGGCTCGATCGAATCTTGAAGCCCTGAAGTTCCAGCTCCTTCTTCGCTCGTTCGACGGTCCGCCATGCGAACTGCGGCTCCTTCTTCAGACTCTCGACTGAGACCCTCTCCCCACTCTCGAGCCGCTCGCGGAGGAAGTCTGCCGCCTTGTCTCGCTTTCCATTCTTCGAAGTCTTGCGGAAGAGGTCTTCGAGCTCGAGGGGGCTGGCACCCTCCCAGGTCACCTGACAAGTCCTGACCTCCTTCCCCTCGTCGCTGACGACCACGGCGTCCTCGAGGCGGAAGGCAAGGGGCTCGAGGTCGCGTCTGGCGTAGTTCTGCTTGATCGGGAACAGGGCTCGACGCCCCGTGATCGGCGATCTCCCGATCAAGATCTCGGAGCGAGCGATGCCCTGAAAGGAGACACTTCCTTGACCGGAGTCTTCGATCACGTCCGGCTGCCCCTTGTTCTGATGCCGGATCAGCAGGATCGCGGTGTCGTACTTCTCGGCGAGGGCGCGAAGCGGTGAGAGCAGTTGATACACCTCGTCCGGTTGGAAGATCTTCGTGCGGCCGGTGAAGGCGACCATGCCGTCGATGACAACGAGAACCGGCTCGTGACGGCGGAGCGCTGACTCGAGCGCGGCGAGGTTGGTGAGGGTGAGCTGCCTTCCCTTTCCGTCGATGCCGATCGCTTCGTCGATGCTGAAGGCCCGTTCGGGATCGCCACCGTTGGCGAGGAACCGAGGCTGGAAAGAAGACTCGACGGACTCGTCAGCCGACATGAAGAGCACGTTTCCCGGGCGGTCGAGAACGACCTCGAATCCGGGATGTCCTTGGCCGACGGCAAAGCGCGCGGGCCTCCCGAGAGTGACCTTTGCAGCAAGGTCAGCCGCGACGTTCGTCTTTCCACACCCGGGCTTCCCGGTGAAGAGGTTGATACATCCCCTGAAGATCAAGTCCTCGATCAACGGGCGCGGCTCCTCTGGTTTCATGCTCGAGAAGCGGCGTGTCCGACAGAAAGTGCCATCCACCGAGTACTCGAGAACCTCGAGCTCGGGATTGATCCACGACTGCAACCACTCGCCGGCGGTGCCGGGATTCTGCTCGATGAACTCGGCGAGGTCGAATTCGTCCGAGCGATCGGGCCAGAGGTCGAGAAGCCTGGCCTTGATCCCCGCGTTCCCGAGCTCCTCCGTGACCTTCCGCGCATGATTTCGTCCGGGCGAGTCGCAATCGGGTACGACCAGCACGCCACTCGCCCGATGCTCGAGGGAGCGCGTATGCTCGGATCTCCATTTGCCCGCGCCCATCGGGTTGGTCGTCACGGCGACCGCGAGCCCGAGTGCCCGCACGGCTTCGACGCACTTCTCCCCCTCGACGATGAGGAGTGGCAGGTCGCCGTTCTTCAGAAACTCTCCTTCTCGGTACAAGGGCACGCGGTCGACGCCCTCGAGGCTCCACACGAGCTCTCCGTCGGCGCCGCGGGTTCGCTGCCGGATGACCTTGTCTCCCTCCTCGTCCCAGCGACAGACCTCAAAATGGAGCTCGCCGGTCTCGGGGTCTTCGTATCGGTAGACCTGATCCGGCTCTCGCTCAGGCTTCGGTTTCGACGCTCTCCTCTTTCGGGGAGCGCGAGCCACGGGCTTCCGCTTCGATCGCGACGGTTCGCGGGTCATGTCGAGGCACTCCAACACTCGCCTTGTCGAGCAACCGGCATGGCATTGCACGCCGATCGTTCCGCCCGGATTCTCCCAGAGGGAGAGCGAGGGGTTTTGGTCCCCGTGCTCGGGTACCGGGCAACAAGCGCTGTAGCGGCCCTCTCCAGGCAGCGGATGGACTCTCTCGAGGGAGCCCAGCGCTCGCTCGAGAAGTGTCACCGACACGCACCCGAGTATCGCTCGGCTAGGAACCGCGCGACGGCGCGCCGAGGAATGCGGACCGCTCCCATGAGCTTCATCGCGTCGAGGGCGCCGCAGGCGTGCCACCGTTCGACCGTCCGCGTCGTGACGCCGAGGACATCGGCGACCTGGCGCTTGGTTGCGAGAGTGGGCACGCCTTCCGTCTCGAGGATGCCCTCCCAGTGGTCGACCGCGGCTTCTCGATTCTTCATGGTTCTTGCTCCCTTGACTCGCTGTGTTCGGCGAGGACGAGCTCCGTCGCCTGTTGCGGGGAAGAATCGGTCGGGAGCAGTCGAAGGGCGAACGGTAAGGTGAGGGTAAGTTTCGGGAGGGGACGGCGACCTCACTCGGAAGCCCGTCAGCATTGATCGGAAGGGCGGTAGCGATCGAGGATCGGAGGCTCGAACTTACCCTCACGGGCTGACGGTAAGGAGGGAGGGTCAGAACCGCGCAGTAATCGAGACGCGGTCAAGGTTGCTCGGGGAGCGACGCCCGAATCGAGGGGGGAGCTGAGGGGGGAGCGGCGATACTTCGTGAGAAGACGCTCGCCGTAAGTTCTTGCAAGACATGGTGGGCGATACTGGACTCGAACCAGTGACCCCCTGCTTGTAAGGCAGGTGCTCTAGCCAACTGAGCTAATCGCCCTTCGTGTCGGGGCTCAGGCTAACGTGCTTTGGGGTGGGCGGCAAGCGGGGGAGTCTTGGGGGTGACGGGGCGAGCGTCGGTTGATGGAAGCGAGGCTTGGCGCCCTTCCAGCCACGAGCGTGCTCGAACGAAAGGCGTCGCCGAGCTCGATCGCTGCCCGAGGGTCCATGAAGTGCGTCAGCGCTCTACCGGCCAAGTGACTCGTGCCACATGATGTGATGGGTGCTGTGTCGCCCTCGTGAGAGGTGGTGGGCAACGGTGTCGCACCATTCCTTGCGACCGGAGACCTCGCGCCGTCCTTTCGCTCAACGGAACAGGATCTCGGCGAAATCGTCGAGGTAGGCGCGCGGGTGCTTTCGGAAGTGAGCGGGCACGTTCGAGTTGAACTGGATCGCCAGCACCACCTTCTCTTTCGGGTAGTAGGCCATCGCCGACAGGTAGCCGGGGAAGAAGCCGGTGTGTCCGTGAACGCGTCCCTGCGGGGTCGTCCACATCTGCACGCCGAGGCCGTACTCGTCGCCGCGCCCGGTGCGGGCTGGCACGCCTTGCATCATCTCGGCGAGGTACTTCTCCGGGAACGCACGCCCTTCGTAGAGGAGCTTTCCCCAACGGGCGAGGTCGAGAGTGGTCGAGGCAATACCACCGCCCGTCCACTCGAGCTGCGGATTGATGGCGAAGAGCCCATCCTCCCCGATCGTCTTCTCGTTCGGAAGCCCGAACGGCTCCAACGTCGTGTAGCCATTGACGAGCCCGGGGATGCGCCGGCTGCTCGACGGGACGGTGTCCTTCAAGGCCAGTGGCTCGAGGACTCGCTTCTCGAGCTGCCCGTAGAACGTGTCTCGAGTCACGCGCTCGATGACCATTCCGACGAGGATGTAGTTCGTGTCGGCATACGACCAACCCTCGCCGGCCGCGAACAACGCGTCGCGATCGAGCACGTAAGCAACGAGCTCGGCTGGGAGCCAGACCCGGCTCGGAGCGGCGACGACGTCCTTCCAGAATGCCGGCTCGTTGACGTGCTCGGAGACGCCGCTGGTGTGGTTGAGCAGCTGTCGGAGCGTGATCTCACCGTGATTCGGTAGTCGCTCGAACCACGCCTCCTCGCCGAGGTACTTCTTCAGTCGATCGTCGAGGGCGAGCTTCCCTTCATCGACGAGCTGCAAGAGGACGGCGATCACATAGGTCTTCCCGATGCTCCCCGACAGCAACCGGTCCTTCGGGATGAGCGGCGTCTCGGCTTCGAGGTCGGAGAATCCCGAGCTGACGGCGATCGTTCGGCCATCGCTCATGACGCCCGCGACGCTGGCGCCGGGGAAGCCCGACTCGGCTCGGAGCTCGTCGAGGCGCGCTTGGAACTGCGCTCGGATCTCGACCTGCTCGCCGTCGGTCTGAGTCGACGCTTGCGCATGGATCGGGACCTCGCTGCTGACGAGGCCGACGACGATCATCCAAAGAAGGGCGCGCATGAGTCTCGCTCCTAGTGATGGTCTGGAGGGAAAGGTCGACGCGACGAGTGGTACGCCAGCGGCGCGTCCTTGTTGGGAGTCCGAGGTCCGACGCGGCTGATCGACGCGGGTGGACGTCGTCCAAGACGGTCTCACTGATTGACGAATTGACGGTCGTGCGTCCAGGAAGAGACCTTGCCTGAGCACGGCTTCCAGTTGAAGGCCGCATCGTCGACGCCGACGGCATCGCGGTCTCCTCCGCCTCACACCCGAGAGGAAGTTCGCTTGCGTGGGGCGTCGTCGGGACCGCAAACTCTCGAGCGACACCGGTTCGCTGGCTCGAGGCCCGACACTGACCCGAGGAGACGACATGCGCGCGTTGACGGGAATCTGGCTCACCACGTGTCTCTTGGCATTGCTGCCGGCAGCCTCGGGCTCGGAGAAAGGCAAGCTCAAGGTCTTCGTCCTCGCCGGTCAATCGAACATGGAGGGCAAGGCGAAGCTCGAGCTCCTCGAGCATCAGATCCGCGCGCCCGAGACGCGCGAGCGATTCGCACATCTTCATCGAAAAGGCGAGTGGGTCGAACGGTCGGACGTCTTCATCAGCTTCCTGAATCGACGCGGAAAGCTGACGGTCGGATTCGGATCCCCGAACTGTATCGGTCCGGAGCTCGAGTTCGGAAACGTCGTGGGCGATCACTTCAAAGAGCCGGTGCTCATCATCAAGGCGGCTTGGGGTGGCAAGAGTCTGGGTCGTGACTTTCGGCCACCCAGCTCTGGCCTGCCGAGCAAGGAGAAGCTGGAAGCGATCCTGGCGAAGACCAACGAGGAGAATCGCAAGCGCAAGCGCCCCGAGGTGACGATGGACGACATTCGGTCGAGCTATGGCCACTACTACCGTCTCATGCTCGAGGAGGTCCGAAGCAACCTCGACCAGCTCCCGAAGCGCTTCCCCGAGTTGAAGGGATGGGAGCCCGAGATCGCCGGCTTCGTCTGGTTCCAAGGTTGGAACGACATGTTCGACCCGGACTTCGTCTCCGGCTACGGCCAGCACCTGGCTCATCTGATCCAAGACGTTCGCCGCGACCTGGGAGCTCCGACGCTCCCGGTCGTGATCGGTCAGATGGGGCAGAACGGCTTCCAGCCGGCCGAAGGCAACATGGCGATCATCCAGCAAGCCCAGGCTCGCGTCGCATCGGTGCCCGAGCTCGGAGGCAACGTGCGCGTCGTCGCCACCGACGCCTTCTGGGATCCTGCCGCCGATGCCCTGATCGCCAACTGGCAGGATCATGTCGAGGAGTGGAAGAAGGTCGGCTCGGATCGCGGCTACCACTATCTCGGGAGCGCGATCACCTTCAGCGAGATCGGTCGTGCCTTCGGAGAGTCGATGCTCGAGCTGCACGGCGTACCGGCGAGCGGTCACGGGCAGCGCCGCTGAGAAGATCACTCTCGCGAAGATCGAAGAACGAGGCGGCGTGAAGCCGCCTCGTTTCGTTTCGCGACCCAGCATCCGCCGAGACAGCCCGACCCCTTTGGTCGTGCGCCACGCGATTCTTCTCTTGCCTCTTCGTCGCACACGGCTACAGTTGTAGCGACACGGCTACCGAAGTAGCTCTCAGGCTACGAATGGTGCGGAGGTGACGATGGCGAAGACGAAACAGACCCTGAGCCCCGTCGAGTGGCGGCTCATGAAGGCCGTCTGGCGGCAACGCAAGGCGACCGTTCGGGAGATCCACGAGGAAGTCGGGGCCGCCACCGGCTGGGCCGTCTCGACGGTGAAGACGCTCCTGGGGCGGATGGAGAAGAAGGGTCTCCTCAAGGTGGAGAAGGTCGGCCCGGTGCGCCAGTACCGGGCGCTCAAGAGGAAGAAGGACCTGGTCTCGAGAGCGGTCGAGAGCTTCTTGGACGTCGTCCTGGATGGGTCCTTGGCGCCGCTGGTGAGCTACATCGCCAAGGCCCGTGGCCTCGAGCCCGAAGAGATCGACGAGCTCAAGCGCTTGGTCGAAGACTAGGACATCGAGTCATGAGCTGGCTCACGCATCCCGTGCTCGGCCCCTTGGCGTCGGTGCTTTGGCAGAGCAGCCTGCTCTTCCTCGTCGTGGCGCTTTTGGCTTGGCTGGCTCGACGATCCTCTGCCCGCGTTCGGCACGCACTGTGGCTGATCGTCCTCATCCGCCTGGCCGTGCCGCCGGTGGAATGGTGGCCGAGTGCCATGCGACCGGCAGAGCTTCCGGCGAGCCTCGCCTGGATTCGAGGTCCCTGGGAGCGCCCGGAGATCCCGTCCGAGGCACCCAGAAGCGACCTGGTCGCGACGGGCGTGCGGGGTCCCGCTCTCTCTGACGAGACCACGTCGAGGGGGCAAGTATCGCTGCCGAGGACTCGCACGCCCGGCGCGTCTTGGACCGTCGCCGACGCGGTCCTCGCCGTCTGGCTGATCGGAGTCGCCGCCTTGGCGTCGCTGCTGGCCGTCCAGCTGGTTCGACTGCGCCGGATGATCCGGGCCGCTCGCCCGGCCGGCCGCGAGCTGAAAGGTCACGTGCTCCGACTCGCCCGGCGCATCGGGCTGCACCGAAGGGTCGTCGTGTGCGTGACCGAGGCAGCGGGCTCGCCGGCGACGCTCGGCCTGATCCGACCTCTCATGATCCTCCCGGCTTCCTTGGAAGCAGACCTCGATCACGACGAGCTCGAGTCGGTGCTGGTGCACGAGCTGCTCCACGTGCGTCGGTTCGATCTCGAAGTTCACGCTTTCGCCACCCTGATTCGCGTCCTGTACTTCTTCCACCCGATCGCGTGGTGGACGTTTCGAAACATCAGCCGAGAGCGTGAGCTCGCGGTCGACGAGTGTGTCATTCGTGATGGAGGAATCGAGACCATGCAGTACCGCAAGACGCTGGTTCGTGTCGCATCTCTGATGTCGAAGCCGCATCCCTTCGGCAGCCCGACGCTCGCGTTGTCCGAAGGCGCGCGAGATCTCAAGCGACGGCTCATTCATCTCGCCACCTCAAGCCCATCGCGACTCGCCTGGCTCGCTCTCCTCCCGACCGTTGCTCTGCTCGCCTTGATGATCGTCGCTCCTGAGAGCGATGCGCGTCAGGGGGCGGCCGACGCGGCTCAGGACGAGCTTTCGGCGAAGGAGTTTCAGTCGTGGATCCGCCGGGAGTGCCAGGCCGCCGGGATCGAGCTGCCTCGCACCGAGCAGCCGGGCCGCGACGTCGCGGCCGGTCGAGTGGGCGGAGTGATCCTCGTTCCTCGTGGCTCCGAGGCTTCGGCCAAGGTCGTGCGCGTGGCCAGCAGCGGTTCCGGGTTCGAGGTCCTCCCGCTGTTCGAAGAGATCGAAGAGGAGCCGATCGAAGAGATCGAAGAGATCGAAGAGAAAGAGCCGATCGAGGAGGTGTTCGAGATCGAAGAGATCGAAGAAGAGCCGATCGAGGAGTTGTTCGAGATCGAGGAGATCGAAGAAGAGCCGATCGAGGAGCTCGAGCTCGTAGACGACTTCGGTCAGCGCATCGTCTCGATCACGGTGAGCGCGGGTCAGGCCTTCTATGCCGTGAACGGTGGTGATCCGGGCACGTTGATGGATCTCCCGAGCTCCTGGAAGGGCGCCGAGCGGCTGCAGGTGCGGGCCGAGGAAGGCGTCCTGCATCAGCACGTCGTGGCTCTCCTCTCGCGAGCGCATCGATCGGGCATCGAGCACGTGACCTTCCTGAGCATCGAGCCGAAGAATCCGACCTGGTCGAAGCAGCTCAAGCCACTGGCGCCTCTCACGACCCAGAACCTCGTTTCGTCGCGGGAGATCGTGATCCTCGCCGACGGCGACTTGCCGTGGCCCTCGATCGTTCACCTCCTGACTCTGGCCAGCGCCCAGCTCAAGAACCCTCGTCTCACCATCGCGGCGCTGGGCGAGAACGGACAAGCTTCGAAGTTCTCGTGCTACCTGCCGGTCGATGTCGGAGTCTCGCCGTTCAAGAAGAAGTGACGCGGCCTCGCCCTGCCCGCCTTCGATGGGCAGGGCGTCGAGCCCACCGAGGCGACGAGCTCGCGCCCGCTCAGTTGCGGGAGAGGCAGGACGCGAGACGATCGAAGCATTCGGGGGCGTTCTTCCTGCCGAGCCCAAAGCGCAAGTGCCCGGCACCGCCCTCGAAGACGTCACCCGGTAGCAGGATCACGCCGCACTCGGCGAGCACGCGATCGGCGAAATCGCTTGCGGTCCCATGGCGCAGCCGCGGAAAGCAGATCGGCCCGGCGATCGGCTCCTGGTACTCGAAGGACTCGGAGTGCGCCTCGAAGAATCGAGCGGCAGCCTGCCGATTGGTGGCCAATCGTTCCCGCGTTTCGCCGAGGATCTGCGCTGCGTTTCGAAGGGCTGTGCATGCTAGCTCTTCGCTGATGCGGCTCGAGCAAATCGTCGAGTAGTCCTTCATGGCCGTCATTCGAGCCAGTAGGTCCTCGTCCCGGGAGACCGCCCAGCCGAGCCGCAGGCCCGGGAGTCCGAGAGCTTTCGAGACGAGTCCCAGAGAGCAGGCGCGCTCGTCGAGAGTCGGAGCGGAGGGCAGCTCGGCCTGATCGTGGCGTGCGGAGCCTCGATAAGCCTCATCCGAGAAAAGGCGGGCGCCGCTCTCGCCGACGAGCTTCACGAGCTGCTGCCACTCGGTGATCGAAGGCAAGAAGCCGGTCGGGTTGTGAGGGAAGTTGACGAAGACCGCCCGCGTCTTCTCGCGAGAGAGCAGGTCTGCCAGCCGGTCGAGATCGAGTGCGCCCCCCCGCGAGAGATCGGCCGACCACGTGCTGACGCGACAACCGATCGAGCGCGGCAGCTCGAGCAGTGATTGGTAGCAGGGCGAGTGCACGATCACGTGGTCGCCCGCTTCGAGCTCGGCCAAGCAGAAGGTGAGGATGACCTCTTCGCCACCCGAGTGGACGACCACGTCGTCAGCGGACAGGCCACTCTGAAAGCCGCCGATCAAGGCACGCAGCTCCTCGGGGCCTCGCGAGGTTCCGTACCCGAGATCCAAGGCGAGCAATCGCTCCAATGCGCCCGGCTCGAGGGAGAGGAGCTCACCCACGGAGCGAGTCTCGCAATCGGACGCGCACAGTAGCCAAGGTGTCGCGAACTCCCGGGCGTCGAAGTATCGCTCGAGAAGGAAGGGTGAGGGGCGTTTCATCAGGTGCTCCGAGACAGGAGGGCCCGGTTCTAACACAGGACACCGGCGTACGGATTCGGAAGAGCGCTTGAAGAGGACGGTCTCCGAGGAGAAGCTCTCGGGAGAGAGGACCGTCGAGGGAGACCGAGCGGTCCGCGATCCCCTCGCGGCATCGACCCGGCAGGAGGAATGGAATGACGATCACACGGATCAACGAGTTCCACGCTCGGGAGGGCGAAGGAGAGGGGCTGTTCACGCTCGTGAAGAGCTTCCTACCACAGATCGAGAAGACGGCAGGCTGCCGGTCGTGCAAGCTGCTCCGGCATCACCAGGACCCGAATCGACTGGTCGTGGTCGAGGAGTGGGACAGCGTCGAAGCGCACCAGGCGGCTCGCCAAAGCATCCCGTCCGAGACCATGGTTGAGGCGATGAAGCTCTTGGCCGCGCCGCCGACCGGTGAGTACTGGACCGTCTGACGGGTCAACGAGACTCGGCCTGCCGGCGAGACCGCCCGTGAAGATCCAGCGGGTGGTCGAGGCCGGCAATCGTCCGGGAGATCTCGCCACGCAGTCTAGCAATCCGACCCAGTGATCGCGCGGCCGCGAACCGGGCCACTCGAGCAACGATCGACTCGCCTCGAGCCGCTCTCGAGACGAGCTCGACGCGCCGCACGACTCGTCGAACGACGCTTCTTCGCAGGAGGTCGTAGTCGTCGAGACGATTCTCCTCGAGCAGCCGGCAGAACACCCACGCGTCTTCGATTCCGAGGTTCATGCCTCGGGCTCCGGCGGGTGAGTGCACGTGCGCGGCGTCACCGGCAAAGGAGACGGGGCCGACTCGGAATCGACCACAGATCCGATGAGCGACTTGAAACTGCGAGGTCCAAGTGGGGGGGCCGGCCGGCTCCGCTCGCGGGATGCGCTCGGCAGGATTCTCCAGATTGCTCACCACTCGCCAGAGATCGGGCGCGCCCGCCGCCTGCGAGCCCTCGTCGATCACGCGCATGACAAAGACGAAGCCACCGCCCTTGAGGAAGAACACATGGGTGTGGTCGCTATCGAGAGAGGTGCTCAGCGGGATGTCGGCCAGGTGCCAGGGCCGTTGGAACTGTGTGCCCTGAAAGGAGACCCCGAGCTGCTCCCGAGTCGTGCTGTGCGCTCCATCGGCGGCGAGAAGCCACGGAGAGTCGGCCGTTTCTCGGGCACCCTCGAGCTCGTCGCTCAGCTCGGATCGAACACCTTCGGGAGTGATCCGACATGCCTTGAGCGCGCGCCCCGTTTCGACGCCTCCGCCGGCCGCGTGGAGCCCCTTCTCCAGCATTCGCTCGGTCGCCGCTTGGGAGAGCGCCAACATGAAGGGGTAGTCATGTGGCAACCGATCGAATCGAATCTCAGCGGCGGGCTCCCCTTCGATCCACAGCTGCGCCCCGCGAATCCGGAGCCCGATGTGGAGGAGGTCGTCGGTGACACCGGTGTCCTCGAGCAGCTTCAAGGTGCGTGGGTTGATGGCGAGCGCCTTGGACAACGAGGAAGGCTCGGACGCTCTGTCGATGAGTCGAGTCGGACGACCCGCCCGTGCCAGGAGAAGAGCCGCCGCCTTGCCGACGGGGCCCGCTCCGACGATCAGAGGAAGATCGGGAGTCACGGCAACCTCTCGTTCCGAGTGATCTCGCCGACGGGCAACGAGGGCACGCGTCGCGCCGGAGGGATCGGCGAGGATCCCCAGGGCGGACTCCTCGTCTCACTCCTCGGCGAAGGATTGCGCCAAGCTCTCGAGGAAGGACGTCCACAGCGCTCGAACGCGATCGGCTTCCTCTACGGACGAGAGCTTCTGATGCTGAATCTGGACCTGGCTCTTGCGGGCGCCTTTCTCCCAGAAGTGAACGGCGATCGGTCGACCCGGGCCGGCGCTCAACCGCAGGGACTTCGAGGGGGTCGCCTTGCGCACGCTGATCTTCAAGTCGCCAAGGCCCACGCCTCCCAGATGCTGACGAAAGGCCCGAAAGAGCGTCGTGATCGCGACCGGCAGCGTCTTGCTCTTGTTCACGTCGAAGGTGCCTTCGCGGCGCTGGTTCTTCTGGCGCAGCCCTCGAATGCGCTCGTAGCCGACGGTCACCATCTGAGCCCACCAGCTGCCGAGGCCATGCACCTCGAGCAGGTGCTTGGCGATCTCGGGATGAGGCCAGCTCGCGGCGTCCACGCCATCGAGGACTCGCACCCATTCTCGCCAGGTGCGATTCGTCTTCGCCTCGACCGCGTCGTCACTCATGCCGGCGATGTCGGCGAGGCCTTTCGGGATCGGCAGGGCGACCGGGGTCTTTTTCTGCGCGACCTGCTGGCGCGCGGTCGTGTACGACTCGCCGGTCTTGTCCATCCGAGAGCGGACGCGGCGCTTGAGATCCTTGTTCTTCGGCATCGGAGACTCCTGAGGTCAGCTCGCGACGATCCGGCCCCCCAGCAGCTTGCGCTCGACGCGATCACCTGAGGTCAACGCTCGATGCCGATCCGGGAGTATGCCCCCCTTTGCCTCACGGGGACTCTCGCTGGGGGAGAGTCGAAGAGGTTGGGCGAGGATCGTCGCCAGCGCTCATTGTGGAGGGAGGACCGCGTCTGTCAAGACGTCTCGAGCGCGAGTCGCTTCTTCGTCTCCGCGGGTGGACCCCGACTGCGACACGAAGGTGTTATCCTCGCGAAGGTGATCGGATCGAATCGCAGTGACCCTCGACCCTCGGGAGGACGCACTTGGGCGTTTACAACAGCAAGAAGATCAAGGGACTGCTGTCAGACATTCCCGACATCCCCGAGAAGCACACGCGCAAGAAGAAGCGGCCCAAGCAGGTCGCCGAGGTGTCCGAGCCCAATTGCACGGGGTGCGAAGTCTGCATCCCGTTCTGTCCCGTCGATTGCATCGAGATCGAGCCGGCCGAGAACTGGCCGGACCGCACCATCCCACCGGTGCGCATTCTCTACGACGAGTGCATCGGCTGTGTGATCTGCGTGCGGGTGTGTGAGAAGCTGGCCTGGGACGCGATCGTCATGCGGCCGACCGAGGAGATCGAGGCCGATTACGAGATCACGATTCACGAGACCTTCCCAGCGGACTGAGCCCCGTACTCAGCTCGTGGGTCGGGAGCGCTGGTGGAGAACGACGGTGAACGCGCCTTCGGCGAAGCCGTCGTTCGCATCCCAGAAGTGCGCCCCGACCTCGAACGGGCTTCCTCGTCGCAGCGGGCCGTCGACCGTGACCTCGCCTTCGAAGCGCCGGGCATTGATGACGCGCTTGAAGACGCTGTTCAGCTCGCGAATGACCGTCTCGGGCCGCTGCTCCGAGACGAGCTCCTCGAGAGTCAGGTCCGAGAGCTCGGGAGCGAGCCGACTCTCGAGCGCTTGGGCGAGTGCGACCTGAAGAAGCTGATTGGAGCAGATGTTGAACTCGATGGAGTTCAGATGCCCGGTGTCGTTGATGTAGCAGGACTCGGGAATCGCGAAAGCGCCGCGCAGGACCCAAGCCGCCGAACCCTTCACCTGGGGCTCCTCCGACACGGTCAGCGTCGCGGACTCCAGGTAGCGACAGGCCGGCTTGAAGGGACTCAGCATGCGAGCGATCAGATCTTTTTCGACCTCAATTCTCCGGGATGATGGGCGAGCATCGCTCGACATCGGGGGACTCCAAGTCGTTCGTGTTGGTGTAGAACGGCAGGTCGTCGTAGACGCCGATTCGATAGCTGACGCTTGCGTCGCCGCGGAGTTGGCCGCCGGAGCGGTGGATCACTTGGCGGTTGTCCCAAAACAGGAGATCGCCGTCGTCCCAAAGGTGCGAGTGCACGTGATCTTCGCGATTGATGAACTCGAAGAGCTCGTGCAAGACCTGCCGGTTCTCCTCGAACGTTAAGCCGAAGATCGCGGTCGTGAATCCCTCGCTCACGTAGATGCAGCGCTCTTTCGTGACCGGATGCACGATGGTGGTCGGGTGCTTGGCGCCCGGCGTGATCTCGCGGAACTCCCGCATGATCTCGATGATCGCCTTGTCCATGTCCTCGGGCTGCACCTTGTAGTACCAGGTGGCCTCGTGGAAGGCGCGCGTGCCGTCGATGTGACGGCGGAGCCCGCTCGGGAGCTCCCGATACATGCGCTCCATGTCCACGTACTTGGTGCCGCGCCCGGCCGGTCGAATCTGCGGGTACACCATCGTGAACGAGAGTGGCTCGTCGAAGAACTGATAGTCGCTGTGCCAAAACCGTCCGGTTCCAGCGACCCCGACCTTCTCGCCCTCCTCCGGCACGTTCGCCGAGACGAAGATCTCGGGATGCTCGGGGTGGTGATAGTGCTCTTGGAAGTAGATCTGGGGGCGACCGAGCTTCTTGGCGAGCTCGACGTACTCGGGTCGAGAGAGCTTCTGATTCCGGAAAACGACGAGCTTGTGCTCGTAGGCGAGGCCACGGAGGTCGGCGGCGGCTTCCGGGCGCAGGGTCCGGAGATCCAGGTCGGTGACCTCGGCTCCGATCTGGCCAGGAGCGGGGGCTTTGACTTTCATCGACTTCTTTCTCGGTTCATCCGCGGTCGGGACGAACGCTGCGGAGCGGCACGCGGCGGGTCGCGGCGTCGCGCGTGCACGGTGGAGTTAGGGCTTTCAGAAACGGATCCGGACGCGGCAGCGGCCTCCGAGTGAATGAGAGCGGTGCGGTTGCCTCGCACCTGGCTCCCCTCGCGGAGGCTTGCCGAGGACGGTCACGACTCAAGCCTAAGAACCAGGCGGCGAGTCGGCGAGCCGAAAACTGTGATCGCTCCGAGCCATTCGGTATAAGCGTTCGAGGCTCGCCGGTGCCCGTCAGGAATGCGAGGCTCCGGCTCAGCGATTGGGAGGAGAATCCTTCCTCGTCCGTAACGTGAGGAATCGAGATGGCGTCCACCGAAGTGCGCACGCTTCCCGATCTGGTTCGCACCCAAGCCCGCTTGCGAGGCGACCGGGTGGCGCTCACCTTCGAGGACCAGTCGACCACCTTCGCTCAGCTCGATGCCTGGAGCGGCCGCATTGCCCACGCCCTGATCGCGGCTGGAATCCGGCCCGGAGATCGGGTCGCCCTGCTCGACCACGATTCCGATCACGCCCTCGCGCTCCTCTTCGGCATCGCCAAGTCCCGCGGTGTCATCCTCGGCATCAACTGGCGCCTCTCGCCCAGCGAGATCGCCTTCATCCTCAACGACGGGCAGGCGAAGCTCCTTTTCGCCGGCGCAGCCTTCGAGAGCTCGATCGCCAAGGTGGCGCCTCGGCTCGAGACGGTTCGAGAGACCGTCGCACTCACCGGGGAGGTCGACGGATGGCCTTCACTCACGACTTGGACCGAAGCCCAACCCGACACGGATCCGGGTCTTCCGGCCGATCCTGAAGAGGTCGTCGTGCAGATGTACACGAGCGGCACGACCGGTCATCCGAAAGGCGTCCAGCTCGCGAATCGCAGCTTCTTCGCGGTCGTTCAGTCGATGCGGGAGCACGGGGATCCGTGGATCGGATGGACGGCGGACGACGTCAGCTTGTCGGGCTTCCCCAGCTTTCATATCGGCGGATTCTGGTGGATGATGACCGGCATGAGCGCGGGCGCTCGCACGGTGATCCTCCCGGCGTTCCAAGGCTGGCGGGCGCTCGAGCTCATCGAGAAGGAGGGCATCACCAAGACCTGCCTGGTGCCGGCCATGATGCAGCTGATGCTCACCGAGCCTTCGTGTGCGCAGACGGATTTCAGCTCGCTGACACACATCGTCTACGGCGGCTCGCCCATCCCGCTCCCGTTGCTCGAGCGTTCGATCGAGGTCTTCGGTTGTGAGTTCGCCCAGATCTACGGTCTGACCGAGACCGGCAACACGGCCGTTTGTCTCCGCCCCGAAGACCATCGAGGCCGCCCCGAGCTGCTGCGCGCCGCCGGGCGTCCCTACCCAGGAGTCCGAATGAAGGTCGTCGATTCCGACGGTCAGCCCGTGCCGCCCGGTGAGATCGGCGAGATCTGTCTGCACTCACCGGCCAACATGATCGGATACTGGAATCGTCCCGAAGCCACCGCCGAGACGCTGGTCGAGGGGTGGGTACACACCGGCGACGCGGGGTCGGTCGACGTGGAGGGCTACGTCACGGTCTGCGACCGCGTGAAGGACATGATCATCTCGGCGGGGGAGAACATCTATCCGGCGGAGATCGAGAGCGTGCTGTGCGGTCACCCGGGAGTCGCCGAGGCGGCCGTGATCGGCGTACCCGACGATCGCTGGGGCGAGCTCGTAAAGGCGATCGTGGTGCGAGCGCCCGGCACGCAGGCCACCGCCACCGAGATCATCGCCCACGCACGCGAGGAGATCGCCGCCTTCAAGGTGCCACGGTCGATCGACTTCGTCGATACGCTTCCCCGCACACCGAGCGGCAAGGTCCAAAAGGTCAAGCTCCGCGAACCATACTGGGAAGGTCGGGATCGCCGCGTGAACTGAGGTATTTGCAAGGTCGCTCTTCGCGTCCCACAATGACGTGAGCTGGAGCACGGGTCGGCGCGTGGACGAGCCTCTTCGAACCGGTGCCTTGAACGAACGAGGGTCATGACGCGACGGGTCTCGACAGTGCTCACGGCGCTCGCCGTGACGATGATCGCCGCGTTCGCGCTGCTGCTGCGGTGCGGCTCGTACCCGGACGTCTTCACACCCAAGGGCGTCCTGTACATCGGGCACGATGCCTACTACCACCTTCGGCGAGTCGTGGTCGGCCTGGAGCAGTTCCCGAGTGTGCTCGGCTTCGACCGCTACTTGCACTTCCCCGATGGCGCGGTGGCGATCTGGCCGCCCTACTACGACCAGATCCTGGTCGTGATCTCGAAGCTGCTGGGAATCGAAGAGCGATCCAGCGTCGAGGCGGCGGCGGCCTGGTTCCCGCCCCTGTTCGGCGTGCTCGCGGTTCTTCTGACCTTCGCGGCCGCGCGCAGCGTCTTCGACTCTCGCGCGGTCGGACTGGCCGGTGCCCTGGTGCTGAGCGTGCTGGGCGCCCATACGCATCCGACTCAGCTCGGTTTCGTGGATCATCATTCCATCATGGCCGTTTGGGTGGCCGCCCTGATCTGGGCCACCAGTGCCTGCCAACGAGGCCTGGTCCGGGAGCGGACGCCGCGCCTGGCCAGCGCAGCCGTCGGCGTGGTGCTCGGAGGGGCGATTCTGGTATGGCCCGGCTGCCTGGCGCTGCTCGGAGTTTGGGTCGCGGTGGTCGCACTCTGGTCGATCGGGATGCGGCTCGACGCCGCGATGCGGCAGCGCGTGCTGGTCGGACCGGGCGTGACCGCCCTGGCGACGAGCGCGGTCGTGCTGGCTGGGGGCGTGATCACGGCTCCGGCCTTGGTCGAACCGTGGGCGCTCACGACGCTGTCGTGGCTCCAGCCGGCGGTGGCTTTCGCCATCTCGGTCGCGGCTCTCGGTGCTTGGCTCGCTGCGCGAACGGGCGGGCGAGGCAGGGCTCTCGTGGGAGCGCTGGTGGGCGGGAGTGCCACGATGGGCGCGCTCATTCTGATCGTCCCTGACTTGAGCCGCAGCGCAGAGAGCGCCGTGCAGTGGCTGACGAAAGACGAGGACTTCCAGTCGCGCGTCGCCGAGTCTCAGCCTCTGCTGTGGGTCCAGGGTGCGTGGGACTTCAAGCCGCTGCACGGCGATCTGAGCTGGGGGGCCTGGCTGCTACCTTTGCTCGGTGTATGGATCTTGCTCCAGGCGTGGCGGCGATCGGACGGAGCGCGGTTCTGCCTGGCGATCGCGTTCATCTGCTTCGTCCTGCTCGCACTGATGCAGCGCAGATTCGTCGACCTCCTCGCCGTCCCGGCGGCGATGCTGCTGGGTTGGGGCGCGGTCTCTGTCGGAGGATTCGGGCAGCGGGGGCCCAGCGTTCGCTCGCGGGTAGTCCGAAGGGTGATGGTCGGCATCCTTGGGGTGACCCTGCTCATCCCGTGCGTCGAGATTCCATTCGCTCTGGTGAACCGTGCGCTTTCGGCATGGTCGGGGGACGTGCCGGATCCTTGGGTGGACGACATCGCCAAGCGCCAGCTCCGTGAGACAGCGCGTTGGATCCGGGACGGGACCCCACCGCTCTCGAGCGGTGGGGATTCGAAGTCGACACCGGAGTACGGGCTGTTTGCTTTGGGTGTGTTTGGTTTTTGTTGGGGTGTAACCGGTTATTGCGAATCGACTTGAACGAGGAGGGCGTTGAGGGATAGGATCCCTCCGGGCGGTCCATTTAGGGCTTGAACACATGAACTTAGCCCGGAGGGTTCAAATGAG
>JAJDCO010000132.1 GCA_029260795.1 Planctomycetota bacterium | reverse complement strand
GCTCTCGACGAACTGGACCAATACTTCACCGGCCATGACCTCCACGTCACCGATGAACGTCGTTTCGAACACCGGGTCGGGACTGTCGACCTGGGCGAAACCCGTCGTGGCGACACCGACGCAAAGCGCGATGCCGAGCAGCTTGCGAATCATCCTACAGCTCCTGGGGATTGGGAGAAATCGACGTGACGACGTGCACCCCTCCGGTCAGAGGGCTTGGAGGAACAGTCCTCAATTCACTTCGTTGGTCACGTGTTTCTCTGGGGATTTCTTCTTGGATCTCGAAGGCGTGCGTGCCGAGTTGCTGTCCGTCTTCGATCCGAAGGCGAAGCGGCGCGAACCCGCCAACCGCAACGTCACCTCTCGCCGATCGCCCGTCGAGGGACGAGCTTCGGGACGGTCACCCGGTGACACGAGCTGCAAACGGTTTTGTTCCGCTCGTTTCAACCCAAATCGAATCGCGGTCGAGTTTGCGTTGCACCAGGCTTTGTCGGGAGGTTGCAAGTCTCGGCCACCCTAACAGGCCAACGCTTTGAGAATCAACCCTCGATTGAGCCACTTCGCGTCGGGACCGCCCCCAAGAGCTCCGTCGACTCGAGGGGCTCACTCTCTCCTCGCTCCACCTCGGCCACGATCTCGGACAACGGCACGAACCGGAATCCGCGCAGGAGTGCCTCGAGCTTGCGTTCGGTACGGCGCAGGTTCGTGTAGTGACGAAACCGCCGAAAACGGCTCGTCGCGATCCGCGGCTGGTCCGGGTCGAACTCCCAAGGATGCAGGTAGACGACGCCGGGATGACCCGCCCGATGAGCAGCCCGCAACCCGTGCCGAATCAATGCCAAAGGGAAGATCCGCAGGTAAGCCCCCCCTGCCACCGGAAGGTTGCGTCCCAGGATCTCCAGAGTCGTCAACGGGATCTCGACCAGCGTGCGGTCACCGACCGAGAGTCGATGCGGGAACCGCGGCGCCCCTGGGATCCCGTAGCGCGGATGCCGGATCGGGAAGATGCTCGAATCGTATCGGTAGCCCTCCTCGAGCAGAATCTCGAGAGCCCAGGGCGTCTTCTGGGTGATCGAGAAGTTCGAGGCCCGATATCCTTCGATCCCGTGGCCCACAGCATCCTCGAGAACGGACTTGCTTCGTCTCAGCTCGTCCCGGAAGCCGTCCGGCCCCATCTCGTAGACCAGACGATGCTCCCAGCCGTGGGATCCGATCTCGTGTCCCCGGCGATCGATCTCGCGGACCAGCTCGGGATCGCGCTCGGCAAGCCAGCCCAGGACGAAGAAGGTTGCACGTACGTCGTAACGATCCAGGAGGTCCAAGATCCGGCGAGTACTCTCCGCTGCCCGCCTCGGAATCGAGTCCCATTGGCTGCGAGGAATCGTCTCGAAGAAGTTGGCGACCTGAAAATACTCCTCGACGTCGAAGGACAAACCGTTGATCGGCCGGGTCGAGGGCGGAGTTGTCTTGATCTGCGGCATTTACAAGCTCAGGAACGACTGCTAGTCTCCCGATCCATTCTTCGGACCCCGGCACGAGAAACAAGAGGAGACCGTCCGATGGGACGCAACAGCCGCTTAGTCAAGAAGGCCAACGGCAGAACCCGCCCTTGCAACAGTCGCAATCGCCGCCGCCTCCGTCGCCTCAGGTGCACGCGCGGTCGCAAGGGTTGATCACTCAGCCCTCGCCAGTTGCCGGTGGAGGCCACTCAAAGACCTCGCCGCATCCCAGCCGGACGTGACGAGCCGCCGAGCACTGCTCCAGGTGCTCGGACAGCTCTCGTTCGGCCCGCTCATCGGGGGATCCGCAACCAGGGTCCCAGCCGATCACCCAGTGAGGCGACAGCCAGGCCGCTGCTCGAGCGGCCTCGCGGGGGCCCATCGTCGTTCGCCCCTCGATGGGCAACAACGCACCGTCGATGCGGTAGAGATCGCCCAGCCACGACATCTCGTGAGTGATCCCGGACCGACCGGCGTGAAAGACGCAGGTGCCGTCCGAGGTGACGAGAAACCCCAAGCCTCGATCGCCCTGGTGGACCGTCTCGCAGGCGCGCACTCGCCCGAAGGCACCCGCCCACTCTCCACCGACATCGATCGGCTCGAGCTGGACGCCGCGGACCGCTGCCGCAGACCGTAGCGCCGGGGGGCCGAGGAGCACCGTCGGAGGCCGAACGGAGCTCAGCCACGCCGGCAGCTCGGAGCCTGTCAGCAGAATCACTGCCGCCGGTTCGGCCCGAGGGGGATCAAAGAGCGCCATCCCCGCCGCCGTCTCGATCCGAAACCCCGATCCTCCGAGCCGCTCGATCCTCATCGTCCGCTTCGCCTCTCCCTGGAAGCCTGCCAAGTCTCCATCACCGTCCAGAGCTGCGCCCAGCCTGACGAACTGCCTTCGGAGAATAGCCGAGTGGTTGCTTCGCGGACCCAAAAACTCTGGAATGAGTACGCGAGAGGCTGTGTTCGAAAGAGTCGTTCGCCGAGCGCTCTTGCAGGCGCCCCTTCCCCATGCAGCACGGATCGAGGTCGATGAGCTCAAGCACGGTGCGAACCGCGAAGAAAGACCTGCCGAATGCCCAGCAATTCGATGAGATGGTCCAGCCCTACCTGGATCGGCTCTTCGGGGCGGGTCGGCGGCTGACGGGCAATGACCGAGACGCCGAGGATCTGCTGCAGGACACGCTGCTGCGAGCGTACCGACACCGCGACAAGTTCGAGCTCGGGACGAACTTCCGGGCTTGGCTCCTGAAGATCCAGACCAATCTGTTCTTGAACTCGATCCGGCAGCGCAAGAATCGCCCGGGCCTGGTCGACATCGAGATCGCCGAGGCCTTTTACCAAGAGGCTCGAAGCGTCGACTCGCCCTCGAGCGCTCGACACCTGCCGCTCGAGGAATGTCTCGACGACGAGGTCCTCAGGGCATTGGGCGAGCTTCCGGAGGACTTTCGCACCGTGGTGAATCTCGCTGTGTTCGAGAGCTTCACCTACGCCGAGATCGCCGAGGCCGTCGGATGTCCGATCGGGACCGTCATGTCTCGGCTGTTCCGTGGCCGGCGATTGCTGAGAGAGAAGTTGAGCGCCTACGCTGAGCGCTCGGGAATCCGGACCGAATCATGAAGTGCCAAGACGCACGCAAGCATCTGTATCCGTTCCTCGACGACGAGCTCGACGTCCCGACCAATCTGGACGTCTTGGCACACCTGAACGTGTGTCTGACTTGTGCCGTTGAATTCGAGGCAGAGCGCGGATTCGGCGAGTCCCTCCTCCGGAGCCAAGCCGAGGTCGGCCTCTCGAAGTCGGCGCGAGCGCGGATTCGGACGAGCTTCCTCCAGCAGGTGGGTGAGCAGCGCCGTTTTCCGCTCCGCATTCGACTCCAGCGGACTCGCGGCATCGCCGCCGCCCTCTTGGTGACGATCACTTTGGTCTTCGTCGCACTCAGTGTCACCTCCCCTTCGGGCCTAGCGCTCTCGGCAGCCGAGATCCACGAGAGCGAGCTGGAGCATCATGGGGACGTTCGCCGTTGGGCGGTCGATCCCGGCACGATCGAAGGCTATGTGCGGGGTCGGTACGAGACGGCCACGCTGCGCTTCCTCGAGCGCACCGCCTTCGATCTGATCGGTGGACGGGACTGCAGCCAGCTCGGGAAAGGTGCCGTCCAGGTCGGCCTCCAGTACGAAGGACGACCGGTCTCCTTGTACATCGTCTCGGGTGATCGCTTCGATTTGACCGAGTTCGAGAAGCGGCAGCGCGGCACGCGCACCGTTTACGTATGCCCGGCCAGCCACTGCGCCGTGGTCGCTTGGCGTTGCGGCGAAGTGGTCTATGCGCTGACAGCCCCCAGCGAGCTCGAGAATGTCCTCCTGGACAGCGTTCCGGCAGCGCGCTGATTCTCCAGACTTCTCAGGATCCGGACCCATTGCGGTCGATACCGAAACAGGGCCACGAGTGTGTCCGTACGGTGGGCACGCGCTCGGTTTCCTGAAGGCAGCGGTTGAAGCGGAAGTTAGAATGGCGGCTTCCGATTGCGCCGGTGACGAGAGCGCGGGTAGGAGCGCCGGCCTTCCTCGAGGGGTATGGATCGTGAGACGTCTCGCAAGCATCGCGGCACTGGGCATACTGCTGGGTACGGTCGGTTGCGCGACGCGGTACACTCACTTCGTTCGGGTCGTGCACGACGGCGAGGCAGAGCTCGGTGTCGCAACCGACCAAGGCATCCTCTTCACCGGGCGAAACGTCCGCGAAGGGGATGTGGAGCTGGTCTTCAGCTTCCAGAGTGATGAGCTCTTCAGCGCACCCGGAACGGTCGTTCGGTACGTGGAGAACCTCGGGCTGATCAAGTCGCCGGCGCGCTTCCTTCCCCTCACGGTTTCCGACCGCAATCCCACCCCCGACGACTCGGTACAGATCGCTGGGCTGAGTGCGGACGGCGACTGTTGGTACCTGAGCGCGAGCGTCCCCGAAGAGACGGACATCACGGGGAGCGTCGTCCGCTGTGATTCCCTTTGGGATCTCTCTCCGAACGACATCGCAGGCGCCTCGGTCTTGATCTGGCGAGACGAGAGCTGGCAGCTCGTCGGGCTCGTCTGGGGCCGCGTCGATTTTCGAGGCGAACACTTCGTCGCCTACGCGGACCTTCGTGAGATCAGCCGGGTCTTTCACGACTCGGGGGACTACCTCGAGCACCCGGACAAGGTCTATCTACGCGGCATCAACACGACTCCCGATTACTGAGAGTCGTCCGGCCGGAGATTCGAGCAGATCCGAAGCTCTTCGAGGCGCTCGAAGAACGTTCGCCCGGCGGTGAAGTCGCTCGTCCTCGGATGGTCCGACGCACGCACGTCCTGCTCACGGTGCGACTTCCAAGAGTGTCTTGCACCGGGCCGACAAGATCGCCGAGAATCGTGCCGCCGAGCTGACGCTCGGCGACCTCTCGAGCCCGAGCCCGGCGGTGGTGAAGGCTCACTCTGAACCTCGATTCAACGGTCCGGTCCGAGTACGTCGATTCGGAATGTCTTCTGAATCTCACACGATGACGACCGAGACACGTATCAACGCCAATCCAGCGGGTTTCAGAAAAACTCCGCACTCGCAGCAGACGTTCGGAACATACCGAGAATCCAGCTGCGTCGCCCCGATCGTCGCATTCGCTCCGTGACGCCGGTTGTCGACGACGGCTCCCCGTGCACTTTTCATAAGGAGGGGGATCGTCATGACGAGACGGGCGATCGTTCTGTCCGGCTGGCTCCTGCTCATCGGTGCCGCCACTGCGACGGCTCAAACGGACGCCGCGCTCGACGACTACCACTTCGCCAACGGTCTCTACGGCGAGAAGCTGCATGAGCTCGCCGCCAAGGAGTATGAGCGGTTCCTCGAGCAGCACTCGGGACATGAGAAAGTTCCCGACGTCCTCCTCCGCTTGGGCGATTGCTACTTCGAGCTCGGTGATCACCGACGCGCCATCGCGCCTCTCGACCGGCTACGGCGAAAGCACCCCCGCTTCGCCGACCTCCCCGAGGGCCTCTACCGCCTCGGGCGATGCTTGCTCGAAGCCGGCCAGATCGACGATGCCCTCGCCCGCTTCACCGAGATCGAGGAGAATCACGGCCGCCACGAGTTGGCGCCCGCTGCTCGATACTGGCGAGGGGAGACCCTCTTTCGCGCCGAGCGTCACGCAGAGGCCGCCGAGGTTCTGACTCAATTCGTCCGTCAGCACGCGGACTCGCCCTATCGCAGTTTCGCTCAGTTCACCCTGGGCTGGGCTGCTTATCGAAGCGGTCGCCCCGAGGACGCCGTCGCGGCCTTTCGCGCCGTGATCCAAGATCGCGCGCGCACGGAGCTGCACGACGAAGCGCGCTACTTGACCGCCGAGTCCTTGTACCAGCTCGCACGCTTCGAAGACGCTGGTCGAGAATACGCGCGAGTCCCGGCGGAGAGCTCCTACGGAGAGCCGGCCGCTTCGGGCGCGGCCTGGTGCTTGGCTCAGCTCGAGCGCCATGGTGATGCGGCACAGGCCTTCGCCCAGCTCGTCCAGAGCCACCCCGACTCGGAGCGAGCCCCCGATCATCGGCTCCAGGCGGGCATCTGCGCTTACCGGGCCGAGGACTACGCCAGCGCTCTCCGTCTGCTCGATGCCGGGAGCGGCGAGCTACCGCGTGCTGAGGCCAGCTACTGGCGGGGTCAGGCGAATCTGAAGATCGGGCAACCGAAGGCCGCCCTGACGGAGTTCGAGCGCGTCGGTCGCGAACGACCGGAGCCCGAGCTCGCAGCCCGAGCGGGAATCGGCGCCGGGGATGCCCTCTTCGAGCTCGACCGCTTCGAGGACGCCGCTCGTCAGTACGATGCCGCCGCCAGCGGCGCGCCGACCGACGAGCTCAAGTCGTACGCTTTGCATGCGGCATCGCTCTGCTTCCAACGGCTCGGTCGAGCCGAAGAGGCCGTTGCCCGCGCCGATCGATTGCTCGAGAACGGCGCATCGGGAAGCTGGCAGGTTGAAGCCGGTTTTGCACGCGCCGAAGGCCTCTTCGATGCCGGACGATTCGAGGAGGCGGCCACAACGTACGAACGGGTCGCCGCCGAGGCTCCCGACCCCCAACGAAAGCGAGCCGCTCTCTACAAGCTCGGTTGGAGTCACTATCGACGTGAGGCCTGGCCAGAAGCACGCGCTGCCCTTCTCCAGGCGGCCGAGGCGTTCGGCAAAGGTGGCGAGTCCGATGAATGCCGCTATCTCGCCGCTCGATGCTTGCTGCAGACCGGAGCCGCCGAGGACGCTCTCGAAGAGCTCTCTCGCCTGGGCCGGCGAGGCGGGGACTACGCCGACGAGGCCCGCTTGGAAAGGGCGAGGCTTCTCGATCAGGCAGGTCGCACCGACGAGGCCCTCGCCGAGTACGACGAGACCCTACGGGCCGGGGGTGGCAAGGAGACTCTCGCCCTCGCGCTCTACGAGCGCGCCGGACTCACGGCCCGCTTGGGACGTTTCGACGAAGCGCGGAAAGCCTACGCGCTCGTTCTCGAGCAGTTCAGTGACATGGAGGAGCTGGCTGCGCTCTCTCGGCACGGACTGGGCTGGGCTCTGCTCGAGGCCGGCGATGCCGAAGGAGCGCTGAAGGCCGTTCGTCCGATTCTTCAACAAGGCGATGCGCGTCCCGATCTCGTCGAGGGGTCCCTGCGCCTAACGGGTGCCGCTCATCGCAAGCTCGGTCGGCCCGATCGGGCGATCGAGGCGTTTCGGGAGCTGGCGAAGCAATTCCCGAAGACGCGATCGGCGGTCGAAGCGCAGTTCGGGATCGGCGTGTGTCAAGCCGCCAGCGACGAGCATCGGCAGGCAGCGCGGACGCTGGAGAAGCTCCTGCGATCGGAGCCACCGAACGATCTGTTGGACAAGGTCCTGTATGAGCTGGCGATGTCGTACGACGCCCTCTCCGATCACAAGCGCGCGCTCGCGACGCGGCAGAAGCTCGTTGCCAGCTGTGCGACCAGCCCGCTGGTGTCCGAGACGCTCTTTCGAATGGGTGAAGCCAGCTACGGCAGCGACGACTTCGGTGCCGCTGCCGAGCTCTATCTGAAGGTCGCCGACGCGAGCGGCGGAGGCTTGCAGGAGAAGGCGCTGTACAAGCTGGGCTGGAGCCGACGACAAGCCGGAGATCAGACCGCGGCCGCGAAGGCCTTCCTGGATCTGGCGAATCGTTTTCCCGAGAGTGACCTCGCGGGCGAAGCCTTGTTCTTGGCCGGCGAGTCCCTGATGAAGACGGGCGCCCTCGAAGAAGCGGTCCTGCCCTTCGACGCATTGGTCGAACGATTCCCGAGTCACGACCTCGCAGCGCGGGCGCTCTTCCAGAGCGGTCAATGCGAAGCCCGACGCGAGCGCTGGGACAGCGCACTGCAGCGCGTGAATCGCCATGCCAAACGCTACGCCGACTCCGAGCACGCCTTCGAGGTCAGCTTCTGGATCGGTCGCTGTCACGAGGGTCGCGGACGTTTTCCTTCGGCGATCCAGTCGTACCAGCGTGTCACGGAGCTCTCCGATGGCCCGACCTCGGCGGAAGCCCAGGTCCGCATCGGAGAATGCTACGTGCAGCAGAAGGACCTCGATCGAGCGATCGCCGAGTTCCTCAAGGTCAAGTTTCTTTACGGACACGTGGAGTGGATCGCGGAGGCCTCACTCAGAGCGGCCGACTGCTTCCTGCAGAAGGAACAGCCCGAGCGGGCCCGCAAGCTCCTGCAAGACGTGATCGAGCAAGGCCCCCGAGACGCTGCGTGGGTCGAGCGAGCGCGAGCGTTGCTCGCCCGGTTGAACGAGCGCTAAGCGAAAGGGACTTCCAATGATCCACTTCACACCGAACCTGGCTCAAGCCACGACGACCGAGCAGCTGTCCCAGAGCTTGGGGAATCTCTTCGAGATCCTCCGCGAGGGCGGCCTGCTCATGGTGCCGATCGCGCTCTGCTCGATCGTGGCCCTTGCATACACGATCGAGCGTCTGATCAACCTGCGGCGCGGCAAGATCGTCCCGAAGAGCTTCCAGAAGCTCGTGCGCGATCGCCTGGAGTCCGGCGATGTCTCTGGAGCCCAGCGTGAGTGCGAGGCGTCCAAGGCGCCGATCGCGCGTATCCTGCTCGCCGGCATCAAGCGCCGAGGACGGCCACTTCTCGAGATCGAAAAGGCTGTCGAGGACGCCGGTCAACGCGAGATCGGGCGCATGCGTCGCAATGTCCGTCCCTTGAACGTCGTGGCGGGCGTCTCGCCCCTGCTCGGCCTCTTGGGGACGGTCGTCGGCATGATCGAGTCGTTCAACGTGGTCGCCAATCAAGGGCTCGGCAAGCAGGAGCTCCTGGCCGCCGGTATCTCCAAGGCGCTGGTCACGACCGGCGCCGGGCTCACCGTCGCCATCCCCGCCTTGGCCCTCTACTACTACTTCATCGGCCGCGTCCACAAGATCGTCCTCGAGATCGACGAGCTCAGCGTCGACCTCCTCGAGCATGTGCCGGACTCCCATCGGTCCGAGCTGGTCGATTCGGAACCCGAGCCGGCCGAGCTCATGGCCGCGACGGCGAGCTGAGGAGGAAACGATGAAGCTCAGAGTCGAAGAGGAAGAAGGCCTCGGCATCAACCTCACTCCGATGATCGACGTCGTGTTCCTGCTGATCATCTTCTTCATGGTCACGACGACGTTCATTCAGCTCGAGAAGGAGATGTCGATCCAGCTGCCCGAGGCGCAGAGCGGTGATGCGGCTGGCGACAAGGTACGCGAGGTCATCGTGAACGTGCTCGCCGAAGGACGCATCGTCGTCAATCAGCAAGACGTCAGCGCCGATCAACTCCTCAAGATGCTGCGATCCGCTCGTGCTCAAAACCCCGAGGTCGAGGTCGTGATTCGCTCCGATGGAGCCGCCACGGCCCAGACACTGATCGGTGTCGTTCTCGACAAGTGCCAGGTGGCCGAGATCGACAGCATCGCTTTCAACGTTCGCGACCCGCGCTGAGCCCCGACCATCCGCCGGAACCCTCGCCGGGTTCCGGTTTCTTCAGGGAGTCCCTCGATGCCGGAAGCCGGGAAGACGACGCCCCCCGCCCCTCCGTCGGCCGAGACGTCCGCCTCTCCACCCCCGAATCGTCGCCGCAGCCGGGACGTGCTTCGCTCCTTCGCTCTGCTAGTCTGCGTCCTCGGGCTGGGAGGACTCGGGACGTATGCGCTGGTTCGCGAGACCCTCGATTCCGGTGCCTACACCGACGGCGAGCAGCTCCTCGACGCCAAGCGGCTGCCCGATCGGCGCCGCGTCGTCTGGGTCGAGCCCCAGGCCCTCGCTGGAGACCTCAACTCGGCCGACCGTGAGGCGGCAGCCAGTCCTGCGGCGGACGGCGAAACTCTCGTGCTTGCCGTCGGACAGCCCGGTGCCAACGTCGAGATCTGGACGGCTCGAAAAGACCTCGAGGGTGCTTGGATCGATCGACGCCCCCTCGCCGAGGTCAACTCGCTGGCGGACGACCAGGCGCCCGTCCTGGTGGGCAACCGGCTCTACTTCGCCTCGAATCGCAGCGGCGGCTTCGGGGGATTCGACCTCTATGTCAGTGAGATCCGTGATGGTGGCTTCGACCATCCGAGAAACCTCGGTCCGCTCATCAACAGCGCGGCGGACGACCTCGACCCGTGCGCCGATGCTCAGGGCTTCCGACTCGTCTTCGCCTCCGACCGAGCCGCGCCCGGTCGACGTTTCGATCTCTTCGAGAGCACGGGCGACGGCGAGCTCTACGGCGAAGCCCGTCGGATCGAGTCGATCGCTTCGAGCACATCCCACGATCGCTTCCCTTGCCTCACTCCCGACAGCCTCGGCTTGATCTTTGCCTCGAATCGCGACGGCGGTGAAGGTGGATTCGATCTCTATCGCGCCGTTTGGGACGGGCTCGCCTGGATGGGCCCCTTCGAGGCCGGCTCGGTCAACGGTGAGCGAGACGACGTGGCACCTCGGTTGACTGCCGACGGCTTCACACTCTACTTCGCCTCGGATAGAGAGGGAGGTGCCGGTGATCTCGACCTCTATCGCGCCGAGAGCCGTGAGCTCTTCCCAATCGCGGCGGACCTGGATCTCTACGACAAGATCGCCGGAACAATCCTGCTCTTCATCCTGACGTTGCTCCTGCTCCTGTTCTTGGGCAACCGGTGGAAAGCGCTCGACATCATCGCGAAGTGCTTGCTGCTGTCTCTGCTGCTGCACCTCCTGCTCCTGCTCTGGTTCCGGACCATCGAGGTGACCGGCGACATCGTCCAGCGGGAGGCGGGAGGCAAGAGCTTCCGCGTCCGCGTGCTGTCCAACCCGAGTGCGAGCGAACGTCCCGAGGCCAATCGAGCGCGCGACGGCGCCGTCTCTCTCGAGCGACAATTGGCGGCCGTCGATCCCTCGACTCCGACCGAGCTCGTCTCCGAGTCTCAGCCGGAGCTGCAACCGGCCGCGATGGAAGCGGAGCGTCTGGCGAGAGCCGAGGGAGCTCAGCCGGAGCGTCAAGAACGCACCGAGGAGCGTTCACAATCCACGCTCGAGGAGAGCCTGCCGGCGAGCGAGTCCTTGCCGACCGAGAGCTTTGCTCGACGATCGGGCTCCGACGCGGAATTCGCCTTGTCGAACCAGAGCGTCGAGGTCACTCGCCAGGAGGTCTCTTCCGGCGAAGCCCCGATACCGACCGCGGCGAGTGAGGTCGAGACGACTCCGCGTGAGATCCGACGAAGTCGCGGTCAGCTCCAAGGGGAGCTCGAGATCGCTCGGTCCAACGCCGAGGCGTCTGCCAGCGATCGCTCGGAGCCGAGCGCCCTTCCGAGCGAGGCCGCGTTAGCCGTCGAGCGGCCGGTGCAGGTCCGGCGAGGCGTCGAGGCGACCTTCACCGCCGCGGAATCGAAGACGCCGATCGAGCGAGCGAGCGATCCGACGACGGGAGCAGCAACGGCTTCTCGTCCTCGGCCCGAGTCCGAGCGCACCGTTCTGACTCCGAACCGACCGGCTGACGTCAGCGCTGCCCGTGCCCAGCTTCCCGCCGTCGCGAACGCTGGTCGTCCGGACGCGTCCGGACCGGAGCGCCGAACGCAACCGACAGTCCCTCAGGTCGAGGCTCTGACCGCCGCCAACGCGCCCACATCAGCACCGCGGCGCACGGGAGAGGACCCAGCGCCCACGGCCCTGACGGCAACGCCGATCGCAGCCGGAAGAGCCGATCCGAGCCTGCTCGAGGACCCGAGTGCCTTCTCCGAGCTCCACCCTGCGCCCAGAGTCGACGGTGCCTCGCCGAGTGAGGTCACCGGCGCGACGGCCGAGCGGGTAGCGATCGCCGAGCGCGGCTCGGACCGTGCGCAACCGTCCTTTGAACGCCAATCATCGGCAGCGCCCGAGGCGGCACGCCCCTTGGAAGTGGAACGGGTCGAGCTGGCTCTGCGGGCCGTCGGCAAAGCTGCGCCTGCCGCCTCGCCGCTGCGTCCTCGCGACACCGAAGTGGCCCGCTCCACCGTCGCGGCGCCGACCGAGCAGGCGATCTTGGCACCGCGCGCCCTCTCCCGCCTTGACGCTCCTCGACGACCGCAGCCGGACCTTCGGCGCTCCGCCCCACCGAGTGATCCGACTCGGCGCACCGAAAGGCCGCACGCGACTCCTGACCACCGGTCATCACTCGATCTGCCTGAGGAGACGAGGCCACTCGAGGTCGAGTCTCCCGTACGGACCGCTCTCTCCGACGACGCGCCTCAACGGCAAGACGACCCGGGAACGGCCACCAAGCTCAGTCCCCAGAGCTCGGAGATGTTCACGCGCCGAGACGTCTTCGATCTCGCGCCGAGGAGCCTGACAGCAGACGTCGCCGCGCCTCAGCCCAAACGTTGGGCTCCCGATCGCCTCGATCGGAGACCGTCCGAGCTCCTCGCCGACCGCACGCCCGAACGAGTGAAGCGGAGCCCCTATCAAGCGCGATTCGGCGACGAGAAGCGCCTTGCGCTCGAGACGTTCGGCGGCAACGAGGCGTCGGAGCGCGCCGTCCAAAGCGGCCTGCGATACTTGGCCTCGATCCAGAACGACGATGGATCGTGGGGCCGCACGTCGCACCGCCACTCGAAGTATCGGCAGGTCGGCATCGGAAAGACCGGGCTGGCGCTGCTGGCATTCTTGGGCGCCGGTCACACACAGTTCTCGGAGACCTCGTACTCCAAGCTCGTTCGGCGGACGATCCAGCATCTGCTCGAAAACCAGCAAGACCGCACCGGACACTTCGGCGACAGCAATGCCTACAGTCACGGTATCGCGACCTACGCGCTGGCCGAGAACTACGCCCTGACCGGCGACGAGACGGTGCGGCCGGCCCTGGAGCGAGCCATCGCCTGGATCCTGCGCAATCAGCGGCGCGATGAGTCCGAGGGGGCGCTCTACGGTGGCTGGGGATACTACCTCGCCCGTGGGACTCCCCAGGATCGTTGGCCACGCGCTTCGGTGACGGCCTGGCAAATCATGGCCTTGGAGTCCGCGCGTATCGGAGGCCTCGAGATTCCGAGCGACGCACTCGCGGCCGCCCGCACGTATCTCGAGAACTCATTCGATCGCCGCGGCCGATACTTCCGTTACTCCCACGACCCGGCGCGCCTCCGATCGGACTGGGCGACGCTGCCTGGTTCGACGCCTGCCTCCGTGTTCGCCCTCCAGCTTCTCGGAATGGAGTCCGACGATGTCCGCCTCGAGCTCGGCGTCCGATTCATTCGTGAGCGGACGCCCCGCGGGTACGCACGGGCAAGTGACGACGACTTCGTCCTGAATGCGCAGGCAAACCTCTACTTCTGGTACTACGCGACGCTGGCCATGTTCCTGCGCGGCGGTGAGGACTGGGAGTATTGGAACGCTCACATTCGCGACATGCTGGTGGGTGCTCAGAACGATGACGGCTCTTGGACTCCGATCTCTCAGTACGCCGACTACGCCAACGACACTCGCCAAGATCGGAGCTACACCACGGCGATGTGCGTCTTGATGCTGGAAGTCTACTACCGGTACTTCACGCCTCTCCTTCGCGAACAGGCTCGCATCGATTCGGGAAGTGGGCGGCCCGGAGGTCGCTGAGCCATCGCCGCGTCGAGGATTGCGTCGCGAGCGATGGCCCCGCAGGCCGGCCCGCGGTGACCCCCACGCCGCATCTTGCGAAGCTCCGCCTTGGAGAGCATCATGTTTGGCTTGGCCCTCCCTTCACGAGCTCCCAGCGACGAGGTCGCAGGTCCCCTTGAACTCCGCGGTCTTTCAGCGCGCAGAAGATCACCTCCGGCGAACGGGCCTCCTCGCGGCCGACGAGCCGCTGCTCGCCTTCGCGAACTCCGCCATATGGCGTCCGGGGACGGCCGGCGTCGCTCTCACCGACCGCCGCCTCTTGGTGATCGCCAAGCGTGCGACCGATCGAGAGATCGACCTCGATCGGCTGACGGCCTACAGCGTGGCATTCCATCCGGGGCGACTCGTGCTCCGGATCGCGATCGATGACGAGGGTGTCTCGACGCTCGAGGTACCCGGCACACGCAGGCAGACCACCGAGTTCTTGCAGGTCCTCGACCAGCAGTTCGGCTCGAGACGACCGCGGGTGGATTTCGACGAGGTCATCGATCTGAAGGCGTTCGTCGGTCGACCGCTCGCAGTTCTCCTCGCCCACTCGGTCCGGGTCGCGACCCTTCCGAACACGCGCGTCCTCGGGCTCTTGAGGGACGAGGGGCAAGGACGCGAGCTCTTGACGGCCTGCCACTACCGTGTCGCCGACCAGGACCGAGTGGCCACGGTGCGCTTCTCTTCGGATTGGGACGGACCCGCACTCCGAGCGTGGCTCTACTTCCTGAACCTGACGCGTGCTTCGGAGACCCTCCGGGACGCTGAGGTCGAGCTCTTGGCACCGACGCTGCCCCCGTCTCCGTTTGCCGAGCTCGCCCATCCCGGCCCGCGCTCGGCCTTCTTGCCCCGCGCCGTCTACGCGCGTCGCCCCGCCGACCCAGGAGCGGCGACGCGCGACCTCCTCCAGCTGGTGGGCTCGATCACCGGATCCACGCATGCGCCGAACGCGACCGGAATCCGGGCGGTCGTGAGCTGGGTCGAGCACCATCTCGAGCCGTCCGAGCATGCACTCCCGGAGCTCCGCGCCGTGGCAGAGCTGCTGGCCGCCGCCATCGGAACCGTTCTGGTCGAGGCGGGCCGAGGCGAGTGGATCGTCGAACGAGGTCGCCGGCGCTCGGTTCGGCTAGCCGATCGGGTCGTGGCGCTCGAGGATACGGTGCGCGAGCGGCTCCTGCAGGATCAGCCTCTCGAGAGCTGGCTCGAAATGCTGGGCCCCCCCTACCTGCCGACAGATGTCTCCGAGGCCTCAGCACCACACGACTCGAGGAAGTAGCGGTGCAGCCGATCGTCCTCGGTCAGCTCGGGATGAAACGTCGCGACGAGCACGTTTGCCTGCCGGGCCAAGATGATGTCGTCGTCTCGACGACCGAGCACCTCGACCTCCGGTCCCGGGTCGAAGAGACGCGGTGCACGAATGAAGAGGCACTCAAACTCGCCGAAGGTCGCGAGCGGGAGCGTGAGGGTTGTGCTCTGCAGTTGACGCCCATAAGCATTGCGCTCGGCGCCGATGTCCATCAGCCTCCAACGCGGCGGTCGCAGCTCGCTCCCGCGCCCCATCAGAATCGCTCCGGCACAGGTTCCAAAGACTGGCAAGCCCCTTTGCACGGCCGCCCGAATCGGCTGCTCGAGCCCGTACTCGGCGGCCAGTCGCTGCATGACGGTGCTCTCGCCCCCGGGAACCACGAGCCCGACGAGCCCCGCGAGGTCGGCAGGCCGACGCACGGGGCAGGCCCGGGCGCCGGCCCGCCCGAGCGCGACCGCATGAGATTCGAAGTCGCCTTGCAGGGCGAGGACACCGATGAGGGAGGACACGACTACCAGCCGCGGGACTGGAGCAGAGAATCCTCGGCTAGGCTCTCCATCTCGAGGCCCGCCATCGGATCGCCCAGGTTTTCGCTGAGTCGAGCCAGCTCCTCGTAGTCCTGGAAGTGCGTGACCGCGCGGACGATGGCTGAGCCGGTCTTTGACGGGTCACTCGACTTGAAGATGCCCGATCCGACGAAGACGGCCTGAGCACCGAGGTGCATCATGAGCGAGGCATCGGCCGGCGTGGCGATACCGCCCGCAGCGAAGTTCGGCACCGGCATCTCGCCGGTACGCGCGACCTGTCGCACGAGATCGTAGGGAGCGCCCAGCTCCTTGGCTTCGTGCATGAGCTCTTCGTCACCCAGAGTGGTGAGTCGACGCATCTGGGTCATGACGGTGCGCATGTGGCGGACGGCCTCGACGATGTTTCCGGTCCCGGCCTCGCCCTTGGTCCGAATCATCGCGGCGCCCTCACCGATGCGTCGCAGCGCCTCGCCGAGATTCCGGCAACCGCACACGAAGGGCACCTTGAAGGCCTGCTTGTCGATGTGGTTGGCTTCGTCCGCCGGCGTGAGGACTTCGCTCTCGTCGATGAAATCGACTCCGAGGGTCTCGAGGATGCGGGCCTCGACGAAGTGCCCGATCCTGGCCTTGGCCATGACCGGGATGGTCACGGCCTCTTGGATGGAGCGCACGATCTCGATCGCCGCCATGCGGGCGACACCGCCGTCCTTGCGGATGTCGGCGGGAACACGCTCGAGCGCCATCACGGCTGCCGCGCCCGCGTCCTCGGCGATCTTCGCTTGCTCGACGGTCGTGACGTCCATGATCACTCCGCCTTTGATCATCTCGGCCAAACCGACCTTCAGGGCGAAGCTGCCTTCTCCGGCTGCCGTGCCGTTGCCTTTCGACTGGGTCATCGTACATTCTCCTAGTAGGAAGTCATGATCATCATTTCAAACTGCAAGCGATGAGTCCGACGCCGAGCGCCGGGCCTTTCGTCGTCCCGCCGTCCGTGAGGCTTCCCGCAACACGACCGACAATCGCCGCACGCCTTCGGCGATTCGCTCTGCCGGCACACCTCCGAACGACATACGAAGCCCGGCCGGTCCCGCACCGCCCGGGTAGAAGAACGCGCCCGGTGCGTAGGTCACTCCAGCTCGGGCCGCGGTCGGCAGCAGCTCCAGCGAGTCGAGGCCTTCAGGCAACGACAGCCAAAGCACCAACCCGCCCTGCGGCTCACTCCAACGCACCTCGTCCGGCATCTCGCGATCGAGGGCCTCCAGCAACGCGTCCCGGCGTCGACCGTACTCGCGGCGCACCTTCTTCACGTGTCGCGCGAGCCCACCTCGTCGCCAGAACTCGTAGACGACCATTTGCGGGAACAGGCTTCCGCCCAGATCGCTGCAGCGCTTGATCTCGTGAAGGTCTCCGAAGATCGCGCGGGGTACGAACAGCCATCCGATCCGAAAGCCCGGGAAGGCGATCTTCGAGAGCGTGCCGCTCTGAATCACGCCGCCTGAGCTTGCCAACGCCAGCAACGTCGGCGGCTCGCTGCCCTCGAACCGGAGCCCCGGCCCGTAGTCGTCCTCGAAGATCGGCACGCGATACCGGGCCGCCAGCGCGAGCACACGCTGCCGCTCGAGCGTGGACAGGGTCAGTCCCGTCGGATTCTGAAAGCGCGGGATCAGATGTAAGAATCGGGGCCGCTCCCCTGCCAACGCCTGCTCGAGCTGTCCCAGATCGAGCCCGTTCGATTCGATGGGAACGGATCGACAGCGCACGCCGTGGACCTCGAAGAGGTGCAGCGCGCCCGGATAGCACGGAACGGTCGCAACACCGATGCGCCCAGGCTCCGTCGCGAAACGGAGGAAGAGATCCAAGCCCTGCGACGATCCGTTCGTGATCAGCACCTCGTGCTCACCCGACACGACCCCATCGCGCACAGCCTCTGCCGCCAGCAGCTCTCGCAAAGGCTCATACCCTGCGGCGGGTCCGTAGCGAAACAGCAGCGTATCGTCGCCACGCAGGAGCTCACGTCCCAAACGACGCACCTCGTCCGCCGGATACAGGTCCGGGTCCGGCACGCCACCGGCGAAAGAGATTGTGTCCGCAAGCTGCGGCGTCCCGTAGGCCTCGGCCATCTCGTCACCCGGAGTCGGACCATGGCCCGTTCGCCAGGGCGACCAGTCGAAGCTCGTTCCCGACGCGAAGCGCGACTCCACGGCTCCCTCGCCTTCGGGCAGGTCCTCCCCCACGAAAGTTCCCCGGCCGACTTGCGATTCCAACCAGCCTTCGTCCACCAGGCATCGGTAGACGGTCGTCACCGTGTTGCGATGCACACCGAGAGCCGCGGCGAGGGCGCGGGAGCTCGGCAAGCGCTCGCCCGCGACGAGCTGCCGCTCGCGGATCCGGTCGCGCAGAGCGCCCGTCAGCTGGTCGACGATCGATTCGTCGCTTCGGGGATCGAGGGTGAGGCCGAGCATCCGATTGTGCCAATACAATCGCTTTTGTCGTCAGAATTGGACCACGATGGAATCGCTAGCGGCGATAATGGGGCCAATTCATCCTCGAGTCAAGCGTTCGAGGCTCGGAATCCGGAAGCCGAATCCGGCCTGAGTCGAGCCCCGTCTCGATCCGGCGGTCACTCGGCGCCGTATTGTCCGGGATCTCCTCGGCGGCGTCTCAGACGAAGAGTCGCCGCATGACGCGGCCCTTGGCCAGGGGCGCCTTCGCGCCGAAGAGCTCACAGACCGTCGGGCAGACATCGATCGTGCGGTGCATCTCGCGCAGAGTGGCTCCGCGTCGAAAGTCCGGTCCCCAGGCGACGAGGGAGACGCGGTGCAGCTCTTCCGATCCGTCTCCGTGATCGAGTCCATTGCGCTGGTTCAGGTCACGATTCCGGCCGAACTCGGGCAGGATCATCAGCGTGGTGGTCTCTCGCATCTCGGGATCGCTCGCGATGACGTCGAAGAGCTTGCCGAGCTCGGCGTCGTTCCGGCGGATGACCTCGACGTAGTTGTTGTAGCTGCCATGTGCGACGTCGGCGTTGATGAGGCGGATGCCGAGCACGGGCGGTCGAAACAAGGCGAGCATCTTGGTCGCGACCTGGAGCGTCTTGGCATCTTCGGCCCCCGGGCCAGTCAGGCGAGCGGTTTCACCCGACAGCTCATCCAGGATGTATCGCTCGAGGCGCTGGGCTGTGACTCGGTCGTTGGCGACGGCGCCGCCCGCTTCGAAAGAGCGCAGGCTCCCGGCGAGCTGGTCGAGAGCCGCCGCATCGGCCTTCGACTCTGGCTTGGGCTTGCCGAATCGCTCGATCATTCGGCCGAGCTCGGCATTGAAGATGCCTTCGCCGCTGATCAAGTTGGCACCGTAGCGTGGACCATAGTCGGGATGGTTCCCGTATGCGAAGTTCAGACCCTGAACGCCGCCCGATGACGACAGCCAGACTTGCCGCGCTTCGAGTTCCTCTTGCTTGCGGAGGTACTCGAAGAGAGTGGGGTGATCGCCGCGCTCGTTCTGGCGAATGCCCAACACCTCGGTTCGGCCCGTCAAGATACTGAGGGTCGCCCCATAGTGACCGACGTTCTCGGCCTGCATCTCGGGACAGACGATGCCTTGCTCGGCGATCCGCATGAGATTCGGCACGTTGCGTGGCGTCTCGATGGTCTCGCGACTCCGAACGCCGCCTGCGAAGGCGACGAGAACGACACGACGAGTCTTGTATCGGCTACTGGCGAGGAGGCCACTCGGACACGCCCAGCTCAAGGCCGTCAGTCCCCCCATCCGCAGGAACGCGCGTCGCGACCACTGGCTCATGTCTGGATCTCCGTCGCCGGGTACTCTCGAACTGGCCACCGAGCGCTTCATCAATAGTACTGGTACTCGCGGCTCGTGACCAACGCTTGGACGACGAGCCGACGAGGCTCATTGCGCTGGGTGACTGCGCTCAGGAAGCCTTCGAGCTCCTCGGCCTCGGGGGATCGACCGAGCAAGTGATCGAACGTGGAACGCACCCACTCGGCATCCGCCCCACCGTCCCAGCTCCGCTCGGGTGAGCCGAGAATCAACCGTGTCAGCACGTTTCGGATCGGCGTCGGATCCGCAAACGCTTGGATCGCGTTCCGGAGATTGCGCACCTCGTCATAATCGGGAAGGCGGCCGAGCACGTCCACGAACAGGCCGCGGAGAAACATCTCGTCCGTCTTGAGCCGCGGTTTCGTCGACTCCCGATAAGCTGGAGCGTTCAACCAGCCGACGAGGATATCCTTGAACTGCCGCGGGTCCTCTGCGAAGCGCTCCCCCTCCGGCTTGGCCTGACGGGGACCCCGCGTTGCGCCGGCCAGCCGCCGGTGCGTGCGTTGAAGGTAGAAGGACGCAAACTCCGGTTGCTCGACCGTGAGCCGGACGAGGTCGGCTTGGCTCTGACCCGCGCGACCGAACAAGGTGAGGCGCTCGCCGTCGTACATGCGCTTACCGCGCGCCAGCAACCGCGGATCGTCTTGAACCACCCGGCCGAGAAGCTGCTCCCAGAGCACGGACACGAAAGTATCCGGACCCGGATTCCGGGCGTTGAAGAACTGGCTCCCAACGATCTCTTGGATCGCATGGCGCACGTCGACCTCGCCGGCGTGCAATCGTTGCGGGAGCGTCACCAGGCGCTCGGTCGTGGGACGGAAGTTGTCCAAGAGAAGAAAGTAGAAGAGCTCGGTCTCGTACCAGGCACTCCAGAAGTCGGCACGTCCGATCAGGGCCGTCAGGAGTCGATCCCAAGGGAGGATCCCGAATCGGCGTCGCTCTTCCGCCAAGGGGCTGCGCCCGAACAGATCGAAGAAGAGACGTCGTCGAAGGCGAAGGTCGAGCGCGGCCTCCGGCTCGGGGGTCGTATCCTGGGGCGAGCGGCTCACCACAGCATGAACGTCAGGAAGTCCCAGACCTCCCCGAAGAAGGTCTTCGTGCGCTGAACTTCCCCGGACGCGATGCCGCCCAGATCTTCTCCGAGCCGCGCTCCACGGAACTCGAATTCCTCGACCAAGTCACCGGGCCAACCGACGAGCGTGCTTCCGGTCTCCGAGAAGTCCCGCGCGGTCGGATCCGAGAATGAGATCTCCCAGGTCTCGGCCAGCAGACCGACATGGCGCTTCGAGTCAGCGATCAGGTAGGCGGGGCCACCGAAGATGTTCCCTGCGGTGCGTCCGAACTCATCGCCCGTCTGGTCAACGATGCCGACCAGGAATCCGACAACCTGACCGCCACCGTGTCGAAACTCGTAGGACACCCACATTGGGATCGAGGCGAGACTGGTGCCAGTCCGCTCGAAGGAGTTCTGGTTGCCGAAGTCGTGGTAGATCCGACGCACATTCGCCTCGGGTGTGGTGCAGCTCACCGCAAGCCCGATCGCTCCGAGCAACAGGGTTCCGCTGAGGATCCGGAAGCTGCGCAACATCCTGCTCTCCCTGGGTACCGTGCTGTTCCGCCTCGCCGCCTGACACGGCCATCGGCCCGGAGGCGGATTCGACGTGAGTCATTGTACGGTCCGATCGTCCCGAGGCCAGGTACCGGATCGAAAGGTCCGAGGGCCATGGACTCCCGAATCCTCCCCGTCCTTCCATCCGTTCGGGACCGATCAAGCGGGCGCCGTCTCGACTCTCCGAAACTGTCCATCGAACAGCTCGACGACCCGATGGGCGCGCTCGGCGACATGATCGTCATGCGTCACGATGACGACCGTCTGCTGCCGCTCGGCGTTGAGCCGCCAGATCAGATCGAGGATCTCGTTGGCGGTGCGTCGATCGAGGTTTCCGGTCGGCTCGTCACACAAAAGAATCTCGGGCTCACCGATGAGAGCTCGTGCAATCGCGACTCTCTGACGTTCGCCACCCGAGAGCTGTGGTGGGCGATGCTGGAGACGATTGCCGATTTTCAGGTAATCGAGAAGCTCGAGGGCCCGTGCCTTTTGGCGCCGGCGAGTCTTCAAGTAGGTGACGAAGCTCTGGCGAATCATCGGGTTGATCAGGACATTCTGGACCGCAGTCAGCTCAGGGATGAGGTGATAGAACTGGAAGACGAAGCCGATGTAGGCGTTTCGTGCCAGGGCGCGCTCGCGCCGCGGGAGCGCCGCCAGATCCTTTCCCAGTCGACTGACGGATCCAGCATCGGGCGGATCGAGCAGCCCCAGGATATGCAAGAGGGTGCTCTTTCCCGAGCCGGACGATCCGACGATCGCCAGGATCTCACCCCGATAGACTTTCATGCTGGCCTGCTTGAGGACGTCGATCTTCTGGCTTCCGAGCACGAAGCTCTTGTCGATGCCGCTGGCCTCGAGGACGACGTCCCGACTCTCGGGGGAGGGGCGGAGATCACTCATAGCGGAGGGCCTCCACGGGATCGAGACGAGCAGCGCGGAAGGCCGGGAACAGCCCCGAGATGGCACTCAAGCCGATCGTCAAGACGATGATGGTCACGACCTCATCCGTTCGCATGTCGACCGGAAGTCGATCGAACGCATAGACGTCGGGCTTGAAGATGACGAGGCCGAAGGCGTTCTTTAGAAACTGCTCGATCGCGTTGACGTTCTCGCAGATCAAGACGCCGCCGACGAGCCCGATCGTGGCACCGACGATCGAGATGATCAGCGCGTTCATCACGAAGATCTGAAGGATGCCGCCGAAGGTCGCGCCCAACGAGTTGAGGATGCCGATGTCGCGTGTCTTCTCTCGCACCATCATGTTGAGGATGATGAAGATCGCGAAGCAGGCGAACAGCAGGAAGAAGAACAGGATCACCGCCATGATCCGCTTCTCGTTGTCGACCGCGCTCAAGAAGATCGATTCCTTGTCCTCCCAGGTCTCGACGATCGCCGTCGCGCCCTGGCTGGTCATGAAGAGCTCTTGCAGCTCCTCCTTGGCCTGATCGGAAAACAGATAGTCCTCGAGTGTGACCGCGAACTCGGAGATGTCGTCTTTCGGCGCGTTGGAGAAGCTCCGTAGCTGTTCGAGCGGCATGTAGAGGAAGCCCAGATCGATCTCGAAGCTACCCGAGCGGAAGACGCCCGCGCACACGAACTTCTCGTGCAGGACGCTGAACTTATCCTCGAGCGGCACGCCGGGCTCGTCGTTGATGGCGTAGGTCATCAGATCGACGAAGGTGCCCTTGCGGATGCCCAGACGCTTGGCGAGCTCGAGACCGACGACGACCTTGGGATAGGCGGCTCGGCGGCGATCCTCCGTCTCGAGCGAGAAGGGCTCCTTCACGTCGTCGACCTGCCAGGGGCGCGGATCCCCGATCTCGTCTCGAACCTCTTCGAAGTTGGCGAGGTAGCGCTCGAAGTCGCTCGCCAGGCGCTCCAAGGCCGGATCGATCCCGAGCACCGTCACGAAGCTCAGCTCGCGAAGCTGCTTGTGAGTCGTGGCGGCGTGCCCGGAGAAGCCCGTCGAAACCAAGGCCTGACGGACGAGGTGTGGCGAGACCGCCTTGACCTTCGGCGCCGTCCGGATGAGGTCGAGGTAGTGCTGGGAGGCGTTCGTGACCAAGGGAGTCACGGTGAGGTCTGCCAACGTCCCCCGCGCGATGACCCGGGTCTGAACGATGAAGCCGTTCATGACCGAGATCACGACGATCATGGACATCACGCCCAGCGCGACCGCGAACATCGCCAAGAAGGGGATGATCCGGCTGGAGAGATACTTGATGCTCAGGAAGATCCGGTACACGGCCTCTCTCTTCCGCTGGATGACTACGTGAGCCGCTCGCCGACGATCACTGAGCCGCTTCGGACTCCTGCGAGGCCTCTTCGTCCGAGCTGAGACGACGCAGGAGCGGGAACAGGATGACGTCCCGAATCGATGCCGAGTCGGTGGCGAGCATCACGAGCCGATCGATGCCGATGCCCAAGCCGCCAGCGGGCGGCATGCCGTGGGACAAGGCCCGCACATAGTCGAGGTCGACCTCGGCCGGCGCCTCTTCGTCGCGGGAGTCGACCTGCGCGCGAAAGCGCTGCTCTTGATCGATGGGATCGTTGAGCTCGCTGAAGGCATTGGCGATCTCGAGGCGATTGATGAACAGCTCGAACCGCTCGGCGATCTCCGGTCGAGCCGGGTCGGCCTTGGCGAGCGGGCAGATCGCCTTAGGGTAATCGATCACGAAGGTCGGCTCGATCAACGTCGGCTCGACAGTGTGCTCGAAGATCGCGTTGGTCGCCTTGTGGAGATCGAGCCCGGCGATGTCGATCTTCAGCTCGGCCGCCTTGCGCTGGACCCCTTCGGAATCGTTCAGGCCGATGCCGGCGTGCTCCTGCAACAGCTCCTCGTAGCCGCGCCGAGCCCAAGGTGTCGAGACGTCGATCGTCCGATCGCCGACCTTGAGCGCCGTGCCGCCGGCGAAGCGGCGGAACACCTCGCTCAGCATCTCCTCGGTCAGGGCGATGATGTCTTGATAATCCGCGTAGGCCTGGTAGAGCTCGAGCATCGTGAACTCGGGGTTGTGACGCGTCGAGATGCCTTCGTTGCGGAAGTTGCGACCGATCTCGTATACGCGCTCCAGCCCGCCCACGATCAGCCGCTTCAAGTAGAGCTCGGGCGCGATGCGGAGGTAGAGGTCCATGTCGAGAGTGTTGTGGTGCGTCGTGAAGGGACGCGCCGCCGCTCCTCCCGCGATCGGGTGGAGCATCGGTGTCTCGACCTCGAGGAACCCGCGCTCGTCGAGAAAGCCGCGCAGGTATCGCACAATCTCGGATCGGCAGCGGAAGGTGTCGAGCACCTCGCGATTCACGAACAGGTCGACGTAGCGGCGACGATGTCGCAGCTCGTGGTCCTGCAGCCCGTGGAACTTCTCGGGCGGCGGCGCGAGCGCCTTCGAGAGCAGCTCGACTCGGTCGGCCCAAATCGTGACCTCCCCGGTTCGCGTCCGCCCCACTCGACCTTCGATCCCCACGATGTCACCGAGGTCGAGCAGCTTGTAGACCTGAAAGTCGACCTCGGGCAGCCGGTCCTTCTGGAAGCCGATCTGGATCTTGCCGGTGCGATCCCAAAGATCTCCAAAGCCCGCCTTGCCGAAGCGGCGGAGCGCCAGAAGACGCCCGGCGACCCGGAACGACTCGCTCGACGGCTCGGTTTCCCCTTCGGGAGGTGCGGCCGCGAGGACGTTCTCCGAAGCGACGACGTCGGGAAAGCGGCGTGGCCATTCCTCGAGTCCCAGCTCTCGCAAGCGAGTGAGCTTGTCCTTCCGATCCTGGAAAATCTTGTCCAGCATGAGTTTGCCTTCAAACCCGCAGGGCAGCTCCGCCCGGCGCTCTCCCGTGTCAACAGGCCGCAGACTCCCCCACTTCGGGGATGCAGCCGGCCAACGACAAGCCGGCGATGCTACCGGAACCCGCCAGGAAATCGAAGAGGTCAAGGCAGTTATTGTGGATTCCCGATAATCCCCATGGAGCGCGCCCCCGTCACTCGCTCGCAACCGCCAGACCCGGGACCCACCCATGGACATGCACAACGCCTTGCAGGAGTCGAGTCAGCTCGGCGAGATCTTCCAGCTCGCCGAAAAGCTGCTCAAGGCGAAGCGCATCTACCACCGGAACAGCACAACCCTGCGGAGCTTCCTGGGCCGCTTCACGCAGGAGCTGCGGCGGTTCCTTGCTCTCCATGAAGTCCTGGCGGTTCGCGTCACCAAGGCCGCATTCCTGGCCGAGGATCAGCCGGTCTACGAGAAGGAGCCCGGCGAAGATAGCCTTCCCTTCTTGCTCTACATCGAGGGCGTTCGCGAGCTCCGCGTCCTCGACGGGGTCGACGAGCAAGAGGTTTCCCGCTTCTTCGAGCTGCTGCTCGATGGTCGCAAGGCCGACCATCTCGAAGACGACCTCATCACGCTGCTCTGGGAAGCGAACCTCACTCACTTCACCTACCTCGCCGCCGAGGACTACGGTGAGGAGCTGAACGCAGAGGATCGACGTCTGCTCGAGGCACTCCGACAGCGCTATCTGGTCGCCGAGCTTCCGGATCACATTCTGGACTCCGAGGCCGCTTCGGCACTGCATCTCTTCCTCTCGCATTGTGAGGACGGCGAGTCCTCCCCCTTGGACGGCGTCGCCAGCGAGCGACTCGAATCCCTCCGTCAAGAGGCGGCCACTCTCGGGGGAAGCCGTGACCAGCGACGCCTGTTCGAGATCTTGCTCTCGATCCTGCTGGATCAGGATACGGATCAGCGACGTGCCTTGGCCGAGGTGCTCGGCCGCGCGTTTCGAACCGTGCTGGGCCTCGGAGATCTCGTCACGGCAGGCGACCTGTTGACGATCGCCGAGCGCGCGACCGAATGGGATCCTCGACTCCGCGACGCACTGGTGCCATTTCACCAAGCCGCCTTCGACGGACACGCGGCCGCCGAGCTGGCTGAAGCCCTCAACCGCGACGGCCGAATCTTCCGTCGCGAGCTGACGGACTTCTTTCTCGGCCTCCCCGACCTCCGCCTCGGATTTCTCTGCGCCGTGATGAGGCGCACTCGAGACCCGGCGCGCTTGAGCGAAGCACTGCAGTCGTTTCTCAAACGACATCGAGAGCCGGAGCAGCTGCTCCGCGAGCTCAATGCGGGCGGCGAGTCTTTCCTACGACAGCTCGTCCGCGTGCTCCTCGAGGTGCCCATCCCGGGTCGCGAAGGCGCACTGCGCCGATTGCTCGCACATCCGGCTCCGGGCATTCGCAGCGACGCCCTCGCCACCTACGCCCAGATCGCGGGAGACGCCGCCGCCGCTTCGATTGCCGCCGCCCTCGAAGACGCCGATCACACCGTGCGCCAAGCGGCACTGGATCTGATCTCGTCACGCCCGAGAGCCGCGTATCTGGAGCCGATCGAGCATCGCATTCACCGACGCGACTTCGCGTCGAGGCCCTACGAGGAGAAGCACAGCCTCTTCGAGGCGCTCGTCCGTGTCGCGGGCGACGAGGCTCTCGGTGAGCTCCGGCACTTTCTCGGAGGCCTCCGACATCTTCCGACCGCCAACAACACCTCGACGCGGCTGGCGGCGATCCGGGCTCTGGGACTGCTCGATTCGGCGGCCGTGCTCGACCAGCTCATCAAGCATTCTCGTTCCTTGACTCCCGAGGTGCGGGATGCGGCTCAGGACATCCTCCAAGACAAGGGTCTCTAGCCACGGCGCGAGGTGACGAAAGAAGCGGGCCGAGACGACGGGTCTCGCTCGTCGTCT
>JAJDCO010000131.1 GCA_029260795.1 Planctomycetota bacterium | reverse complement strand
GTAAGCGTCCGACGAACGCCATTCTTGACGCCTGGAGGCGAGCTTGATCCTGGCCTGTAGCGTCGGGCCGGGTCAGAGGGTCGCAGTGGCCTCGATGAGGCGCTGCTGGCGGGCTGCCTTCCACCCTGCTGGCGTCAGCTCGTCGATGCGGCTGGCGGGGTGCGTCGAGACGGCGGCCAGCACGTCTCGGAAGTAGGCGAAGGGGTCGACGCCGAGCTCTTTGCAGCTGACCACCAATGAGTAGATGAGGGCAGCGCGCTCGGCTCCGCCGTCACTCCCGGCGAAGAGGTAGTTCTTGCGGCCGATGGCGATGGGCCGAATGGCTCGCTCGATCCGGTTGTTGTCGATCTCGAGGCGGCCATCGCAGGCGTAGCGGCGAAGCGCTCTCCAACGATTCAGCGTATAGGAGATCGCCATGCCGAGAGGCGACTTGGGCAGCACCTCTTTCTCGAGCTCGCGGAGACGCTTCCTCAGCGCCTTCAAGATTGGTCGAGAGCGTTGTTGGCGCGCTCGGAAGCGCGTTTCGGTCGTCGCGCCCTTTAGGGTCCTCTCGACTCGATACAAGGACCGGATGTAAGCGACGATCTCACTTGCCTGCTTGGGGGCGGTCGTCAGCGCTTCACGGAACTTGCGGCGCGCGTGTGCCCAGCAGCCCACTTCGATGACGGGACGGCGTGCTCTGAAAAGGTCATTGTACCCCGCGTATCCATCGACCTGGAGGTATCCACGGGTTGTGCACAGCCATTCAGCCGGGACTTGACCCGATCGGCTCGGATCGTAGTGAAAGACCACTTCTCCGGGCTGTCCGGCGAAGCCCCAGAAATAGCCGCGGCGAGAGCCACCCGTCGCATCCGGGTCGAGGACCCGAATCGTGGTGTCATCGCTCTGAATGACATCTCTCGAGAGGATGATCTCTCGGAGCCTCTCGACGATCGGCGCCAAGAGCACAGCCACCACGGCGACCCAGCCGCAGAGCGTCTTACGCGAGAGATGGAGGCCGGCACGCGCGAAGATCGACTCGAGCCGGTAGAGGGGGAGGTGGTCGCAGTATTTCGAGGTCACAACATGAGCGAGGAGCCCGAGGCCGGGCATCCCTTTTTCGATCGGCTCGGGCGGCAGCTCCGCGCAAGCGACTCCGATCTGGCAGGTCGGGCAGCCGTACTTGACTCGAGCCGTCTCCACGACGAAGAACGACGCCGGCTCGTAGTCGAGCCTTTCGCTGACCTCTTCCCCGATTGGCGACATCGCCTCGTTGCAGTACTCGCAGATGCAGCTCTGCGGATCGGGATGAATCTCGGTCCTCTTCCGAGGCAGATCGGGGGGAAGCTTCTGCCGCCCTTTGTGCCGGGACTTCTTCGCCGGCTCGTCACCTGAGGAAGGCTCTTCTTCCTCCGTCGCCTCAGGCTCATCGGACTCGTCGGACTCGTCTTCCTCGAGGGCGAAGAGCTCGCCTTGCCCACTGGGCAGCTTCTCGGAGCTCCGACCGAAGCGTTGGCGCAGGAGAAGGTCGAGTCGATGCTGGAGCCGTTCGGTGTCCCGATCCCTCTGGGCGAGGAGTTTCGTGAGGACGTCGATCTGCTGCTTCTGAAGCTCGACCTGCTGCTCGAGGAGCTTGATCTTGTCCGATGACGACGCCATGCCGACAAAGATATCGTCGCGCTCTCGAGCTTCAAGCCTCCAATGAAGGTTTCATCAGATTTTTCTCGTCAGGCTCGACGCGAGTACCAGCGGCGGCGCGTCGCGTCCCGAAGATCGATGCCTGAGAGAAGCAAGCTGAGCTCTTCCGAAGTCATCTCGATCCGTCTCTGGTCATCGGGTGCGGGTGGCCACGCGAACGTCCCCTTCTCCAGACGCTTGGCGAACAGCCAGTACCCCGAACCGTCCCAGAGCAAGATCTTCACGCGATTCCGAGCTCGATTCGAGAACGCGAAGAGATGACCCGAAAGAGGGTCCTCCCCGATCACCTGGTCCACGAGAGCGGCCAGCGTATCGAACGACTTCCTCATGTCGGTGGCGCCGGCCGCCAGGTACACGCGCACCGTCTTCGGCAGCGTCAACATCCCCGGAGCACTCCAAGAAGGCGCTCGAGCGAGACGGCGTCGAACGATTGGGGGATCCGGAGGATGGCGCCCGACTCCAGAGCCAACTCGTAGCAGTCGACGTCGCTCGCGTCGCGACCAGCCTCACCGACCACATCCACGGCCAGGAAACTCGAAGGCTCGACCGGCACCGCCTCCGGTCGCTGGACTCTCCGCTTCAGCTCCCGCTTCCACCACTGCAGTGAGCTGACCGACATCCCGTACCGATCGCAGAACTCCTGCTGCGTCTCATCACCGCGCTCGTACTCCGCGACGAGCTCTCGCATCCACTCCTCGCGCTCCCGCGCCCGCACCGTCCGACCGTCTTCTCGCGCCATCGTCCACCTCCTTGGGTACCGCCTGAGCAGCCCTCAAGGGTCACCGATCACCCCCGGCGCGGGAAGATGGACTTCGTCGGACGCTTACG
>JAJDCO010000014.1 GCA_029260795.1 Planctomycetota bacterium | reverse complement strand
CGAGCCAGCGATGGCTCCCGAGTCCACGGCCCATCCAGCCAACCCGGCGTTGATCGCCTCCCAAGTCTCGGGCTCCACCGCCTTGAACAGCTTGTCCAGTGTCGTGAAGTCGATCATCCGACCGCATCCTCCGATCCCGACGAACTCGCGGAGTGCCGCACTGTCATCGATGCGCACCACGGTCTCCCGCAAGGTCCACGCCTCGCGCTGCATCACCACGAAGATGCGAAGAACCTGCTCCGACGGGCACTTCGAGCCCCGCCCCTTCTTGCACTTTCCGTAGTGCTTCTCGAAGTCGTGATGAACAAGGGACGTCAGCTCAGGAAGCTCCTGAAGGATCTCGTGGATCCTGTCGTATCGCTTATAATACTCCCGCGTGATCTCCAGCTCGGACTCGCGAAAGCTCAGAGCTCTCTGCGGATCACTCTTCAGACGCATGACAGGCCTTCCAAGGTCGTTGCTCGAATGAGTTATAGTGCATTACTTCATACGAGCAGAACGCGACTAAGGGTAGGCCTGTTTTATGAATCTCCCCTGTTTTCAGGGCGATCCGCCATTCCCAACAGAAACTAGTCTAGACCGGATGGCGTGGGTCGGTTCGGTCGCTATTCGGTTTCGATCGAGTGGAGCCCGTAAGCGGGCAGCGGCCGAGGGTCTGTCTGAGGTCCTCGAGGCGGATCGGCTTGCTGAGGTAATCGTTCATCCCGGCCTCGAGGCATTCCTCTCGATCTCCCGCCATCGCTCGGGCGGTAATGGCGATGATCCAGGGTCTGCGATCAATGCTCCACCTGCCGATGATGATCCTGGTCGCCTCGAGGCCGTTCATCTCGGGCATCTCGATGTCCATCAAGATCACGTCGTACGAGCGGTTCTCGAGTGCTTCGATGGCCTCGAGGCCGTTGGACACGACGTCGGCCCGATAGCCCAGCCGCTGAAGCATTCGTGTCCCGACCTTCTGATTGACGACGTTGTCCTCGGCGAGAAGGATGGACAGGGGATGCCGCTCCGCGAGCAGGGTATCGGTGTCATCGCTCTTGGAGGGCTTGCTTCGAGGGGCTCCGGTGGCGCCGAGCAGCGCCTCGGCGAGGCGATCGATACGGAGGGGGCGGGTCAAGATCGTCTTGAGATGTCCTCTCTTTCCCCTCGAGGCGTCGATCTTCTCTCTCTGGGTTCCGATCGTGATGAGGGCGATGCTCTGGCCGCCAGCGGCCTCGCGGACTCGGCGGTCGAGGTCTTCGATGCACATCGCGCCATCGATGATGACGGCGCCGAAGGGCTCATTGGCGATCCGATCGAGGGCGTCGTCGACGGTTTCCGTCGTCGAGACGGCGATCCCGAGCCCGGCGCCCATCTGCTCGATGAGCAGCCTTCCCGTCGATCGGCCGTCGACCGCCAGGACCTTCAGCCCTCGGAGGGAGGGTTCGATCTCCCTCGGCGATGCATCCGCATCTCGAGCGACGCTCACCGAGAAACGGAACGTTGTTCCTCGTCCCTCCTCGCTCTCGACTCGTATGCTCCCACCCATCATCTCGCACAGCCTCCTGCAGATAGAGAGGCCCAGCCCGGTCCCGCCGAACTTCCTGGTAGTCGTTGCGTCGGCCTGAGCGAACGGCTCGAAGATGTGCTCGACACGATCCGGCGCGATGCCGATCCCGTTGTCCCGGACGGAGAAATGGAGCTCGACGAGCTGCTGCTGTGCCGCGCCCTCCGAGCCGGTTCTTCTGGCGCCGACCTCGACGATGACCTCACCTTTCGAGGTGAACTTCATCGCGTTCCCCACGAGATTGACGAGCACCTGGCGGAGGCGCGTCGAGTCGCCGATGCAGCGCTCTGGGATCGATCCATCGATCAGGGCGGCGAGGTAGACCCCCTTCTGATCGGCCGTCGTTCTGAAGAGATCGAGGGCGTCCTCGACGCAGGTCCTCGGGTCGAATCGATGCTGCTCCAGCGTCATCTTGCCGGACTCGATCTTGGAGAAGTCCAGGATGTCATTGATCGTCGACAGGAGGGCTTCTCCGCTGGAGCGTACCGTCTCGATGCCCTCGCGCTGCTCGGGGTCGAGCTCGGTCTCGAGGAGCAGGCTGGTCATGCCAATGACCGCGTTCATCGGTGTTCGTATCTCGTGGCTCATGTTGGCGAGGAACTGGCTCTTGGCCATGCTGGCTTGCTTGGCCGCGATCGTGAGCTCCCGCTGTTTGTCCAGCGTGGCCGCGAGCGAGCTGTTGAGCTCGGAGAGGAGCTCCTGAGACCTCTTGCGCTCAGTCACGTCGCGGAAGACACCCGTGACGATCTGCTCGCCATCGATGACGATCTCGGCGAACGATGCCTCGACATCGAAGACGCGGCCCGACCGATCGACCGCCCGCAGCTCTGCTCCGTGCCAGCTACTGAGGCGGCCCTCTCTCGTCTCGAAAAAGCTCGCGATCGCTGATCGCTGCCGGTCGCGATCGGCCTCGGGAGCGAGCATCGAGGGATCCTGACCGAGGAGCTCGTCCTGCTGCCAGCCGAACATCCTGGACGCTGCGTCGTTGATCTCGCAGATGCGCCCCTTCGAATCGATCGAGAGAATGGCGTCAGCCGCCGCACGTAGCGTGTGACGGAACCGCGCCTCGCTGTGTCTGAGAGCATCCACAGCCCTCTTGCGACTTCGGTTCATCGAGATGAACGAGGCGACGAGGAGAGCACTCACGATCGTCGCCAGAGAGACGATCAGCTGAAGCGCGGAGGACATCATGGAGTGCTGCTCAGCGCTCCGTTCCTCTAATAGCAGAATGAAGTGATCCAGCAGTCCCACGAGATCCGCCGTCGACGTCTCGAGAGCCTCGTTTTCGTCCTCGAGGAGATCTTCAGAGTTCAGAGGGAGAAGGCGGCGCAGCCGATACCAGTACTCGTGCGCAATCGTCAGCCGGCGACAGAGCCCTCGGTCCTCACATCTCGGAATGTCCCGCTCGATGTCTCCCTCGATCAATGCCTCGAAGTTCCTCTCGATCTCGGCGGAGTCCGACCGGAGATTCGAGAGATGCTTCGCGGCGGAATCGGCATCGTCTCGCCGATTCGCTGTCCAGAGCGACGCCTCGCGCGCGACGGAATGAGAGAGCATCCGCTGACGGCCCGCGAGATTCACGACCCGGGTCGAGTACTCCCGCCCCGACAGACTCAATCCGTAGACGACCGCGATCGATGCGACGAGAGCCACCTGGAGAGTCAGCGCGAGATAGGTCCAGCGCTCGCCCCGAGCCGTCGTGCGCAGATCCTCCCGTGAGAACTGCTGCCTCGTGCGAAAGCCCAGCGCCCAGAGGATTGGCATCGCCAGAGCAGCCAGGAGAAAGCTGTCCAGGAGCGCTCCCTGCATGGGGGAGAGCTCCATGTTCTCGAGCAAGGCCATCAGACCCAGCTCGAGCACGAACATCACGAAGGCAGCCTTCCCGAGCTCGAGCGGCAAACGACGCAAAGGACCTGCGCTCCGGCGGACTGGTTCTGGACCGCTTGTCATCCGGCTGCTCCCGCTACGGGTCTCGCTCCAGCTCGACCAGATCTCGATCAAGTTGGTCGAGGTTCTCACAGCTCTCGACCAGGAATTCTTCTCTCAGGATTTCATCCACAGGCGAAACCCATCATCAGAGCCAGTTGCGCTGCGAATGCAACAATCTCCTGAACTGACCGCAAGAACCCACTCCTCAGCGTGCTTCGCCGTGTACGCCGGATTGTCGCCGGAGCAGTGGATCAATCAACATCACTCATCGACCAGTCGTCTCCCGAACCTAAACAATTCGGGCTCATCCGGCTGAAGCGTACTTCACTCGATCCGCTCGCGATCCCTCGCGACAAGGAAACGGGCGCATGTGATCCTTGTTGACCGTTTCAGGCGGCGTTGCCATAGAGTCGGCGATGCTCTCGGTCGGCTCGGTATCTCCAGAACTCCTGCCAGTCACCGTTCTTGTCAACGGCTCGGAGATCGAGGATTGCTTGGGCGCCTTCAATCGTCCATCGCATGCCGGTCTTCTCCATGCGATCTCGGACGAGGTGGCCGCACGCTCCTTCGAC